>JAGXFV010000029.1 GCA_024637095.1 Actinomycetes bacterium
CCGGTGGATTTCGACACCAAGGACGGTTTGCTCAACGTCTGGGCGCAGCACCTGGACGTGGACGCCATGGTCGACGCCTTCGGGAACGTCCCCGGGCACTTCATGAACGGGGGGTTCTTGATGCTCAAGCCCTTCCAACTCATGGCGGAGAAGTATGTCGGGTTCATCGACACCGTAGAGAACGAGGCCAGTTTGAAGAGCTTTCTCCGCATGGAGAAGTGGATCTTCGACAGCCCCGACCAGGCCGGTGAGACCTTCCGCCAATTCATCAAGGACTTCTATCAGCAGAACAAACTGATAAAGGGAGAGGTGTACATCGGCGACCGCCGAGTCGACCTGAAGAACGTCACCATGCCGGTCTTCAACGTCTACGCCACCGAGGATCACCTCGTGCCGCCCTGCTCGTCGCTCTCGTTGGAGGAATTCGTCGGCTCCGAGGACGTGACCACGGTCGACTTCCCCGGGGGCCATATAGGGATCTACGTCAGCGGCCGCTCACAGAAGCAACTGGCGCCCGCTCTCGCCGAATGGGTCAAGGAACGCGGATAGGGGTTCCCTGGGGATGGACACAGGTTCTCCCCTAGAGTTCCCACACCTCGTTGCGGGCGGCGGTGATCCGGCGCAGACCGCCGTCGCCCACGACCCAGGTGTTCTCCACCCCCACGGTCCCCCTCCCGGAGAGCAGCACCTTCGGCTCTAGGGCGATGACGTTCCCGGACTCCAGGGGCCTATCCGAGCCTCTCATCAGCACGGGCAGCTCATCCAACTCTATGCCGACGCCGTGGCCGATGAAGCGTACCGGCATGGGAGCGCCCATGAAGCAATCGCCGTAGCCCAAATCAGCCGCCTTCGACGCGGCGGCCTCGTACACCTCGCCGCAGAGCGCGCCGGGTACGGCGACCGTGCTCAGCAAGTCCTCGATCTGGGCGCAGCCGTCGTAGGCCGCCTGCAGATCGTCGGGCAGGGGGCCGATGCTCAGGGTTCGGGTCTGGTCCACCATGTAACCGTCCCTGGTCCCGGGAAAGTCGATGACGATGGCCTCCCCCCGTCCGATGGGCCGCCGGGACGCTCCTTGAGACACGGCCGGAGTCAAACCCCGGCCGCCCAAAGGCCCGTCCATATAGCTGGAGCGCCCCGCGTCCGGTCCAGCAAAGACGTGGGCCTGGAGCATCTCCTGGTTGAAGGCGCGGAAGCGAACCACACCCTGGTGCCCGAGCCGTCGCATCGCGCCTTCGAGAATGGCGGACAGCTCGAGTTCGGTGATGCCCACCCGGATTTGGGCCGCCGCAGCCTCCAGACTCGCTTTTGCCAGCTGCGCGCACTGTTCGAGGACGGAGAATTCCCACTCCGACTTGATTGCCCGTTCCTCGAGGAGCGCCGCCGAGCAGTCGACCAGACGGGCTTCGGGAAAGATCTTCTGGTAGCGCTGGTAGTTGCGCACCGGGAGCACGTCGAGTTCCAAGCCGATGGCGGCGTTGGCGGGCAGCCCGAGCCGGGGCAGCACCTCGGGCAGGGAGCGCATGCTCGAAAGGCTCTCGACTTCGAGGGGGGACTCCGCCGCCGCGCGCTCGGGGTCTTTGCGCACCAGGAGTACCGGATCGCCCGCCGCGGGCACGAAGAGGTGAGACTGCTGGACGGTGCCGGTCAGGTAGTAGAGGTCGGCGTTCTGGACAACGAGGGCCACGTCGATTCCGGCCCGCCCCAGCCGCCGCTGAAAGCCGGCCACCCTCCGACGAATCTCCCGCTCCGGCACCACCGCTACGTAGTCTAGATGCCCGGTCATGGCCCCCCCGGCTCGGTCGGCTCCGGCGCAGATACGTGCGCCTGAATCTCTTGTACCAGACGTTCGCGCACCCCTCGCGCGTGCGCGAGCTGCTCTTCCACGCGGGAGGGTGCGGTTCCGCCGGGTGAGACCTTGCTGGCGACCACCGTGTCGAGGTCGACCACGGCGTAGTAGCGGTCGTCGAGTCGCGCATCGACCTCTGCCAGTTCCTCCCGGGTCAGTTCGCCGAGGGAAACACCCTTCTGCCCGGCAAGCGCCACGAGGCGGCCCGCGACCGCATGCGCCTCCCGAAAGGGCAGGCCTTGTGTCACCAGGAAGTCGGCCACGTCGGTGGCCTGAGCGTAACCGCCTTCGGCCGCTGCGCGCATTCTTTCAGGATCAAAGGCCAAGACTTCGACCATGGCGGCAGCAGCCTCGAGGGCCAGGTCGAGCTCTTCTCGGGTGGCGAAGAGGTAGAGCTTGTCCTCCTGCAGATCCTTGTTGTAGGCGAGAGGCAGGCCCTTGACCAGCGCCGCCAGCGAGGTGAAGCGGCCGATGAAACCCGCGGATTTACCCCGCAGAAGCTCGGCCCCGTCCGGGTTTCGCTTCTGCGGCATGATGCTGGAACCCGAGCTCCAGCTATCGGGCAAACGGGCAAAGGCAAACTCCTGAGAGGTCCAGAGCACGATCTCCTCCGCGAGCCGGGAGAGGGTGAGCGCACAGATAGTGGCCGCCGAGAGGTACTCGAGCGACGAGTCGCGGGCGGCGACGGCGTCCATCGCATTCCAGGAGATCTCGGAGAAGCCCAGCTCCCGCGCCACTCCTTCCCGGTCGGACGGGTAGGAGACTCCGGCCAGCGCTCCGGCGCCCAGCGGCATTCGTGAGCCCTCGAACCAGTTGACGAACCGGCCGGCATCCCGCTCGAGCATGGCCACGTAGGCCAGCAGGTGATGGGCCAGCAGAACCGGCTGCGCTCGCTGCAGGTGCGTGTAACCAGGAAGGACGCCGCTACGCCCCTCCTTCGACGCGGCCCGAGCGATCAGGGAGTCCAGCAGACGCAGAATCCGTCGCAGGTGGCCGCTGACTGCGTCCCGCAGATAGAGCTGCACGTCCAGGGCAACCTGGTCGTTGCGGCTCCGACCCGTATGCAGCTTGCCTCCCAACGGGCCGACCAACTCGGTCAGCCTCCGCTCGACGGCCATGTGCACGTCCTCATCCTCGAGCCGCCACTCCAGCTCGCCCCGTTCCACCTCGCCGGCCACCGAGTCGAGGCCGGCGAGCAGCGCCTCGGACTCCTCTGCGGAGAGCACGCCTATGCGCTCGAGCATGCGGACATGGGCCTTGGAGCCCAGCAGATCGTAAGGGGCCAGCACCCAATCGTAGGGTATGGAGGCGTTCAGGCGCTCGAAGAGCGGCGCCTGCGCCTCGCTGAAACGCCCTCCCCAGGGCTTCTTGGGGGTGCCGGCTTCCACTCCCCTAGCTCAGCTCCTTTTCCCGGCGCGCCCAGACCTCTAGCGGCAGGCCCCAGAGATTGCAGAAACCCTTGGCCGACTCGTGACTGAACGTGTCACCGGTCGAATACGTGGCGAGTTCCTTCACGTAGAGGCTGTAGGGGGAGCGGCGGCCCATCACCGTGCAGCTGCCCTTGAAGAAGCGGAGCCGCACCTCGCCCGTGACGTACTTCTGGGTCTCCTGGATGAAGGCCCGCAGGGCATCGGACAACGGCGAGAACCATTGCCCGTCATAGATCATGTCGGCCAGGCGCTGTTCGATGTTGCGCTTGTAGTGGTTGAGGTCCCGGGTAAGGTTGAGGTCCTCGAGTTCCTTGTGCGCATTGATCAGGGCGAGCGCCCCCGGAACCTCGTAGATTTCGCGGCTCTTGATCCCCACCAGGCGGTTTTCGATCATGTCGATCCGGCCAAACCCATGCCGGCCGCCAACCTCGTCGATGCGGTCGATCAGTTGCGCTCCCTCGAGACGTTCGCCGTCGAGCGCCACCGGGAAGCCGTTCTCAAACTCCACCACCACTTCCTGCGGTTGGTCGGGCGCCTCCTCGATTCCGGCGGTCACCGTGTAAGCATCGGCGGGAGGCTCCTCCCAGGGATCCTCGAGCTCACCGCACTCGATGGTGCGGCCCCAGACGTTCTCGTCGATGGAGTAGGGGTTCTTCTTGGTCAGCGGAATGTCGATACCGCGCGCGGTCATGTAGTCCAGCAGCTCTTCCCGGGTCATGTTCCATTCGCGAGCGGGCGCCAAAATCACCAGATGCGGATCCAGGCAGCGGATGGAAACGTCGAAGCGCACCTGATCATTGCCCTTGGCGGTGCAGCCGTGAGCCACATACTTGGAACCGCGCTCGTTGGCCAACTCAACCATCTTCTTGGAGATCAACGGCCGCGAGAGCGCGGACACCAGAGGATACTTCTCCTCGTAGAGGGCATTCGCCCGCAGGGCGGGAAATACGAAGTCATCCACGAATTCCCGTCGCGCGTCGATGATGATGGCGTCGACGGCGCCTGCCTGGATCGCTCGGTCGCGCAGAGCCTCCAGGTCTCGGGACCGACCGACGTCGACCAGCGCGGCGATCACGTCGAGATCGTAGTTCTCGCGCAGGTAGGGAATCATCGCCGAGGTGTCCAGTCCCCCGGAGTACGCCAGTACGCACGTGTCCTTCGCCATCTTTAGCCTCCGAGCTTTCTCAGGTAGTCGCCCACATCTCTTGCTTGCTTGTTGTCGCTGGTGACGATCATCAAGGTGTCGTCGCCGGCGACGGTACCGAGGATGCGCGCATCCCCGAGTTCATCGATCACCTTGCCCAGTCCCGAGGCGGTGCCGGGTTCGGACTTTACGAGGACCATGTGCTGGGCCTCGAGGACCTCGTAGCCAAATTCGGCCAGCATCCGCGCACAGGCCGCCTGGGGGTCGCGGCGCTCGTCGCCATCGGACAATGAATAGATCGGCCTACCCAAGTCGTCCCGGCTCTTCTGCAGTCCCATTTCGCGGATATCGCGGCTGATGGTGGCCTGTGTGACGTCGCAGCCCACAGTTCCCAGGGCCTTCACCAAACCCAGCTGCGTACCCAGCCGCTGCTGACGCACCAGGGTCCTGATAAGTTGCTGGCGATGCCGCTTGCTCAGCATCGCTGGCTGCCCTCCCGGGCGAGCAAGAACTCGAGCAGCGCCTTTTGCACGTGGAGGCGGTTCTCCGCCTGGTCGAAGACCACCGAGTTAGAGCCGTCGAGGACGGCATCGGTGATCTCTGATCCCCGGTGAGCGGGCAGGCAGTGCATGACGACGGCATGGGGGTCGGCTTCCGCCAACAACTCCTCGTCCACCCGGAAGGGTTCCAGCGCACGGACCTTCTCCGCCGTCTCCGCCTGGCCCATACTGATCCAGACGTCGGTGTAGAGCGCCGACGAATCCCTCACGGCGGCGACGGGGTCGCGGAAGACCTCCAGCTTGGTGCCGTGAGCCTCGGAAAGGCCGCGAAGTTCTTCCATCATGCTCGCCGGGAGGTCGTAACCCTCGGGAAGGGCCAGGTTCAGGTGGATGCCGGTGAGGGCCGCCGCGGCCGCCAGCGAGGCGGCCACGTTGTTGCCGTCCCCCAGATATGTGATCGTCCGCCCGCGTGAGGCCGGGAAACTCTCCTCGAAGGTGAAGATATCCGTCAGTGCCTGGCAGGGATGACGTTCGTCGGTCAGCCCGTTGATCACGGGGACGGTCGCGGCTTCGGCGAAGGTCTCCACGTCCGCCTGAGCGAAGGTCCGGATGACCACCGCGTCCACGTACCGGGACAAAACCCTCGCCGTGTCCTCGATGCTCTCGGAGGTGCCGAGTTGCGTCTCCCCCTGCCCCAGGTAAAGCGGCATACCTCCCTGCTGATGAACCCCCACGCTAAAAGAGACCCGGGTCCGCGTGGAGGGCTTGTGGAAGATCAGGGCCACGGTTCGGCCCGCAAACGCTTGGCCGATCGGCTCGCACTTGAGCTCCCGGGCGCGGTCGAGCACCCGGCGGATCTCGTCCGGGGAAAGGTCCGTCACCTTGAGGAAGTGCCGGATCATTGCTGCTCCTCCGGAGCTTTGGGTTCGCCGGTCAACTCTGCCAACAGGAAGTCGCCCACCCGCTGGATCTCCTCCGCCGCGACGGTTAGGGGCGGCAGGAAGCGAAGCGTGTCCGGGGAGGTGGCGTTGAGCAGGATGCCGGCGTCCATCGCTCGGGCAACCATTTCCTGCGCGACGGGACGGGTAAGGTCCACCGCGGCCATCAGACCGAGCCGGCGCACTTCGCGCGCGGCTCCCATTTTGACCAACGGCGCGAACAGTTCCTCCAGTTGCCTGCCCCGAGACTCGACCCGTTCGAAGAGGCCGTCCTCCTCGAGCAGATCCAGCACCGCCAAGGCGGCTGCGACCACGGTCGGGCCCCCGCCGAAGGTAGAGCCGTGGTCACCCGGCCCGAGCACGTCCCAGGCCCGCGTACCGACTATAGCCGCGCCCATGGGAAACCCGCCCGCCAGACTCTTGGCGACGGTGATGATGTCGGGCTCGAGGTCGTAGCGCTGATAGGCGAAGGCCGCTCCGCAACGGCCCAGGCCGGTCTGCACCTCGTCGACGATGAAGAGGGCGTCGTTTTCGAGGCAGAGGCGCTGAGCCTCGCGTAGGAAGTCGGGCGGCACCAGCCTCACGCCGGATTCGCCCAAGACCGGTTCGGCCAGGAACGCCGCGACACGTCCCGCTCGGAACACGTCGATCAGACCGTCCAGGTCTCCGGCGGCCACGTGATGGAACACCTCGAGCGTCGGGGCGAAGGCCGCCTGCTTTTCCCGCTGTCCGGTGGCCGAAAGCGTGGCCATCGTCCGCCCGTGGAATGAGCGCTCGAGGGTGACGATGCCCCCGCCCCCCAGATCCCGCACCCTCTTACGCGCGATCTTGATGGCCGCTTCGTTGGCTTCGGCTCCGCTGTTACCGAAAAAGACCTTGCCTCCGTTGGACAGGGCCGAAAGTCGGCGCGCGAGCTCGGCCTGCCCCCGAGTGTAGAAAAGATTTGAGCAGTGGATCAGGTGGCCGACCTGCTTCCGCACCGCCTCCACCACATGAGGATGGCAGTGGCCGAAGTTGCTGACCGAGAGACCGGTTACGAAATCCAGGTAGCGGCGGCCGTCGGCTCCGATCAGCTCGCCCGCCTCGCCGCGCACGACCTCCAGCGGCAGACGACCGTAGGTGGGCAGCACGTACCTATCGTCTAGAGCCCGGGTATCCGCGCTGACAAAGGGCGCCGAGTTGGCTTCATTGTTCGGCTGGTGAGGCGCCATCAGGCTCCATCCCCTCCCGCGTGGATTTTCGTGCCGACCCCCGGGTGGTCGGTGAATACTTCCAACAGCACCGAGTGGGGCACCCGCCCGTCGATGATGTGCACGGCTCCGACTCCTGCCGCGACCGCATCCAACACGGCTTCCAGCTTGGGAATCATCCCCCGGGAGACCTGCTCGCTGTTGGCGAGCTCCCGAATCTCGCTTGGCGTGCCTTCCGACACCATGCTGTCGGGGTCCTCCAGGTTGCGGTAGAGGCCGCCCACGTCGGTCAAGAAAATCAGCTTCTCGGCTTTGAGCGCGGAGGCGATGGCCGCCGCGACCGAATCAGCATTGATGTTGTAGCTCTCTCCGTCGGCGCCGATGCCCACCGAAGCCACGACCGGTACGTAGTCGCGTTCGAGCAGGTCGAGCAGGTCGGTGTTGATGCTCTCGACCTCCCCCACCTGGCCCAGGTCCAGCGGTTTCCCGTCGGCGTCGCGCCGTTCGAGCCTCCGGGCACGGATGAGCCTGCCATCGTCTCCGGCAAGACCCACGGCGAGCGCCCCCTTCTGACTGATGAGGCCGACGATTTCCTTGTTGATCTTCCCGACCAGCACCATCTTGGCCACTTCCATGGCGGCAGCGTCGGTCACCCTCAGCCCGCCCACGAAGCGAACAGGCAGCTCCAGCCGCTCCATCAGGGCGCTGACCTCCGCCCCTCCCCCATGCACGATGATGGGCCGGATGCCCACGTAGCGGAGCAACGCGACGTCGGTTGCAAATTCCTCCTTCAAGTCCGCCGAGCGCATAGCGGCCCCACCGTACTTTATGACCATGGTCGACCCGCTGAAGAGGCGGATGTACGGCAGAGCCTCGAGCAGGATCTCGACTCTCTTTTGGTAGTGCTCCTGGGTCACTCGCGCCTCACGTATGATAATCGGCGTTGATGGTCACGTATTCGTGCCCAATGTCGGAGAAGTAGGCCCGAGCCTCCCCCGCCCCCGCCCGGAGGTCGACCTCGAAGGAGACCTCAGAACCCCTGACCGCGGATGCGAGGATGGACGCCTCCTCAGGTGAAAGCTCCCGGCCGGCGGCGTCTTGTACGACCTGCATCCCGCCGATGCTCAGACAGGCTGCCGGGTAGGATTCACCTGCGAGGGCCGCGCCAACCGCGCTCAAGATCCTTCCCCAGTTGGGATCCGCTCCGTTAAGCGCCGCCTTCACCAGCAGCGAGTCGGCGACCGCCCGCGCGGCCTTATCCGCCCGGGCTTCGTCCGGCGCCCCGCGAAGCTCGATGCGGGCCATGCGCCGAGCGCCTTCGCCGTCGGCCAGCATCATCAGAGCCATCCGCAGCAACAGACCGTCGAGCACCTCTGCGAACAGCGGCAGATCTCTTGCCTGCAGTTCCACGCTCGAGGCCCCGCTGGCCAGGAGGAAGACGCAGTCGTTGGTACTCATCTCGCCATCAACAGAGATCCGATTGAAACTGCGCACTGCGGCTCCGGCCAGCAGTCGCTGCGCGCGGTCACTCGACAGACGCAGGTCGGTGGTCACCGCCGCGAGCATGGTGGCCATCCCCGGGGCGATCATGCCGGCGCCTTTGGCACAGGCCCCCAGGCGCACGATCCCCCCACTCAAAGGGACGTCGACCTGGCATATCTTGGGGAAGCGGTCGGTGGTCATGATGGACTGCGCGAAGAAGCCACCGCCCAGCCGGTCCAGACGCCCCGCGGCCATGCGGATACCCTCGAGCACGGCTACCTCGTCCAGCGGTTTGCCGATGATGCCGGTCGAGGCCACACCGACCGCCCTTTCGGCCACCGCAAGCAGTTTCGCGGTGGTTGCCCGCATCTGCCGGGCAACCTCGATCCCCGCGTCGCCCGTGCAGGCGTTGGCGTTGCCGGAGTTCATCACCAGGGCCTGGAGTCCGCCCACATCGCTCTGTTCACGCGAAAGCACCACCGGGGCCGCAGCGAAGGCGTTGGTGGTGAACACTGCGGCCGAGACCGATTCTTCGCGAAATTCCGGAGCAATCTCGACGATTCCCAGGTCGAGCGCCCCCGACTGCTTGAGTCCCACCGCCACACCGGCGGCGCGAAAGCCCTCAGGATAGGTCACCCCGTTCCGCTCTGCCGCGCCGGCTTCCCACCGCACTCCCTCGGGCAGGGAAAGGAAGCGCGAGGCTTCGGGGGAGTTCACCACCGGATGATCGGGGCCTGACCCCTGTGTGGCCGCGACGGTCTGTTGCGAATTCACTGCCGGCCCTCCAGGCCCAGGGTCTCGGCGAGCCCAAACATCAGATTCATATTCTGCACGGCCTGGCCCGAAGCGCCCTTGACCAGGTTATCGATCGCGGAGACGACCTTGATGAGACCGGCCTGCCGATCCACCAAAGGCGCCACCCGGCAGTAGTTGGTGTATTGGACCTCGCTGAGTGCGGGAGCGTGCTCCCGAACCTCGAGGAACGGCTTGCCCTGATAGAAGTCTTCGTAGCGCGCACGCAGAGCCGCCTCATCGGGAATCTTCGTCCCCGCCGAAGGGCGGCAATAGACGGTGCTGAGGATCCCCCGATCGACGGGCAGGAGATGCGGGGTGAAGCTGATCGGCACCTTGTGCCCCGCAGCCCGGCTGAGTTCGCCGATCATCTCCGCGGCATGGCGGTGCCCGATCTCTGTATAGGAACGGAAGTTGTCGTGCACGGTGGAGAAGTGGGTCTTCGAGCTGGGCGTCTTGCCCGCCCCCGAAACGCCGGACTTGGAGTCGACCACGACCAGGTCGAGCTCCAGCCAGCCGGCGAGAGGCAAGACCGCAAGGAGCATTCCCGTGGGGAAGCAACCGGGGTTCGCCACGATGTTCGCAGCGCGAATCTCCTCCTGGTATCGCTCGGGCAATCCATAGACCGCCTCTTGAACCAGGTCGGGCCGCGGATGCTGGAAGCCGTACCACTCCGGATAGTCCTCCGCAGGCAGGCGGAAGTCCGCACTGAGGTCAACCACCCTGACCCCCCGGTCGCGCAACTCCGCAACCACCGGGTGGGCCTGGGTATGGGGGTAGCAGACGAAGGCCACGTCCATCTCCGAGACGATCGACGGCTCGTAGGCCACGTATTCAGCCTCGTGCCTGATCTCCGGGAACACCTCATGCACCCGGCGTCCCACGAAGGAGGACGAGGTGAGAACCGCAGGTTGGGCTTCGGGATGCGCCTGAAGCATCCGGGCGAGCAGGGCCCCGGTGAAACCGGTGGCGCCGATGACGGCGGCCTTTATCAAGCTGCTCCTCTCGCTTGGGCTGACTGAATGCATAACTATACACCGTCGTGCAAGCAAAGCAAGTGGAGAGGCGGTGACGCGCGCACCCCGCGCGCACCCCGCGCGTGACCCAAGGTAGGCTAGGAGCGGTAGGCTAGGAGCGCAATTCGGCTCCCAAGCGTTCGCGCAGCACGGGCAGCATCTCGGAGCGCAGCCGGTTGATCTCTTCCTCGCTGAGGGTGCGCTCGCTGGAGCGGAAGGTCAGTCGCAGAGCGAGACTCCGACGGCCCGCACCCACCTGGGGGCCCTCGTAGACGTCGAAAACCCGAGCCTCCCGCAGCAGCGGGCCCCCTGCTTCTCCCACCACACGAAGCACCCGGTCGGCCTGCAGGTTCTGATCCACCACCAGGGCCAGATCCTGTTCGACGGCCGGGTAGGTGATCAGATCCTCGAACACCGTCAGACTCCTCCCCATGGCACTCAGCACGTCGAGGTCAAGCTCGGCAGCGACCACACCCTCTGGCAGGTCGAAGGCCTGCAGAACCAGCGGATGGACCTCGCCAACCCATCCGACCTCTTGCCCGCCGACAAGGACGTGAGCGGCCTTGCCCGGATGGAGGAAGGGCTTGTCGGTGCGGCCGAAGCTTGCCGCGACTCCCAATCCTTCGAGCAACCTTTCGACCAGACCTTTGGCCGCGTAGAAATCCGAGGGACGGATTTCTTCTTCCCAGTGCTTCTCGACGACGGGACCGGAGAGCACGAAGCCCAGACCGTTGACTTCCCGGGGGAGCCCCCCGCCGAATTCGGATGGCCGCTCGGGGTGAAAAGTACGCCCAACCTCGAAAAGGTGAATGCGCTCCTCGCGCATGGCGCGATTGCGGGCCGCCACAGCCAGTAGACCGGGAAGCAGCATGGTGCGCATCACCGACTGCTCGACGCTGAGCGGATTGCGGATCACCACCGGCTTGGCCTCCGGAGACTCCGCGGACAATCGCAGCGCGGTCAGCCAGACAGGGTCGATGAAGGAATAGACAACCACCTGAGTCAGTCCCGCTCCTGCGAGCAAATCCTCTGCGCGCCGCACCTTGCGCTGTCCCTCGGTGAGCCCTCCCCCGCCGCTCCGCCGGCAGGGCTGCGCCGCGGGCAGGCGCTCGAGACCATAGATGCGAACGACTTCCTCGACCAGGTCGATCTCGCGCTCCAGGTCCAGACGGAAAGTGGGAATGGTGACCCGCAGCCGGTCTCCGGCGTCCTCCACCTGGCAGCCCAGACGGCGCAGGATGTCCGCCATCTCCGCCTTCGTCACCTCGATGCCCAGAAGCTGGCTCACGCGGGCCACGCGAAGCTCCAGCTGCCACGGCTCCACCGTTGCCGCCTGGATGTCCACGGTTCCCCGCGAGACCTCACCACCGGCAAGCTCCGTCAGCAGGGCGCACGCCATGTCCAGGGCGGGCGGAATCATGTTGGGGTCGAGTCCCTTTTCGAAGCGGGTCGAGGACTCGCTCCGCAGGCTGAGAGCGGACTCGGTCTTGAGTATGGAGGAACGGGCAAAGTTGGCCGCCTCGAGCAGGATGTCGGTGGTGCTCTCGGTCACCTCACTGTCGATACTGCCCATGATCCCGGCGATGACCGAAGGCTTCTCGGCGTCGGCGATCACCAGCATGTCGTCGGTCAGCGTCCGTTGAGTGTCGTCCAGGGTCCGGATGCCCTCCCCCGGCTGGGCACGGCGCACGATGATCTTGTTGCCCGCCACGCTCGCCAGGTCGAAGGCGTGAAGCGGCTGTCCCAGCGACCACATGACGTAGTTGGTCACATCGACCACGTTGTTGACCGGCCGCATCCCGGCGGCGGTGATGCGAGCCTTTAGCCAGGTGGGAGACGGCCCCACCGTTACCCCACGAATCACCCGCGCCGCGTAACGCGGACAGAGGTCGGACGCGGGGACCTCGATGGAGATGTCCTCCTCGACCGGCCGCTCACTCACGGGGAAGGCGAAGTCCTGCCCCTCGACAAAGGGCCGTTCGGTAATGGCCGCGATCTCTCGAGCGAGTCCCTTGATCGATAGGCAGTCCGGGCGGTTGGGCGTCACCTCGACGTCGAGCAGCCAGTCGCTTACCGGCAGATGCTCGGCGAGCCGCTCGCCCGCCTTCCACTCCTCGGGTAACACCATGATGCCTTCACTCTTGGCCTCGAACCCCAGTTCGGCGCCCGAGAGGATCATCCCGGAGGACTTGACCCCCCGGAGCTTGGCCTCACCGATCTTCATGCCGTTGGCCAGCACAGCGCCCGGGAGGACCACCGCCACGGTCTGGCCGGCGGCTACGTTCGGCGCGCCGCAGACGATAGTGCGTGGAGATTCCTCTCCCACGTCGACCCGGCAGACGGAGAGCTTGTCGGCGTCGGGATGCTTCTCCCTCTCGACCACCTTGCCCACCACGAAGAGCTCTTGGACAGCGTCGTCCCCCGGGGCCCCCAGCGGTTCCACCCGCTCCACCTCGGTGCCGGTGAGAGCCAGGCGCGAGGCCAGTTCCTCGGGAGGCAGCACGATTTCAACGTAGTCACGAAGCCAGGAAAGGGGGGCTTTCACCGCCGATCAACCTCCTCGCAGAACAACAGGGCCATGGATGCAGAGCTAGAACTGACGCAGGAAGCGCAGATCGTTCTCGTAAAACAGACGCAGGTCGGTCACGCCGTATTTGAGCATGGCGATCCGCTCCACGCCCATCCCGAAGGCAAAACCGCTGTACTCCTCCGGGTCGATGCCCACGAAGCCGAACACGTTGGGGTCGACCATGCCCGCGCCCAGAATCTCCAGCCAGCCGCTGCGTTTGCACAGACGGCAGCCCTGCCCGTTGCAGGCCATGCAGGAGACGTCCACCTCCACCGAGGGCTCTGTAAAGGGGAAATAGTGGGGACGCAGGCGGATTTGCCGCTCCTCGCCAAACATCTTCTTGGCGAAAGTGTCCAAGGTGCCCTTGAGGTCGGCCAGCGTCACTCCCCGGTCAACCACGAGCCCTTCGACCTGGTGGAACATGGGAGTGTGAGTGGCATCCGAGTCCCGCCGGTAGGTCTTGCCCGGAGCGATCAGGTAGAGAGGCGGCGGCTGCTGCTCCATCACCCTCACCTGGACCGGCGACGTGTGCGTGCGCAGCAAGATTGTCTCGTCCACGAAAAAGGTGTCGTGAAGCGAACGGGCCGGGTGATCCTCCGGGTGGTTGAGCGCCTCGAAGTTGTGATAGTCGGTCTCGATCTCCGGGCCCTGGACCACGTCGTAGCCCAAACCGACAAAGATGTCCTCGATCTCGCGGCGGGTCTGCTCGATCAGGTGGAGATGCCCGAGAGGCCAGGGCCTCCCCGGCAGGGTGACGTCCACCCGGTCCTTTTCCAGCCCCTTCGCCAACTCGGCCTGCTCGAGGTCTTTGCGCGCCGATTCCAGCGCCTGCTCGAGCTCACGCTTGACCAGGTTGCCGAAGCGACCAACCTCCGGGCGTTCCTGCTGAGGCAGTTCGGGAATGCTGCGCAGCAGGTTGGTCAGCTCGGCCTTTCGACCGAGGTAGCGCACCCGAAGGTCTTCCAGCTCCGCCAGCGTGCGGGCGGTCTCGAAATCGCGCAGCCCACGCTCGTAGATCTGCTTGAGGTCGGGGCGCGTAAGGCCCTGCAAGATGTGATTGTCGACCGGAATCGTTGCCTCCTTGGAGCACCCCTCGGACAGAGCTCTTTACCCGCGGCGCCGTCGGGGTACGCTAGCAAACGGGCGTTGCCTTTGCCAGTCGACGAGCCGGAGGAGAGCGGTGGAATACGACATCGAGGTCCGCGAGTTGCAGTCCCGGAACATCGCCGCCGTTCGCAGGGTGCTCCGCATGGAGGAGCTGCCTGCATTCTTTGAGGACACCTTCTCCGGCCTCTCTTCCCTGATGATCGAGTTTGGGGTTCCGCTGGCCGACCCGCCCCTCGCCATCTACCACGAGATGACCGAGAATAGGTTGGACGTCGAGGCAGCGATCCCCTTTGCCGAGCATCCTCCCGGCGGCACCCCCCGGGCTTACAAGGGCATCGCCATCATTTACCGTGAGTTAGAAGGCGGACCCGCGCTCCACGCCGTGCACAAGGGTCCCTACGAGAAGCTGGGGGGTCTGTATCAGGCGCTCGAGGAGTGGCTCGGGCGGCACGAGCGGAAGCCGCGGGGGCCGACCTATGAGACCTACCTCACCGACCCGCAGGTGCAGCCTGATCCCGAAGAGTGGCTGACCGAGGTCTATATGCCTCTCGAGCCTGAACCGGAGAGCTCATAGAGAAAGATAGAAGCGGCCATCGCCAGGTTGAGCGAGTCGAAGCGGGCCTGTCCAATGGCAATCTCGCGAACTCTCTCGCTCGGGAAACCGGCCGCGCGCGCTGCCTTTAGCATCTCCTCCAGGCCGCCGCGTTCGCTGCCCAAGACCAATACGGCGGGGGGGCCGAGGGGTACCTTCCCCAGGTGAGAGACGGCCTGCGGGTCGGCCAAAATCAGCCAGGGTAACGCCTCCGGGATCTGCGGGCTTGCCGCGGCTTCGCGGCCTGTGGGGGCATTGCGGCCGCCGGGAACTCCAAAGCGCTTCTCGTCCGCGAGCAGCTTGCCCACCAGATCCTGGGACGAGACCTCGGTGACGACCGGAATCAGGAATTGGCTACCCATGGCGGCGCGCAGCGCCTTTGGACTGTGGGGGTCGGCGCTCCCGGGCGAGAGGGCCACTCCGCCCGCGCCAAAAGCGGCGGCGCTGCGAATTACGGTGCCGACGTTCCCGGGATCGCCCACTCCCAGAAGAAACACGGTCAAGCCCGCGGAGGGCTCGAGGTCGGCAAGAGAGTGTTCCGGCATCTCGAAGAGAGCCACGACGTCGGCGGCGCCTCCGAGGCTCGAGGCCGCCGCCAGCGTGTCCGCAGAACACACACCCACGTCGAGTTCGTCTTCCCGCGCATCCTCGAGCAGTTCGGCCGGGAGGCGCTCCAGGAGATCTTCCCGCACCAGCACCTCGGCCGGCAGCTCCCCCGCCTCGAGTCCCGCCAGTAGCAGATCCATACCCTCGACGACGTACAGGCCACGCTCCCGGCGATGCTTCTTCTTCTGCAGCTTGCGCGCGAGCTTCAGGCTCTGATTGTTGCGTCCTTCGATCGCTCGAATCACATGCGGCTCCTACAGACCTCGTATGCGGGAAGCGAGAAGGGAGCCGAGATACGAGATCCCGACTCCCTCAGTCGTCACACCGATTGGCTCAACGGCAAGCAACCGCAAAAATCACGGCCGGCGGCAGATAGCCTCGGGGTATCATTCTCCCCGGTGCAGCTACTTACCGCTGTCCAGAGCGGTCCGCGCCACCTTCACCACCGCGGCGAAAGCCTGCGGCTCATTGACGGCCATTTCCGCGAGCACCTTTCGATCGAGCTCGATGTTGGCCTCTTTCAGGCCGTGCATGAACTGGCTGTAAGTCATGCCGTGCTGGCGCACACCCGCGTTGATGCGAGTGATCCACAACCGCCGGAAGTCGCGCTTGCGCGCTTTGCGATCCCGGTAGGCGTACGTATAGGACTTGAGCAGTTGCTCCTTGGCCCGCCGGTAACTCTTGCTCTTTAAGCCCCAGTAACCCTTGGCTTCCCCGAGCACCTTCCGGCGCTTCTTCTGAGCGCTCGTGCTCCGCTTGACCCTTGCCATGAGTTGACCCTCCTACTCTCCGAGGAGCGCGTGCACACGGCCGGCGTCGGCTTCGTGGACCGGCTCTTCCTTGCGGAGCTTGCGCTTGCGTTTGCTGGATTTCTTGGTCAGAAGGTGGCTGGCGAAGGCGTGCCGTCGCCGCAGTTTGCCTTTGCTGGTAAGCTTGAAGCGCTTCTTCGCGCCCCTATGCGTCTTCTGCTTGGCCATTGGTCTCCTTTGTCCGCGGAGGCCCGAAGTCCGTCCGTTTTCGGTTGTCTTCAGACAGCAGTTTCGAGCGCGGGTGCTTATCCGAGAAGCTCCCGGTTCGTTCCTCTCGAGCCAGTTGCCCTCCAAAGAGGGCCTGAGCGGCTAGCGCCGGGGCGTCATCATCATCACCATGTTGCGTCCATCGAGGTTGGGCTCGGATTCAATCTCGCCCAGTTCCTCGAGTTCCTCCGCCATTCGGCGAAGCAACTTCTCACCCAGGTGCGGGTGGACCAGTTCGCGGCCCCGAAACATGATGGTGACTTTGACTTTGTCGCCCTTCTTGAGGAAGCGTTCGACGTGACCCTTCTTGGTCTGGAAATCGTGCTCGTCGATCTTCGGACGAAGCTTGATCTCCTTGATGTTGATCGTCGTTTGCTTCTTGCGGGCTTCCTTGGCTTTCTGCTCCTGCTCGTACCGGTACTTACCGTAGTCCATCACTTTACAGACCGGCGGATCCGCCTGCGGCGCGACCTCGACCAGATCAAGGTTGAGCCTGTCCGCATAGCTCTGGGCTTCGATGACGCTGACGATGCCGACCTGTTCTCCGTCGTGCCCGATCAGCCGTACCTTATCGGCGCGTATTCGCTCATTGATTCGTGCGCTCTCGACTATGTCCCTCGACACCTCCCCCGGTTTCCCCCGGGCTTGCTTCCTACTCCAACGAAAAGAGCGGCCTCAACCGCCGCTCCATAGCATATACGGCACCACGACATATCGCGGCACCAGTTGCTCCGAACATAATGGAGACCCAGCGCCCTTGGGGTACGGGGTGGGAAGGGCGGCCTTCCGCTTTATCACGTTGCCGAGTATAGCTGAAGGCGAGACCGATCGCCACTACTCCGCCATGGCGGCGACGCCCGAACCCGCCGATCCAGCGGCGGGAATGGCGGTTTCGTGCACGAGACGCTCTACGAGCTCGCGGCGCCCGAGCGCCCCCAGGTCGCCTTCCTTGTGCGAACGCAGAGACACTTCTTGCGAGTCGACCTCCCGGTCTCCCACAATCAGCATCCAGGGGATCTTGCTTATCTCATTGTCCCGGATCTTGCGCCCCATAGACTCGGTGCGGTCATCGACCTCGACGCGCAGCCCGTGCGCCCCGAGCTCCCCCGCCACCTCCCGGGCATAGGCCAGATGTCGGTCGGCCACCGGTATCAGCACAACCTGGACCGGAGCAAGCCAGCTGGGGAAGGCGCCGCCGTAGTGCTCGATCAGAATACCCAGGAAGCGCTCGATGCTCCCCAGGACGGTCCGGTGGAGCATGACCGGGCGGTGCCGCTGATTGTCCTCGCCCACGTACTCGAGGTCGAAGCGCTCCGGCATAGCAAAGTCCAGCTGACAGGTGGCGCATTGCCAAGTGCGGTCCATAACGTCCTCGATGTGAAAATCGATCTTGGGCCCATAGAAAGCCCCGTCTCCCGGATTAACCCGGTATTCCAGCCCGGTGCGGTCCAGGGCGCTGGCCAGAAGCGCCTCCGCCTCCGCCCACATCTCGTCATCACCGATGTGCTTCTCCGGCTTGGTCGAGAGCTCCAGGTGGACCTTCTCGAAGCCGAAGGTGCGGTACATGCGCAGGGTCAGGTCGATGACGCCCAAGACTTCGTCTTCAACCTGCTCGGGCAGCACGTACAGGTGAGCATCGTCCTGGGTGAATGAGCGCACCCGCATCAGCCCGTGAAGAACCCCCGAGAGCTCGTGCCGATGCACGTGGCCGAGTTCCGCGATACGGGAGGGAAACTCGCGGTAGGAGTGCTGTCGCGACTTGTAGACCAGCAACCCGCCGGGACAGTTCATTGGCTTGACCGCGTAGTCTTCGCCGTCGATCTCGGTGAAGTACATGTTCTCTTTGTAGTTGTCCCAGTGCCCCGAATGCTCCCAGAGCTCGCGGTTGAGGATGATGGGCGTCTTGATCTCCTCATAGCCCGCGGCGCGGTGCTCGCGGCGCCAGTACTCGAGCAGGTTGTTGATCACCACCATGCCCTTGGGGTGAAAGAAGGGAAAGCCCGGCCCTTCCTCGTGGAAGCTAAACAGATCGAGCTCCCGCCCCAGTTTGCGGTGATCTCGCTGCCGGGCCATTTCCAGCCGCGCCAGGTACTCGTCCAATTCCTTCTTGGAGGGGAAGGCGGTCGCGTATACGCGGGTGAGCATGGTGTTGTCGGCGCTTCCGCGCCAGTAGGCGCCCGCGGTGGAAAGCACCTTGACCGCCTTGAGCCGGCCCGTGTCCGGGACGTGAGGACCCCGGCACAGATCGACGAAGTCCCCGTGACGGTAGATGCTGATCGTCTCGTCCTCAGGCAGGTCGCGGATCAGTTCGAGCTTGTAGGGCTGTCCTGCGAACAGTTCCAGGGCCTCGTGCTTGTCGACCTCGGTGCGCTCGAAGGGTTTCTTCGCCTGGATGGAGCGCTCCATCTCGCGCTCGAAGTCCGACAATTCCTCTTCGCTCAGCGGTTCATCGAACTCGAAGTCGTAGTAGAAGCCGTCCTTGATCGCAGGGCCGATGGCCACCTTGGTTCCCGGCCTCACGTGGGTGGCGGCCTCGGCGAGCACGTGGGCCGCAGAATGGCGCATTACCTCGAGCCCCTCATCTGAGTCGGGAGTGAGAATGGTCACCTCGTCGCCCTCGTGCAGCAAGGCATTCAGGTCGACCGACCGACCGTTGATCTTTCCGGCGATAGCTGCCTTGGCCAGGCGGGGACCGATAGATTCTGCGACCGTCCGGAGCGTCGCCCCCTCCGGGAGATCCATCTGTGACTTGTCGGGCAGCGTGACCTTCATAGGACCTCGCTCGGGACTGTTGGACAAAGGCAAAGAATAGGCAAGAGCAAGTATAGCAACGGGCCAGGACAGCTCTCGGCAAGCGGCTGACCCGCGGCGGAAAGAGCACCCCTGGAGGATCGGGCGCGCCACGCTGCGGCGGCAATGCCAGACTCAGGCGAGGCTACGCTCGACCATCACTTTGGTATAGGCGACGCGCATACCGACGCGTTGCTGATTGCGGTGAGAGACTCCTCCAGGGACCCCGCCGGCCACGGCGATTCGGCAGCCGGCCTTGGCCGCTGCCGCCAGAAGCACGCGAGTGAGGGCGGTCTGCGCTCCTCGGTTTCGAAACTCGGGTAGCGTAGCGGCTCCGAACATCGTGCCGACCTCGCCCCGTACGGCTAATGCCGCGGTCGCCACCATCTGCTCCCCCGCGTCGGCCGCAAAGAGAGACACTCCCGGGCGGAGGGCGGCGGCCAGGCCCAGCAGGATGTCCCCCCTCTCGGGGTTGGCCACCGCAGTGAAACCCCGGGCGGCGGTCTCAGCCCAGATGGTCGACTCCGCCGCGCCTATCTCCCGGACAGCGAGCCCCTCGGATCCGGCATCGATTCCGGCGGCGGCGCCGTTCCCCAGTTCCATGAAGAGAAGATCCTCGAATTCGGTCAGCACGTAACCTTTGCGCCCCAATTCGCCGAGAAGAGAGGGATGCGCCATCGGGCAGAGGGCAAACCGGGAAGGCGCGCCCCTGCTTCCGAAAAAATCCTCCACCTTGTCGATCTGCTCCCAGACCGTCGGCCCCTCCATGCCGAAGCCGACCGCCTGCGTGATTGGGGAGTCCGGCCCGGCGAAGCCGGCCACGCCGCAGCCCAACTCAAGATACTCGGGTTCAGCTTCAGGGGCCGCCTGACGCCATGCAGTCACATAGTCGGCGAGATCGCGGGCCTCCACCGACTCCATGAGTCGGGCGAAATCCACGTCGATCAATAGAGGTTGCCGCCCCGTCGAGCCCACTATCCAACCCCCTGCCGTGTTCTGCCCGCTCTCTGCTACCCTTGTTCATCATGGAATCCAGAATCATAGGACTCAAAGGATCGGGCAAGTCTATCCTGCTCTCCGCTCTGGCCGAAGGGCGCACCGATGGCACCATCGCCACGGTCCGCCTGGCCGACGAGCGCATCCGCCGTCTGAGCGAGATCTTCAAACCCAAGAAGACGGTCTACGGCGAGTTCACCGTCAAGGAGGCCGTGTGGCCGGACGCCACGGCGCGCAAGGGTGCCATGGAAAGGTATCTGGATCAGATTCAGGGCGCCCAGGTCTTCCTGCATGTCGTCCGCGCCTTCGAGAGCCCCATGCTGGCCGACCCGGCAGATCCGGCCCGCGATCTCCAGGAATTGGATGAGCAGTTCATCCTTTCGGATCTCTTGGCCATCGAACGCGCTTTCGAACGGGCCAGGAAGGCTCCGCTCAGCGACCAGGCCAAGAAAGGCCTTGAACGCGCGCGGGACGCCCTCGAGAGCGACACTCCCCTGCGTAAGGTCGAGTTCGAGGACACCGAGAGCCGGGAGTTGCGCTCCTATGCCTTCCTGACCGGAGTCTCGCAGTTACTCTTGGTGAATACTGACTCCGGCGAGGAATTCGACCCCGCGTCGCTGGGCGAGCTTGCCCAGGACCGAAGCCTCGTCGCCTTCCCCTTCCCCGAGGCGGCGGAAGTCTCGCGGCTATCCGCGGAAGAGCAGACCGAGTTCGCCGAGGCCATGGGGTTGCCGGGTCCACCCACGGCGATCATCACCCAGGCAGCTTTCGGAGCCATGGGGATGATCAGTTTCTTCACTGTGGGCGAGGATGAGGTGCGCGCCTGGCCGATCAACCGCGGTACGTCGGCCCGTGAGGCCGCCGGGGCGGTACATTCTGACATCGAACGCGGCTTCATCCGCGCCGAGGTCGTCGGCTACGACGAACTCATGGAGCGAGGCAGCCTCAAGGCGTGCAAAGACAGCGGTGTGCTGCGCATCGAGGGCAAGGATTACGTGGTGCGCGACGGCGAGATCGTGCACTACCGGTTCAACGTCTGAGCGATCAGCGAACCGCCCGGTGACGTCCGCCCCCCCCCAGCGATGATGAATGCTTCTCGGCTCGAGAGCGCTGGAGAATCCGGACCTGCTGGAGAATCCGGGCCGCCTACTCCTGCTTCTGTATGTACTTCTGCTGAGCGTCCCAAAGGCGCCGGGCGTGCTCCAATTCCTCCTCGGTGGTGAGAATCACCGTCCGATAGCTGCCCTCCTCGCGGTGTGCGAAGGTCGCGGTCCCTAAGGGCGCCTCTCTCGTCTCCAGGTCCGTTCCCACGATTCCCAGATCTTCGGGATCATCGCTGAAGTGAGTAATCCAGTGCTTGTCGGCCATCAGTTGATCCATTACCTGAAGGTTGCCCGCCATCTCCGCCTCACTTTTCCGA
>JAGXFV010000030.1 GCA_024637095.1 Actinomycetes bacterium
CGAGGCCGGCCCCGAGTCCGCGTGGCGCTACATTTGCGCCCGGACGTCGTCGAGCCACCCAGCGGAGCCCAACTTTTCGTTCTTGTGCGCGATGAACTTGGCGTATTCGGCCATGAAGATCTTGCCGGGGCCACGCAGATCGAACTTGGACGGCTCATCCCGGAAGAATTCGCGGTGCACCCGCGTCCACACCAGGCGGCCGTCGGTGTCGATGTTGACTTTGGTGACGCCCAAGGGCACCGCTTTCTTGAAGTCGTCCTCGTCGACGCCCTTGGCGCCTTTGAGCTCGCCCCCGGCCGCGTTAATGCGCTGAACCTCTTCCTGGGGAACGCTCGACGAGCCGTGCATCACGAGCGGAAAGCCGGGCAGGCGCTTTTGGATCTCTGCCAACACGTCCAGACGAAGACCCTGCTCCCCGGTGAACTTGTAGGCGCCATGGCTGGTGCCGATGGCAACGGCCAGGCTGTCGCAGCCGCTCTTCTCGACGAACTCCTCGGCCTCGTCCGGGTCGGTCAGGTTGGCGTGCTTCTCCTCGACCTTGATGTCCTCTTCCACTCCGCCCAACTGGCCGAGCTCGGCCTCGACGACGATCCCCTTCGCGTGGGCGGCGTCGACCACGCGCCTGGTGATCTCGATGTTCTTCTGCAGCGGCTCGTGCGAGGCGTCGATCATCACCGACGAATAGAAACCGCTGGCGATGGAGTCCATGGCGGCCTCTTCGTCCCCGTGGTCGAGATGAACGGCGAATACAGCATCGGGAAAGAGCGCGTCGGAAGCGCGGATGATCGCCTCGAGCATGCTCTTGTCGGTATAGGAGCGCGCTCCCTTGGAGATCTGGATGATGAAAGGGGCCTTGGAGTCCAGATTTCCCCGGAAGAGACCCATGGCCTGTTCCAAGTTGTTGATGTTGTAGGCGCCGATGGCGAATTTGTCGTAGGCCACTTGGAACAGCTTCTTGGTGTTTACGATCATCTGGCCGACCCCTCCATCCCTCAGATTCGATAGTTCCCTTGACCGCTGGGTCCGCACCCGGACGGACTCGAAGCGCGCCAGTCCCCGATATTCATACCCGACTCAGAGCTAATCGCCGCATCGACGAGTGGCAGGAGTCGCGCTAGATCCCGCGGCCCACGTAGTCGACGCCTCGGTTGGCCGCCTTGCGCGCGGATTCCATCATCTCCCGTGCCTGTGCGTAGGCTTCCGCCCGGTCGACTTTCGGTTGCCACCAGAGGTAGCCGGCGATCAGGGCGGCGATGTTCAGTGAGAGCAAAAGCCCGCTAAGCACCCAGAAGCGCCGGTTGAGTTTCTTCATGTTGCGGCTGATGCGTCGCTGCATCTCGGCTTCGCTCAGATGGCGCACCTCGGGCTCCTCGGCACCGATGCCCTCCGCCACCTCCTGGTCGCTCAGATTCTCGAGCTGCTCCAGAGTCACTCGGCGGTGACCGTTGTGCTTCTTTTTCTCAGGCATGATGGACCCCCGGAGGATGCGCGTTCGTACCTCGGTTTGTAACCGCAACTCCGGTGCCCAAAACGCCCGATGGGCCCGTGCTCAGCGGCGGCGCCCGGCGAAGGAAAGGATGAACAGGCCGATGGAAACCAGCACGATCGTGGGCCCGGAGGGGGTGTTCAGGTAGTAGCTGAGGATGAGCCCGGACAGGGCGCTGACCACCCCGACGATAATCGAGAGCAGCATCAGCACGCGGAAGTTGGGCGCCACATTGCGGGCCGCGGCCGCGGGGACGATGATCAATGCACTGACCAGGATGATGCCGACGGTCTTCAAGCTGACGGCCACGGTCAACGCCAACAGGGTCATGAAGATGTAGTCCCAGGTCACTACCCGCACACCCTCCGCCGCAGCCAGATCGCGGTTGAAGGCGATCTTCACCAACAAGCCCGAACGCATGAAAAGCACCGTCATCACCAGCGCGGTGAGACCCAGTGCGAGGAGCACGTCGAGCCGGGTCACGGCGAGGATGTCGCCGAAGAGGTAGCTCAGCAGGTCGGTCTGGTAGCCCTCCTGCATGCCGATCAAGAGCACCCCAAGCGCCAGCGACCCCGAGAAGAAGACGCCGATGACCGTGTCGGAGCTGAGCTCGGTGTGGAAGGTGAGGTAGGTGATGCCGACGGCGATCACCAGGGTGAAGAGCACGGCGGCCGGCACCGGGGCTATGCCGAAAAGGACTCCCAGGGCGATTCCCGCGAGGGCGGCGTGCGCGATGGCGTCGGAGAAGAACGCCATGGAGCGCAGGGTGACGTAGACGCCGATCGTAGCGCAGAGAAAGCCGATGGCGGTACCGACGAGCAGCGCCCGCTGCATAAAGGGATACTCGAGGAAGGGCAGCAGTTGTACGACGCTGTCGGGCACGTGCCTTCCCGCCCTAGTGGTGGTCGTGGTGGTAGGCGCCGGCATAGGAGCCGTATGTCTGCTCCAGGGTGTCCTCGCGGAGCACCTGACGCGGAGCGCCGCGGCACAGCAGGCGACGGTTCAGGCAGAGCACCTGGTCGGCGTAGCGGTAGACCACGTCGAGGTCGTGCGACACCATGAGCACCGTGAGCTGCTCGTTTTTCTGCAGGTTGTGGATGAGCTCGTAGAAGGTCTCCTCGCCGGTCACGTCGACCCCGGCCACCGGTTCGTCCAACACCAAGAGCTCGGGTTCGGTGAGCAGAGCGTAGGCCAGCAGGATGCGCTGCAGCTCTCCGCCGGAGAGCTGACCTACGCGCCGGTCGATCAGGTTCTCTCCGCGGACCTTCCCCAGGGCACTCAGGATCTTCGCCCGGGGACCCGCGCTGCGCACCCAGAAACCGGCGCCCTTCAGCTTGAGCAACAGCACCTCGTAGACGGTGATGGGGAACGTGCGGTCGAAGTCCAAGCGCTGGGGCATGTAGCCGATGCGGTCGTGGAAGTCGCCCAACTGGCGGTGGTCGCGCCCGAAGATGGTGACGCTGCCGGCGGCGGGCTGGCGAAGGTTCAGGATGGTCTTTATCAGCATGGTTTTCCCAGCGCCGTTGGGACCGATGATGATGGCGATCTCGCCTTCGTCTACGACAAAGGAGACTTCCTCGAACAGGGTTTGCCCGCCGAGAACCAGGGAGAGGTCCTGCACCAGCAAGACCGCGTTGGGATACAGGCTTTCGGCGTTGTCTTCTGCCATCTACTCTCCGCTCAGCGCGCGCACGAAGACTTCGGTGTTCTCGCGCATCAAATCCTCGTAGCCTGAGGGCGAGAGCTCCGCGCCCTCCGGATCTACCTCGTATGTTTCCACACCGGCCTCTTGCGAAAGCACCTCCGCCGGGCGGGGCGAGAACTGCGGTTCGGTGAAGATTGCGTGGATGCCGAGCGACTTCACCAGGTTCACCAGGTCGCCGAGATACTGGGGCGAGGGCTCCTGCCCGGGGAAGCGGGCGATGACTCCGACCTGCTCGAGGCCGTAGGCCCGGGCGTAATACTGGAAGGCGCTGTGAAAGGCCACGAAACGCCGGTCCTCGAGCGTCGAGGTGCGGGCAAGGATGTCCTGGTGCAGGGTTTCGAGCCGGGCCGTATAGGCCTCGACCCGGGTGCGGTAGGCGTCGGCACGGTCGGGATCCGCCTCTGTCAGACCTTCGGCGATGTTGAGCGCCATGCGCTGGGCGTTGCGGGCATCCAGCCAGACGTGCGGGTCCACGTCCTCGCCGGCGTGTTCGGCGTCTGTCTCTTCCGCAGGGAAGTCGGACGCCAGCGAGGGCTCGTCGGGCTTCAGCATTTCGAGTCCCTGGGACGCCTCCACCACCACCAGGTCCTCGGTTCCGGCGGCTTCGATCAGGTCATCGGCCCAGAAGTCCAGTCCCGCGCCATTCTTGACCACGACGTCGGCCTCCGCCACCAGTTTGGCCTGAGCGGGGGTGAAGTTGACCTGATGGGGCGAGGAGCCGGGGGGGAGCAGGTTCTCGAGCCGCGCGTCGTCGCCGGTGATGTTGGAGACCAGTGAGTAGATGACGGGCACCGTGCTGACTACCAGCAACCGGTCGTCCTCCGCATCGCCGGCCGTGCCTCCTTCGCCACCGCACGCCTGTGCCGCCACCAGTAGCCCCCCGAGTGCGGCGAACAGCAAGACCTGTTTGAGTGGCCGGAACCGAGGAGTGGTCACGGCTGCGCCTCCTCTTCGACCTGACGGCAGTCGGCGCAGATCCCGCGGAGCAGGACCTGGTGGTTCTCGATCAAAAAACCGCTCTGGCTTGCGTGTTGCTGAGCGCTCTCTCTGAGCGCGCAGCCGGGCATCTCCTGCAGGGATGCGCAGCGGGTGCAGAGCAGATAGTCGTGGTGCCGCCCGAACTGCTCGTGCAGGGCGTAGCGCCGTGGTCCGTCGACCACGGATACCTGAGTGAGAACGCTGGCCTCCTCGAGTCCGGACAGGCAGCGGTAGAGCGGAGAGAGGTCGCCCAAGCCGTCGATTCGGCTGCCGATCTGCTCCACCGAGAGCACTTCGGCGGCGGCGAAGACTTCGAGCACCGCCTGCTTCAGACGTGTCATCCGCTGCCCGTTCTGGTGCAGCCGTTGCTTCACCGCGGTCTCCAGCCGACCGTCTGCGGAAGCAGGCGCGTCCGGGCCCGAGTGGTCGAGGGAAGCAGCCACGTCTAGGTGTGAGCTATGGTCATTGGTTGACGTCACGGTCGCGCACTACCCATCAGACCAGGGCCTCAATCGCTTGTCTGGTGTTAGAGTGAGGCCGCCTGGGCGCCGCTCGGGTTGGTGGTGCCCGGGGTCTCCCGGGTTTTCACTGCTAATTTGCGGGAAGAGGATCGCATGGCCGCTGTTTGTCAGAGGGCGAGGATCGGGTGAGAATTGCCCTGGTATCCCCATATGCCTGGTCGGTTCCGGGCGGGGTCAACGACCATATTTCGAATCTCTCGCGGGAACTGGATGAGCGGGGGCACGAAACCTGGATAGTGGCGCCCACCGGGCCACCGGGACGCCAGCGGGACGGCGTGCCTTTCCCCGGCAGGTTCATCCCGGTGGGGACGGCCATACCGGTGCCCTCAAACGGATCGAGCGCCTACGTGAACATCTGGCCGTGGACGGCCTGGAATCTCAATCGGCGGCTCCGTGGCTATGGCTTCGATCTGATCCACCTGCACGAGCCCTGCGTCTTTCCCACTTCGTTCCTGACCGCGTTCCTGGCCGACGTGCCGATGGTGGGGACTTTTCACGCTGCCGGAGAAGCCTCCCGCTCGTACGTTCTCTTCTGGCCGGCGGTGCGGCAACTGATGAAGAAACTGTCGGTCCGCATCGCCGTTTCGGGTTCGGCTCGAGACTACGTGGGCGTGAGGCACCCCGGTGACTACCGCATCATCCCGAATGGGGTGTCCCCGGACGCCTACGCCGACGCTTGGTTGGGCGGGAAGCAGCCCGGGCGGGTGTTGTTCATCGGCCGGCCGGAACCGCGCAAAGGCCTGCACGTGCTGCTCCGAGCCTTCCAGGCCGTGCGTGAACGTCACCCGAACGCTTCGCTGCACGTGGTCGGAACGGCGCCCCACGATCTTCAACGACTGGCCAACGAGGTCTGGCCCGGGCTGAGGGGACCTTTACCCGGCGTCAAGGCGCTTGGCCGGGTGAGCCACGAGGACAAGGTCCGCGAGATGAGGGCAGCCGAAATGGTGGCCGTACCCTCCCTGCAGAGCGAGAGTTTTGGCGTGATCCTCATCGAGGCACTGGCGGCCGGTCTGCCTGTGGTGGCCTCGGACCTGGCCGGCTATCGTGCGGTGCTCGACGATGGGCGCTTGGGCAGACTCGTGGCTCCGGGCGACGAACGGGCCCTGGCCGAATCGGTCCTCGGTTTGCTGGGCGACGAACGGTTGCGTCAGCGCATGGCGGTCAAAGGCCGCACTGCGGTGCACCAATTCGCCTGGAGCCGTGTCGCCGGTGACGTCCTCGCGACCTACGAGGAGGCCACGGGTTCGGTGCGCCTTCCCACAGAGGCGGAACCCGAACCCACATCTGTTCTCGTGGGCGATGCGGTTGGCGCTTCGGTGCAACGCCGCTGAATCGGTTGCACTTATCCTTAAGACCGCTGAGACAAGAGGAGCTTTAACATGCGAAAGCTAATCGTGCATCTGGCAGGCGGCACGGAAGTCACCATGGAGACGCCGGCGGATCCCGTCGCAATCTATGAAGCGTTGACGGGGGAAACGGAGTGGTTGATCGTGGAAGACAAGCACGACGAACGTCATTACTTCTCGATCCGCCAGATCGCCTACCTCACCTTCGTATCCCGGCAGGATATCGGCTTCTCCTAGGCTGCGCTCGGGCGCGCGCCGTCAGTCCAGGAGCATTCGATCGACCACTAGGTTCTCGCCTGCCACCTGGTGGAACTTAGCCACCAGGTCCGCCACCTCGAGGCCGGACTTCTCCTCCTGACCGACGTCAAGCACGATCCGGCCCTGGTGCATCATCACCAGCCGGTTGCCCCAGCGAAGCGCGAGCTCCATGTTGTGCGTCACCATTAGGGTGGTGAGCCGCTTCTCCATGACGATCTTGCCGGTCAGGTCCATGATGGTCTGAGCGACCTTGGGATCCAGGGCCGCGGTGTGCTCGTCCAGCAGCAGGAGGCGCGGTTCGGCGATGGTCGCCATCAGCAGCGACACGGCCTGACGTTGTCCCCCGGACAATTTGGCGACCTCGGCGGTCACTCTGTCCTCGAGACTCATCCCGAGCAGACTGAGCTGATCCTGGATCTCCCTGCGGCGGCTGCCGTTCACTCCGCGGCGCAATCCCCGCCGCTGCCCGCGGAGCATGGCCATGCTCAGGTTTTCTTCGATCGACATCGAGGGCGCGGTTCCGGCGCGAGGATCCTGGAACACGCGCCCCACAAGGCGAGCGCGGGTGTGCTCGGCCTCGCGGGTCACATTCCTGCCGGCAATGATGATACTGCCCCGGTCCACCGGGAAGGTCCCGGCGATGGCATTGAGAAGCGTGGACTTGCCCGCCCCGTTCGAACCGATGATGGTGACGAAGTCCCCGGGGTGCACCAGCAGGTCGACGCGGTCGAGGGCCACGACCTCGTTGGGTGTGCCGGGAAAGAAGGCCTTGCGCATCTTGGTCACCAGCAGGCCGTCGTTGTCGGGCCTGTGCTGGGGTTGCTCGGCGGGTGGGGCGTTCACATCCTCACCACCTTGCGGCGGACGGTGGGGGCGGCCAGCGCGATCACCACGAGGATTGCCGTCAAGAGCCGAAGATCGGTGGGGTCGATCTGTTCGACGCGGAGCGCCCCCGCGATGAGCAGCCGGTAGGCCACGGAACCGCCAATCACGGAAAAGAGCACCCAGGTCACGCTGCGGCTGCCGAAGAGGACCTCGCCGATGATCACTCCGGCCAGGCCGGCGACAATGGTGCCGATCCCCATGCCTATGTCGGCAAAGCCCTGAGTCTGCGCCACCAGGGCCCCTGACAGGGCAACCAGGCCGTTGGCCAAACCCAGACCGGCGATCCGCACGATGGTGGTGTTGACCCCGAGGGCCTTGATCATCTGCTCGTTGTCGCCGGTGGCCTGCATCGACAGGCCGACCTCGGTGTGTAGGAACCAATCGAGCACCAGTTTGACCACCAGCGCCAGGATCGCCAGGGCGGCGATGAGCCGCCAGGTGGTGAGTTCGATCGAAAGCAGATTCTCGATAGATTCGATAAGGGTGGGCTCACCCAGGAGCGGCACGTTGCTGCGGGCGGTGGCACTCGTGCCGAATCCCATGATCCGCAGGTTGAGGCTGTAGAGCGCGGTCATGGTGAGAATTCCCGCCAGGAGCTTGGGACCGTAGTTGGTGGCGTCGGACCCCGACTTGAGCAGCACGTGTAAAACCCCGGTTATGGTCCCCGCCACAAAACCGGCCAGGGCGCCCGTCGCCGTGGCGAGCGCGGGCGACCACCCGTTCGTGAGCAGCATGGCGGTCACCGCCGCGCCGGTGACGATGCTCCCGTCCACGGTCAGGTCGGGGAAGTCCAGGACCCTGAAGGTGATGAAAACCCCGAGGACCATGAAGCTGAAGACGAGGCCTTGCTCGAGCCCACTCGTCAGGATGCCGGTCATGCGGGAAGCTCTTCCTCCAAAATGGGGAACCGGGGCGGGCCCCGGTTCCCCCGTAGTCTCGTTTGAGGGCGGCGCCATGCGGCGCCGCCCGGCATTGTACTAGACCCGCGCCGTCGCGGGGTCTGGAATCACGCCTAGAAGACCTCGCCGGCCTCCTGCTGCATGGCGTCGGGGATGGATATGCCCATCTTCTCGGCGGAGGCGGGATTCACCGCGAGGACCAGGTCTTGCGCGAATTCCACCGGAAGCTGGTCGATCGAGGCGCCCTTCAGCCAGCGCGCCGCCATGCGGCCGGCCTGGCGTCCGTGCTCGTAGTAGTCGAAGGCGTAGGCCGCTGCCGCGCCGCGCTCGACGCTGTCGATGTCACCCGCGATTACCGGGATGCCGTTCTCCTGGCCCACCTTGACCACGCTCTCGAAGGCCGAAACCACGGTGTTATCCGTGAGCACCGAGATGGCATCGACCCGGCCGATGAGAGATTGAGCGGCGGAGAGAACTTCGGCGGAAGATGCCACCGTGGCCTCCTGTAACTCCCAGCCCATTGCCTCAGCCAGTTGGCGCTCTTCTTCCACTAGGGCGACGGAGTTGGCCTCGCCCGCGTTGTAGAGCACGCCCAAGGTCTGGATGTCGGGTACCAATTCCTGCACGAGGTCCAGATGGGGCTGCATCGGAAGCTTGTCGCTAACGCCGGTGACGTTGGCCATAGGATTCTCCGGATCGTCCACCAGGCCGGCGGCCACGGGATCGGTTACGGCGGCAAAGAGCACGGGGATTTCGTCGGTTGCCTGAACCGCGGCCTGGCTGGTCGGCGTCGCGATGGCGAGAATCAGATCCACGTTGTCTGCGACGAATTTTTCGGCGATGGTCGAGGCCACGGGCAACTCGCCCTGCGCGTTCTGCTCGTCGAAATTGGCCTGAATGCCCTCTTCTTCCAGGGCATCCTTGAAGCCTTGGGCGGCGGCGTCGAGAGCCGGGTGGCTGACGATCTGAGTGATGCCGATGTTGTAGGTCTCGCCGCTCGCGGCGGCGCCTTCGCTGGTTTCCGTGGTGTCTTCTGTGGCGTCCGAGGTCTCGGTGGTGTCGACGGTCTCGGCGCCTTCGGTGGTGTCGGTGGTGGTTTCCTCGTCCCCGCAACCGGCCAGGACCGGCAGGGCCGCGAGAAGGAGTATCAGCAGCAGGCCCGTGAGCAGGGCGATCCTTCGGTTCATCGTGCTCCTCTACAGTGATGGGGGAAAGGGAAACTTATCCTAGCGATGCGCCGGGTTCGGTGCAAGTTTATGCATCGCGACTCAAGGTTACTCGGCGGTTATAAACTGGGAGGTCTGATAGCATGCGGCGGCCCGCGTTCGAGTTCGGTAGGAGCGTTTTGAGATGAAGTACAGAATCACCTGCATTCCCGGGGACGGCATCGGCCCGGAAATCATGGCCGCCACCAAAGAAGCGGTCGGCGCGACCGGAGTCGACATCGAATGGGTCGACGTCGAGGCCGGCGCCGATGTGATCGACAAGTACGGCACTCCGCTCCCGCAGGAGACGTTGGACGCCGTCCGCGAAACCAAGGTGGCCATCAAGGGCCCTCTGACCACCCCGGTGGGTTCCGGCTTCCGCAGCGTGAATGTCGCCCTGCGCAAGGAACTGGATCTCTATGCCAATCTCCGCCCGGCCATCAGCATCCCCGGGGTGAAGAGTCGCTATGAGGACATCGACCTGGTGGTGGTGCGGGAGAACACCGAAGATTTGTACGCGGGGATCGAGCACTCCGTGGGCAAGGACGCCGCGGAGTCGATCAAGATCATCACGCGCTACGCGTCCGAACGGATCGCCCGCTTCGCCTTCGAGTACGCCCGGGAGGAAGGTCGGCGCAAGGTCACGGCCGTGCATAAAGCCAACATCATGAAGTTTACGGATGGGCTTTTTCTCGAGGTGGCGCGCGGGGTGGCCGCCGAATTCGGAGACATCGAGTTCGAGGACCGCATCGTCGACAACATGGCCATGCAGCTCGTGCAAAAGCCCGAACTCTACGACGTGATCCTCTGCCCCAACCTCTACGGTGACATCCTCTCCGACCTCTGTGCCGGCCTGGTGGGCGGCCTGGGCATGGCGCCCGGGGCCAACCTGGGTGACGAGTTGGCGCTCTTCGAGCCGGTCCACGGCTCTGCCCCCAAGTACGCCGGGCAGAACAAAGTGAATCCCGGCGCCCTCATCCTGAGCGCGGTCCTCATGCTGCGCCACCTGGGCGAGCGCGAGGCGGCGGACCATCTGTTCCACGCAGTCAGGGATGTGGTCGGCGCCGGTCGGGACGTGACCTACGACTTGGGCGGGACCGCGGGAACGCGTGAGATGGGTCAGGCGATTGTCCGGCGGATCGGGGAGCTGCAAAGCCAGAGGTGACTTGGTGGTGGCGACGGGGCGGCTGACCGTTGAGGAGTTGACCGGGGCGGAGGAGCTCGGCCTGCGTCTCGTCGCCGGCCTCGGTGGCCGTGCCGGCGAGATTCGCGGAGTGCACATCTCGGAAATGCCGGATCCCACCCCCTGGCTTGGCGAGGGTGACGTCCTGCTGATGACGGGACTCGCCATCTACGACAAGCCCGGCGACCGGGTTCGCGTGGTCAGGCGGCTCGCCGAAACGGGAGCCGCCGCGCTGGGTTTGGGCGTCGGCCTTTACTTCGACGAGGCACCCACGGACATGCGCGCGGCGGCGGACCGTACCAACCTGCCACTGTTCGAGGTTCCTGTGGAGGTGCCTTTCAAGGGCATAACCGGCTTCATTCTGGATCGGCTGAAGCGCCCTTCTCTCTATCAGCTGCGGCGCGGCCTCACCGCCCAGGATCACCTGCTGGCGCTGCTTCTCGAAGAACGCGGGCTGGACCACCTGGTCTCTGCTGCGGCCATGCTGCTCTCGGCTTCGGTGCTGGTCTTCGACGGACGCGGGGAGGTCCTCTCGCAGGCCGATGCCCGCACCAAGTTAACCCCGGAGCTCCGGGAAGCGATCTGGGCGCTCTACCGTGCCGCGGGTCCCACTACTGAGCGCGACCCCGGGCGTGTCGATGAGCACCGGGTGGTGCTTCGCGACGTGCGGCTGGGCGGCCGAGTGGAGCAGGTGCTGGGCCTGGTCTACTCCGATGACGATCCGCCCGGCGAAACTGCCCAGGTGCTTGCCGAGTACGTGCGCAAGCTCCTGACGCTTGAGCTTCACCGCTACCGCGAGGAGGCGCAGGTCCGCGTCCGCATGCGCGACGGACTGCTCGACGAACTGATTTCCGGCAGCGGTCGCCCGGAAGAGCTGGAGGAAAGGTTGCGCAATCTGGGGTTCCTCACGGACATCCCCCGGGGCAGGTTGCTGGTCTGCGACGTGGACAACTTCTCGGGGATGGTGTCAGCCCGCCTCGGAACCGTTAAAGAAGAGGCCATCCAGGAACTCAAGAGTGAGTTCAAAGAACGGGTGGACGACTTCTTCTCCGACCTGCGGGTCCCCTTCATCTCCGTGGGAAAGAGCGATTCGGTGATCGCGCTCGTCCAATCCGGGGAGGAGGATCCCGGTCTGGACGACAAGCTGCTGGAGTTGGGCGAGGGGCTGCGGCAGAGGCTGGTGGAGGGGCCGCCCCGCCTGTCGGTCACCATCGGTATCAGCAACCCGGTCGAGAGCGCGGGTAGTGCTCCTGGCGCGCTGCTTCAGGCCCGCGAGGCGGTGCGGGCTGCCGGCGGTCGCCAGTCCCCGCACGTGCGCCTGTTCTCCCGGCTGGGCCCGAGCGTGCGCGCGCTCGACACCTCCGATGCGTTGAAGCTTGAATCGGTAGCCCGGCAGTATCTCGACCCCCTGCTGAGGCACGACCGGAAGCGCGGGGAGAAACTGGTGGAGAGCCTTCGGGTCTATCTAGACGAGAACAGGAACGTGGCCCGCGCCGCCGGGATCCTCTACGTTCACCCCAACACCCTGCGCAACCGGCTGCACAAGATCGAGGGTCTGCTGGGACGCTCCCTGGAGGAGACCGAGGTGCTGGTCGACCTGGCGCTGGCTCTGATCTGCCTGCGCCTCGGCGGGAAGACCTAGACCGAACGCGCCTCCCACACCGCTCCCATCACGTCGAGCAGCAGGCGGGCGGCGAGAATCGCGGTGATCTCGCCGTGATCGTAGGCCGGATTCACCTCCACCAGATCCACTCCCAAGATCGGTCCCCGCCGGGCCAACTCCTGCACCAACTCGCGCACCTCCGGGTACCAGAGGCCACCGGGTTCGGGCGTTCCCGTGCCGGGCGCGATGGCGGGATCGAAGACGTCGATGTCGATGGACAGGTAGAGCGCTTGCTCTTGCGGGACCTGTTCGAGCGCGTGCGCGTGCCCCCGGGTCCTGAATTCGCCCGCGGTTACCACGTGCACACCGCGGCGGCCGGCCTCCAGCCAATCTTCCTGCCCGCTGTTTAGCCCACGGATCCCGATCTGCGTGACCCCCGAGACCAGTTCTTCTTCAACGGCGTGCCGGATCGGCGTGCCGTGGGTGTGCGGCGGCAGGTAGGAGTCGAAATCCATGTGGGTGTCGAGGTGCACCAGGTGAGGAGTCGCCGCGGAGTCCGAGACCGCCCGAAGGATCGGAGCGCTAACCGAGTGATCGCCGCCCAGACAGACGGGGATCGCGCCCGAAGCGATGATCCGGCGCACGGCGTCCGAGATAGCCTCGCGGTTCTGCGCGCCGCCCCCGGGCACGATGGGGACGTCTCCGGCATCCGCGACCCGCGCGCCTGTGAGGATCTTGCGGCCGAGTTCCACGTCGAATAGCTCGGCGTTTCCCTCATAGGAGTAGAGGGTGGACGCGTTCCGGATGGCGCGGGGCCCAAAGCGGGCTCCCGGCCGGTTGGACGCTCCCTCGTCGTAGGGCAGGCCGAGCATCAGGAAATGCCAGCCTGGAGTCTCGGGAGCCACTACGGGCAGCTTCAGGAACGAGGGGATGCCGACGAAGGGCATCGAACCCACCTGACCCGCTTCGGCTCCTCCTCCGCCCGGCCTGCTCGACTCCGGCGCCATCCGCCCCCCTCTCCCCAAGCTCGATTCGGCCGCCGGCCACTGCTCAGCCGTCACCCGGCACCCGGCACCCGGCACCCGGCTGTCTGTCAGCCGCAACTTCGGGCGCAAAGGTATCAGAAGCGGCTCGCCCGGCCCATCAGCCCTTCTTAGTCTCGCAATTCGGTAGGCGGGGGTGTCGATCAGTGCCGTACCTGCAATATTGTCCGCGAGTTTATGCCGAATATCGACTGCGCCTTGCTTTTTGGTACCCAATGATAATACCGTTCAAGTGTCCGTTGCGGATCAGGGAGGTCGCACCGGCACCTGGGCGTCACTTCTTTCGTCATTGGGGGCACGCTGGAGGCGCATCAGTCATTCCGGCAGGTTGATCTCGACCGAGCCGATGAGCAGATTATCGCGGCGCTCAAGGAAGACGCGCGCATGCCGTTCTCCGAGATCGCCCGCCGCCTCGAAGTCTCTCCGGGGATGATCCGCCAACGCTTCCAGCGTCTGGTCCGGGAGAAGGCCCTGCAGGTCACCGTCGTCACCAATCGCCTGGCCCTGGGCGACTCCATGATGGCGCTGGTCGGGATCAAGGCGGACAGTAGCCGGCTGGACGAAATCGCGGAGGAGATCGCCCGCCAGGATGAGGTCATCTACTTGGTCGCCCTCGCCGGCAGCTACAATCTGTTGGCCGAGGTCGGCTGCCACGATCACCAGCACGTGCTGGGGTTTCTCACCCGGCTGGGATCCATCAGCGGCGTCAGGGACTTCGAGACCTTCGTCCATCTCAAGATCATCAAGGAGATCTACAGCTGATGAGCGAAGAAGACTACGCGATCCGTCTGGAAGGGGTCACGAAGCTCTTCGGCGATCTGCGCGCCGTCGACGACATGAGTCTCGGCATCCGTAAGGGTGAGTTCTTCTCCCTGCTGGGCCCGAGTGGTTGCGGCAAGACCACCTGCCTGCGCATGATCGCCGGCTTCGAGGAGCCTACCGAGGGGGCCATCTACCTGGAAGGCACCGACGTCGCCCGCTTCCCACCCTACCGGCGCAACGTCAACACCGTTTTTCAGAACTACGCCCTGTTTCCTCATCTGAACGTGGAGAAAAACGTCGCCTTTGGGCTCAAGCGCAAGAAGCTGCCCAAGGCCGAGATCGAGAAGCGCGTGCACGATGCGCTGCGCATGGTGGAGCTGGAGGATCGCGGCAAGAACAAGCCCACTCAGCTCTCTGGAGGGATGCAGCAACGCGTGGCCTTGGCCCGTGCCCTGGTCAACCTCCCCGCCGTTCTGCTGCTGGACGAGCCCCTCGGCGCCCTGGACCTCAAGCTGCGTCGGCAGATGCAACTCGAGCTCAAGCATATCCACGAAAGCGTGGGCATTACCTTCATCTACGTGACCCACGATCAGGAAGAAGCCCTGACCATGTCGGACCGCATCGCCGTCATGAAGCAGGGGCGGGTCGAGCAGGTGGGCGAGCCGGAAGAGCTCTACGAAGCTCCCGCCACCCGCTTTGTCGCGGGCTTCATCGGGGTCTCCAACTTCATCGAAGGCCGAGTGGAGAGCAGCAACGGGATGGGCGTACTGTCCTACGGCGAGAATCAGCGGGTGATTTTCGGCAAGCCCCAGGACTCCCCGGTGGGGGACACTGTTTCGCTGTCGGTTAGGCCCGAGAAGATCCGCCTCCTGGAACTCCACGAAGAGCCGCCGGAGGAAAACTGCGTGCTCAAAGGAATTGTCCGCGATGTGGTCTACCTCGGGATGACCACGCAGTACAAGATCGACGTGCCGGCGCTGCAGTCGCAATTCACCGTACTCGAGCAGAACGTGCAGGTCGCGTCCGACAAGACGCTTTGGATGCCGGGGGAGGAGACCGTCCTCACCTGGCACCCGTACCACAACCGGGTGCTCCCGGAGCAGGCGACGAGAGGGTCGACGGAGGAGGTTGCGTGATGGGGAAGCGTGAAGACGAACTGAAGGTTCTGTTCATCAAAGGGATGAACGAGCCCATGTCCCGGCGGGGTTTCCTGCGCCGGGCGGGCACAACGGGACTCGTCTTGGCTGGGGCCGGCTGGCTGGCCGGCTGCGGGGGCGACGAGGGCGGCAGCGGCGACACTGAGATGTCGGATCAGCTGAACATCTACAACTGGTCGGATTACATCGCCGAGGACACCATCCCGAACTTCGAAGAGGAGTTCGGCGTCTCGGTCACTTATGACAACTATTCCAGCAACGACACGCTGCTCGCCAAGCTGCAGAGCGGTGCCGCCGGGTACGACATCATTGTGCCCAGCGACTACATGGTCACCACCATGCTCCAGCTCGACCTGCTTCAGCCCATCAACCTGGACAACGTGCCGAACCTCGAGAACCTGTATCCCCGCTTCCGCGAGACTCCGTTCGATCCGGGCAACGAGTACTCCATTCCCTGGCAGTGGGGCACCACCGGCATCGGCTATAACATGGAGCGGGTTCCCGACTTCCGGCCGAGCTGGGAAATGATGTGGGACGAGCAGTACAGCGGCAACATCACCATGCTGACTGAGATCCGCGACGTTTTCGCCGTTGCCCTCTTCCGATTGGGCTACGACATCAACACCACCGACCCCGCCCAGATCAACGAGGCCAAGGAGATGCTGCTGGAGCAGAAGCCCCTGCTCAAGCACTACACCTCGGACACCTACATCGACGAACTGGCCTCCAACGACACCTGGCTGGCGCATGGATACTCAGGCGACGTCTTCCAGGCGGTCGCCGAGAACGAATCAGTGGGCTACGCGATCCCCGAAGAAGGGGCGGTCATCTGGGTCGACTCGATGTGCATCCCCAAGGATGCGCCTCACAAGTACACGGCCGAGGCCTTCATGAACTACGTGCTCCAGCCCGAGGTGGGCGCGGCGATCAGCAACTACGTCTGGTACGCGAGCCCCAATCAGGCCGCCGAGGAATTCATCGAGCCCGAGATCCTCGAAGATCCGGCGATCTACCCGCCCGAAGAGGTGGAGGCCCGCCTGCAGTTCATCGAGGACCTGGGCGAAGCCACGACGCTTTACAACGACGCCTTCGCGGAGTTGAGAGCCACCTAGATGTCGATGGACGCGAGTAAGGTTACTCCGTCCCCGCCGGCCGAGGAGGCGGCCATCAGGAAAGCGGGGCTATGGAGCCGGTTTGTCGACCGGTTCCGGGGCCGCAGCTTCCTGGTGGCCAACGTGCTTCTGGCTCCGACCATGATGTGGCTGACGCTCTTTCTGGTGCTGCCGCTTCTGGTCATCTTCGTCTACAGCTTCGGCGGACGCGGCGCCTACGGCGACGTGGAGCTGGGCTTCTCGCTCAGCAACTACACCAAAGCGTTCAGCCCCCTCTGGATGCCGGTCATCCTGCGTTCCTTCGCCTTCGCCGGGATTGCCACGGTGCTCACACTGGCGCTGGGCTACCCCCTGGCCTACTTCGTTGCGATCTACGGCGGAGCGAAGAAGAACATCTTCCTGATCCTGCTCATGCTGCCCTTCTGGACCAGCTATCTGATCCGCACCTACTCCTGGATCGTGATCCTGCGGACCGAGGGCGTGGTCAATACCTCGCTCAGCTGGCTCGGGATTATCAGCGAGCCGCTCAATTTGCTCAACACACCGTTTTCTGTGGTTCTCGGCCTGACCTATGGTTTCTTGCCCTTCATGACCCTGCCCCTCTACGCCAGCCTGGAGAAGCTGGACAAGAGCCTGCTGGAGGCCGCGCAGGATTTGGGCGCCAACCGACTGTGGACCTTGCTCCGCGTAACCCTCCCGCTTTCGCTCCCGGGGGTCGTCGCGGGCACGCTCTTGACCTTCATTCCGGCGGTGGGCGACTTCGTCACTCCGGACCTTCTGGGCGGTCCCAACACCCTTATGATCGGCAACGTCATCCAGCAGCAGTTCCTGTCGGCGCGTGACTGGGCCTACGGCTCCGCGCTGTCATTCAGTCTGATGGCCATCCTACTCGTCGGGATATTCCTCTATGTGCGCAAAATGGGCTCGGAGGACCTGATGTGAGAAGAAAACCGAAGGACCAGCGCACCAAAGCCAAGGGCCTGCGGGCATACGTGGCCCTGGTGTACGCGTTCCTGTTCGCGCCGATCGTGGTGCTCGTCCTGTTCAGCTTCAATGATTCTCGGCGGAACGCGACCTGGCAAGGGTTCACCACGCGTTGGTACGGCGAACTGATCAACGACGGCCCGGTGCTGGACGCTCTGGCCAACACGATGAAGATTGCCCTGGTGGCCACCATCCTGGCCACGGTGATGGGCGCGCTCGCGGCTTACGCCCTCACGCGATACCGGTTCCGCGGCTCCGGCCTCTACAACGGCGCGATCTACGTACCGCTGGTGATTCCCGAGATCGTCTTCGGCGTGGCGTTGCTCAGCGGCTTCAACGCGGCCGGTGTCTCGCTCAGTCTGCAAACCCTGATCGTGGCCCATGTGGCTTTCATGATCTCGTTTGTCATCGTCATCGTGCGGGCGCGTATGTCCGGATTCGACCGCACCCTGGAAGAGGCGGCCATGGACCTAGGGGCCAACGAGTTCCAGACCTTCCTGTTGGTGACCCTGCCCTTCATGGCGCCGGGGATCATTGCCGGTGGCCTGCTCGCCTTCGTGCTCAGCTTCGATGACTTCGTCATCACCTTCTTCAACTCGGGCGTGGGGAACACCACCCTGCCCCTCAAGGTGTACTCCATGGTGAAGTTTGGGGTCACGCCTGAGATCAATGCTATCTCCGTGTTCATGCTGGCCTTCTCGTCGCTGCTGCTGCTTCTGAGTTGGAGGATTCAGCGCCCGTCGGGAAAGCCGGTCATCTCGGACAAGGAGTAGCGACTCTACTCGCGGGTCAGGCCGTCTTCGTCGGGCTGTCTGGGCTCCGGACGGGCGAGGGCGGCGGCCAGGCCGACCAGCGCTCCGCCCACGAGCATGGGCCAGAAGCCGGACCAGGGCACTGCGAGCACCAGCAGCACGATGCCGGGTATCCAGATCCAGAGAGGGCGGCGAAGCTGCGCTCCGTAGACGGCCGCCGCCGCCAGGATGGTGGCGAAAGCGACTAGGAGCACGAGGAGACCACCGGAGTCCGCCCCGGCTACGGCCTTGCCGGGCCCCAGAAGCGCGACCACGATGAGACCCAGGGTGACTGCGTACGTCAGCAAGCCGGCGATGGCGAGCGCCTTGACGCCGCGCCATCGCCGGTCTGGCCGTTCGTAGTTCTCTTCCGGGAGCACCAGCTCGGCCGCTTCGCTCGACGCGCCGAGGCTAGGCGGTCAGTTCCGCGACGAAGGCGGAGAAGACCTCCAGGTGGCGGTCGATGTCCTCGTCGGTGTGTTGAACCGAGATCAGCCACTGCTCATCCAAGCCCGGGGGCAGGAAGATGCCGTGGGTCATCATGTAGATCCAGTGGGCGTAGGCCAGGTCGAGGTCGGTGGCTTTGTAATCTCGATAGGTCCGCACCGGTTCCTTGGAGTAGGTGATGCAGCCCTTGGCCCCCAGTTGGATGGTGTGCGCAGGCAGTCCGGCGGCGTCGATGATCTTCTGGCATCCGGCGATCAGGCGATCATTCTTCTCCTTGGCCTCCTGCCAGTGCTCCTCGGTGCAGGCTTCGGTGAGCACGGCTTTGGCCGCCGCCATCACCAGGGGGTTACCGTTGAAGGTACCCTGGTGGGCGACTTCCCAGTTGGTGATCAGGTCCATGATCTCTTTGCGCGCGCCGAAGGCTCCCAGCGGCACGCCGCCGCCGATCGACTTCGCCAGGCAGATGATGTCCGCCTCCACGCCGTAGATCGCGCTCGCGCCGCGGGGGTGGGAGGTGATGCCGGTCTTGACCTCGTCGAAGATCAAGAGAGCGCCGTGACGGCGGGTGATCTCTGCGACCTTCTCCAGATAGCCCTCCTCGGGAAGCACGATGCCCATGTTTTCCGGCACCGGCTCCAGGATGAAGCAGGCCACTTCGCCCTCATGTTCGGTGAACGCCTGCTCGAGCGCGTCGGCGTCGTTGAAGGGAATGACGATCACTTCGTCGATCGCCCCTTGGGTGATGCCGCCGAACCAGGGAATCGTGTTGGGGTGATTCGCGGGACCGGCCTCGTCGAGCGGAGGCTTTACCGACATCATGGCCAGGTCGTGATGCCCGTGATAGCCACCCTCGAGCTTGATGACCTTCTCTCGCTTGGTGAAGCCCCGGGCAAGGCGGATGGCGTCCATCGTGGCCTCGGTCCCCGAGTTGGTGAAGCGCACCTGCTCGAAGGGGAAGCGCTCGCACAGGGCTTCGGCCACCTCGGCGATGTGGGGGCTGGGAGTGACGAAAAGGGTGCCCTCCTCGGCCTGCTTCTTGATGGCCTCGACCACCTGGGGGTGAGCGTGGCCGGCGAGCAACGAGCCGTAGCCCATGTTGAAGTCTATGTATTCGTTGCCGTCGACGTCCCACATCCGGTCGGCCTTGCCCCGCGCCATAACCACCGGGTGAGGATCGAAGAATTGGAAGTTGCTGGCGACGCCCATGGGGAGCACCTTCTTCGCCCGCGCGGTTGCCTTTTGGCTGCCGGGGGTCATCGCCTCGTAGCGCGCCATCTCCCGCTCAGTGATCTCTTTGGCCCGCTGGGTGAATTCCCGGGAAGCGACTTTGGTGGACTCGCTCATCTACTCTCCTCCTTGCTGGTGACGGCCCGCGGTATATGCCACTGGTGGACGTCTTTGACGGTGCGGGGCACGACCATCGTGCGCACCCGGGTGACACCGGGTATCGAGGCGATGGTCTCGTTGACGAACTCGTGCAGTTCCTCGTTGCTGCGCGCGTACACCTGGACGCTCAGGTTGCGCTCGCCGGTGGCATAGGCGACGTAGCTGACCTCGTCGAGTTCCGCCACACGCTCAGCGACATCGGATAGACGGTTGGCGACGGTCTCGATCCAGACATCGGCGATGACTCGGTAGCCCACGGAGCGGGGATTGACCACGGCGCTCACGCTGATGACTCCGCGGTCGACCAGCCGGTCGATCCGGTAGCGGATGGTCCGGGGGGACACGTCGCCGAGGCGGCGCGCGATATCGGCGGAGGACATGCGCCCGTCCTTCTGCAGCAGTTCGATGATGCGGTAGTCGAGAGAGTCGGTGTTGATCGTGGTCACCCCCGGGTTCGGCATTACTATATGGTCATCCAATGCCGAAAGCAACGGCAGTTAGCGTTTCCGTTGCCGATACGGTAAGCACCGATGGGGTCCTTCATCTCGGCGCTTGGCAATTAGTTGGTTGGTCTCGATCTGGTCAGGGGCGGGAAGCATTCCGGGATAGCCCAAGCGAATCCATGGGAGGAGAGACCCGTGAGCCCGAAAAAGGAAGCTCGGGAGTCCGACTCTGGGAAGGCAGAGACCGACGAGAAGTCCGGCGGATTCTCGGCAGAGGAACGTGGCGCGATGAAGGAGCGTTCCCAAGAACTGAAGGCAGAATCGGGCCGCGGCAGGCCCCCCAAGAAAGACGGGGAAGCAGACGTGCTCGCGAAGATCGCTGAGATGCCCGAGCCGGACCGACGGACGGCCCTGCGTTTACACGATATCGTCAAGGACAGCGCGCCCGCGCTCTCGCCCAAGACCTGGTATGGGATGCCGGCCTACGCCTTCGATGGCAAGGTCGTCTGCTTCTTCCAGGGCGCGAGCAAGTTTAAGTCGAGGTACTCGACCCTCGGATTCAACGACGCCGCGAACCTGGATGAGGGCGACATGTGGCCGACCTCCTTCGCGATGAAGGAATTGACGCTTGCCGTCGAGGAGAGGATCGCCGAGCTCGTCAGGAGGGCCGTGAGGTGATGTACTCCGCTGTCGTAGGTCGACATTCTACGCGCGATGAAGTGCACCCCATCGCCTTGCCGGTCGCTACCACTCATTGGTACCGGGGCAGAAGGTGCAGGCCAGTGCCTACGGCGATCGTATCGAGCTACCGGTGAGGACGGCTGCCGAGCTCCGCGGGATGCTTCGGGGCTTTGACACCGGCACCGAAGCGCTAGCTAGCCTGAACCTTTACTGGGGGCTTCCCTCCGGCCAACCGCGCACCTGGTAGTAGGCGGCGAGCGTTCGCTTGAACTCGTCCTTGTCGAGGGCGGGCGCCCGCTCCAGTTCCTGCTCGAAGAAGCGGCGGGGCAGGCGATCCTCCGCGGCGGTCATGCCCATCGCGAAGTTCAGGCGTCGCACGCGGGTCAGCAGGCTGCGCACCACTTCGCGCAATTCGGGCCGGTCAACCGGCCGCCCCGCCAACTCGCCGACCATGGCCTCGAGCGTGGGCCAGTCGAGAAAGTCGCGATAGAACCGGCACATGGTGAGGCAGTCGTGCAGGAACAACCGGTCCTCATAGTCGGTGAAGAGTTCGGCCAGTTCGGCCTCGTTTAGGTCCTGCGTTAGGCCGGAAAGCGAAGGTTTGTAGAAGGTGGCGCGCAGGTGGCAGGCCCCGCGGGGGCTGGTGGCGTAGGCCAGGTCCATCCCTCGAGTAGCCCGCGGGTCGTAACCGGCGGGTTCCATCCCCTTGACTTGAATGGCTTCCTCGCCGAGGCCCAGTTCCTCCGCGGCGATCCGCGTACCCTTGGCCAGAGAGCGGCCCATTTCGGTGGAGCCTTCGGCGATCTCGCCCACGAGGCGCATGGTCCCGTCGAAGTCGCCATACTCGGGAACGTCCTGCCGCACGCCTCGCTTACCCAGCTCCATCGCCAGGGCGACGGCATTGCCGGCGGTGATGGTGTCCATGCCCACGCGGTTGCATTCCTCGTGGAGCACGGCCACCTGCTGCGGGTCTTCGATCAGGCAGAGTCCGCCGAAGGCGTAGATGGTCTCGTACTCCGGTCCGTGGAAGGCGCGGCCGACGTAGGGCCCTTCCTTGACCTCCAGGCGCTTGCGGCAACGCATGGGGCAGGGGGGGCAGTTCTCGGTCTTGACCTCGGCCCAGTCGGTGTAGCTCTCGGCCTCCAGGCGCTCCCGGTGGGCTACCTCGCCGCTCTGCCAGTATGCGGAGGGGAAACCTCCAGCCTCGTTCATCAGGGCGACCAACATGGGGGTTCCCAGGCGGCGATAAGCCTGCGCGGTCGGAGAACCGCCGGCCTCGCCGGTCACCTTCCGCCGAGCGGCCGCGAAGGCTTCGCCGACCTCGGCCCGTTTGGACGGCCCCGGCGAGTGCACCGTGATCGCCTTGAGCCGCTTGGCGCCGAACACCGCTCCCAGCCCGCCCCGCCCCATCGCATGGAACTTGTCGTTGTGGACGGAGGCATAGGCCACGCCGTTCTCACCTGCGGTGCCGATGACGAGTCGGGCGGTCCGGCGATCTCCCGCACCTGCCAGCAGGTCATCGGCCTCAAAGACATCGGTGCCCCAAGAATCGGCCGCCGAGACCAGCCTGCCGCCCGCCTCGGTTATCTGCAGGCGGATGGGCTCCGAGGAAGCCCCCCGTAGCACCACGGCGTCCCAGCCGGCCTCGCGCAGAGCCTTGCTCCACGAACCCCCGGAGTAGGTCTCGAGAAACCTGCCCGTCAGAGGGCTCTTCGTGTACATGCCTCCGCGGTTGGACCCGGGGAAGGCGTAACCGGCCATCTCGCTCGAAGTCAGGATTACCAGGTTCTCGGGAGCGAGGGGATCGATCAACGGGTCAAGCTCCCGCTCGAGTAGCGAGAGCGCGAGCGCCTTCCCGCCCAGACCCAACGGGCGCTGGAGTTCCTCGTCCCGGCCCTCCGCGGTCCCGCGATCCAGATCCACCCATAGAACGCGCGAGGAGGTCTGGGGTGGCGTCACGAGGCAGACCCCTCGACCGCCGTGAAGCCCAGGTCCCTCGCGTAGTCTTCAAGGTCGAGCTCGGCAAGCAGTTCCGCCGTTGGCCGGCCGGCCTCATCCCAGCCGCGAAGGCGATAATAATCGGACTTCATCTGGGCAAACACGTCGGCGGTGAGCACCCGGCCGCTGTCCTCGAGAGGCTTGTCCAGGCCCGGCGGGACCACGTCATCGGCCGCGGTGAAGCCCTCGCGCAGGTTGATCAGCCGGGTCAGGTTCCACACCCGGCGGCCCATGCGCAGATATTCTCCCGGTGTCATCTCGATCCCCAGGCTGCCCAGCATCTTGACGGCGTCCTCGGCTCCGTAGACGATGAAGTCGCAGCCCACCAGAGACCACTCGGCGGCGTTCTCGTCCTGCTCGCCGATCACGAATTCCGATTTGCCCTCCGGGCTGTAGGGGTCGGCGGCGTCATCCTCGCCCAGCGCGTCGGCGGCGATCGGCCAGGAGGGCATGTGACAGGCGCCCCGGTCGGCGGTGGCGTAGGCGATGGCCATGCCCACCGAGCCCCGCGGGTCGTAAGCCGGGAACTCCATGCCCTTGACCTCGAAGACGTTGACCTTGTCCCGGTCGATGCCCCACTTCTCGGCGGCGGCGCGGGTCCCGTCAGCCAGATCCGCGCCCAAACCGCTGCGGTCGCTAATGGCCTGGGTCAGTTCCGCTTGGCCGGTCGAGTCGCCGAAACGGATGGGATGCTCGATCAGCCCTTTTTCCGCGCACGCCATGGCGAATGCGATCGCCGCTCCCGCGGAAATGGTGTCCAGGCCGAGTTCGTCGCACAACTCGCTGAACTTCACGATGCTGGAGAAATCCGCGTTCCCCGTGTTGGAGGCACCCATCCCGATGGTCTCGTACTCCACCTTGTCGGCGAAGGCACCCGGGAAGGCGCCGCCCATGGCCTTCACCTGCTGGCCGCAATTGACCGGGCAGTTGTAGCAGCCGACCTGGGCTTCTCTCTCGGCCTTGATGGCTTCGTGACCGATGGCCTCGGCGCCTTCGAAGCTGCCGCTGGTCCAATTGCGGGTGGGCAGGACGTGCACCCCGTCTGTCCAGTCGACGATTATCGGCGTGCCCGCTTCGAAGAGCCAGGAGGAGTCGGAGTCGTCCTGCTTGATCCGCTTTGAGAACTCGGCCCTCAGGCCCTTGACCTCCTCGGAGACCGCCGGTCGCCCGGTGCCCCTGACCGCGATCGCTTTCAGGTTCTTCGATCCCATCACGGCACCCGCCCCGCCCCGCCCGTTGTAGCCGGAACGGCCGTTCTTGGTGCGGCCCGCGTTGTTCCCGATGTTGGCGTAGAGCACCCGATTCTCCCCGGCGGGGCCGATGGCCGCCACCCGGTAGTCGGCAAAGCGGGGGTCGTCGTCGACTTCGATGATCGAGCGGCCCATCAGCTCGGTGGCGTCCTCGAGCTCGGCCTCGCCGTCGCTGACCCGCAGATAGACCGGTTGGTCGGAGGCCCCCTGCACGATAATCCCAAGCAGTCCGGCCCGGCGAAGCTCCCAAGCGAAGTAGCCGCCGGCGGCGCTGTCGAGATAGCCGCCGGTGAGAGGGGACTTGGTCACGGTGATGTGCCGGGTGGTGCCGGGGTAGATTCCGCTGACCGGCCCGGTCATGAAGATGATCGGATTCTTCGGGCCCAGTGGATCGGCGCCCGCCGGCAGTTCCCTGGCCAGATAGTGGGTGGCCAAGCCCTTGCCGCCAACGAACTGCTGAATCAGCTCAGGCGGGACCTCCTCGCGAACGGTGGTTCCCTTGCTCAGGTCCACCCGAAGGATTTCATAGCGTTCCATGCTGTTAGCCTGCATGCCCTCTCCTCATTACTCCGTGAACGCGGTCGCGGCGCCCCGATTCAGGGCGCCGCCGATTCCAGTCGTTGCCTGTCCGAGGCCTCTACGGGAAGACCCCTCGCAGCTTCTTGGCGTTCGCCACCCGGCCCACGCCCAGGATGTAGGCGGCGGTGCGCATGGGAACGGATTCCTTCTGGGCGATGTCCAGCACTTCGTGGAATGCCCGGGTCATGATGCTGTCCAGCTTCTGGTTGATGTCGGCTTCGTTCCAGAAGAGTTTCTGCGTGTTCTGCACCCACTCGAAGTAACTGACCGTCACCCCGCCGCCATTAGCGAGGATGTCGGGCACCACGAAGACGCCCTTGTCGTAGAGGATCTCGTCGGCAGAAGGAGTGGTGGGGCCGTTGGCCGCCTCGGCCACCACCTGCGCCCGCACCCGGTCGGCGTTGTGGCCGGTGATCTGACCTTCCATCGCCGCCGGAATCAGCACATCCACCGGCAGTTCCAGGAGTTCGGCGTTGGTGATCTCATCCGTGCCGGCGGCTCCGGCCACCGTGCCCATTTCCGCTTTCCACTCTTTCAGTGCCTGGATGTCGAGCCCTTCGGAGCTGAACGCTCCCCCGGAGGAGTCGCTGACGGCGACCACGCGCACGCCCATCTCGGAGAGCAGCCGGGCGGCGTGATAGCCGGCGTTGCCGAAGCCCTGCACCGCCGCGGTGCCTTCCTCGAGGTCCATGCCCATGTGGCGGAAGGCTTCCCGCACGGCATACACGCAGCCCTGGGCTGTGGCGGACTCGCGGCCCAGGCTACCGCCGATCTCGATGGGTTTACCCGTCACGACGCCCGTGACTGTGTGGCCCTTGAACATGGAGTATGTGTCCATGATCCAGGCCATAGTCTGAGCGTTTGTGTAGACGTCGGGGGCGGGGATGTCCTGGTCCGGCCCAATCAGGGGCGCGATCTCCCAGGTGAAGCGGCGCGTCATCCGCTCGATCTCGGCCAAGGAGAGCTCCTTGGGGTTGCACTGCACCCCGCCCTTGGCTCCGCCGAAGGGGATGTTCATGACGCCGCACTTCCAACTCATCCAGGCGGCCAGTGCCCGGACTTCGTCGAGGTCGACGTTTGGATGATAGCGGATCCCGCCTTTGCCCGGTCCCCGGCTGATGGAGTGCTGCACGCGGTGCCCGGTGAACATGCGGGTGCTGCCGTCGTCCATCGCCACCGGGAAGTGCACCGTCAATTCCCGGTGCCCGGTGCGCAGCACCTGTCGGAGCCCTTCCTCTAGTTTGAGGAAACTTGCGGCCTGGTCGAACTGGTGAAGCGCGACCTCCAGAGGTTTGGTCTCGTCGATCTGTCTTACGCTGACGGCCATCGGGCGACTCCTCAGGCTCCGGTTTGTACAGGGGAAGGCGCTGCGGCTTCCCGCACCACCTCTCGCAGAGAGTCATGCAGGATCTCCAGGCCGCGCTCCAGCACCTCGTCCTCGATGGTGAGCGGCATCAACGGGCGGATCACATTGCCGTAGGTGCCGGCAGAGATCATAATCAAGCCCTTCTCGGCGGCCCGGCCGACCAGCGCTTTGGTCAGGGCATCGGCCGGCGTCTTGGCTTCCCGGTTGAGCACCAGTTCCATGGCCACCATGGCCCCGAGTCCCCGCACGTCGCCGATCACCTCGAACTCCTCTTGGAAGTCCAAAAAGGCCTTGCGGATGCGCGCCCCAAGGAGCTCGGCGCGTTGAAGAAGGCCCTCGTCTTCGATGATGTCCAGAACCGCGAGGGCCGCCCGGCAGGCGACGGGATTGCCGCCGTAAGTACCGCCCAGGCCGCCCACTTGAGGATCGTCCATCAGTTCCGCCCGGCCGGTGACGCCCGAGAGAGGATAGCCAGCGGCCAGCGACTTGGCCGTGCAGATCAGATCCGGCTGCACGTCCCAATGCTCGATGGCGAACATCTTGCCGGTGCGGCCGAAGCCCGATTGCACCTCGTCCGCGACGAAGACAATGCCGTACCTCTCACACGTCGCCTTCAATCTGGGGAAGTAGTCCGGCGGCGGCGTGACGAAGCCGCCTTCGCCCAGAATCGGCTCGACGACCACGGCGGCGACCTGTTCTGCCTCGACATAGTTCTTGAACGCGTCTTCGAGCAGTTCGGCACATGCCGTCCCGCAGGTCTCGTGCTCCAGCTTGAGCGGACAGCGGTAACAGTAGGCGTATGGGATGCGGTAGATCTCCGGGGGAAAGGGGCCGAAGCCGGCTTTGTAGGGCATGACCTTGGAGGTCAGCCCCATGGCCAGCAGCGTGCGCCCGTGGAAGCCGTCTTCGAAGGCAATGACCGCGTCGCGACCGGTGGCGTGCCGGGCGATCTTGACGGCGTTCTCCACAGCCTCGGCTCCGGAGTTGGCGAACATGGTCTTCTTCTTGAAATCGCCGGGTGCCAGCCGGTTCATCCGCCGGGCGAGTTCGACGTACGCCTCGTACATAACCACGTGGAAGCAGGTGTGCGAGAAGTTGGCCGCCTGATCCTGCACGGCTGCGACCACCTTGGGGTGCGCGTGGCCCACGCCCATGACCCCAATCCCGCCGGCGAAATCGATGTACTCCCTGCCCTCCACGTCGGTAATGGTGGCGTTTTTCGCGCTGGCCGCGAAGATCCGGGTGACGTTGAAGGGGCCGCGGGGCACCTCCTCGTCGCGCATGCGGTTTAACTGCTCGTTGTTCATCGGGTCGGGCGCTCCTCTCTCGGGCGAAAGGTGGTGGGTCTTCCCCATAATTCGCCGCCGAGTCTGCCAATGGCCAAGCGGTGCTGGGGGAGGGGAGGCGCCTTCGGAGTGCGACGCTCCTGCAGGGGATCACCCTCTTCTCGAGTTCGGTCGCCGCCCAGGCGGCGTTCAGGAAACCGGTCCAACACTCCGCTCCTCCTCAAGAATGGTTGACCATTGAGCCCACCCTATCGTCGAGGTGACCGCAGTGCACTGTGGCTGTTCACAGTGTGTTTGCCTGATGAATGTGGATGGGCACATCAGGATTGCGGGGCGGTAGGCCGGAGCCGTAGGGCGGTAGGCCGGAGCCATAGGGCGGTAGGCCGGAGCTATCGCGCGCCCGATCTCGTTTTCGCCCAGTGTTTGGCCCCTGGGCGTCAGTGTTTGGGCCTCCCTGGGCGTTTGACTGTTCGGTCTCTGTTGGTTCTGACCCGGGGAATCTTGTAGACTGCGCTCTTGCTTCCGTTCGCATACCAGAGCGGTTCCGTTGGGCGCGGTCACCCCGTGGGCCCGGCGGGGTAAAGACGGCGAGAGGAGACCCAATGGCAGGCAGACGCAGTGACGCGGTGACCAAAGGACCCGGACGGGCTCCCCACAGGTCTCTAATGAACGCGCTGGGGCTTAGCCCTTCCGACGCGGACCGCCCCCTAATCGGCATCGCCAACTCGTACAACGAGCTCATCCCCGGCCACATGCACTTGCGCCAGCTTGCCGAGCAGGTCAAGTTCGGCGTTTGGCAGGGCGGGGGCGTGCCCCTCGAATTCAACGTCATCGGTGTTTGTGACGGTATCGCCATGAATCACCGGGGGATGAAGTTTAGCCTGGTCTCCCGCGAGACCATCGCTGATTCCGTGGAGATCATGGTGGAAGGCCACGGCCTGGACGGCCTGGTTCTCATTCCCAACTGCGACAAGGTCGTTCCCGGCATGGTCATGGGCGCCGTGCGGGTGGACGTGCCCACCGCGGTTATTTCCGGCGGACCCATGCTCCCCGGCGAGCACCGCGGCCGCAAGGTGGACCTGAAGGACGTCTTCGAAGCGGTGGGGCAGTATTTCGCCGGGGCCATGGATGCGGAAGAACTGACGGAGCTCGAGGGTTCCGCCTGTCCCACCTGCGGTTCCTGCGCGGGTCTTTTCACGGCCAACTCGATGAGCTGTCTGACCGAGGTGCTGGGCTTCTCGCTGCCCGGCGACGCCACCATTCCCGCGGTCTACTCTTCGCGCCTGGCCCTGGCTCGCGCAACCGGGGCGCAGGCTGTGGAGGTCGTGAACCAGGAGTGGGGGGCGCGCCGTTACATCACCGAGGCCGGCCTGCGGAACGCCCTGGCCCTCGATGCGGCGCTGGGCTGCTCCACCAACACCGTGCTCCACCTCGAGGCCATCGCCAGCGAGGCCGGCGTCGAATTGCCGCTGGAGTCTTTCAACGAGGTCAGTGCCCGGACTCCGCAAGTGGTGAAGATGTCTCCGGCCGGTGCTCACTACATGGACGATCTTGAACGTGCCGGCGGCGTGATGGCGGTGCTCAACCGTCTGTCCGAGCGCGACCTGGTGGACGGCTCCACTCCTACGATCTCTGGGGGCACCCTCCGCGATCAGTACCAGACGCGCCCGGTCCGCGATCCCGAGGTGATTCGCCTCTTCGACCGGGCCTACAACCAGACTGGGGGCCTCGCCGTTCTCTACGGCAATCTGGCGCCCCGCGGCGCCGTGGTCAAGGAGGCCGCGGTGCTTCCCGAGATGTTGGTGCACTCCGGCCCGGCCCGGGTCTTCGAGGACGAAGCGTCCGCCGTGAGCGCCATAGAAGCGCAGGCCATTCGCCCGGGGGACGTCGTGGTGATCCGCTACTCCGGTCCCAAAGGGGGACCGGGCATGCCCGAAATGCTCACGCCCACCTCGGCGCTTGCCGGCCTGGGGCTCGACGACTCAGTGGCGCTGGTCACGGACGGCCGCTTCAGCGGAGCCAGCCGGGGAGCCAGCATCGGACACGCGGCCCCGGAGGCAGTGGACGGCGGGCCCATCGCCCTGGTGCAAGACGGCGACACCATCTCCATAGACATCCCCGCCCGCCGCATGACTCTCGAGGTTCCGGAGGCGGAAATGGAAACGAGGAGGTCGGCCTGGCGGCCGCCGGTGCTGGAAACCGGCGGCGTGCTGGGCCGGTACGTAGCCGCCGTCTCTGGAGCCGAGGAAGGGGCCGTGCTTCGCGTCAAGCCGGCCGCAGCCCGCGAGGGGATCTGATTTCCTCCTCCTCCTCCTCCTTTCCCGCCTCCCAAAGCCGCCGGGATTCCCAAACACTGGAGTTAAGCATGAAGGTCGCAGCCAAGGTCATGATGGAGATATTCAAGAACGAGGGCGTGGAGGTCGTCTTCGGGGTGCCGGGGGGCAGCGTGATGCCCCTCTATGACGCCCTGATGGACGCCGATCTGCTCAACGTGCTCACGCGGCATGAGCAGGGCGCGGTCCACGCTGCCGACGGATACGCCCGCGCTTCGGGCAAGGTGGGGGTGTGTATCGCCACCTCCGGTCCGGGGGCGACCAACCTGGTCACCGGCATCGCGAACGCCTACATGGACAGCGTGCCCATGGTGGCGATCACCGGGCAGGTGAGGCGCCCGGTGGTGGGCACCGACGCCTTTCAGGAAGCCGACACCTTCGGCATCACCCTGCCGGTGGTCAAGCACAGCTATCTGGTGACCGACGAGCACGAACTGCCGCGCATCCTGCACGAGGCCTTCTATCTGGCTCGCACGGGCCGGCCGGGTCCGGTGCTGGTCGACCTCCCCGGTGACGTGGCCACGGCGCTGATCGATTACGATCCCGACAACCCCCCGGAACCCAACCTGCCCGGGTACAAGCCCACGGTGAAGGGGCATCCCCGGCAGATCAAGGAGGCCGCGCGGGCCCTGGCCGAGGCGGAAAAGCCCATGATCTACGCCGGAGGGGGCATCATCATCGCCGAGGCCTCTGACGAATTGCGCGAGCTTGCCGCCTACGCGCATATACCGGTGACCACCACCCTGAACGGCAAGGGGCTCTTTCCCGAGGACGATGCCCTCTCCCTGGGCATGCTGGGTATGCACGGCACCCGTTACGCCAACTACGCCATGACGAATTGCGACCTGATCTTCGCGGTCGGGGTCAGGTTCGACGACCGGGCCACGGGCAAGGTGGATACCTTCGCGCCCGATGCCAAGATCATCCACGTGGACGTGGATCCCGCGGAGATCGCCAAGAACCTGGCCGTCGACATTCCCATCGTCGGCGACGCCAAATGGGTGCTCCGCAGTCTCATCGAGGAACTGCGCAAGCTCGAGCCTTCACCCGAGCGTCACGTGCCCTGGATGCGCCAGGTGGAGGATTGGAAGCAGGCACATCCCCTGCCGCTGCGGGAGGACCCTGACGGCGAGATCATGCCCGAGTTCGTGATCCAAAAGCTCTGGGAGGTGACCAGGGGGGAGGCCATTGTCACCACCGAGGTGGGCCAGAATCAGATGTGGGCCGCGCAGTACTGGCTGGCCAAGCATCCCCGTCGCTTCATCTCCTCGGGCGGCCTGGGGACGATGGGCTACGGGTTTCCGGCGGCGATGGGCGCCAAGCTCGCCCGCCCCGATCTGACCGTTGTCGACATCGCCGGGGACGGTTCGTTTCAGATGACGTCCCAGGAACTCGCCACCTGCGTTTCCTACGGCATCCCGGTCAAGGTGGCCATCCTGAACAATCGCTACCTGGGCATGGTGCGGCAATGGCAGGAGCTCTTTTACGAGAAGCGCTATGCGTCCACCTGCATCGAGTGCCAGCCCGATTTCGTCAAGCTGGCGGAAGCCTACGGCGCTCAGGGCTTCCGCGCGACGCGGCCGGACGAGGTGGAAGAGGTGCTCCGCATAGCCTTGGCATCGGACGCTCCGGCCCTGATGGACTTCCGCATCAAGCGGGAAGCCAACGTCTGGCCGATGGTGCCGGCGGGGTCCGCGATCAGCGACATGCTAGGGGGTGGTGAGGCATGAAACACACACTAAGCGTGCTGGTGGAAAACAAACCGGGTGTGCTTACCCGTATCTCGGGGCTCTTCGCGCGCCGCGGGTTCAACATCGACAGTCTGGCCGTGGGAGAGACCGAAGATCCCGCCCTTTCACGCGTGACCATAAGCGTCGACGGTCAGGACCAACCGATCGAGCAGGTGACCAAGCAACTGCACAAGCTGATCAACGTGATCAAGATTACCGACCTGGACCCCAATTCCTCGGTGACTCGGGAACTGGTGTTGATCAAGGTTCACGCCACCTCGGAGACGCGCTCCGAGATCATCCAGGTGGTGGAGATCTTCAGAGCTAAGATCATAGACGTGTCCGCCTCCACCCTGATCGTCGAGGTGACCGGCACCAAAGACAAGATCGAGGGCATAATCTCCCTGCTTCGGCCCTTCGGGCTGGTTGAGGTGGTGCGCACGGGCAAGATCGCCATCAGTCGGGGGAGGAAACGCACCTAGCGGGGCGGTTCGGGGACCCGCGAAAGCACAGGCATCGGTTCATATTGCATAGCTTGAGTGCTTGCAATAGACATTGCAAATGGTGACCGAGAGGACGAGGAGGGGCTTTGTACTACGACAAGGACGCGAACCTGGAATTGCTGAAGGACAAGACCGTCGCCATCATCGGCTACGGCAGCCAGGGGCACGCGCATGCGCTCAATCTGAAGGACAGTGGGGTCAAAGTGGTCGTCGGCCTGCGGGAAGTTTCTTTCAGCCGAGCCCGGGCCGAGAACCACGGCATGGAAGTGCTGACCCCGGCCGAAGCCGCGAAGGCAGGCGACATCATCATGATCGTGGCGCCGGACGAGCGGCAGAAGGCGATCTACGACCAGGATATCGAGCCCAGTCTCGAGAGCGGCAACATGCTGATGTTCGCTCACGGCTTCAACATCCACTTTAACCAGATCGTGCCACCGCCTACCGTCGACGTGGCCATGGTCGCACCCAAGAGCCCCGGCCACTTGGCCCGGCGCATGTACGAGCAGGGTGGGGGAGTGCCCGGGCTGCTGGCCATCTACCAGGACGCCACCGGTCAAGCCAAGGAGCTCGGGCTGGCCTACGCCAAGGGCATCGGCTGCACCCGCGCCGGCGTGATCGAGACCACCTTTGCCGAGGAGACCGAAACCGACCTCTTCGGCGAGCAGGCGGTGCTCTGCGGAGGCGTCTCCGAACTGATTCGCGCCGGTTTCGAGACCCTGGTCGACGCGGGTTACCAGCCCGAGATCGCCTACTTCGAGTGCCTGCACGAGCTCAAGCTGATCGTGGACCTGATCTACGAGCACGGCATTACCGGGATGCGCTACTCGATCTCGGACACCGCGGAGTACGGGGACATCACCCGGGGCAAGCGCATCGTCACCGACGAGACTCGTGCGGAGATGGAGGAGATTCTGGCCGAGATCCAGTCGGGCGAGTTCGCCAAGGAGTGGATCCTGGAGAACCAGGCCAACCGGCCCGTTTTCCAGACCATGCGCAAGCTCGAGTCCGAGCACGAGATCGAGGTCGTGGGCAAGAAGCTGCGCAAGATGATGAGCTGGATCGGAGAGGGCAAAAAGCTGGACTAGCTTGCCCGGGCCGGAGAGCGTGCGGGCCGGCGTCGGTAGACACCCGCCCCTGCTCTTAGCCGGTGTAGAAGAGTACCCACGTAATGGTTCCGGTCCAAAACAGACCGAGCCCGACGAGTAGCAACAGCAGGAACCGGGCCGGCCATCCCGCCGGCCGGTTCCACACCAGGGCTAGGACAGTCCCCGCGATGACGGAAACGAGCAGGCCGGCGAACCAGACAATGTATCCACCTGCGTCTTCCATGTCGCCTCCCGTCCCCATACGCTTAATGGAGAAGCCGCGGCGCGGGCCCGCGGCTTCGTAATCCTTGGGAGGTCGGGTTGCCGGAGACGGGAGAGCCGCCGCCGACGGCCCACGAGGGGCCGCAAACCCAACTACTTCCCGAGCATCATTTGGAAGTCGTTTACATGGTCTTCCTCGTCCGCCAGGATGTCCTCGAGCAGCCGCCGGGTGGTCACGTCGCCGGCCTCGTCGGCCTGCTTGACGGCCTTCTTGTAGAGCTCGACGGCTTCCTTTTCGGAGGCCAGGTCGATCGAAGCCGCGGACTCGAGCGTGTCGCCGCCCTTCTTGATCTCGGTGGGCTTGGTCGTTGGATCCCCACCGAGGAAGTCGATGCGCTCACCCAGGGCTTCAGCGTGCTTCATCTCGACGATGGAGATGGACTTGAAGTCGCCCGCGAGTGCCGCCGCGTCGGCGCCAGTCATTACCATGTGATGACGCATGTACTGCACGATTACGGCCAACTCTCTGGCTCTCAGATCATTGAGAGTGTCGATGAGTGCTTGGTCCGCCATAGATCCTCCTCCTTTTTTGGATGTCTTCCTGGCCCTTCGTCCCTCACCCGAGCCACTCGGCGATCCCCGGACCGTTTTGCTAGAGGCGATACCCGGGGAATATTGGGTCAGGTCGTCTCTGCCGGTTCCCCGACGTGCGAGCGGGCAAACCTCGAAATTGCGTCCGAAGCTTCGTTTGTGACGGCCCTGCGCCCGCGGCCTGGCGTAAGCGGCCACCTTGTGAATCAGATTCGAAACGAGGAGTGCAGATGGCGGTATTCCAGACCAGGATCGCCACGGACATCGGGATAGAGGCCACGCTCGAGGAAGTTTGGTCGACGCTGATCGATTTTGAAAGATACGAGGAATGGAACCCGTTCATCACCGCAGTGAGCGGCAGGCTCAGGCTCAACAACCGGATGCACGTATACGTAAAGCCTCCGGGAGCTGATGGAGCGGGTTTCCGGCCGCGGATCATCCAGCTGCGCCCCCCTCACTCCCTGGTGTGGCTGGGACACTGGTGGGTTCCCGGACTGTTCGACGGGGAGCATCGCTTCACTCTGGAGCCGCTCTCGGGTGGAGGAGTGCACTTCAAGCAGGAGGAATTCTTCCACGGTCTCTTGGTGCCCTTCCGGCGCGGCTTATTGCAGCAGGTAGAGGAGGGTTTCCGGCAGATGGATGAGGCTCTGCGGCAAAGGGTGGCGGGGGGGGCGGCGACCGAAACGCCGAGGGCCCGGGTGGCAGGCGCGCCTTCGGAGAGTCCCGACATAGCCCGGGTGGAGGGAACCGAGTGGAACGGGAGCGAGAAGGGCTTCCGCGGGTTCGAGCAGGAGCGCCCCCGTGGATCCGAAGAAACCTGAGCCGGCGACTGGGGCCTGGCACGGTCTAAGCGTCGACCATACGGTCGAGCGCCTGGCCACGGACCGAAGGAGCGGTCTCGAGCAGAAAGAGGCGGAGCGCCGGCTGGGGGAGCACGGCCCCAATCTGCTCGAGCAGCGGACCTCGCGAAACCCTCTGGTCATCCTGCTCGAGCAGTTCACCTCGACCATGATCGTCGTTCTGATCGTGGCCGCCGTCATCTCCGGGCTCTTGGGAGACCTGCTCGAGGCGGGCGCCATCCTCGCGATAGTTTTGCTCAACGGCATCCTGGGTTTCGTGCAGGAGTATCGGGCCGAGCGCGCGGTTGACGCCCTGCGGGAGATGGCCCGGCCGCGGGCCATGGTTCGGCGGGGGGGACGGGTGGTCGAAGTGGCCTCGCGGGATCTAGTCCCCGGCGACGTCGTCCTTCTGGAAGCGGGCGGCCACGTGCCCGCCGATCTCCGTCTGACCGAGACCGCGCTTCTGCGGGCGCAGGAAGCTGCGCTAACCGGAGAGTCGGAACCGGTGGAGAAGTCCACGGCACCTCTGGCCGACGCCGAGCTGGCGCTCGGGGACAGGACGAATCTGGCCTTCATGGGCACCAGTGTCGCCTTTGGTCGCGGGGAAGGCGTTGTCGTCGCAACCGGGATGAACACCCAACTGGGAAGGATCGCCGAACTGGTGCAGACGGTGGAACGGGTGGACACGCCGCTTCAGCGCCGTCTCGCCCGTCTCGCCCGGCTGCTCGCGGCCGCGGCCTTCGTGCTTGTCATTCTGATCTTCACTCTGGGAGTGGCGCGGGGCGAGGATTTCCGCCTGATGTTCATGACCGCCGTGAGCATGGCGGTGGCCGCAGTCCCCGAGGGTCTGCCTGCGGTGGTTACCATCGCCCTCGCGCTCGGTGCCCGAAGGATGCTGTCCCGGCACGCGTTGGTCAGGAGGCTGCCGGCTGTGGAAACGCTGGGCTCGGTCACCGTCATCTGTTCCGATAAGACTGGAACCCTGACCGAGAACCGGATGAGTGTCGGCACCGTGGAACTGCCGGACGGCCGGGGGTTTCAGAGGGTCGCGCCTCAGAGTGGCGGGGACCACGCCGAACTCCTGATGCTCACCGCGGTGCTCTGTAACAACGCCGATCTCGGTGAGGAGGGTCACGCGCACGGCGATCCCACCGAGGTCGCTCTGCTCGCCGCCGGGGCGGACCGGGGGCTCTTGCGTGCCGAGCTGGAGAAGCAGTTGCCCCGGGTTACGGAGGTGCCTTTCGAATCCTCGCGCAGGCGCGTGACCACGGCACACCGGCTGCCCGCCGATCTCGGGGTTCTTCCGGCCGGTATGTTGGCCCTCTCACCCGTTCTGGAGATCTGCCCGAACGGGCTGCTCCTCGCGACCAAGGGGGCGGTCGAGCAGGTACTGGTGGCCAGCCGCTTCATTCTGGTCGGGGGGAAGCTCGTCGAACTCGACGACGAGTGGCGCGAAAGAGTGACCGCCGCGGATGACCGTCTCGCCGATCAAGGCTTCCGCAGCCTGGGTCTCGCCCTGCGGGCCGAGAAGAACGGCGGCGTCTCGGGAGATGGCCAGGACGACCCCGAGCACGACCATGGCCAGGACGACCCTGAGCACGACCTGGTGTTTCTCGGACTTGGGGGGCTGCTGGACCCCGCGCGCAAGGAGGCAGGACCCGCCGTCGGGCGGAGCAGGGCGGCCGGGATCCGCCCGGTGATGATCACCGGGGATCACCCCCTGACGGCGCGGCGGATCGCCGTCGATCTGGCGATCGCGGACGAAGACGCCGAGGTGGTGAGCGGTCGCGCCATCGCGCAGATGGATCCGGAGGAGCTGGCGGACCGGGCGGAGAGCACAGGGGTCTTTGCGCGCGTGTCTCCCCAAGACAAGCTCTCCATCGTCATGGCCCTGCAGCGGCGCGGACATGTGGTGGCCATGACCGGGGACGGGGTCAACGATGCCCCGGCGCTGCGCCGAGCCGACATCGGCGTGGCCATGGGCATCACCGGCACGGACGTGGCCAAGGAGTCTGCTGAGATGGTCCTGTTGGACGACAATTTCGCCACCATAGTGGCCGCCGTCGAGGAAGGGCGGGTCATCTATGACAACATCCGGAAGTTCCTGCGCTATCTGCTCACCGGGAATTCCGCCGAGCTGACGGTCATGGTCAGCGCGCTCGCCGTGGGACTCCCTCTGCCCCTGCTCCCCCTTCAGATCCTCTGGATCAACCTGGTGACCGACGGTCCCCCCGCGCTGGCGCTCGCGGCGGAGCCGGGTGAGCTCGACACCATGTCTCGGCCTCCGCGCCGTCCCGACTCGCGCATTCTCGACCGAGGCCTTGCCATCTCCATCCTTACCATTGGCATACTGGTTGGTCTGATCTCGCTGGCCGCGGGCTACCTGTTCGGGGATGAGGACGAGACTCACCGGCGGAGCATTATCTTCACCACCCTGACCTTCGCCCAGGTGTTCTTCGCGCTCGGTGTCAGGTCGGAAAAGGGTAGCTTTTTCCGTCGGCCTGGCGGCAACCGCTGGCTCCTGGCTGCCGTGCTGATCACACTGGCGCTCCAGTTTCTGGTGATATACCTGCCGTTAGCGCAGGACATCTTCGGCACGGTCGCGCTGTCCGCCTCCGAACTCGCGTTGGTGATCCTCGCGGGCTCTTCGGCTTTCTGGCTGGCCGAGTTGGAGAAGCTGGCGCGCCGCGTCCTCTAGACCTCCCGTGCGCCGTGCTCTAGACTCCGCACATGCTCTAGACTCCGCACAGACGCTGGGCCGCATGCGTTCGGCGCCGCTCGGCCAATTGGGAACGCGCCGTTAGCCTGAAAGAGAGGATCTCGTGCTCAAACGCTATCTCCTTACCCCCGGGCCTACTCCGGTCCCCGAAGGAGTGCTCTTGGCTGGGGCCGAGGAGGTCATCCACCACCGGTCTCAGGAGTACTCCGAGCTGTTTCTCAAGGTGACCGAGGGGCTCAAGTACGTTTTCCAAACGAAGAATGATGTGCTGATCTTCGGGGCCTCCGGCACCGGAGGGATGGAGGCGGCGGTCGCCAACCTGGTCAGTCCCGGGGATGCGGTGCTGGTCGCCAGCAACGGGAATTTTGGCGAGCGATGGCAGCAGCTCTGCGAGATGTATGGTGCCGAGGTCACCGTGATCGCGTATGAGTGGGGCGAGCGGGTGCCTCCCGAGGATCTGCGCCGGGCACTCGCCGAGCGCGACGACTACGTGGCGGTCTTCGTCACGCACGCGGAGACCTCGACCGGCGCGGTGAACGATCTGGAGGCCATGGGGGCCATCGTGCGCGAGCATCCGGCCCTCCTGGTGGTGGACACGGTTTCGGGTCTGGGCGCTGTCGAGCTCAAGACAGACGAGTGGGCCATCGACGTCGCTGTGTCGGGCTCGCAAAAGGCGTTGATGTCGCCCCCGGGACTGGCCTTCGTCAGCATCAGCGAGGCCGCCTGGGAGCGGGCCGGCAAGGCGACCAGCCCGGTGTTCTACCTTTCCTTTGAGCACACCAAGAAGGCTCTGGAGAACCCCAGGCCGCAGATGCCCTGGACTCCCCCCGTGGGGGTGGTTCAGTCGCTCGCTCTCGCGCTCGACCACATCCGTGAGGAGGGGCTGGAAAAGGTCTTTAGGCGCCACCGCATACTGGGCCGGGCGACCCGGGAAGCCGCCAAGGCTCTGGGGCTCGAGCTCTTCGCGGGGGACTATCCGCAGGCGAGCGCGGTGACTTCGATCAGCGTGCCTCAGGGCCTGGACGGTAAGAAGCTCAACGTCATGCTCAAGGATAAGTATGGGGTGCAGCTTGCCGGGGGGCAGGGCAAACTTGCGGGCAAGATCGTCCGCGTGGGGCACTTGGGCTACTTCGGCCCCTTTGACATCATTATCGCCGTTTCGGCCCTGGAGATGGCGCTGAACGAGTTGGGGCAGGCCGTCCCGCTGGGCAAGGGCGTGGCAGCGGCGCAACGAGTGTTCCTCGAGGAGGACGCATGGTAGGCGAGACGACGAAATCCAAGGTATTGGTCAAGGAAAAGATCTCCGAAGCGGGGATCGATCTGCTCCGCAAGGACTTCGAGGTCGATGTCGACACCGGGATGAGCGACGAGGAGTTGACCTCGCGCATCAACGAATACGATGCTTTGATCGTGCGCTCGCAGACGCAGGTGACTGCCGACATGCTGGAGAAGAGCAGCCGGCTCAAAGTGATTGGCCGCGCGGGCAGCGGGGTGGACAACATCGACGTGGTCGCCGCCACCAAGCGCGGCATCCTGGTCGCGAATGCTCCGGAATCCAATGCGGTGGCCGCGGGTGAGCACGCTATCGCCCTGATGCTGGCTCAGGCCCGCCAGCTGCCGCAGGCCCACAGCTCGCTGAAGGCGGGCAAGTGGGAACGCTCGAAATTCAAGGGCGTGGAGATCACGGGGAAGACCCTCGGCTTGATCGGGCTCGGACGGATCGGCCTGGTTGTGGCGCAAAGGGCGCGGGGCCTGCGCATGGAGGTCATCGGTTACGACCCCTACGTCTCGATCGATCGTTTCCGCGAGAACGGCATCGAAGCGGCCGAATCTCCCGACGAGGTCTACGCCAAAGCGGATTTCATCACCGTCCACCTGCCCAAGAACGCCGAGACGATGGGCTACATCGGCGATGAGGAATTCGCCAAGATGAAGGACGGCGTGCGCATCATCAATGCTGCCCGCGGCGGCATCATCGACGAAGAGGCGCTGGTGCGGGCGGTGGAGTCGGGCAAGGTGGCCTCTGCCGGGGTGGACGTCTTCTCCAAGGAGCCCGCCCCGCCGGATCACCCTCTGCTCAAATACGACAACATCGTGGTCACGCCTCACCTGGGCGCCTCGACCGAGGAGGCGCAGGACAAGGCGGGAGTGATCATCGCCCAGCAGGTGGCGGCCGCCCTTCACAACCGGTTTGTCTCAAACGCGGTCAACGTGCCCGCTATCCCCGACGAGGCCATGCAGGTATTGGGCCCGTATCTGCCGCTTTCGGAAACCCTGGGACGCCTGCTGGTCTCGATCGCGGATGGCCCTCTGAACAAGATCACGGTGACCACCGCCGGCGAGATCGCCGAGCACGATACCAAGCTGATCACGCTCTCGGTGCTCAAGGGCATCTTCGAGCACCACGTCGAGGAGCCGGTCAATATCGTCAACGCCGGGGCCATCGCCGACGAGCGCGGCCTGGACGTGACCGAGGTTAGCGAGCGGCGCTCGCGTGACTACACCAACCTCATCACTGTGGAGACCCGAGACCGCCGCGGCCCGCTAACAGTGGCCGGGACCACCATCGGGCCCAAGCACAAGCCGCGCCTGGTCAAGATCTATCGCCACGACATCGATCTCGAGCCGGCCGAGCATATGGCCTTCTTCCAGTACGAGGACGTGCCGGGCATGATCGGCAAGGTTGGCACGGCGCTCGGCAAGCGGGGCATCAACATCGCCTTCATGAACGTCGGCCGCAAGAAGGTCGAAGGCAAGGCGGTCATGGGCGTGGCTCTAGATGAGCGGCTACCGCAGGAGACTCTGGACGAGATCTGCGCGCTGGACGGCTTCTTCGAGGCCCGTTCGGTCGAGCTCTAGGCGGTTAGGTGACCCGCCCGGTGGGTTGCCCGCCGGGCGGGAACGAGGAGAGCATCGTCGTGCGCGTGTGAACCAGGAGCGCTTTGGCCGCCACTGAGGTGTATCGGTCTTTGGCCCGCACCAGGTTGAGATCGCGCGTTAGAGGTTCCTGCAGCGGGAGCACGACTAGCTCACCTTGCGGGTGCGCCGACAGAGCAAGCCGCGGCAGAATGCCGATGCCCAGACCGTTCTGCACGAAGCTGAGTACCGATTCCAGGCTCCCGGTCTCGAAGGCCACCTCCGGCTCGAAGCCGGCCCGCTCGCACGCCTGCAAGATCTGACTGGTGAGGGTGAAGCTCTTGTCGGGCAGGATCCACTCGTATTTTTGCAGTTCGAGAAAGGTGACCGAGTGCCTCTTGCCCAATTCGTGGCCGGGTGGGGCGACCACGACCAGCTCTTCCACCAGGAGGTGGGTGACTTCGAGGGCGTTCGAGGTGGAAGGCGCGCTTACGATGGCGAAGTCCACGTCACCGTCCAGAACCATGTCCTCCAACTCGCGTGATCCCGCCACGGTCACGTGCACCCGGATCCCGGGAAAGTTGCGGCGAAAGCTCGAGAGAATGCGGGGAATCACCTGGTTGCCCACGCTGGGAACGGCGCCCATCGTGACCTCGCCCCGCTCCACACCCAGCCTTTCGGCCATGAAATTCGCGGCTTCATCCGCCTTGCGCAGCACCCCTTGGGCCAGGGGGAGAAAGGCCTTGCCGTCGACGGTCAGGGACACCTGCCGGCTGGTGCGATGAAAGAGGACCCCACCGAGTTCGCCTTCCAGGTGTTTGATCTGGTAGCTGAGCGCCGGTTGACTGACGTGACGCCTGCGTGCAGCCTCGGTGAAGCTGTGAGTTTCGGCGATCGTGATGAAGTAGCGAAGCTGGGTTAGTTCCAAAAGGCACCTGGCCAGACGGATCCTGACTTGAGATTAATGGTCTGTCCTTTGAAGTGCTGCGAAGAAACCTTAATCAATAAGTGCACGTTATACCAAACATAGAAACAATGTATTGGCCTTATCTGCGACTCCATCGTACACTTACTTCCAGCTGAGCATGAAACAACGTGTCGAGGGATTCCCCCCATGCCCGCGCCACGTGAGTGCTGAGCGGTTTCTCAGCAGTATAGCCGGCCGACCCCCTGGGCCGGCTATACTATTTTCTGGAAAGAGATCGGTCGAGGGGGCCTGCGCGGGCGTCCATCCCGGCGGCTTAGAGGATTTCTGCGAGCCGGTCGCACATCCAGTCTATGTACCCCACGCACTGCTTCTCGCGGATGCCCTCACCGCTAAAGCGGTCCTGTCCAGCTGCGGTATCGAGTTCGCAGCCCGTCAACTCCCGGCACTCCGTGTCGCCAGAAGCCGCGACGAACGCTTCCTTGAGTTGTTGGAACTGGGAACAGCCTTCGTCGGCTCTCGCGGCCGAAGCGTCGGCGTAGAGACTGTCGCGGATGCCCAGCGAGAGAGCCGCTCCGGTCAGTACGCCGCAGGCTCCGCCGGTCTTGCCCACGCCCCCGCCCAGATAGCGGGCCACGTCGGCGAGCTCGGGGCGGCCGCCGAGGAGGTCGAGAGTGAACAGCATGATTGCCTGCGCGCAGTTCGTGTGCCTTGTGGTGTCGCGGAAAGCCGCGATCGCCGCCACTTTGGCTTCCTCGGCTGGACGTCCTTGCCACCGCGAAACCGCTCCGGATTGATCCACCATCTTGCCTCCTGTCCCTGTTCGGCCTACGGCCTTCAGCTTAACATCGGCCCTCGGTGAGAGGGCGGCGTGCACCTGCTTAGCGGCGCAGCACCAGGGCGAGCCCGATTATCAGAAAGCCGATTCCGAGCAGGCGCACCGGCGAGAGAGGAATGCGGGGGAGCCCAAACAGACCGTAGCGGTCGATCAGCAAGGCCCCGGACAGCTGGCCGGCGACGCTGGCCGCGATCAGGCCCAGGGCGCCCAGTCGGGGGACGATCATGATGTTGCTCAGCACAAAGGTCGCTCCCAAGAGTCCGCCCACGAACTGCCAGGGCGGTGCGCCACGGACGTTCATCGGCAGAGTGCGGGTGACCAGCAGGCTGAGGGTTACGATGGCCAATGTCCCCACCGCAAAAGAGATGCCGGCCGCCCAGAGGGGGCCGGAGCGCTTGGCGAGCGCTGCATTGATGGGGGGTTGGGTGGCCACCATGACACCCACCGCGAACATGACCAGAGCCAGCAGATAGCGAACCATCAGCTCACTATACCGTCATCAGTCGGGGAATCGACCACGAGGGCCGAGCTTCCTGCGGGGCTAGTTGGTCAGGCTCTCGACGACGTAGCTCCAGCCGGCCTTCTTGTCGCGCCGCAGCTTGATCACTCCTTGTTCCTCGGCGTCTTTGAGCAGGTCGCTGAAGGTGCGGTAGCCGTGGCTGGACTCGTTGAAGGAAGGGCGCTTGCGCTGCATCGTGTCCTTCACCATGGAGGCGTAGATCGGGTCCTTGTTCTCCCGCATCAAAGCCGCGATCACCTCGACCAGCAGGTCGAACACCTCGCGTTTGCCCTGGGGGAGTTCGGAGGTGAGGCGGGTGGGTCTTTCTGCGGCGCGCTCCAGGTCTTCGTAGAAGATGAATTCATCGCAGTTGGACGAGAGCAGGTCCGAGGTGGATTCCTTCATCCCTATCCCGATGACGTGCTTGCCGTTCTCCTTCAGCTTGGAGACCAGAGGCGAGAAGTCAGAGTCCCCAGATACGATCACGAAGGTGTCGATGTGCTCCTTGGACCAGGCGAGGTCCATGGCGTCGACCGCCAGGCGTATGTCTGCCGAGTTCTTGCCGGTCATTCCGCGCCTGGGGATCTCGATCAGCTCGATGGCCGCTTCGTGCAGGGGCTTGGTGTACTTGCTGTACTCGCCCCAATCGGCGTAGGATTTCTTGACGATGATCTTGCCTTTTTCGAGCAGCCGTTCGAGAATGCGGCCGATCTGGAAGTCGTCGCGGCGGCGCCGGAACCCGATGGCCAGGTTCTCAAAGTCGATGAAGACGGCAATCGTGCGTTCTTGGTTATTCATAGCGGTACGGTCTGCTCCTGATAGAGTCATGTATGCCGTTCCCGACGGGGAGGGTCTCTCCGGCGCCGAGGGCCTCTTCTGGACCGGCAGGTTCGGTAGCACTTTGGTCATAGCTTAACGAATATTTGCGGATATTTGCGGATGGCCTCACATTCTGTTGTTACAGCATCGATAACGACGCCCCTTTCGCGGGGAAGGAACTCGGGGTTTAATATGCGAACCGCGCCATTGCGGGTTCGCCGGCGCGCTTTCTGGCGCGAAGCCCCTTCATCGAGAGAGGGTCGAACGTGGAAATAACCAGCACTCCGGACATGTCGAACAACCGGCCGGACACCACCAACGTGGGTCTGCGCGGAATCACCGTAGCCGATACCAAGATCAGCGACGTTCAGGCCGAAGAGGGCCGCCTCGTCTATCGGGGTTACGATATTCAGACGCTCGCCGCCCGGTCGGACTTCGAGGAAGTCGTCTTTCTGCTGCTCTACGGCGACCTCCCACTAGACAGCGAGTACGGTCGCTTGCACCACCGGCTGGGCGAGCGCAGGCAGATTTCGCCGCATATCCTTGAACTCGTTCGGCAGTATCCGCAGGACCTTCGCCCGATGGATTTTCTGCAGGCCGCAGTGCCCCTCCTCAAGATGGGCGATCCCCGGCCGGAGGACTCAAAGGACGTGGTGCGCGAACGCGCCGTGGACCTGACCGCCAAGATGGCCACGCTGGTGGCGGCCTACCACCGGCTCCGTTCGGGGCTCGAGCCGATCGAGGCGGACCCCGAATTGGACCACGCCGCCGATTTCCTGCGCATGCTGTCGGGTGAGACTCCTGACAAAGAAGTCGCCCGCCTGCTGGACGTGGCCTTGTTGCTGCACGCCGACCACTCCATGAACGCCTCGACCTTCGTGGCCCGGGCAGTCACCAGCACCCGCGCCCATACGTATTCGGCCGTGGCCGCTGCGATCGGCGCGCTCTCCGGCGATTTGCACGGGGGCGCGAACTCCCGGGTCATGGAGATGCTGCTCGAGATCCAAGAGCTCGACCGGGTGGAGGCCTATGTCCAGGGAAGGCTTAGCCGCGGAGAGAAGATCATGGGCATGGGGCACCGGGTGTACGCCACTTACGACCCCCGCTCGCTGATTCTGCAGGATCTGATCAGGCAACTCGGAGGCGACCGGGACCTTCACTGGCTGAAACTGACCCAAGAGGTGGAAACCAGCACGCGGCGGATCTTCCGACAGCTGAAGGGCAAGGACATCTATCCCAATGTCGACCTCTACTCGGCGTCGCTCTACTACATGATGGGGATCCCGGTCGACCTGTTCCCACCGGTGTTTGCCATGAGCCGCGTAGCCGGCTGGTGCGCGCACATAATCGAGGAACGCTTTGCCGAAGCGGCGGAAAGGCCGGCGCTCTACCGCCCGCTGGCGCGCTACGTGGGGCACTACTGCGGACCGGAGGAGTGCACGTACGAGCCGATGGCCGAGCGCCACGCGACGCAGGAAGTGAGCCCCGAGGGCGCTTCAGAAAGTCAACACTAGCCTTCGATCCGCCCGGGGATATGCCGCGGATATAACGGGGATATGCCGCGGATGTGGTCCCAAACCGTCCTCCATGGGCGGTAGCCTTGCTCCCGAGGGCGGGTTGTTCTATACTGTTCGCCCATGTCTTTGCCACGACTCACTCTACGCTCTCTCCTGCTGCTCCCCCTCTAGGGGGAGAGAGAATCGCGGCCGGCGTATCCGGCACGTCACTTCCGGCATGATCACGAACATTTCCAAGGGGAGAGCTATGTCCAGCCCTCAGGATAGGACGCAGAAGGGGAAGCTCCGACGTAACGCGGGCGTTCCTGTGGTGTTCTTCGACACGACCCTTCGAGACGGGGAGCAGTCGCCCGGGATCAGCCTGAATGTCAGCGAGAAGCTCGAGATCGCGCACCAATTGGTCCGGCTGGGGGTCGACGTGATCGAGGCGGGCTTTCCCGCTACCAGCCCCGGTGACTTCGAGGCCGTACAGGCGATCGCCCGCGAAGTGCGGGGGGCCACCGTATGCGGTCTGGCCCGCTGCGTGGAAACGGATATCCGAACCTGTTGGGAGGCTATCCAAGACGCGGAGAAGCCGCGGATTCACACCTTTGTTTCCACCTCGGACATCCATTTGCAGCATCAGATCAAGAAAACACGCGAGGAAGTCCTCGAACTCACCGAGCGCATGGTCAAATTGGCAGTCTCTCTGAGTTCGGGTGACGTCCAGTTCAGCGCGATGGACGCCACCCGTTCCGACATCGACTTCCTCGCCGCGGTGCTGCGCCGAGCTGTGCAGGCCGGCGCAACCACCATCAACGTGCCGGACACCGTGGGTTACACGCTGCCCATGGAGTTTGGGCCGCTGATCGACACGCTGTATGAGCGCGTACCCGAATTGGCCGACGTCGTCCTTGCGGTTCACTGTCATAACGATCTCGGCCTGGCCGTGGGCAACACGTTGGCAGCGGTCGCTCAGGGCGCCACGCAGGTCGAGGTGTCGGTCAACGGACTGGGGGAACGCGCCGGCAATGCCGCCCTGGAGGAGGTCGCGATGGCGCTCCGGGTAAGGCAGGACCTGCTCGGACGTCCGGTTGACATAGTCACCACCGAGATCTCCCGTACCAGCCGCATGGTGTCCAACCTGACCGGCTACGAAGTCCAGCCCAACAAGGCCATCGTGGGTAAGAACGCCTTCGCCCACGAGTCGGGGATTCACCAGGACGGGGTCCTCAAGGAGCGCAGCACTTACGAGATCATGCGTGCCGGCGATATCGGCCTGGGCGAGTCCGATATCGTGCTGGGCAAGCACTCGGGGCGTCACGCTCTGCAGTCGCGACTGGTCGAACTGGGCATCCACCTGAGCGGCAGCCAACTGGACGAGGCCTTCCGGCGCTTCAAGGAGATCGCCGACAAGAAGAAGCAGGTCACGGCACTCGATCTGGAGGCTCTGGCCGGGGAGGAGATCCGCGAGCGCGAGGACATCTACCACCTCAATCACTTCTACGTGGCGGCGGGCTCCAACATGATTCCCACCAGCCAGGTGGGCGTCCGCAAGGAAGGAGAGGAGCAACCGGGCAAGGCGTTTTCCGGCGGCTCCGTCGAATCGATCTTCCGGGCGATCGACGACGCCGTGGGCATCAGCGGCAAGCTGATGGACTATCGGGTGCGTTCCATCACGTCGGGCAAGGACTCGCTCGGCGAGGTGCGGGTGGTCGTCGAATTCGAGGGTAGAACTTACGCCGGCCAGGCGGTGGCCATCGACGTGATGGAAGCCTCGGCCAAGGCTTATATCAGGGCGCTCAATAACGTGACCCAGCAAAAAGAGGCAACAGGAGCGAATCCCGAAAGAGTCTTCTGAGCGCCGGACAGCGCACCATGCCCACTGACGAGAAGCGCACGGAGGTGTGATGAAACCGCACGGCAGCGATCCCTATCAGGCCTTCACCGCGGAGGACCTTGGCGGACGGGTGGTCCGGGTGGCCAGACTGGACGTCCTTGCCGAACGCGAATCGTTCGACCTTGAGCGCCTCCCTTACTGCATTCGCGTGCTCCTCGAAAATGCGTTGCGCAACGCCGGCAACGGTTTTGTCGAGCAGGCCGACGTCGGTCGCCTCGCGGCCTGGTCGGCTTCGTCTCCGGCGCAGCACGAGCTCAACTTCTTCCCGGGGAGGGTGCTGCTCCAGGACTTCACCGGGGTGCCCGCGATCGTCGACCTGGCGGCTCTACGCGACGCGGTGGCCGAGCGGGGGGGAGACCCAGAAGTGGTCAACCCGCTGATTCCGGTGGATCTGGTCATCGACCATTCCGTCCAGGTGGACTACTTCGGCTCGGACGATGCCTACGAGCGCAACGTCGAACTCGAGATGCGGCGGAACGTGGAACGCTATACCTTGTTGCGCTGGGCTCAACAGGCCTTCCGCAATCTGAGGGTGGTTCCGCCGGGCAGCGGCATCGTGCATCAGGTGAACCTGGAGTACCTGGCTTCGGTGGTGATGCTTACCGAGACCGAGGACGGCGCCTGGGCCTATCCCGACACGGTGGTGGGCACGGATTCACACACCACCATGATTAACGGTCTGGGCGTCCTCGGCTGGGGAGTGGGGGGCATCGAGGCCGAGGCGGTAATGTTGGGTCAGCCCTACGCGATGCTGACCCCGGAGGTCGTGGGTGTCCGCCTGGTAGGCCACCTTCATCCGGAGACGACGGCCACCGACGCAGTTCTCACCATCACCGAGCTTCTGCGCCGGGTGGGGGTGGTCGGCCGTCTGGTGGAGTTCTTTGGCCCCGGCTTGAGCGACCTGGATCTGACCGAGAGGGCCACCATCGCCAATATGGCCCCGGAATACGGGGCCACCAGCGGTTTCTTCCCGGTCGATCAACTGACCCTGGATTACCTCCGGCAGCTCGGCCGCCGCGAGGAGCACGTCCGGCTGGTCGAGGACTATGCTCGGCTGCAACACCTTTTCCGCGAGCCCGGCTCGGCCGAGCCTGATTACAGCCAAGTGGTGGAGGTCGACCTGGGCGCGGTGAAGCCCAGCCTGGCCGGGCCGCGTCGGCCGCAGGACCGGATCGAGCTGAAGGATCTCAAGCGGAGCTTCGAGCAGGCCCTTCCCGCGTTGGCAGGTGCGGCGGGGCGTGCGGACAAGACCGTATGTTCGGCCGAAGTCTGCCTGGTGGGAGCCGCGGAGGAATCGCTCGAGGTGCTGGAGGCCGAGGGCGGCCCGCCGGAGAACGGGGAGGAGCGCTCGGCATATGACACCGGTTCGCCCCAAGGGGGGGCGGGCGGTAACGGTGGCTCCTCCGAGCCAGCGGTACGCCTGCGCGAGGAGGAGTGGGTCACCCTGCGCGACGGTTCCGTGGTGATCGCCGCGATCACCAGCTGCACGAACACCTCGAACCCGGCCGTGCTGATTGGCGCCGGTCTGCTGGCGCGGAATGCGGTCAAGCAGGGTTTGCAGATCGCGCCCTGGGTTAAGACCAGCCTTGCGCCGGGTTCGCGCCTGGTCAGCGACTACCTGGCCAAGGCGGGATTGTTGCCTTACCTGGAAGCCCTCGGCTTTCACGTGGTGGGTTACGGATGCACGACCTGCATCGGAAATTCCGGTCCGCTGCCCGAGGGGATCGCCGAGGCGATCCGGCAGGAGAATCTGGTGGCCGCCGCCGTCCTCAGCGGCAACCGCAACTTCGAGGGCAGGGTCCACGCCCTGGTGCGGGCCAACTATCTGGCCTCCCCTCTGCTGGTGGTCGCCTTTGCCCTGGCGGGACGGGTGGACGTGGACCTCGAGCACGAACCCCTCGGCCGGAGCCGTAGCGGAGACGCCGTCTACCTGCGGGACATCTGGCCCTCCCGTGATGAGATCAAGGAGCTTGTGGGGGAGGCCCTGACCGCCGAGATGAGCCGGTCCCGCTACTCCTCGATCCTCGAAGGCCCGGAGCCCTGGCGGGCGCTGGAGGTGCCGGAGGGCAGCCTCTACGACTGGCAGGAGTCCTCGACCTATGTGCAGGAGCCGCCTTTCCTCAAGGCGGAGGCCGGAGCGGCCCCGGCGGCCGCCGCCGATGGGCAGATCGCAGGAGCGCGCATACTGGGGATCTTTGGCGACTCGATCACCACGGACCACATCTCCCCGGCGGGAGCCATTCAGTCCGACAGCGTCGCCGGCCGCTACCTGGAAGAGCGGGGAGTGAGCCCCCAGGACTTCAACACCTTCGGTGCGCGCCGGGGCAATCACGAGGTCATGCTACGCGGCACCTTCGCGAATTCCCGCATTCGCAACCGGATGCTCGAGCGGGAAGGCGGCTGGACGGTGCACCAGCCATCCGGGGAAGTGATCTCCGTCTACGAGGCTGCTGGGCGCTACGCCGCGGAGCAAACGCCACTGGTGGTTATCGCCGGCAAGGAATACGGTACCGGCAGCTCGCGTGATTGGGCGGCCAAGGGGCCTCTGCTACTGGGCGTGCAGGCGATAATCGCGGAGAGCTACGAGCGGATCCACCGGAATAACCTTGTGGGCATGGGCGTTCTGCCTCTCCAGTTCGTCGAAGGTCAGAACGCGGAGACGCTGGGTCTCACCGGGAGCGAGGTTCTCGACATTCAGGGGCTCGAGCAGCTGACGCCCGGGGGACCCGCGGAGGTTCGGGTGCGGCCGGCGGACGGCCGGGATGGCTTCTCCTTCCCCGTGCTTCTCCGGCTGGACTCTCCTGTGGACGTAGACTACTACCGGCAGGGCGGCATCCTTCCCCGAGTGCTGGAAGTGCTGACCGCGGGCTGAGACCGGGCCGCTGGGAACTCGTTTGCGCCGTCGCCGTTCCAGCGCTATTCGTAGCCCAGGAAGTCCTCGGTCACGATGCTGTCGTCCGGGACCGCCCGCTCCCGAAGAACCGAGCGGAGTTGCTTGACCAAGCTCGGAGGTCCGCTGATGTACCAGGACCAGCCGGCCAATCGGTTCAGTTCGTGCGCGAGGAGTTCTCCCGTGATGTGTCCGCGCGGCCCCTGCCAATCTTCTTCGGGCCGACTGAAGACGTACACCACGCGCAAATGAGGTAGCCGGTCGTCGAGTTGCTTCAGTTCGTCGAGGAACACCGTGGTCTCAGGGCTGCGGTTGCCGTAGAACAGGACGATTCGGCGCTCGCTCGAGCCGTCCGCCAGCGTGCGCAGGATGCTCCTCACCGGCGTGATGCCGATGCCGCCGGTCAGAAAGACCACCTCCGGTTTTTCCGCCGTCAGTGCGAACTGCCCGAAGGGCGCCTGCATCCTCATCTCGTGGCCTTCTTCCAGTCGATCTAACGCCTGCTTGAAGTTCGACCGGCGCACGTGGGTGGTGAATTCCAGGAAAGGCTCGGTGGGGGCGCTCGAGAGGGTGAAGTGGTGACCGAAGGTCTCGTCGCCGAGGTCGAACTCGACCGAAGTCCACTGTCCCGCCTGGTACTCGAGTTCACCCGGCTTCTCGAACCGGAAACTGGTGACATCCCCAGCGCGGGGGATCTTCTCAACTAAACGGGTAGAGAACTTAACCGGAGCCATGTCGTCTCCTGTAGAGGTAGGTTTGTGCGCTGTCGAGCCGAGCGCCCACTCCTCCGTCCGGTGCCCCATAGGCTGGGGAGATAAGCTCCCGCTCGAGATTGTGCTGAGAAGGGACTCTGATTTTGACCGAAGAAGCCCTAGTCGCACTTGCCGGAATCCTTGGCCTGGGGATAGCGGCACAGTGGCTCGCCTGGAGGCTTGGCCTACCCTCGATCGTGCTCCTCTTGCTTGTGGGGGTCATGGCGGGACCGGTATTCGGTCTGCTGGATCCGGATGCGCTGTTTGGAGATCTGCTCCGGCCGTTGGTGTCGTTCTCCGTGGCCGTCATTCTCTTCGAAGGCGGACTGAGCCTCCGCCTTCGCGACCTGCGAGGCGTGGGCCTCGTCGTGCGCAATCTGGTGACGGTGGGAATGCTGGTCACCTGGCTGGTGGGGGGTCTGGGGGCATACCTGCTCCTGGGGCTTGACGGGTACACCGCGGCCCTCCTGGGCGCCATCCTCGTGGTAACCGGTCCGACGGTCATCCTTCCGCTCCTGCAGCAGGTGCGGCCCACGGGACCGGTTGCGGCCGTGCTCCGTTGGGAGGGGATCGTCATCGATCCTGTAGGCGCCGTGGTCGCCATTCTCACGTTCGAAGTGGTTCTGGCCGGGCGCTTCGAGGGGCCCGGCGTCGCCGTCGCCAACCTGTTCTGGACGCTCTTCGCCGGCGCCTTTCTCGGCGGCCTGGCGGCCGCCATCATGCTGTTACTGCTGCGCCACTTCTGGATTCCCGATTATCTGCAGAGCTCGGTTGCGCTCGCCGCGGTCATAGTGATCTCGGCCGGGGCCGACCTGATTCAGCCCGAAGCCGGACTGGTGGCGGTCACGGTCATGGGAGTGGTGCTCGCCAACCAGTCGATCACTCCGCTCAGGCACATCATTGAATTCAAGGGAAATCTCGGTGTGTTGCTGCTGGGTTTGCTGTTCATTACTCTCGCGGCGCGCCTCAGCTTAGATGACCTTCTGGGTGTCGGGTTTGAGGGCGTGCTCTATCTGCTCCTGCTGATCGTGGTCGCGCGGCCTCTGGCGGTGTTGGTCTCCACTTGGGGGTCTGAGCTCAATGCGCGGGAACGCATCTTTCTCTCCCTGATGGCACCCCGCGGCATAGTGGCCGCTTCGGTGGCTTCCGTGGCCGCGCTGCAGCTGCGCGAAGAAGGAAGGCTGGGGGGAAACCGCCTGGTCAGCCTCACCTTCCTGATCATAATCGGGACCGTCATCTTCTATGGCTTCGCCGCCCGCCCGCTTGCCCGGCGCCTGGGTCTCAGCGCGGAGCGCACCGAAGGCGTGCTGATGGTGGGAGCTCACGACTGGGCGCGGCAAATGGCCGGTGCACTCCTCCAGGCCGGTGTGCGGGTCCGATTGGTGGACACCAACCGCGCCGACATCCGGGCCGCGCGGCTCGGGGGCCTGGACGCCACCTACGGCAGTATCCTTTCCGAGTCGCTTGCCGAGCGCATGGATCTGCAGGAGTTCGGGCGGCTGCTGGCGGTGACGCCGAACGACGAGGTCAACGCTCTGGCCTGCCTCCATTTCATCGACGTTTTCGGCCGGGCCAGTGTGTATCAGCTTCCTGCCGGCGGAGTCGAACCCAAGAAGGGGGTCAAGGAAGACCTACCCGTGCATCTGCATGGCCGTACGCTGTTCAACGAGGGGGCGACGTTCCGTCACCTGCAGCAACGCTTTCGCGAAGGGACCACCCTCAAAGTCACGAACCTCACCGAGGAGTTCGATTTCGATGACTTCTCGCGGAAACACGGAGGTGAGGCCACCCCGTTGTTTGTCATCTCGGAGTCCGGCGCGGTGCAGGTGGCGAGCCTGATGCAGCCGCTGGCGCCAAAGCCGGGACAGAAGGTTATTAGTTTGGTGGGCGGCGGGGCCAGGAGGGAACCGGCCCAGGAGGCGCTGGCCTCTCAGTCGCAGGTGCGCGGGGGACCGGCGGCACCGCCGCAGGCGGACGCCTCACTGGAGTTGGGAGCGTGACCGGCGCGGGCGGAGGGCCGGTCTCTCGCGTCGCGGTGGCGCGCTGCGATACCTACGCGAAGGACATCATGCGGTCCGCGGTCGTAGGCATGTTGGAAACTCTAGGTGGCATCGGCGCCTTCGTCCACCCGGGAGAGCGCATCGCCCTCAAGCCCAACCTGCTGTTGGCCAAGCCGCCGGAAGAGGCGATTACCACCCATCCTTATTTGGTCGAGGTGGTTGCGGAGTTGGTCAGAGAAGCCGGGGGCGAGCCGGTGCTCATCGAAAGCTCAGCCGCTGGAATGCCCCAATTCGGCCGGGGAATGGAGCGTGTCCTCCGTAAGACCGGCATGCGTGAGATGGCGGACCGCATCGGGCTCGAGGTTGACGTAGGGGGGGAAACCCGAACGGTTTCTCAGCCCGAAGCGCGACTGACCAAGCGACTCGACTTGCTGACCTCCGCCGTGGATGCGGACGGCCTGATCTCCCTGGCCAAATTCAAAACCCACACCTTCACCACCTTTACCGGAGCTGTCAAGAATTTGTTCGGTTGCGTGCCCGGTCTCACCAAGGCGGGCTACCATGCGAAGCTGTCCGATGTGGACCACTTCGCCGACATGCTGCTCGACGTTCACCAGGCTCTGCGGCCACGCCTGAGCCTGATGGACGGAATCCTGGCGCTCGAGGGCGACGGGCCCGGGACCGGCGGAACTCCGCGCGAACTGGGGCTTCTGCTGGCCTCCGCGGATGCTCTCGCTCTGGACGCGGTTGCCTGCCAGATCGCGGGGATCCCCGAAGAAGCGGTGCCCGTGTTTCGCAGAGCTCGAGTTCGCGGCTACCGAGGATGGGAAACCGGGGAGGCCGCGGTACTGTTGCAGGGTCTCGACCGGCTGCCCCTCGAGCCGTTTCGCCGTCCCAAGCGCGCACTTGATCCCACCGGCTACAACACTACGGGCCGACTTCAAAGGCTCGTGCGGGAACTGGGCAAGCAGGCGTTGACTCCCCGGCCGCGGCCGTCTGCCGAACGGTGTACCGGTTGCCGCACCTGCAGCCGGGCCTGCCCGGTGGGGGCGATCCAGATGAGCGGCCGCTTGGCGATCGTCTCTGATGACCGCTGTATCCGCTGCTACTGCTGCCACGAGCTATGCCCCGAGGCCGCGATCGACCTGGAACTCTCCCGCCTGGGCCGCGTGGCCGAAAGACTGGGGCTGGTGTAGGTGGGAGGCGGAGCCGCCGGAATTCCCGGCGTTCACACCGGGAATAACGCACGCATCAGGCTGGTGGCCTTCGATCTGGACGGGGTGATCTACCGGGGCTCGCTGCTGCTGCCCCATGTACTCGAGACTTTGGCGGGCCTCGAGGAGCGCGGTCTCCTGGTGCGCTTTGTCACCAACAACTCGACCAAGCACCGTCGCGAGGTGGCCGAAATCCTGCGCGGCTTGGGGGTGCCCGCCGAGCCCGGACAAATCCTGAGTTCCGCAGCCGCCACCGCCGGTTGGCTGCGCGCCCATTCGACGCGGACAGACGGGACTGCTCGAGTTCTCTACGTCGGGGAACGGGGTCTGGGGGAGGAGTTGTCCGACGCGGGATTCCAGGCGGTCCATGCTCTGGAGGCCGAACTCGAAGAGGCGACGCGGGCGGACTTCGTCGTCATCGGACTGGACCGCGCCTTCAACTACGACTCGCTTGCTCGTGCCCAAGCCGCGCTCCTGGCCGGTGCGCGTTTCATCGCCACCAACGGCGACCCCACCTACCCAGCGGAAGAAGGCCTGATGCCTGGGGCCGGGGCGATCGTGGCTGCGGTCGCCGCCGCCGGGGGGGTGACTCCCACCGTGATCGGTAAGCCGCACGCTGGGTTGGCGGAAGCGCTCCAGGAGGACAGCGGGATTCCGGCTTCACAGACGCTGCTCGTGGGTGACCGCCTGGAGACCGACATCGAGTTCGGACGTCGGCACGGCATGAACACGGTCTTGGTGCTGACCGGAGTGACCACCCACGAGCATCTGGCCGGCTCGTCGATCAGGCCCAACCACGTCCTGGCGGACCTCTCCGGTCTGCCGGGGTTGATCGACCGGCTAAACCGCGGGGAGGGCGGCGGCTAGAGCGGAGGACGGAGTGGCCGCTCGGTCTCTCGCGCTCTGTCCTTGGCTCAATCGACCAGCGACTGGAGATACGGCATGATGAAGGTGACCACGAAGGCCAGGCTGACGATGTACATGAGCCAATGCACGTGACGGGCCTTGCCGTGGAAGATCTTGATCAGGGTGTAGCTGATGAAGCCGAAACCGATCCCGTAGCTGATGTTGTAGGTGAGGGGGATGCCCACGATGGTCAGAAAGGCGGGGAAGGCCTCCTCGAAGTCGGTCCAGGGAATCTCCCGCACGGTGCGCATCATCAGGAAGCCGACGACGATCAGCGCGCCGGCGGTGATGGGGTAGACGAAGAACGCCTGGTCAGGCACGCTGAAGCCCGAGCTGATCATCTCGCTGTACTGCTCTTCTGCTGGGATAACCACGCCCGCGCCCACCATGGCCACGATCGGAGCGAAGAAGGCGCTGACCGCGAAGAGAACCCCGGTGACGCTGCTGGTAAGGCCGGTACGGCCTCCCTCGGAGACACCCGAGGCGCTCTCGATGTAAGTGGTGATCGAACTGGCGCCGAAGAGGCCGCCGACCATGGCGGCGATGGAGTCCACGGTGAGAATATTGCGGATGCCGGGAACCCGCCCGGCCGTATCGACGAAGCCCGCCTGCTCGCCCACCGCGACCACCGTGCCCATGGTGTCGAAGAAGTCGGTAAGCATGATGGCGAAGACCAGCAGCAGCAGCGCGGGGGTGAAGATCTGGAAGAGCGCGAGGCCACCCTCGACCTCCTGGAAGGGGGCCAGGAAGGTGCTGAATACCGGGGTGGCGACCACTTCCGTGGGCAGTTCGGTAACCCCGAGCACCAAGGCGAACACCGTGGCAACGAGGATGCCCCAGAGGATGTCTCCCTTGATACGCAGGGCCATGAAGATCAGGATCGCGAGCAGACCCACGATGGCCACCCACACGTACTCCTGCGTGAAGTCGCCCAGCGTAACCAAGGTGATAGGAGCCGGGCGGATAAAGCCGCCTTGGTTGAGCCCGATGGTGGTGATGAAGAGGCCGATGCCCACGCCGATGGCCCGCTTGAGATCGAGGGGGATGGCGTTCATCACGGCCTCGCGCAGGCCGGTGAGCACCAGCACGAGGATGATAAGACCCTCGGCGAAAATGACGGACATACCGACCTGCCAGGGGACGTTCGCCTGCTGGAAGCCGATCACCGAAAAAGTCACCACGGCGTTCAGGCCCATGCCCGAAGCCAGCGCCAGCGGGCGGTTGGTGATCAGGCCCATCATCAGGCACATAAGCGCCGCACCGAAAGCGGTCGCGGTCGCGGCGCCCTCGAAGGGTATGCCGGCCGCCGACAGTATGCCGGGATTCACGAAGATGATGTACGCCATCGTCATGAAGGTCGTCACGCCGGCGATGGTCTCCGTGCGGAGATTGGTGTTGCGCTCGCGCAGGCGGAAGAAGCTTTCCAGCCAGTCCACTAGTCCTCCCTAGACATTCCGATCGACTTTCTTCCCCTGTCAGCTCCTTCGCGCCCGCCCGCTCCCCAGCAGACGGTCACAGATGGCCCCGATAATTTGCCGGGACCTTACTATCACATTTGGGTCCCAGCAGGCGACTCCCTACGGGGCTAGGGAAGCCACGAGAATCACGGACGAGCTGACCCCGGCTGGGGCTACCAGAGGTAGATCAGCGTGAAAATGACCAGCCAGACGACGTCGACGAAGTGCCAGTAGTAGGTGGCTCCTCGGGCGGCGTGCTGGCTAGGGAATCGCCCACCTTTCTTGAAGGTCCGAGCCCAGATGAGCAGGAAGGCCAGAAGTCCGGCGGTGACGTGTGCTCCGTGAAAGCCGGTCAGGGTGAAGAAGGTGCCGCCGTAGACGCCGTCGCTGATGCTGAATTCGGAATTCAAATACTCATAGCCCTGAATGCCGAGGAAAGTGGCCCCCAGGGCGATGGCCAAAGCCAGCACCCATTGGAAGCGCTGCTTGCGTTCGTGTTCAAGGCTGATCAGCGCGTAGTGGGCGGCCACTCCGCTCGCGATCAGGAAGAGGGTGGCCACCGCGGGCAGGCCTACCTCCAGGTCGGGGAGGCCCTCCGGGGGCCAGGTCATCTGGGCCACGCGGAGGTCGACGTAGGCGTAGATCAAGGAGGTGAAGAAGATGACCTCCGAGAAGATGAAGAGCATCACGCCGAGCGTCCCGGTGTCGAAGCGTCCCTGATACCTGGACTTCTCCTCGAGTTGTTGGTTGCCTACGAGGATCGGCGGAGCTAGAGCGGGGGCGGGCGCCGACTGGAACACCCACGCGACCAGTGCGCCTAAGACGAACACCACCGCGAGCACCACCACTTCGACCGTCAGCAACAACCCGGCTACGACGGCCAGCAGGCCGACGGCCACGAGAATAGGAATGGACGAACCGTAGGGGGCGTCCGGCGCCGGCTGCACTTCGTCGAGGCGGGTTTCGAGTTCCCTGGCCGTGTAGGCGTCCCGCCAGTTCTCCGGCGGGACGCCGTCCGGATTCTCCGGATGCTTGAGGTCCCAGAGCGGGCGGGGGCTGTGGATGGGAGGCAGGGTCTCGAAGTTCTCGTGGGCCGGTGGTGAGGTGGTGGCCCACTCGAGGGTCCAGGCATCCCAGGGATCGTTCCCGGCGCGGTCTCCCTTGCGAAGGCTGGCGAGCACGTTGTAGGCAAAGACCAGCACTCCGACCCCGATGACGAAGCCGCCAATGGTGGAGATCATGTTGTAGACGTCCCAACTCTGGCCGCTGTCCCAGGTGTAGACCCGGCGGGGCATACCCAGCAGGCCGACGATGTAGAGCGGGAAGAAGGTGGCGATGAACCCGAAGTAGAACAGCCAGAACTGGGCCTTGCCCAGGCGTTCGTTGAGCAGCCGACCGGTGACTTTGGGATACCAGTAGAAGATGCCGGCCATGATGCCGAAGAGGCTGCCGGGGAGGAGTACGTTGTGGAAGTGGGCGACCACGTAATAGGTGTCGGTCACCTGCCAGTCGAAGGGGACCGTGGCGAGGGTGACGCCGGTCAGCCCTCCGATGACGAACAGCGAGATGAAGCCGAGGACGAAGTGCAGCGAGGTCGTGAAGATCAGCGACCCCCGCCACATGGTCGCCAGCCAGTTGAAGATCTTGATCCCGGTGGGAATCGCGATGGTGAAGCTAGTACCGGCCATTATGGCGTTGAACCAGAAGGGGAGGCCCACCGCGAACATGTGGTGCGCCCAGACGGTGAAGCCGTAGAAGCCAATCAGCCCGGAGGCGATGATCAGCGCGGTCCGGCCAAAGAGCGGTTTTCGCGAGAACACCGGTGTCACTTCGGAGATCATTCCGAACGCCGGCAGGATGAGGATGTAGACCTCGGGATGACCGAAGAACCAGAAGAGCTGCTGCCAGACAAGCGGATCACCCCCCAGATTGGCGTCGTAGAAAGAGGTGCCGAGCTGCCGGTCGAAGTAGAGGAGGGCTACCGCCACGGTCAAACTCGGCATCGCCGCCAAGATGAGGAACGAGTTGATGAAGTTGGTGATGGTGAAGAGCGGCGTCCGCCAGAGCCCCATCCCCGGGGCGCGCAGCTTGATAGTGGTGGCGGCGACGTTGAGGGCTCCCAGGATGCTGGAGATTCCCGCCAGGACGATGAACAGGATCCAGAAGTCGATACCCTCGTGCGGCGAATAGGCCGGCAAGGTGAGGGGCGCGTAGCTGAACCAGCCGGTATCGACCGCGGTGGAGAAGATGAAGCTGGTGTAGAGCGTAAGTGCGGCCGCGACGTAGACCCAGTAGCTGAGCGCGTTGAGCCGAGGGTAGGCCATGTCTCGGGCGCCGATCTGCAGAGGAATCAGATAGTTGGCAAAACCGCCAAGCAAGGGCATCACCACCAGAAAGATCATGGTGGTTCCGTGCATGGTGAAGACTTGGTTATAGGTCTGGGGGCTGAGGAAATCATTGTTGGCCACGGCCAGTTGGGTCCGCATCAGGAGGGCCAGGGCGATGGCGACCACGAAAAAGGCAAGCGAGGTGGTGATGTAGAGGATGCCGATGCGCTTGTGGTCGGTCGTCGTCAGCCACGAGGTCCAGCCGGCCGCATGATGCCTGGGTGAGCCGCCTGACTGCATGGCTGTCCGGGTGACGTCCATGCTCATCTACTCGAGTCCCTCCAAATAGGCGACCAGCGCCTGGATTTCGTCATTGCTCACGGCGACTTCGGGCATCAGATTGCCGGACTTGACCTCTTGCGGCTTGTCGATCCATCGGGCCAAGTTCTCGGGAGTGTTGTCGAGCGTCACCGCTGCGAGAGAGGTGCGGCCGGCGACATGGGTCAGGTCGGGACCGGTCAGGCCGGCGGCACCCTCGAGGCCCCGTACAGTGTGACAGCCGCCGCAGCCCGCCGACAAGAAAAGGGCTTCTCCCGCCTGGGCCTGCTCTCCCTCGGCCGGGGCTGCCGGTTGCTGCTGCTGTTCCACCCACTCCGAGAAGGTGGCCGCGTCCACGGCGAAGATCAGGAAGCGCATGTGGGCGTGCTGCACTCCGCAAAACTCTCCGCACTCGCCCAGGTATTCGCCCTCTGTGGTGATGGTGAAGGTAGATTGGTTGATGTGTCCCGGCACCATGTCCATCTTGCCTCCGATCTGCGGCATCCAGAAGCTGTGGATCACGTCGGCGGATTCCAGACGCGCCCTGACCGTTTTGTCGATGGGAACGTAGAACTCGTTGGCCGTCGTGAAGTCGCCGGCGGGGTAAGTCACCTCCCACCACCATTGGCGTCCGGTGACGTCGATCTCCATGTTGGAGGGCGGATTGGTGAGCACGTCCATGTAGTTGACCGTGAGGATGAAGATCACGATCACGATCAGGATCGGAATCACCGTCCACGTGAGCTCCATGCGGATGTCTCCGTGATCCTGAACCGGTTCTTCTGCGCTCCGGCGGCGATAACGCACGATGTTGTATATGAGCCATGCCTGAACGATCAGGAAGATCCCGCCGCAGATCGCGAGCAGGATGATGGCCAGGTCGCGTATCTCGGCGGCGTCATTACCCCTCGGCTGAAGGATCGAGGGAGCGCCTTCACAGCCCGAAGCGGTCAGCAGAACCCCAAGCAGCAGCCCGAGGGCCACCGGCAATTGGGTCAGCCGTTTGCCGAGCCTCAACCGGCCGCCCTCACCAGGGCTTCTTGCGCATTTGAGGTGCCGTCCGCTCCCAGGGCCAAGGCCAGGAGGAGCAGGCCGAGGTAGGGGCCGGAGAGCCGGTAAACCACCGTGTTCCAGTGGGCCTGCCGGGTCAAGGCGAGCGCCAGGACAGCACCGCCGAACAGGACACCCCCCGCCAGTACCGTCAGCAGGTAGGCCAGGCCGGCGAATCCCAGCACCCCGGGGAGCAGAGAAAGGCTCACCAGGGCGGATGTGTATGCGACGATCTGCAGCCGAGCCACGGCAACCCCGCAATGGGAGCCGGGTACGGGGATTCCGGCACTCCGGTAGTCCTCGGCTCTGGCCAGGGTCAGCGCCCAAAAGTGGGGCGGAGACCACAAGAAGACGATTCCGCAGAGAACCACGATCTCGGCCGAGAAGCTCCCGCCGGCCGAGGCCCAGCCCACCAAAGGCGGGAAGATCCCGGCCAAGCCGCCGGGGACCGCGCTGTAGGCGGTTCGCGGTTTGAGCAGAAGCGTGTACGCGATCAGGTAGTAGGCGGCGCCAAGGCCGCCGAAGCAGGCGGCAAGCGGGCCGCCTGCGAACCACAGGACGACGACCCCCGACAGCAATAGAGCCACGGCGAGGGTGCGAATCCGCCCGGGCAGAACGCGGCCGGAGGGCAGCGCACGGCCCTGCGTCCGCAGCATCAGGCGGTCGCGGTCCCGTTCGAGATAGTTGTTGAGGGCAGAGGCGCCCGCGACGCAGAAGGCGAGCCCCGCGAGTGTGAAAACCATGGAAAATGCAAAAAGCCGGCCACCGGCGAGGGTCCAGGCAACCCAAGCGCTGACCAGAAACAGGGCTACTATCCTCGGCTTGAGGGTCTTGAGGTAGTCCATCGCCCTACGTTCTCCCTACAGCCGACCGGAAGAAACCTCGAGAGCGGGAAATCATCCGCACCGGCATCAGCGCGCCACCAGCACCGGACGGGTCGAGTAGTGCACGACTCGGTCCGAAACCGAGCCAAGCAGCAGTCCGGTGAAATAGCCGAACCCTCGGCTGCCCACGATGATGAGATCGGCCTCGTGGGCGTCGCCGGCACGGATGATCGCGCCGGCCGCGGGACCCTCCAGCACGTCGGCCTGTGCGTTGAACCCGCGTCTGCGCAGCTCTTCGACCAACTGCTCCGCGGCCTCTCGCGCTTCGCGTATGTCCCGGGCGTCGTCCTTGGACGGGGACGTCACTCGGGGATAGGCCGGGAAAGCGACCACCACTATGATCTGGGTGGTTTCGCGCGCAGCCAGTCTCTCCGCGTATTCGACCGCCTTGTGCGAGCCCTCCGAGCCGTCGTACGCCAGCACGATGGTTCCCAAGGGCTCGCTGCCCATCTCGACGCCCATGCCGTCTCCCTCCTTGGGTTTGCAGGCCGGCTCCCCGCCGGCCTGGTCGCTCGTTGGCCTCCTCCGCCGTCCGACCTGCGTGCTACCCTTTCCATCATACGACCGGAAGTCGCTGGGCCGAAAGCCTACGGAGAGAACGAGAACGTGGAAGAGAAAAAGTATGGGACCCGGGCCATCGAGGAAGGCGGGCTCGAGACCTGGCCGAATCCGTCTCCGCAAAGGCGGTATACGGTGCGCATGGCGACCCCTGAGTTCACCTGTCTTTGCCCGCGCTCGGGCTTCCCGGACTTCGCCACCATGAGGATTTCCTACCAGCCGCGGGAAGTCATCGTGGAGTTGCGCTCGCTCAAGCTCTACATCAACAAGTACCGCGACGTCTGCATCTCGCACGAGGCGGTAGTAAACCAAATACTGGACGATCTCGTTGGCGTTCTCGATCCGCACTGGATCCGCGTGAGCGGGGACTTCAACGTGCGCGGCAACGTCAAGACGGTGATCACGGCCGAGCACGGGGAGCGGGAGTGACCCACTTCGTGCTGTTGAGCGGCGGTCTGGACTCCACTACCCTCTTGCGGTGGCTGCGCGGGCATTATTCGGAGGAGCCCATCGAAGCCGTCACCATTCTGTACGGGCAGAAGCACGCGGTGGAACTCGAGGCTGCAGGGCGGGTCGCGCGGCACTACGGCGTCACCCACCAGACGCTGGGCCTACCGCCCATCTCGGGCTCCGCCCTGACCGACGCCGGACGAGACGTCCCGCGCGGGAGGGACCTGGACGAACTGGCAGGCGTCGCTCCCACTTACGTTCCTGCGCGTAACCTCTTCTTCATAGCTGCGGTGGCCTCACTCGCCGATGCGCGCGGCCCGGGCGTCATCTGGCTGGGCGTCCATCGCGACGACTACAGCGGCTACCCCGACTGCCGCCCGGGGTTCATCGCGGCCGCCGATCAGGCGGTCAGAATGGGCACTCAGCATCAAATCCGGGTGCGGGCGCCCTTCGTGGACTGGAGTAAGGCGGATATTCTGCGCTGGGGACTCGAGCACCAGGTGGCCTACGAGTTGACACACTCCTGCTACCAGGGGACCCAACCGGCCTGCGGAGAGTGCGACACCTGCCAGGCCCGCCTTCGGGCGTTTGCCGAGGCGGGGGCGGCGGATCCCCTTTCCTACGCCGCGACCGTTGAGTAGCGGGTTTTTCGGTTGATCCACCCCTTCGAGGAACGAGCATGAAGACCACGATAACGACCATTCTCCTGTTCGACGCCGCCCATAGCCTCCCCGATCACCTGGGCAAGTGCCGCAACATCCATGGCCACACCTACAAGGCGGAGGTGTCGGTCAGCGGCCCGATAGAACAGGCCGGGCCCGAAACCGGCATGGTGATGGACTTCTCCCGACTGGAAGAAGAGGTTAAGCGCTTGGTGATCGAACCTCTCGACCATCGCTATCTCAATGAGGTGCTCGATTTTGCACCCACCGCCGAGAGGATTGCCGCCTGGATCTTCGACCGGCTGAGCGAAGCGGATCTCCCTGTGCGGCGCATCCGCCTTTGGGAAACACCTGACACTTACGCCGAGGTGGAGGCGTAGAGGCCCGGCCCCTGCCGCCACTCACTGGGGAGGGAAGATGCGGGTACTAGAGGTCTTCGACAGTCTTCAAGGTGAGGGACTCTGGGCCGGTGCGCCCATGACGTTCGTACGGCTGGCAGGCTGCAACGCTCCGCTCGAGGGGCTCGCCTGCGTCAGGTGGTGCGACACCCCGCAGAGCTGGGACCCGGAATCCGGGCGCGAGGTCGAGGTGGAGGAGTTGGCGGGTCAGCTGGGAATGCCGCGCGTCTGCCTCACCGGAGGAGAGCCGCTCTTGCAGGCCGAGGAGTCGGTGCTTTTCTCCCGGCTCCTGGCGAAGCACGGGATTGCCCTGCATCTGGAAACCAACGGGACGGTCGCTCTTCCCGCGGGAGTTTCGTTTGCCTGGGTAACGGTCAGCCCCAAGCCCCCATCGTATGCAGTTGACTCGTCTTTCCGAGCGAGAATCGATGAGCTCAAGCTGATAGTGGACGGCGAGTTCGACGCCGAGATCGGAGAGCGTCTGGAAAGAGAGTTCCCTCAGGCGGCGATCTCGATTCAACCGGAGGACGGGGGAGGCGAGGACACGGTGCACTCAGCCGTGGACATGGTTCTGAGCCATCCTCATTGGCGGCTCTCCCTGCAACTCCACAAGCTGCTCGGCCTGCCGTAGCCCTGGAGAATCACTTCCCCCTAGAAGCCCATTCCCCCTAGAAGCCCATTGCCGACATCAGTCCCTTGTCGGTTGGCCGCAAGACCCAGCTCTTCTCCGGCGTGGCCTCGGCACCTTCGGGCTGCTCGGAAACGCCCTCGCCGGTTTCAGCTGCCTTCGCCCGCTCCACGTAGCCACCCGATTCCAGGGCGTCCACGTCGGACACCAATTCCCCGAGGCTCGCACCTAACTCTGTTTCGAGCAGGAGCGGGTCGAGGTGAGCTGCCCCCGCCTGGGTGTCGTAGCGCTGCACCGCCACGTGTAACAGTCTCCTCTGCCGTTCCGTGAGCTCCACCGTTCCCTCCCTGGGTCAAGGCCGCTTCGGATGCATTTCCTCGGGTCTCGATACCCGTCGCGTTCCGATATTTCCCATCCTGTCAATCATGGAAAACACTATCAGCGTAGTGTAAACTGCCCCAAAAGTAAAACCGCTGGGGGAGAGAAGATGGCCAAACGACAGATGGTAGTGATCGACGAGGACCTCTGTACGGGGTGCGGGGAGTGCATACCCAACTGCGCTGAGGGCGCGCTCGAGATCGTGGACGGCAAGGTGCGCGTTGTAGAGGAATTCCTCTGCGATGGCCTGGGAGCCTGCCTCGGGCACTGTCCCGAGGGGGCCCTGACCGTCGAAGAGCGCGAAGCCCCCGAGTTCGACGAAGAAGCGGTGGCGCGGCGACTGGAGGAGCTCGGACAGACTGCCCAGGCGGCGCCTGCTCCGGCGATGAGTGGCTGCCCCGGCTCTCTGGCGATGACCCTGAACCGCTCCGAGATCCAGGCTTCGCCCGAGGGCGGAGCGCCGGGAGAGACGCCAGGAGCGGGTGACGCCGCGCGCGACGAGCGAAGCTCCGATAGCCTGCTGGGTCACTGGCCGGTTCAACTGGGCTTGGTCAACCCTCTGGCCCCGTACTTCCGCGACGCAGACTTACTCGTGGCCGCGGACTGCGCGCCCGTCGCATACCGGATGTTCCACGAGGACTTTCTGGATGGGCGGAGCGTGGTATTGGCCTGCCCGAAGTTGGACGATGCACAGGCTCATCTCGAGAAGCTCGCCGAACTCTTCCGCGCATCCCGGCCCCGCTCGGTGACCGTGGCCCACATGGAGGTTCCCTGCTGCTTCGGCCTGGTCGCCCTTGTGCGCCGCGCCGCCGAGATCGCCGGTCTCGAAGCGCCCGTCCAGGAAACCGTGATCACCGTCAGCGGCAGGCAGCAGGTGGCCTAAGGCTGCCTGTGGCGGGCCAGGGCGGGCGCGGATCCCGCCCTGGCCTCTTGCCGGCTTACTCTGTCGCATCCTTGCGTATGTCCTCCAGAGCCTTCAGTATCTGCTCGACTTCCCGCTGTTCGCTCATGTCGGCGTGATAGGCCCATCTGACCACCCCCTCGCCGTCGAGTACGAACACACTGCGGCGAGGATGTCCCTGCTCTTTCATAAGGACACCGAACTTCTCCGCCACCTCTCCGTGTGGCCAGAAGTCACTTAGCAGGGGGAAGTCAATCCCTCCGCAATCCTTGGCGAACGCTACGTGCGACGGAATCGAATCGCAACTGATCCCCAGAACCTGGGCATCGAGCTCCTCGAACTTCGACAGCTGCTGCTGCAGGGTCGGGAGCTCTCGCTTTCAGACCGGGGTCCAGTCGAGAGGGTAGAAGAAGACTACGACGTTCTTGCCTCGCAGGTCTTTGAGCGTGACCTCTTCGCTCTGGTGCGAAGGCAGCGTGAAGTCAGGCGCCGTCTCTCCGACGGAAAGGGGAATAATCACGGTATACCTCCTGTGTCGAGCCGGACGGCCTGGGTGACCGCCTCAACCGTCTCAGGAACTAGATGCCTGCGCGGGGCCTTAGGCAAAACCCCAACTTTGAGCCGATGTCGAGCGCTGCGATAAGATGGCGCTGTTGCGGGCCTGGTCTGCCCCGGGTGAGGGGTTTTGCGGGAGATATAAGGAGCTAGTCGATGCCGAAGATCCATCAGTACGACGTGAAGCCGGCACTGCCGCCTCGCTTGAGTTGTCTGGCCGACCTTTCCTACAACCTGCGGTGGACCTGGGACAACGATGCCGTTCAGCTATTCGAGCGCCTTGGGGCGGGACTCTGGCGGGACACCGGGCACAATCCGGTGCTGATGCTGCAGCGAATCGCCCAGGACCGTCTGGAGGCGGCCGCTCAGGACGACGCCCTCCTGGCGCACCTCGACCGGGTTTGCTCCACCTTCAAAGCCTATATGGAGGAGCCCGGGTGGTTCCCCAGGCGCCATCCCGAGGCGGCTGATATCAACATCGCCTATTTCTGCATGGAGTTTGGTCTGACCGAAAGCCTTCCCATCTACTCGGGCGGTCTCGGCGTGCTGGCCGGAGACCACCTCAAGACGGCGAGCGAACTGGATCTGCCGCTGACCGGAATCGGGCTTCTCTACCAGAAGGGCTACTTCAAGCAATACCTGAATGCCGACGGATGGCAACTGGAGCAGTATCCGGTCAACGACTTCTCGACCATGCCCATCACCCCCGTCCTCGATGCGAATGGCGATCATCTGCGCGTCCACGTTGATCTCGCCGGACGCGAAGTCCCCATCCGCGTGTGGCAGGCGCAGGTGGGTCGAATTCCTCTCTACCTGCTCGATACGAATCTGCCCGAGAACTCGCCGGTAGACCGCGACGTCACCGACGAACTCTACGGCGGTGGGCCCGAAGAGCGGATACGCCAGGAGATAGTGCTGGGTATCGGCGGCATTCGGGTGTTAGAAGCACTGGGCATCCGGCCGGAAGTCTGTCATATGAACGAGGGTCACTCGGCCTTTCTCTCGTTGGAACGGGTGCGGCGGCTGATGGAGGAAGCGGGCCTCGATTACCGAACCGGCCGGCAGGTGGCCGGCGCGGGTACCCTCTTCACCACTCACACCCCGGTGCCCGCGGGATTCGATCTCTTCTCCTCAGAGCTGATGGACAAATACTTCTCGAACTACATCAAGCAGCTCGGCCTGGGCTTTCAGGAGTTCATCGCCAAGGGGCGCGTGCGCCCGCAGGATCAGGCCGAGCCGTTCAACGTGGCCGCGCTCTCGGTGCGCCACGCGCCCCGCCGGAACGCGGTCAGCGAACTGCATAGGGACGTCACCGCACGGATGATGATGGAGGCCTGGGCCGATTTTCCCGAGTCCGAGGTGCCGGTCTCCTATGTCACCAATGGAGCGTTGGTCCCGGGCTGGGTATCTGCCGAGATGGCCGCTCTGTTCGATCGCTATCTCGGGCCCCGTTGGCGGGAGGATCCGAGCGATCAGCTGGTATGGGCCTTGGTCCACCGAATCCCGCACGAGGAACTCTGGCGGACTCACGTGAGGCAAAGGGAGGCTCTGGTCGCCTACACCCGTTCACGTTTGGAGGAGCAGCTCATCCGCCGCAACGCCTCGCGAATGGAGCGTGAGCGCGCGCGGCAGGGGCTCGATGCTGACGCTCTGACTATCGGTTTCGCCCGCCGTTTCGCCACCTATAAACGGGCGAGCCTCATCCTGCGCGAGCCGGAACGCCTCGAGGCCCTCCTTCGCAGCGAAGAGAGGCCGGTCCAGCTGATCTTCGCCGGCAAGGCGCACCCCCGAGACGACGCGGGCAAAGACTTCATCCGTCAGATCGTGCGCTTCGCGAAGGAAAGGGACCTCGGTCACCGGCTGGTATTCCTGGAGGATTACGATATCGAAAAAGCGCGGGTGCTGGTCCAAGGCGCCGACGTGTGGCTCAACAACCCCAGGCGGCCTCTGGAGGCCAGCGGAACCAGTGGCATGAAAGCGGTGTTCAACGGAGCGCTCAATCTCTCAGTCCTGGACGGTTGGTGGGCCGAAGGATACCGGCCCGGGGCGGGTTGGGCCATCGGGCGTGGCGAGGAGTACACGGACTTCGAATACCAGGACCGCGTCGAGGCCCAGGCCCTCTACTCGATTCTCGAGCAGGAAGTGGTTCCGCTCTTCTACGACCGGGGACCGGACAACCTGCCGCGCGGTTGGATCGCAATGATGAAGAACTCCATCGAGTGGCTCAGCCCGCAGTTCTCCAGCACGCGGATGGTCAAGGAATACGCGGAGCGCTTCTACCTGCCGGCGGCGGAGCACTACGCACGGCTTTCCCGAGGAGACTTCCAAAAGGCAAAGGAACTGGTGAGTTGGAAGGCCTGTGTTACCGATGCCTGGCAGCAGGTTCGCGTGGACTCAGTGCGGGAGCTCAGGGCGAATAGCCTGACAGTGGGCCAGGAGTTGGGCGTTGAGGCCCGCGTGGCCTTGGGTAGCCTGCAGCCCTCCGACGTGCGGGTCGAGGCATACTTCGGGAGACTGGGTCCCGACGAGCAAATCCTGGGTGGCACGCCCATCGAACTCGAGTGGGTTCGCTCGGAGGGCTCGCTACATGCATACCGGGCGGCGTTGCCGACTCCGAATTCGGGGCGCCACGGCTTCGCCGTCAGGTTGATTCCCCAACGGGAGGATGTTCTCATCCCGAACGAGATGCCGCTTATCAAGTGGGAAGGCTAGCCGGGCTCCTAGCCGAGCACGCAATTGAGCCAGGCCCCTCGGGCCCGGCCGTCCTATGCCTTCTTGGCGCCCGCGTCGGTCAGCCGAACCCAGATGTTGATCGGGAAGAACTCCGCGCTTACCAGGCCGGAGGACGCGAGGTTCGCCACGCAATCCCTGATCTCCTCGGCCGGCAAGTTGAGTTCGTGCTGCAGTTCTTGTCCGGAGACTTCAACTTCTGCGTTGGCCTGGTAGGCCTTGTGGATGAAGCGCATGATCCGCTCGCGGTTCTCGGGTAGGCAGGTCATGGCCTTCAGAATAGCATCCGTCCGATGGATGGACTCTCAGACGATTCGACTCCCAGGACGGCTCTCACGTACCCGTTGAAGCCTCTTGCCAGCATCTTTATGTGCACCATAAACTGATTATCTCGTGCCATTTCGACGTTACGATGTGAAGTAGTAGTTTGTTTTGTCGGTTCCTAATGCTGCCACTCACCGTCCGATAGTTCAGCCATTGCAGCCATGATGAGGATTTATGGGGGGTTATCTGTAGTGTGGGGCATGCGTGACGGCGGGCGGTGCCACCGCTAGAGTACGCAAACACTATTTTTATCACCTGTCGAAAGATTGTCGACTCTCATAGATAGATATATCTCTACTCGACGGCAGTAGCACCATTAGCGTTTGACATATCTTCTAGCCGACGATAATGTCTAGACTGCTTTGGGCTAACAGGATGAAACCCAGTTGCATCGCATTGGATGGAATGCAGGGTCCTAGGTCCGAGGCCGGTTGACCGGGAGGATGGGACCCCCGGAAGACTTGGTCGCTGCAAAGTTTGGCCGCCGAAGGATCTGAAGGGGATGGTGCGACACCGGCCCCGGAAGGGGCGGCCACGGGAGAGAGGAGATTGGTATGCGGGTTTCCGGTTGGTAGTTGCCCTTTTGTCCGGCGGAAGATCTCGATAAAGTCTGACTCAGCGGTTGCCGAATACGAAATTGAGAATCTGTATTCCCGCTGGGAGAGAATGGATTGAATTCCGCTGAAGCCAGTTCGCCGGTTAGAGCTGGCACGATGGATGACGGCGGTGCTCGTGTCGACCTAGGACAACTTTACGTCGTTCTGGTCGTGATGGGCGCCGCCTTCTTTGTGGGCTTTCTCGGGTATCTGCAACTTACATGGCAGGCCCTTCCCACATTTTCCCCGCTTGCGGTGGTTTTCTTCATTCTCGTTGGGATCTTCGCCGAGAAGAACAAGATCTCAATAGGGAATGGAGTGGAAATTTCCGCTGCCTTCTTGCCCGATTTCCTTGCGGCTACGATCCTGGGCCCGTTTGCCGCAGCCATCGTTGCGGCGGGAACACTACCCGCCTGGTTCCAACGCGGAAATCCGGTGCGGAATGCCTTCTATGTGAGTGCGTTTACGTTTACATCGGGAGCAACGGGCCTCGCATACTGGGCGTTGATTGGAGCACTCCCTACTCATGTGATGCAAATCATCGTCGGCGGGTTGGTGTCGGCGCTCTGCTATCAAGCGTGCAACTATCTGCTTTTCATGCCCCTCATGGCTGTACGCCGAGGGATAGGTCCGAGGGACTTCTTCGAGGAGGCGTTTAGACCTTTCATTCCTTTCCATCTGTTCTTCCTCTTCATGAGCCTGGTTCTGCTCTTCAGCTTCGACCGCTATGGAGCGAGCAGCCTGGTGCTCTACCTGCTCCCGATCCTAGGCCTCGTCTACGCGTTTCGCGCTTTTGCTCGGGAGCGCGACCTCGCTCATAGCTTGGAGCAGTTCTCGCTGGAGATGGCAGGGAGCATGCTCACCGCGCTCGATCTGAAGGACAACTACACAGGGCACCATTCCGCCGCCGTAGCCCTCTATTCCTATGACACCGCCGCAGAACTGAGACTCTCCTCCCGGGAACGTGCCCTGGCCCATCTCGGCGGACTGCTCCACGACGTTGGCAAGATCAGCGTTCCCGACCGCATTCTCAACTGCCCGACAACGCTGGGCGAGGCCGATTGGGGGGTGGTGCAGGGCCATGCCGGCGCGGGGCAGGAGATTCTCAGCAATATGACAGAGTTCGAAGAGCTTGGAAGAATCATTCTTCATCATCACGAGCGGTTCGATGGCCAGGGGTATCCCCGGGGGTTAGGCGCGGGCGAAATTCCCCTGATCAGCCGTATCGTGGCGATAGCCGACAGTTACTCCGCAATGGTTTCGAAGCGGCCTTACAGCCGCCGCCGTGAGCCGGAGGAGGCAATGGCAGAGCTGCGATCTGGAAGTGGGAGTCAGTTCGATCCCTACGTAGCCCAGGCCTTTCTGGCCGTGCTCGGCCGGGGCGATGAAGACTACCGGCGGGGACAGGAGGCCGACTTCAGGGTGCAGTTCCAGAAGGTTCGTTTCCTTCGGGATATTACGTAGAGTTCGGGTGATCGCGGCAGCCCGGACGACCCCCGAATTCCCAGCCAACTTCCACCTTTGGTTGCAGGGGAAGTGGAGATGTTGGTGGTAGAGTGGTTCTCAGCGCTGGAGGGTGATCCGGGCCGAGATAAGCGGGTGACCGAGGGGGTGACTCATAGAGAATAGGGTTCTGCTGCGCATCTTGTTCGCGCAGGGCTTGTCCAGTCTGGGCACTTCGATTTCCACGGTTGCCTTGGCGGTGATGATCTTCGATCGCACCGGCTCTGTGTTTCACATGGGCGGGATCTTGGCGTCCGCCACTCTCCCCCTCGTGGTAATGAGTTTTGTCGGCGGCGCTTTGCTCGACCGCTTCGAAGCCCGCCGCCTGATGGTGATCGCTGACGTCGGGCGCACTTTGCTCATCCTTTCGCTCCCCGTCGTGGTGGGACTCTCGGTTGGCTTCGTCTACCTGGTGTCGGCGACCATTGGCGTCTTGGCTTCGATCTTCAACCCTTCGCAGGTCAAACTCGTCGGGGAGGTCGTCAGGCGAGAGGACCTGATCAAGTCCAACTCTTATCTGAGCATAGCGAGGGACGGTTCCGAGCTTGCCGGCTACCTGATCGGCGGTGCGCTTGTCGTCACCGTCGGCTACTTTGCCACCTTCGCCCTGGATGCAGCGACCTACTTGGGTTCGGCGGCGTTGCTGTTTGGTTTGCCCCGGGTCTTGCCCGTGGGGCCTGCGCCCCGGCTTATCGCCCTTATCCGGCAGTCTCCCCGCGCGCTAGGGGTCATTTGGTCCCGGGCGGACCTGCGCACAAACTTTCTCATCTCGCTCGTCCCGATGAGTGTTCTGATGATGGCCACACCAAACGCGTATGCGCTGGCGCTGGATGTATACGACGTGGGAGCCAGGGGTTTCTCCATCATGGAGATGATCACCTCGTTTGGATGGCTTGCCGGCGGTTTCCTCGCGAGCCGCCTGAACTACGGCGGCGATAGGAATACCTACGTTTTCGTCTCGATGCTGGGGATGGCGGCCTGCCTTAGTCTTGTGGGACTCGCTCACAGCTTCCCGCTCGCGGTTGGGCTGCTCGCCTTGGGAGCGGTTGCCAACGTCGGCATGATCGTGGGGTCGATGACCCTATTTCAGGAAATCGAACCTCGTCCGGACAAAGGCAGGGTCATCGCCATCCGCAGTGGCTTCGGGCAGCTTGCCAGCGCGACCGGCTTGTTCATGGGCGGCGCGCTCGGAACGTTGCTGGGAGTGGAACGCGTCTTCACGCTCATGGGCCTCGTCGCGGCGGTACTGGCCATCACTGTGTACGCGCCTTACCGCTTGAGGGACATGGGACGCGTGGTCAGCCAGGTGCCGGTCGTTGCCCCTGAGGGGGAGGACGGCACCTAGCCGGGCCCCAACACGGTCCTGGGCCGACCCGAGGGATGACTGGGCCGATGCCGAAGCGACCAATGCGGAAGCGGACGAGTTCTCTGTGCTGTGCTAATTTCCCACGATGAACACCAACAGTGATAACCCCCCGCGCCGAAGTCACCCAGACGCCGGGCAACTGCGCCTGGGTGGCATGGCCCTCCACAACGGCCTGCTCATTCACTCTCCGGGATACTGGGCTGCCGCGGTCAGAGACAACTCGGGCGGGATATCGGTTGCCTCCGGCAAGAAGCGCATGCCTCTGGGCGGCCGCGCCCTCGACAAGTATCCGCTGTTGAGGGGTGTCGTGCGGTTGGCGGACGCGCTCGCCGTTCTTCCGGAGGTCAAATCCAAATTGGGACAGGCAGTGCTGCCCATCGAAAGCGGCCGCGTGGCGGCTACGATCGGGGTCACCTCGTTACTCACCGCTGTTCTTCGCCGGGGCGATGGAGATTCGGTTCTCCGCCAGGAGCTCTCGGCCGTGCTTCTCTCGCTCGCGCCGGCGGTGTTGGCGCTCAAGAACTCATCCCTGGCGGGCTATCACGGGGCCGAGCACCGGGGGATCGGTGAATACGAACGCTGGATAAAGGGCGGAGAGGGCCGGGTGGCGAAGGAGCACGACCGCTGCGGCTCCAACCTGGTCGGTCCCCTGCTGGCGACCAACCTGGTCGGCAATGTGTTGATGCGCCGCGTTCAACGCAGGCCCGGACCCTTCGCCACTCTGCTGACCGGCCTCGTCAGTCTGGGGACGGCCATGGAAGCCTTCCGTTGGATGTCGCGCCACCCGGAATCCACTTTGGCGCGCGCGGTTTCTTCGCCGGGGTACGTGCTCCAGAAGTTCCTCACCACCGAGGAGCCTACCGAGGGCCAGATGGAGGTCGCGCGCGCGGCGCTCCGCGAGATTCTCGAACAGGAGGGCCGCCCGTGGGAGGAGAAGGCCTCTTCGGCTTCGGCCTCGTCTTCTTAACGGCGCTCGTCGTCGGCTATTCGGGGGCCCTGGTCCCTGGACCGCTCCTGACACTTGTCGTCGCCGAAAGCGCTCGCGAGGGCCCGCATGTGGGTCCGCTTTCCATGGTCGGCCATGCGCTGCTCGAACTCGTTCTGCTCGGTGGTCTGGCTCTGGGCCTCACCCAGGTTCTTGCCGGCAGTACACTTCCCGCGCTGATCGCGCTCTTTGGTGGAGTGATCATGCTCTGGATGGGTGCCGGGATGTTGCGCGACGGACTGCAGAACCGTGTTGCTGGATTTCCCAGCATTCCGTCTGATCTTACTACCGGCGTCGTCCCTCCCGGCGCTGTCGCTGACGGGACTGGTCGAACCGGCGGGAATACTAATGAGCGTTCCCCGCGGCGTCCCTGGTACCGGCACGTGGCTCAGGGGGCCCTGATCAGCGCTTCGAACCCCTACTGGTCCCTTTGGTGGGCCTCTATAGGGGCGGCCTATGTGGTGTCGGCGGCCGCGCTCGGTCCCTGGGGAGTGGTGGCGTTCTTCATCGGGCACATCAGCGCGGATTTCACCTGGTACGGCCTGGTCTCCTACGGAGTCGCCTACGGTCGCCGGTTTCTGAGCCGGCGGTTTTACCGAGCCCTGATCGGGTTTTGTGGAGTCTTTCTCCTCGGGCTCGCCGGATACTTCCTTCAGTGGGGTATGCGCGGTTTGCTCTAGCGGCCGAGCGCTCTCTGAAAAGCTGGGTGCAGGGTTTCCCAGACGCTCTCCAGCGACTGCGGTATAACCCGGGTGGCGGCGACCGAGGTCATGAAGTTGCTGTCGCCCGCCCAGCGCGGGACCGCGTGCAGGTGCAGATGATCCGCGATTCCCGCGCCCGCCGCGGCGCCCAGATTGGCGCCCAGGTTGACCCCCTCGCAGCCGAATTCCCTCCTCAGCAGACGGACGCTCTCCCGCGCGAGGAACATCAACTCCTGGAGGGTGGAGTCGGGCAGTTGCTCAAGTTCCCCGGTGTGCTGGTAGGGAGCTATCAGCAGGTGACCGTTGTTGTAGGGGTAGCTATTCAACATCACGTAGGCTTCGGGTCCACGCCACACCACGTAGCCGGCGGCGTCGTCCCGGCCTTCCCGACTGAGGCAGAAGACGCAGTCCTCGGGCTTTTCTGCAGTGATGTAGCCGATTCTCCAGGGAGCCCAAAGCCGTTCCACGCAAACCCCTCCGAACATTCCTCCGTCGACTCTTCCGAATCACCTGCCCCGAAGGGCCGCCCTCTCAATGCCTCCGGCTCAAGTCGCCGCCCGCCCCCGAACCTTGATTGTGAACCGCTTCGCTACTGCATTGTGCCCAGGCGGGTCGATCCAAAGCCCAAAAGCTTGGTAATGGAGTGAGAGCTGTTCTAGAATAGGCGGCCGAGCATTCACAGGACTTTAGCACCCGTCGCTCGTCGGTGCGGCTCGTTGGTACAGTGCCACGCGCGGATGCTCTTTGGGGTTCCCCGCCATCGCGCCCAAGAAGGCAAAGGAGGACTGCCGGTGTCGACCGCGGCTCCGAATGTTGTGCGTCAAGGTGAATTCGTCGCGTGTCTGACCCAGAACCTGGGCGGACCTCCTGTCGATCGGGTCATCGAGCAGATGGGCGGCGCCGGTCTCCAGGGGATCAAGGCTGTAGTCACCTGGCGGGGGGTGGTGGCGCACGAGGATGTCTGCTTCGTGCGGTTGGCGCTCGAGTATCTGGACCTCCTCCAGGAGGAGTCATGCGGGCGCTGCACTCCTTGCCGCATCGGAACGCAGATCATGCGGCGCATCCTCCATCGCCTGCGCGACGGCGAAGCGAGTCCCACCGATATGGACGAACTGCGCGCTCTCACCGAGCAGATCGACGACTCCTCCTGGTGCGGAATCGGCAACACCATCCGCGATCCGCTGATGGGGCTGCTGGAAGTGGGGGAGGCGGACTTCCAGCGGCACCTGGAGGGCGAGGTCTGCGGGCAGGCCGGTGACTTCCACGGGTGGGTGACGGCGCCCTGCCGGTCCACCTGTCCCTCCACCGTCGATTGCCCCTGGTACATCTTTCAGGCCGCTGAGGATCACCCCCACATCGGGGCCGGCGTGGTCCGGCAGGACAACCCGCTGCCCGCCATCATCGGGCGCACCTGCCATCATCCTTGTGAGGGCAACTGCACCCTGAAAGCCGTCGGGGAGCCCATCGCCATCAACTCCATCAAGCGCTGGTGCGCCGATCACGATGAGGCACTGCTGGACGTCGGTCGCCAACGGGGACACGCCGACATGCAGGGCGCGGGCACCCAGCAGCGCGAGCATCTGGGCATGGGTCCTGATGAAGCTGCGGAGGCTCCGGCGATGGCCGCCATCCGCGGGCCGGTAGGCCCCAGCTCCAATCCCGGTGAGCGGGTCGCCATTGTCGGCGCAGGCCCGGCCGGGCTTTCCTGCGCCTACTACCTTGCCCGCCGAGGATACCGGCCGGTCATCTTCGAGGCGCTGCCGGTCCCCGGGGGGATGCTCTGGGTGGGAATCCCGGAATACCGCCTGCCGAAGGAAGTCATCCGGCGGGAGGTCGCCCTGATCGAGCGCGAGGGGGCGGAAATCCGGTACAACCAATGCGTGGGCCAGGACGTGAGCTTCGCCGAACTGCAGGAGGAATTCGGCGCCAGCTTCATCGCCGTGGGCGCCCACTCGGGCAAGACGCTGCGCATCCCGGGCGAGGATCTACCCGGGTCCATGGACGCCATCGATTTCCTGCGCAAGGTGGCACTGGGAGAGGCGGTTGACATCGGCGAGCGAGTGCTTGTAATCGGCGGGGGCAATTCCGCCATGGATGCGGCGCGCACCTCGATTCGGCTGGGCGCCAAGGAAGTCACCGTGGTCTATCGTCGAGCCCGGGAGCAGATGCCGGCCAACCCCTGGGAGATCGAGGAGGCCGAGGAGGAAGGGGTCAACTTCCGTCTGCTCTCCGCTCCGATCAGCTGTGAGGGAGACACCTGCGTGTCGGGCCTGGTCTGTCAACCCATGGAGCTGGGCCCCCCCGATGAATCGGGACGTCGCAGCCCTGTGGCCATCGATTGCGAGCCGTTCTCCATGCAAACTGATTCCGTGATCGCGGCCGTGGGACAGATGCCGGACTTCGCCCCCTTTTCGGCGGACCCTCAGGTGGAGCTCAATAAGTGGGGCTACCTCCAGGCTGATGGTCGGACGTTCATGACCACCAAACCGGGCGTATTTGTTGGCGGCGACGCGGTCACCGGGGGAGCTTCCGTGATCGAGGCGATCTTCGCCGGGAAGAAGGTCGCAAAGTACATGGATATGTTCCTGCGCGGCGAGCCCGTTGCGGAGGACTCCCAGGACAAGATCGAGCGGCTGGCGGTGTACTTTGGCGCTCAGGATAGCGGGTATCCGCTCAACCCTAGGGGTGACTACGGCGAGCGTTGCGAGATGCTGATGCTACCGCCCGGCTACCGCAGGCAGAACTTCGAGCACACCGAACTGGGTCTCGGCGACGCGGTGGCGCGGGCGGAAGCCAAGCGCTGCCTGCGCTGTCACCGGCCGATAATCATCCAGACTTAGTTCCTAGTTCAGAGTGGCCGGTTCGCCGAACTCGAGTGCCGGCTCGACGAGTGACACTCTAATTTCACAGGCGTCGTCGCCATCGATCAACCGGGACTTGTGCTCCCATCTGACTTCGGCTCCGGTCAGCGCCTCGAGAATTCCCCGAGCCACTCCGCGCAAGAGCGTGCAGACTAGGGGCTGGTGCCGGCGGGCGACCTCGAGGAAGGGGCAGTTGTGCTGCTCCAGGATGCAGGCGGCGGGTCCGGCGGTCGGCGACTTCTCGATGCTGGTGCCCAGGGAGTTGAGCACCTCGATGAGGATGTCTACAGACAGGTCGAATGGAACCGGCGCGTCCCACCCGTGGTCTACCTTCTGGACGTAGGCTCCGCCCCAGGTGTAGCCAAAACCCTCTGCCGAGTCCGCCCCGCCCCCGCTCTGAAGAAGCGACATGGTCAAGTCAGAAAGGAATTCGTAGTTGCGTGTGGGGAGCGTGATCGAGAGGGTCTCGGGATGGAGGAGGAAGGCCAGTTGCGGACGGCCCACGGTTCCCGGGTTGTGCTGCTTCTGCGATACGATCAGTCTCGCGTCTTCCAACTTGTTGAGATGGATGCGTATCGCGCTGTGATGCATCCCGAAGCGCGCGACCAGATCCTTGACCGTTAGAGGGTGGCCGGCGGAGGCGATCTCCCGATAGATGGAGAATCTTGTCTCCTCGCCGAGGGCCTTACTGATCTCTAAGATGTCAGGTTTGACCTCGTACATAAGACCCTCACAGGAAGATTTGTCTACGTCACCCTAGCAAAACATGTCTAAGTAATAAAAGAAACTCCAAAGCAAAAAAGTTCACAAGGGGCCACACGTAAGCAGGCGATGAGACGGCTTCTTTCGAGAGCCGCCCTGTCTTCGCTGCCACGTGGACCGCGCGTCAGTCCTCCCAGCGAAACTCGGGAGAGCCCTGCCGATCCCAGACCTCTTCCGTGGCGTCTTCCAGGGCGGTCTGTCCGGGAGAGGTGTCGCTGATGACGGAATCCGGGTCTTCGAGCAGCTCGAACTCGAGTTCCGAGGCGTCCAGACGACCATTGTCATCAAGGCCGGCGTTGCCTTGACCGAAGCGTCCGCCCAGCTCCTCCAGTTCCATTCCTTCGCCGAAGAGGGCCACCGGTTGCTCGGCGTCCTCGGAGAGCTCGATCAGGAACTGATACCAAACGATCTCCCAGGCGACGGTCATGAGCACCTGCCGTCGGCCGCTGACCGGGGCCAGATGAACCACCGGGCTGCCCAAACTGCGCCGGATGCTCCGCATCTTGTCTGTGAACTCGCTCTCGTTGAACAGCCGCTGAACGAGATGCAGATCTTCGACCGCGAATTCTGCCGGTTCCAGGGAAAGTTCGGGAGTGGGCGGCGGGGAATGTCCCTGAACGCTCGCCGGCTCGGCGGGCTCGCCGGATTGCGGCGTGGGAGCGGCAGAGACGCTTTGCATCCGGGCCGAACTCTCCATCCGCCGCACCCGGTCCTCCAGCTTGGCGAAGTCGGCTTGGCTCTGCCGCAGGCGCAGGCGCAAGTCCTCGGCAGCCGCTTCGCCGGCCGATAGGGCGTCCGCCATTTTATCGATGAAGTCCCGCAGTCCCTGGAGTTGGGATTCCTCGGCCTGCCGGTACTCCAGTATCTCGTCGAGTATTGCGGCCCGGGTTTGGGCGGCCTGAAGCAATTCCGTCGCTTGGGGTCGGGCATGGTCCTGCTCGGAGGTCGCCCTCCTGCGCTCGAGCGCGCACTTTCCGCAGATCATGAGCAGACGGCCCTCTTCCTCGAGTTCGACCGGCTCCTCGCCCAGAGGCTCCTCGCACAGCGCGCATTGGTCCCCGGTCATGAGGGACTGCTTCCAGGAATCATCCATGCAACTGCCTCCCGGTGCCCCCGCACGGACGGTGGTCCGAGGGGTTGGTGTAGTCGGAGGGGTAAAAGCGTAGTATCCATTATAACCAAGCCACTGCATTTGGATACACGGGCGGGAAAGGCTACCAACGCATGATCGAGGTTCGTCTGTTTGCAACGCTCGCTCCCAGGTCCCGGCGTGGGGAGCGGCGCTTCGAGGTGGAGCCGGCACCGGGATTGACCGTGCGCGACGTCGTCTCTCAGGAGGAGCTCGACCCGGCGGATATCCACATCGTCATGCGCAATGGGTCTCACGCGAAGATGGACAGCGCGCTCGAAGACGGTGACCGTATTGGACTGTTTCCCCCGGTCGGCGGGGGCTAGGGAGCCACAATTACGCGGAGCTGGGCGGGAGGCAAAGGCGTGGAAGCACAAGGGCGGCCGAGGGAAGCCCGCGCGGCGAGTACGCGAGTGGTGCTCCTTAGGGGCGATATCACGGAGCAGGACGCTACCGTAATAGTCAACGCGGCCAACTCGAGCTTGATGGGGGGAGGTGGAGTGGACGGAGCCATTCACCGGGCCGGTGGGTCTCGGATTCTCGAAGAGTGTAAGGCGATAGTGGAAGAGCGCGGCCGTCTGCCCGCCGGCGAAGCCGTGGCGACCACGGCTGGGCGCATGCTCGCCCAGTGGGTCATTCACACTGTGGGACCCAGGTGGCAGGGAGGGTCGAAGGGGGAGGACGGCACGCTTGCCCATGCCTACCGCTCGAGCCTCGAGGTCGCTCGGGAACTTGGCGCGCAAACCGTGGCCTTTCCCTCGATTTCGACCGGAGCCTACGGGTACCCGGTGGCCGAGGCCGCCCGAGTAGCTCTCGCGGCCATCCGCGCCGAACTCGAAGAGCATCCGGAAACCATCGCCGAAGTCCGCCTGGTGCTCCACGATCCGCATACGCTGGCCGCCTTTGAGCAGGCGCTGGCCGACACCTTTGGAGACTAGTCATGGCCGTGTCGACCAAAATCGAGGATTTCATCGAGCGTTCGAGTTGGATCCGCCGGATGTTCGAGGAGGGTGCGCGGCTCAAGGCGGAGCATGGCGCCGAGAACGTCTACGACTTGAGCCTGGGCAATCCCAACCTCGAGCCGCCGCCGGAGTTCAAGCAGTTGCTGGCCGACCTTGCCGTCGACGAGAGACGGGGATTGCACGGCTACATGCCCAACGCCGGGCTGCCTGAGGCGCGGGCCGCCGTTGCCGCCGGTCTATCCTCCGAGCACGAAGTGCAGGTGCCGCCCGAAAACGTGGTGATGACCGTGGGGGCGGGGGGTGGCCTCAACGTGGTGTTCAAGGCGATCCTCGATCCCGGGGACGAGGTGATCGTGCCTCGGCCGTACTTCGTCGAATACGACTTCTACGTGGACAACCATGGAGGATCGCTCAAGACAGTCTCGGCTGGACCTGATTTTGCCCTGGACCCAGAGGCCATCCGCGCGGCGATAGGACCGCGGACCAGGGCCGTGCTCATCAACTCACCGAACAACCCGACAGGCCGGGTGTACGACGAGGTGAGTCTGCTGCGGCTCGGCCGGGTGCTCGAGGAAGCCTGGGTATCCACCGGCCGCGTGATCTATCTCGTGGCGGATGAACCCTACCGCAAAATCATCTACGAGGGAGTCAGCGTCCCCCCGGTGATGCCCGTTTACGCCAACACCATCGTGGTGAGCAGCCATTCCAAGGATCTCTCCCTGGCGGGGGAGCGGATCGGCTATGTGGGGGTGAGTCCTCAGTCGAACGACGCGTCGCGGCTAATGGCCGGCTTGATCCTGGCCAATCGGATTCTCGGCTTCGTCAATGCTCCGGCCATCGCCCAGCGCGCGGCCGCCCGGTTGCAGGGAATCACGGTGGATTTGGGCCCATACGCCCGCAACCGCCGAGCGCTATGGCAAGGGTTGACAGATTTGGGTTACGAGGTGCCGATGCCGGAGGGGGCTTTCTATCTGTTCCCGAAGGCTCCGGGAGGCGACGACCTGGCGTTCGTGAAGAGGCTGCAGGACGAACTGGTGCTGGCTGTGCCCGGACGGGGGTTCGGCGAACCCGGCTATTTCCGGCTTTCTTACGCGGTTCCTTACGAGACGGTTGAGGGCGCGCTGCCCATTCTCGCCCGGGCCAAGGAGGAGTCTAGGGGTTGAGCGCGATTACGTGGCGCTCGATCGCCGCGCCGTAGCCGTTGCCGGGTACGGCCCAGCGGCCGTCCAAGTCGGAGAGCACCCGCACCTGCCCCCGCGGATTGACCAGGTCGTAGCGCGGATCGGTGGCGGAATTCGTCCAGTCCGCTTTGTTCTCGGAATAGACGTAGGCCGCCATGTGGGCCACGTGGCCGCGGACACCATCGGCGGGAGTGGCGAAGGCATGACCTGCTGCCCCGCCTCCGACCGCGCCGATGCCGGCATAGTTGTTCTGCTCCGGGCGGACGTCGCCGCCATATTTGCCGAACCCGGTTTCGTGGAGCATCTGCGCCCAAAGCACGTCCGCCCGCACGCCCACTTCATTGGCGTATCGCACGTATAGCTCGGCCAGTTCCTTGGCCGGGACGGTAAAGCGGGGAGCGGCATTGTTCGACGTTAGGTAGGTGGCCAGGTCGTCGGCGCTGCCCCCCCACAGGCCCTGTATCGGGGTACTCCCGTCTGTGCCCGCCGCGCGGGTGGTGGGGACACCGGCAGCGCTCTCCGCTGCCGCAACCTGGGCGGGGGCAGACTCCTCATCGGCCACCGCAATCGCGGTTTCGCCGGGTGTGGCCGGGGGGGCGGGACCGTCCGCATCCTCCTCCGCGGTGCTGAGCTTGACCCTTTGTTGCTTCAACCACCAACCGGGCGGCGGCTGCCGGCGATCGGGGCCCGACGGAAGGTCCACAAGTGCCGGGCCGGAGGGGGTCTGCTCCCGGGTGACCAGTTCTGCCGTCTGCGTCAGATTCTGCGGCGAGGCGGCCGCGGATTCCTGCTCTTCGGGCCACAAGAGCCCGAGCATCACCAGGGTGGTGCCGCCGAGCAGCAGGCCGACGCCGGCCAAACGGACCAGGAATTGGGACGGGAGCCGATTGAGGAAGTCGCGTGATGACATCAGCTTGTTGGTATTCCTTCTACTGTGGTCCGGGTGGTGGGCACTCCCCGAAAGCATCGGCCGACAGCCCTGAGAACTATACCAGTTGCCCCGATTTGGGCCGGGCGAGATCCGTGCGCGGTGGCGCTGCCAGGGAGCCGGATAGCTCGCGGAGCCGGGGCCTACGTGGCTATAATGGCGTCGTGGCCGGACGAAAACACATTGTTCTCATAATTGACGGAGCCGCTGGTTGGCCCGTGGAAGAGCTTGGCGGCAGAACCTCGCTCGAGGCGGCGCGCACCCCCAACCTGGACCGTCTTGCCCGTGAAGGCCAGGTGGGGCTAGTCCAAAACATTCCCGAGGGGATGGAGCCTTCGAGCGCCATTGCCTGCATGAGCGTGCTGGGCTTCGACCCCACTAGGTTCTACGGGGGCCGCGGACCCATTGAGGCGCTGGCGCTGGGAATTCACCTGGAGCCCGAACAGGCGGCGCTTCGCTGCAACCTGATCACCGTAGACCAGGGCAGGATGATGAGCTACGCCGGGGGCCACATCGCTTCATCCGAGTCGCGTGTGATCATCGAGGATCTGCAGAGGGAGTTGGGCAGTGAACGGGTGGCTTTTTACCCCGGGGTGGGCTTCCGCCACATCGTCACGGTGCGGGAGGCACAAGACGTGGTCAACACTATCTGCGTGCCCGCTCATGACATCCACGGCGAACCTATCGAGGAGCACCTACCCCAGGGACCAGGCAGCTTCTTTCTTCAGGATCTGATGGACCGGTCGCGAGAACTGCTGAGGGAGCATCCGATCAACGAAGCCCGCAGCGCACGCGGCGACCTGCCCGTGACCCAGATCTGGCTCTTCTGGCCCGGCCTCGTCGCGGCGGATATGCCCTCGTTCCAGGAAGCCTACGGCCGGGAGGCGGCGATCACCTCGGGTGTCGATCTTCTCGCCGGGCTGGCCACGCAGGTGCAGATGCAGGTGCTGGACATCGCCGGGGTGACCGATGACGGCTCCAACGACTTCGAGGGGCAGATGGCGGGGGCGCTGGCGGCCCTTGAGGAACGTGATTTGGTGGTGGTCCACGTGGAGGCACCCGATGAAGCCGGCCACTCCGGAGACGTCGCAGGCAAGGTCGAAGCCATCGAGCGGGTGGACGAACTGATGCTGCCTCAGATACTCGAGTCGGCGGGAGAAATCCGTCTGCTGGCCCTGCCTGATCACCCCACGCCTCTTAGCAGCCGCACGCACGCACGCGATCCGGTGCCTTTCGTGATGTGGGGAACCGAGGTAGAGAGCCGGCCGGCCGCCGCCTACACAGAAGCAGCCGCGGCCGCAACCGGCCTCAGCGTGGATCCGGGCTGCCTGTTGATGGCCCGCTTCCTCGGGGTCCGAGCCTAGCCGCGCGAGAAAAGCCTATGTCAGGCAGTGCCCGTCGACCCGGAGCGGGCCGTCGACGCCGGGCGGGTCCTACTTGAACCTAGGCGACTACTTCGAATTCCTCTTTGCCCGCGCCGCAGTCGGGGCAGGTCCAGTCTTCGGGAAGGTCCGCAAAAGTGGTGCCGGCCTCGATGCCCTGGCTGGGGTCGCCCTCTTCGGGATCGTAGACGTAGCCGCAGAGGTTGCATTCGTAGCTCTGCATATACAGTTCCTCCTTCATGGAAATCGGCTAAGGGTTGCCCTTGCTTTGAGCAACAGTATAGTGTGGAACGGATCTCGGGGGGGAACGGATCTCGGGGGGGAACGGGTCTCGAGCGGAATGGGTCTCAGGGGAGTCAAGGGGGAGACGGATGGCCGAAGAACGCGATGCCATCGACGAGCTGGAGAGGCGCACGGAGCAGGCCCTAACCGGCGAAGGGCCCGAGCGGATCGCCAAGCAGCACCAGGCCGGCAAGATGACCGCGCGCGAGCGTCTCGACCTGCTTTTCGACGAAGGCTCTTTCACCGAACTCGACCGATTCGTCACCCATCGGGTGTCCGAATTCGGGATGGACAAGCGGAAGGTGGCCGGGGACGGCGTGGTCACGGGCTATGGCCGGATCAACGGACGCACCACCTTCGCCTTCGCCCAGGACTTCACCGTGTTCGGCGGTGCTCTGGGCGAGGCCTATGCCGGCAAGGTCTGCAAGATCATGGACCTCGCCGCCAAGAACGGCTGCCCCGTCATCGGTCTGAACGACTCCGGCGGCGCGCGCATACAGGAAGGCGTCGCGAGCCTGGCCGGCTACGGCGACATTTTCCTGCGGAATGTGCTGGTCTCGGGGGTGATTCCCCAGATCTCCGCGATCATGGGTCCTTGTGCCGGGGGTGCGGTCTACTCCCCTGCGATCACCGACTTCATTCTGATGGTCAAGGGCACTGCCCACATGTTCGTCACCGGCCCGGAAGTCATCCGCACGGTCACCCACGAAGAGGTGACTAAGGAGGATCTGGGTGGGGCGCTCACGCACGCCAGCAAGAGCGGGGTGGCGCACTTCACCGAGGACTCCGACGAGGAGGTCCTGCTGCTCATCCGCGAGCTGCTCTCCTACATGCCGCAGAACAACATGGACGATCCGCCTTTGGGGCCCACGGACGACGACCCCTTGCGCCTTACCAAGGAACTGGACGATGTCGTCCCCATGAACCCGAACCAGCCCTATGACATGCGCGAGATCATCGGGGCCGTGCTGGATCACAAGCAGTTCCTCGAGGTGCAGGAGTTTTTCGCTCCGAACATCGTGGTCGGTTTTGGACGGATCGGCGGGCGCAGCGTGGGCGTGGTGGCCAACCAGCCGGCAGCCCTGGCCGGCGTGCTCGACATCGACTCAGGCGACAAGGCGGCCCGCTTCGTCCGTTTCTGCGACGCTTTCAACATCCCCCTCGTCACCTTCGTGGACGTGCCCGGGTTCCTCCCGGGGGTCTCCCAGGAATACGGGGGCATCATTCGTCACGGAGCGAAGCTGCTTTACGCATTTGCCGAAGCCACAGTGCCCAAGGTCACATTGATCACGCGGAAGGCCTATGGCGGCGCCTACGACGTCATGAGCTCCAAGCACATTCGCGCGGATCTCAACTTTGCCTACCCTTGGGCCGAAATCGCGGTGATGGGGCCTGAGGGCGCGGTCAACGTCATTTTCCGCAAGGAGTTGGCCGATGCGGATGATCCCCAGGCCGCCCGGGAGAAGCTGGTGGCCGACTACCGCGAGCGTTTCGGTAACCCCTATTCGGCGGCGTCTCTGGGATACATCGACGAGATCATCCTGCCCGAGCACACCCGGGCCATGATCTTCTCGGCGCTCGAGGCGCTCAAGGACAAGCGGGACGAGAATCCGCCCAAGAAACACGGCAACATCCCGCTGTAGGGGAGGGCGCATGTTCAAGAAGATCCTGGTCGCCAACCGCGGCGAGATCACGGTTCGCATCATTCGCGCGTGCCGCGAGATGGATATTCGCACCGTGGTGGTCTATTCGGACGCCGATCGCTGTGCCCTCCACGTGCGCTACGCGGACGAGGCTTACGGCATAGGTCCGGCTCCCTCAGTGGAGAGCTATCTTGTCGGCGAGAAGATCATGGAGGTGGCGCGGAAGAGCGGGGCCGATGCCATCCACCCCGGATACGGTTTCCTCAGCGAAAACTACCGCTTCGCTCGACTGGCCCGTGAGGCCGGGCTGGTCTTCATCGGTCCCCCGGCGGAGGCGATGGAGTCCATGGGCGACAAGGTGCAGGCACGCCGGCGGATGCTCGAGGCGGGAGTTCCCCTGGTGCCCGGTACCCCGCCGCTAGAAGACATCGACGAGGCCCGACGTCTGATCGCCGGAATCGGCTACCCCGTGATCCTCAAGCCCTCGGCGGGGGGCGGTGGCAAAGGGATGCGGGTGGTCCACAAGGAAGAGGAGTTAGCCTCGGCGCTCGAAGGAGCCCGTTCCGAAGCCCGCTCCGCTTTCGGCGACGACACCGTTTACGCCGAGCGCTACGTCACCAAGCCCCGGCACGTGGAGATTCAGGTATTGGCGGACAACCACGGCAACGTGCTCCACTTGTTCGAGCGGGAATGCTCCATCCAGCGCCGTCACCAGAAGATCATCGAGGAGGCCCCTTCGCCCTTCATCACCGAGGAGACCCGGCGGGCGATGGGCGAGGCGGCGGTCGAGGCGGCCCAGGCCGTGGACTATTCCGGCGCGGGAACCGTTGAGTTCCTGGTCGACGAGCAGCAGCGCTTCTATTTCCTTGAGATGAACACCCGGCTTCAGGTGGAGCATGCCGTGACCGAGATGGTGACCGGAGTGGACCTAGTCAAGATGCAGATCCATGCGGCCGCGGGCGAGCCACTGCCCTACCGTCAGGAAGATCTGCGCCTCGAGGGCGCCGCGATCGAGTGCCGCATCTACGCCGAGGACCCCGACAACGACTTCCTGCCCTCGCCGGGCAAGATCGTGGCTCTGCGCGTCCCCGGGGGACCGGGCATCCGGGACGACATCGGCGTGTTCGAGGGTTACGAGGTTCCCCTTTACTACGACCCGCTGCTTTCGAAGCTATCGGCTTGGGGCCGCGACCGCGCCGAAGCCATCGCCCGCATGCGCCGGGCGCTACAGGAGTACGTGGTCGAGGGGATCAAGACCAACATCCCTTTTCATCAACGCATTTTGCGAGAACCGGCGTTCCTCGCGGGGGACTTCGACACCCGTTTTGTGGACGAGCGGTTTCTGCCCCAGGAGGAAGGACGTCCGCCCGAAGATCCGGAACGTGCTGTGATCGCCGCGGCCATTCTGGCCTATTGGGCGGAGGAGCGGGCTGCACTGAAGCCACAGGCCGGCAGCGATCGCGAGACTTCGGCTTGGACGCGGGCGGGCCGACGGGACGCAACGCGCCGCTGGGGAGGGTGAGGACTTATGCCGCGCTATATGGTGGAACAGGCGGGCATCGTCTATGAGGTCGAAGTTCGGCAGCGCGGAGAGCACGACTACACCGTGATAGTGGACGGCCGGGAGCTCGTGGTCGACGCCTGCGCCGTGGAAGAGTACGTCTGCTCCTTGATCGTCAACGGGGTCTGCCATGAGGTGCACTACTCGCAGAACCGGGACAGCTTCAGCCTGTTGATATCGGGTGAGCACTACGAGTTGGTGGCGCGTAATCGTCGCTCTCGGGCCGCGCTTCAAGGGGGTGCGGGTCTGGTCTCGGGGCGGCAGCTGATCTCCGCGCCGATGCCTGGGCGTGTGGTCAAGGTTCTGGTTGAGCCGGGACAGAGGGTCGAGGCCGGGCAATCGCTGATCACGCTCGAGGCGATGAAGATGGAGAATGAGCTGCGTACCCCCACCGAAGGGACGGTCAGCGAGATCGCGGTCGGTGAAGGAGACGTGGTGACCACCGGCCAGAAGCTGGCCGTGGTGGAGTAGCTCTCCAACATCTGCATCCGCGGAGTCGTCCAACAGATATAGCCCACTCGTCCCCCGGACACGCCTTTATGCCGGGCATGGCCCTGTGCTAGGTTAAAAATGGTTGCCCCGGCGGGGGTGGGGCCTCCGTCCCGTCAGAACCTCAAGGAAGGGAAACGCTAAGCATGGGAATGAACTTTAATCGGAGGAGGCGCCGCCTTTCCACAGTCGTGGTCTTGGGCGGGGTGCTCGTCGTGCTGCTGAGCTTGTTGGTGCTCGGCTGCGGCGGAGACGAAGATGACACCGCGGCCACGGACGAAACCACCGAAGTCACTTCAGCCGAGGGAGACACCGAATCTACCGAAGGGGACATGGCCGCGGTTGAGCGCGGCGGTGTAGTCAGTATTGGCGCGCAGCCCGCCACCAACCTCGACCCGCACTTCTCGACCTCGATCGCCGACATCATGCTGAATCACCAGCGTTTCGACTGGCTGGTAGAGCTCGACCAGGAGAATCAGATCCAGCCGGGTATCGCTGAGAGCTGGGAAAGCAACGAAGACGGCACGGTCTGGACCTTCACCCTGCGCGAAGGCGTGACGTTCAACGACGGCAGCCCGCTGACCGCCGAGGACGTGGCCTACTCGTTCGACCGCCTGCGCGATCCTGACGTGGGCTCGCCCGTGGTCTCGCTCTATGAGGGTGTTTCCGAGATCTCCGCGTTGGACGACACCACAGTCGAGTTCACTCTCTCGAGCTCGAACCCCGAGTTCCCGGCGTTCACTGCCGATTACCATTCGGCCATCGTGAACTCCGAGGTCGAAGATCTGACGGCTCCGGGCGGCGGCGCGGGTAGCGGCCCGTTCGTGCTCGATTCCTACTCGCCCGAAGACCGCGCCTCTCTGGTGGCGGCCGAGAGCTACTGGAAGGAAGGCGAGGACGGCGAACCGCTGCCGTATCTCGAGGGCCTCGAGTTCATTTTCTCGCCCGACCTGGGCGGTCAAGTGGAAGCCCTTCGCGGAGGCGAACTCGACTTCGTGGGCGGCCTGACCACCGAACTGGTCGACACCGTGGAAGCGGACGAGGCTCTTCAGTTGCTGAAGGTGACCTCCAACATGCACTACGTCCTGCACATGCGTGCGGACGGTGACAATCCCGCGGCGGACGAGAACGTGCGTGAGGCGCTCAAGCTTGGCACCGATCATCAGCAACTGGTGGATGCGGTTCGTCCCGGCCTGGCCGAGGTCGGCAACGGCTTCACTCCGGTCGGTCCCAGCTACGGGGACTACTACCTGGAGCAACCGCCGCAGCGTGACGTGGAGACGGCCCAGCAACTGCTGGCCGACGCCGGCTATGGCGATGGCCTCGAGATCACTCTGACCGCGCAGCAGGCGCTGGACGTGCCTGCGATCGCTACCGTCTGGGCGGAACAAATGGCCGAGATCGGTGTGACCGTCAACATCGAAACTGTCCCGGTCGACGTGTACTACGGCGATGGCGAGCAGAGCTGGCTCGAAGTGCCCTTCGGTATCACTGAGTGGGGCGCCAGGGCTGTTCCCGTCAATTACTTCCAGCTGGCATACGCGCCCAACGGCGATTACAACGAGTCGCACTGGGAGAGCCAGGAGATGGCCGACCTGACCCAGCAGATCTCGAATGAGCTGGACCGCGACAAGCGGGTGGATCTGTACCATCAGGCCCAGCAGCTCATGATTGAAGAGGCTCCGATCATCGTTCCCTACTTCGAAGCCGGTCTTGCGGGAGCGGCCGCGGAACTCAACGGTGTGGAACTCGCCACCGACTGGGCGCGCACGATCTTCACCAACGCCTACATGGCCGCCGCCCAGTAGTCCTCAAGTAGAAGGGTTGCAAGCGGCGAACCCAGTGGCCGGCCGGAGTCTCGAGCTCCGGCCGGCCTTCCTCCTTTCTGCAGGCCCTATAGCGGATGCGAGATTGGTTCGGTATGGTAGCCCGACTGCGAACTCGTCTTAGGGGTGCGATGTCCGCTTCTGTCGATACCGCCACCGCGACACCGGTTCCTACGCGACGCTCTCGGGGTGAGACTCTGCGCCTCTACGGCCGGCGACTGCTCCGCCAGCCCATTGCGACCGTCGGTACCGTTGTCTTCATCATCTTCCTGCTCATGGCCCTATTCGGCCCCTGGATTGCCCCCTACGGCTTCGAGGAGCAGAGCATTCCCGACCGGCTGCAGTCACCCACGCTGCAGCATCCTTTCGGAACCGACAATTTCGGCCGCGACGTCTTTAGCCGGATTGTGGTGGGGGCCCGCGGGATCTTCCTTTTGGGAGGAACCGGCACCATTCTGGCCGTCATGATGGGCACCACCGTCGGCCTCATCTCCGGCTACTTTGGGGGCCTTCTGGACGAGATTCTCATGCGGCTTCTGGACGTGCTTCTCTCCATTCCCTCGCTGCTCCTGGCCCTGGTACTGTTGGGGACGGTTGGCCCTTCGCTGCTCAACCTGATCCTCGTGGTGGCCGTGCTCTACATCCCCATGATCGCCCGGGTCGTGCGCAGTGTGGTGCTGGATCTGAAGACCAAGGAGTTCGTGGAGGCGGCGCGCATCCGCGGCGAGCGGGATAGCTACGTGCTCTTCCGCGAGATCCTGCCCAACGCCTTGCCGCCCCTGCTGGTCGAAGCCTCCATGCGCTTCAGCTACTCGATCTTTCTCGTGGCCTCGCTTGGCTTCCTGGGACTTGGCGTGCAGCCACCCTCTCCGGACTGGGGTCTCCAGATCAACGAGGCCCGGAATTATCTGGAAAGCGCCCCCTGGATGCTCGCCTTCCCTGCGCTCGCGATCTCGCTACTGGTCGTGGGCACCAACTTGATGAGCGACGGATTGCGCCGAGTGCTTCAGCCGGGCCGGGAGGATTCGTAGTGGCCACGACCACCGAGACGACCACGGGGAGAGGCAGTCGCAACGTTCTCGAGATCGAAGGACTGTCGGTGGCCTACCGCACCGAGGAGGGGGACATTTTCCCGGTCCGCGACGTCTCGTTGACCATCGGCAAAGGAGAGAGCTTCGGTCTCGTGGGTGAGTCCGGTTCAGGCAAGTCGACGCTGGCCATGGGGGCCATCCGTTATTTGCCGGCCAACGGCCGGGTGACCGCGGGGCGGGTATTGCTCTCCGGGCGGGATCTGCTCTCGCTCTCTGGCAAGGAGATGCGCAGCGTCTGGGGATCGCGCGTTGCGGTCGTCTACCAGAGCCCGGGGAACGCGCTGAATCCCTCCATCCGCACCGGCAATCAGATAGCCGAGGTCGCCCGCATTCATCTGGGAATGTCCAAGCAGGAAGCCCACCAGCGGATGCTGGAGATGCTCGAGAAGGTCAAGATGCCCGATCCTGAGTCGGTGGCGCGGCGCTACCCGCACCAACTCTCCGGAGGAATGCTGCAGCGCTGTGTGGTCGCGCAGGCCATGGTGACCAACCCCGAGCTCCTGATCTTGGATGAGCCCACCACCGCGCTCGACGTGACCACGCAGGCCGTCGTGCTCGATCTGGTGGCCGAACTCAAGCAGGAGTTCGACTCGGCCATCCTCTACATCACCCATGACCTGGGCGTCGTGGCCCGGGTCTGCGACCGGGTGGGGGTGATGTACGCCGGAGAGTTCATGGAGCAGGGGGCGATTCGCCATCTGTTCAAGCGCCCGCTCCACCCCTACACGTTGAACCTGCTCGGCTGCGTGCCGCACTTCAGCCTCGGCCCCCGGCGAAAGACATTGAACACGATCCCCGGCTTCATCCCCCGGCTGGACGAGCTGCCCGAGGGCTGCATCTTCGCGCCGCGCTGTTCGTTGGCGGAGCCCGAATGCCGGGTGGCGCAGCCGCCGCTGGTACGGGCCGGCGAGGACCACCTGACGGCCTGCCGACGGTGGCCGGTGGTGCCCACGCCCGCGGAACACATGGACACCATCACTGCCGATCTCATGCAGGCGCGCGGGGAGGCGGAGAACCGTCTGCTAGAGGCGCGCGACGTCAAGAAGTACTATCCGGTCCCCGCCCAGGGCCCCTTCCGGAAGGACAAGCGCAAGGTCAAGTCGGTCGACGGCATGACCATCTGGATCGACGAGGGCCGAACGCTTGGACTAGTGGGCGAGTCAGGAAGCGGCAAGACCACCATGGCTCGGACGATCATCGGTCTGGTGGAACCCACGGAAGGCACCATCAGCCTGCGTGGAGAGGTCCTCGGCCCGACCACCCGTTCGCGCACCCGCGACGTGCTCCGGCGGATCCAGATGGTCTTCCAGAATCCGGACGCCTCGCTCAATCCCCGGCAAACGGTCGGTCAATCGATCGGCCGTCCCCTCGCCCTCTTTGGAACGCCAAGGGGTGAGATTCCCGGCCGCGTGCTGGAGCTCTTGGAGGCGGTCCACCTTTCGCCCTCCTATTACCGTCGCCTGCCCAGCGAATTGTCCGGGGGGGAGAAGCAGCGGGTGGCCATCGCCCGCGCCTTCGCCGCCGAGCCCGACTTGATCTTGTGCGACGAGCCCATCGCCTCCCTGGACGTCTCGGTGCAGGGTTCGCTGATGAATCTGCTGACCACCCTGCAGGCGGAAAAAGGAACCTCCTACCTCTTCATCTCCCATGATCTCTCCGCGGTCCAGCACCTGTCGGACTGGGTTTGCGTGGCCTACCTGGGCTGCGCCATGGAGTGGGGGGACGCCGGCGACGTGCTCAATCCGCCCTATCATCCCTACACAGAGGCGCTGCTCTCGGCCATCCCGATCCCGGACCCCGACGTGATTCAGAAGAACATTCGGCTGGAGGGGAGCGTCCCGAGCGCCGTCGATATTCCGCCGGGCTGCCGCTTCCATACCCGCTGCCCCCGCTTCATCGGCGACATCTGCGTCGAAGAGGAGCCGCCCTGGCGGGAGGGCGAGGGCGATCACTGGATCTACTGCCACCACACGTTCGAGACTCTGGTCGAGATGCAGAAAGAGACCCTGCGGCTGGCCGACCATGATCACGGGTCGCCGGGAGTGGAGGTGCAGGTCTAGATGTTGAGCTTCATCGTCCGCCGTCTGGGGTTCATGGTTCTCACGCTGATCCTCGCCTCGCTGTTGATTTTCGCGGCGACGCAGATCCTGCCTGGGGACGTGGCCACCATGGTCCTTGGCCGTTTCGCCACCGAACAGGCGCTGGACAACTTCCGCGGAGAGATGGGCCTCAACCGCTCTTTGGTCGTGCAATATGGGGACTGGCTCTTCAGCTTCGTCCAGGGAGACTGGGGCGAGTCATTGAGTACCCGAGCCGACGTGCGCGATCTCGTCCTGGAACGTCTGCGCAACTCAGCCATGTTGGCCTTGGTCGCTTTCGTGATGTACGTGCCCTTGGGCATCGTGTTGGGGGTGGTCGCGGCTATCCGCCGCAACTCCTGGGTCGATCACGTTATCTCCGTGGGATCGCTCGCCTTTATAGGCCTACCCGAGTTCGTGACGGGGCTGCTACTGATCGCTGTATTTGCCCTGCGCCTTGACTGGTTTCCCTCGAGCTCGGCGATTCCCCCGGACGCGGCCTTCTTCGACCGGCACACGCTCGAACGGCTGGTGCTGCCCGCGCTCACCATTTCGCTGGTCAGCCTGGCCTACATCGCCCGCATGACCCGTTCGAGCACGGTAGAGGTGCTGGGCATGGATTACGTGCGCACCGCCTACTTGAAGGGCCTCTCGCGCAGCCGGGTCATCGGACGTCACGTGCTGAGGAACGCCCTGCTGCCGACAGTGACCGTAGTGGCCATCGGCATCGGCTGGCTGATCGGTGGCCTCATCGTCACAGAATCTCTCTTTGGCTTCCCCGGCATCGGCCGCCTGCTCCTCTTCGGAATTCAACGGCGAGACTTGCCTCTGATTCAAGCAACCACTATGGTGATCGTAGTCATCTTCACGATGGCCAACTTGTTGGCCGATATCCTTTATGGATACTTGAATCCACGTATTCGCTTCAGATAGGAAAGTAGTGCACGAGACAATGAGGACCATTGGCCCAGACTGGGCCGCCTACAGCGCTCGCCTTGCTGAATGGTACTGGCGTCCTCAGCTGCACTGCTGGACTGTCTCTCCTCTGACCCGTACCTGAGCCTACGGGGGGCTGCTCTTAGCCTCCCCTCTTCGACCGCAGGTGGACGCAGCCCGTGGTTTCTCTAGGCAAGAAAGGTACGATGGAGCAGTACGGCGACATTCTCGAAATCGATCTACTGAATGACCATTTTCGGCGGAGGGCCTACACCGAGGCCGAAGCGCGGTTCATTCTGGCGGGACGGGGTTTCAACGCCCAAACCCTGCTTCGCGAAGTCGGCCCCGATCTGGAAGCGCTTTCGCCAGAGAGCCCGCTCATGATCAGCGCCGGTTTGATGACCAACACCGCCGCCCCCTCGTCCAGCCGGTTGCATCTGGGCGCGCGTTCACCCCTGACCGGACTTCTGGGAAGCTCGAGCGTGGGCGGACGCACAGGGCCGGCTCTACGGAGCAACGGCTTCTTCGGTCTTATCCTGAGAAACGTCTCTCCTCACCCGGTCTACGTCTACATGGAGAACGGCCGCGCCGAACTTCGGGACGCCTCCGAACTCTGGGGACTGGACACCACCGAGGCTGCCGCGCAGCTGAAGATGCGCCATGGGGAAGAGGGTCTGGGCCTGCTGATGATCGGTCCCGCCGGGGAGAACGGCGTGGAGCTTGCCTGCGTGGTCACGGGCCGCGGGCATGCCGCGGGCCGGACGGGCATGGGTGCCCTGATGGGAGCCAAGAGGGTCAAGGCCATCGTGATGCGCCGCGTGCGCACGCCGGCGCGCAACTCACCGGAGATCAAAGCGGCGGTCAAACGGTTCTCGGATAAGCTCGTTGCCTCGCCCTCATACGAGGAGTGGGTGCGCTACGGCAGTTCCGCCTCGGTCGAGTGGAGCGATCAGATGGGGATGCTGGCCACCCGCAACTACCAGACCTCCACCTTCGAGGGCGCTTCCGACATAGACGGGAGGAGCATGGAGCGCTACGTTCAGCGCCACCGCGCTTGCCACCGGTGCCCGATCCACTGCAAGGCCGAGATGAAGATCGAGGCAGGTCGCTACGCCGGCTTCGAGGGTGAGCGCCCCGAGTATGAGCCGATCGTGGCCTGGGGATCGAAGTGTGGCCTGGGCGACGCTGAGGCCGTCATGTTCCTCCACAACCTCTGCGACCGCCTCGGGCTGGATTCGGTGTCGGCCGGCAGCACTGTGGCCTTTGCCATGGAACTCTACGAGAAGGGCATCATCAGCCGCGACGATACCGGCGGCCTGGAATTGACCTGGGGCAACGTCGATGCCATGGAGCAGCTCATCCGGGAAATGGCTTCGGGCGAAGGCTTTGGCGGGCTACTGGGCCACGGTATCGAACGTACCGTCGAACAGCTCGGACCTCAGACCAAACCGTATGCCCCGGTTGTAAAAGGCCTCGAGCTCACGGCGATGGACCCGAGGGCCGCCTACGGCAGCGGTCTGGGCTACGCTGTGTCGACCCGCGGTGGCGACTACACAAGCATCTACTCCCGGCACGAGTGGAGCATCTCCCCGGAGAAGGCCAAGGAGTTATACGGCGACGAGCGGGCCGCCGACCGGCTGCAGCCTCACGGCAAGGCCGAGCTGGTGCGGCGAGCGATGATCGTCTCGGCCGTGGTGGATTGCCTGGGCATCTGCAAGGTGCCTTCGCTCAGCCTGATCAACGAGTACGACCTCGAGAACGAGGCCGAGTTGGTTCAGGCGATAACCGGCCTCGACCTCTCCGCCGGCGAGCTGTACACGATTGGCGAGCGGGTCATCACCATGGAGCGCATCTTCAACTCGCGGTTTGCCTGGCTGTACGACATGGATCAGGTGCCCGAGATGTTCACCCGCCGGCCACTGCCCGATGGGCCCGCCGCCGGTCGCGCCTTCGAACTCGATGGCATGCTGGCCGAGTTCTACGAGGTGATGGGCTGGCAGGCGATGGGTCTGCCCACCGAGCGGAAACTCAGAGAACTGGGACTCGACGAATTCGTGGACGAAGTGGTAGGCCGCAGCGCGGTCACGCGATAGGAGGTTTGGTGAAAGAGCTTCTGCAGGGGCAGGCCGGAGTACGCTTTGGCAAGCTTACCGACGAGCAATGCGCGAAGATCCACGAGGCCAGCTGCCGGCTTCTCGAGCGGGTGGGTGTCGAGGCCGGGCATCAGCGGGCTCGGGAGATACTCGCCCAGGCGGGCGCGAAAGTCACAGGGGAGCGGGTGCGCTTGAGCCGCGATCTGATCGACTGGGCCCTGGCCAAGTCGCCCTCGGGCTTCACCCTTTACGGCCGGGGCGAAGAGCACAGCATGCCCGTGGAAGGGACCAACGTCTTCTACGGCAACGGCTCAGAAACGCCTATCATGATCGACCACCGCTCGGGTGCGCGCCGCCAAGGAACCCTGGCGGATGTGACGGAGGGCATCAAGCTGATCGATGCGCTGCCCCACATTGATTTTGTGATGTCGTTCGCGCTGCCTTGGGATCTGGACACGGGCGTGGTCTATCTGGAGCAGTTCAAGGCCATGATGGCCAACACCACGAAGCCCTTCGCCTATGTGGCGCCCCGCCTGAGCGACGTGGAGGGCATGGTGGCGATGATGGAGGCCGAAGCCGGGGGCGAAGAAGCCCACCGTGCGCGCCCGCGGGGCCTCAGCTACATCAACGTGACCCACCCGTTGCGGCATTCGCAGGAGGATCTCGAGAAGCTGATGTTCGTGGCCGGAAAGGGCATTCCCTTGGTTTACAACCCGGCGGTTCTCCGCGGAGCCTCGGGTCCGATGACGATTCCCGCTGCCTTAGCGGTGGCCAACGCCGGCGAGCTCTTCGGCCTGGTGCTCGCCCAGCTGATCAACGAGGGGACACCGGTCTCGCTATCCGGGGGCACGCAGGACAAGCTCGACATGCACAGCACCATCGACGTCTACTCCGCTCCCGAGAACCGCGTGGCTTTCGCGGAGATGGCCAATTGGTACGACAAGGCGCACTGGGGCCTGGGAGGAGCGTCCGACAGCAAGGTGGTAGACGAGCAGGCGGCCGCGGAAGCTGCCCTCAGCCTGACTCTCGAGTCGCTCGCAGGTTCGAACCTCATCCATGATGTCGGCTACATGGAGTCGGGCCTGTCTAACTCGCTGGCTCAGCTGGTGGTCTGTGACGAGATCATCGGGTGGATCAAGCGGTTCATGCAGCCGCTCGAGGTGAGCGACGAGACGCTGGCTCTGGACATGATCGAAAGGGTGGCGCCCGAGGGTGACTACCTGTTGGAAGACCACACCATGAATCATCTAAACGACGACTGGTATCCGCGGGTCTTCGATCACCGCACCTTCGACAAGTGGACGGCAGCCGGGGGCAAGACCCTGTCTGAGCGGGCCGCTGTGCGCGTGGATGAACTGATCCGGAAGCACGAGATCGAACCGCTGGCGGATGCTCTTTCCGAGCGGCTCGACGAAATCATTCAAGAGTTCAAGGCGTCCGAATAATCCGGGAACGCGGCCGAGGTGATCGGAACGGCGACCGAGGTGCTCGGAACGCGGTCCGGCCGGCTTTTGGCCGCTCGATCTGAGGAGGAAGTGATGAAAGACGTGAGGAATGCGTCCCGCATTGGGCGCCTGCAGTTCCTGAGCGACGAGCAGAAGCGGGATATCTACCTGGCGGCGCTCGAGATCGCGGGCTCGATTGGGATGAAGGTCTATCACGAAGAGGCCCGCCGGCTATTGGCCGATGCCGGGGCAGAGGTCGATGGAGAACTTGTCAAGATGCCGCGGTATCTGATCGAGCAAGCGCGGCAAAGCGTCCCCGCAGTGGCCTTGATCTACGACCGCGAGGGCGAGCTCGCCATGGAGCTTGGCGGCTACAACAGCTACTTCGGCACGGGCTCTGACCTGATGCACACCTACGACCTGGAGACGCGGGAGCGGCGGGACAGCGTGCTCGAGGACGTCGCCCGCGCGGCCCGGCTTTGCGATGCACTGCCGCACATGGATTTCATCATGTCCTCGGCGCACCCCACGGACGTCAATCCGCACCATTCCTACCTGCTGAGCTTCCGCGAGATGATGCGGAACTCGACGAAGCCCCTGGTGATGACGGCGGAGAACGCCAAGGATCTGCGGGTGATGGTGGAGGTGGCCACGGAGCTTCGCGGCGGCGAGGAGCAGTTGCGGCAAAAGCCCTACTTCGTGGTTTACAACGAGCCCATCAGCCCGCTTGAGCACCCTGTGGAGAGCGTGGAGAAGCTCTTCCTCTGTGCCGACACCGGAGTCCCCTCAATCTATTCCCCGGCGCCGCTCGCGGGCGCCACCGCTCCGATAACCATCGCCGGACACACGGCGCAGGGCGTGGCTGAGAGCCTCTTCGGTCTGGTGATGCACCAGTTGCGCAGACCCGGCGCTCCGTTCCTTTTTGGCATCGGTGCCGCGGTGCTCGACATGGTGACGGCGCAATCCAGCTACAACGCCCCGGAGTACTACCAGACCTACATGTGCATGGTGGACATGGCCCGTTGGCTGGACATCCCCAATTGGGGATACGGCGGGACCAGCGATTCCCAGCTGCTGGATGCCCAGGCGGGCATGGAGATCGCCCAGCTCACCTTCATGGCGATGATGCAGGGCTCCAACCTCAATCACGACGTGGGTTACCTGGACTTCGGCCTGACCGGCTCGCTCGAGGAGATAGTGGTGGTCGATGAGTTCGTGGGGATGAACCGCAAGCTCTTCCAGGGGGTGGATGTCGACCGGGAGACCATGACCGTAGACACGGTGCGTGAGGTGGGACCCGGCGGTCACTACATGACCACTGAGCACACCTATCGGCACCTGCGCTCGGCGCAGTGGCGGCCCACCGTCCTCAATCGCTACGGATACGAGAAATGGGAGGCTGAGGGCTCCAAGGACCTGCGGGAGAAGGCGGGGGACAAGGCACGCAAGCTCCTGGCCGAGCACGAACCCTCGGCCCTACCCGAGAACCTTTCCCGCGTGCTCGACGAGAAGGTGAACCGCTTTACCGACCGGGTGGCCTAGATGCCCGCGAAGCAGACGGAGAACCCGTGCACGCCTCGAGCCGATGCACCCGTGGTGCGGCTGGACGGGGAGACCCTCAGCCTCGAGGACGTCCGTCGGGTCGCGCGCGGCGAGGCGAGTGTGGCGGTGGCCGAGAAATCCCGGCTGCGCATCGACCGTGCCCGCGCGTACGTCGACCAGATCGTGAGCGAAGGCCAGGTGGTCTACGGAGTGACCACGGGCTTCGGCAAGTTCGCCGACGTTACCATCGACCAGTCGGAGGTACTCGAGCTACAGCGCAATCTGGTGCTAAGTCATTGCTGCGGCGTAGGCGTGCCGCTGGATGCCGAGGAGGCCCGCGCCCTCATGGTGCTGCGCGCCAACGTGCTGGCCAAGGGCTACTCGGGCGCGCGCTACGCGGTGCTCGAGACCCTCGTCGAGATGATCAACTGCGGGGTGTACCCGCATGTTCCCGCAAAGGGCTCGGTGGGAGCCTCGGGCGATCTTGCTCCGCTCGCCCACCTGGCCGCCGTGATGATCGGCGAAGGCCGGGCTTTGGTGGGTGGAGAGTGGACGCCTGGAGCGTCCGCCATGAAGGCGGTGGGTATCCAGCCGCTGGTGCTCGAGGCCAAGGAGGGCCTCGCCCTGATCAACGGCACGCAGCTGATGTCCGGTCTGGGCACGCTAACCCTATTGGCAGCCGAGAACCTTCTCAAGTGCTGCGACATCGCGGGCGCCATGACGCTCGAGGCCCTGCGGGGAACGGATGCGGCGTACCTGCCGTGTACCCAAGAAGTCCGGCCTCACCGCGGCCAAATGGCCACGGCGAGCAACCTAATGCGGTTGCTCCAGGGGAGCGAGATCCTGCCCTCGCACCGCGATGACGAACTGGACAAGCGGGTGCAGGACGCCTACTCCCTGCGCTGTATGCCCCAAGTGCATGGTGCCGCCAAGGACGCGTTGAGTTTCGTCCGCGGGGTACTGGAAGTCGAGGTCAACTCGGCCACCGACAACCCACTGGTGTTCCCCCAGGCGCAGCTGGTCATCTCCGGGGGCAACTTCCATGGTCAGCCCGTATCTCAAGCACTCGACTTCCTGGCTGTGGCGCTCACCTACAGCGGGGGGATAGCGGAACGTCGAGTGGAGTACCTGCTCGACCCGGCGACCTCGGAACGCCTGCCGGCCTTTCTCACCCCACGAGGGGGGATCAACTCCGGGTTGATGATTCCTCAGGTGACGGCGGCGGCGCTGGTATCTGAGAACAAGACTCTGGCGCACCCGGCGTGCGTCGACTCGATTCCCACTTCGGCCAACAAGGAGGACTACGTGAGCATGGGCGCCTTCGCCGCCCGCAAGGCCGTGGACGTGGTCAAGAACACGACCTGGGTGGTGGCGGTGGAGATGCTGGCGGCGGCCCAGGCTCTGGAGTTTGGCGAAGGGCTGCGGCCGGGTCACGGGGTGCAGGCCGCCTATCGCCTGATCCGTCAGACCGTGCCGCCTCTGGCCGAGGACCGACCTCAGACGCCGGACATAGAGGCGATTGCCGAACTCATGAGCAGCGAACGGCTTTGCGACGCGGTCGAAGAGGCGGTGGGCCCGCTGGAGCTGGTGCCGGTGATGTAGGCCCCGGTGGTTCCGGTCGGTTTGTGGTCGTGAGGCAACCGGAGCCCGCCGCGAGACCGCCGAGCAGTTGGAAGGACTTCGCAGACAGAGAGGGATACGACGGCAGAAAAGGAGAGAAAATGGCTTTTGACAAGTTGATCGAGTTGGTTCAGGTGGGCGATGGACAGCAGGTGGCCGCTGAGGTGCAGAAGCAGCTCGACGCGGGCAATTCCGCTCCGACGATTCTCAACGATGGCCTGATTGCGGCCATGGACATCGTCGGCGAGAAGATGGAGTCCGAGGAGATGTTCATCCCGGAAGTCCTCCGCTCGGCCAAGGCCATGGAACAGGGGCTCGCGGTGATGAAGGACGAGTTGGCCCTGGACGACGTGCAGGCAAGCGGTAAGGTAGTCATCGGGACTGTCAAAGGCGACCTCCACGATATCGGCAAGAACCTGGTGAGCATGCTGCTGTCCAGCGCTGGCTTCGAAGTAATCGATGCCGGCATCAACGTGGCTCCTGACGCCTTTGTCGCTAAGGTCGAGGAAACCGGCGCCAACTTCCTGGCGATGTCGGCCTTGCTGACCACGACCATGCCCATGATGAAGCAAACCATCGCCGAATTGGAGCAGCGTGGGTTGCGCGACCGGGTCAAGGTGATCATCGGCGGCGCTCCGGTGAACCAAGGTTATGCCGACGAACTGGGTGCCGATGGCTATGCCAGCGATGCCGGCGCGGCGATCAAGCTGGCCAAGAGCCTCAGGGCTTAGGCGGCCCTATTTTGAGGAAGGTGCATGACTCCCTCCAATAAGACTCAGAGGTTCATGGAGCTCTTTTCGGTTCCAGAATTCCTGGCACCCCGACTCGACCGCTTCGTGGAGCCGGCGGAGATGGAGCTCGTGCTGGTCCTGGACGGTAGCGATCTGACCCTCGCGGAGGTGGAACGGCGTCTACAGGAGCGGCTGGAGGAAGACTCGCCGGATCCGATCGACCGCTTCGTGCTGCGCGCCTGGCGCCGCGGCCTTCTGGATCTCGCCTGGGTCGAGGCGGGCGACGAGGCTGCCGAGCCGGAGCCGCTCCGTGAGGGCATATGCATGGGCCGGCAGGGCTCGGAGCTGGCCTTCGCCACGAGGCGGGACGGCATGACCGGGCTGGTGATCCGCGCGGCCGACTTCCACACCCGTTTTGAGATCTGGGCCATTAACGAGGGCTGGAAAGACATCTCGCCCGAACTCCGCAGCCGGCTTAACGACTGGGAGCGCGACTACTACCGCGAGCTCAAGAGAGAGCAGATCGAAGCGCTCAAGCGGGGTGAGGAGCCTGATCGGCGGCTGGAGAACGCCGAGTACCTGCTGCCCGATGAGGCTGTGGCCGTGATCGACGAGGTGGAGCACGTCTATCTGTGGCCGTGCAATTGCCGGGCGATGATGGGCGAGTGTGAAAAGCCCGTCAACGTCTGCCTGCGCTTTGAAAACGACAGAGATCTGGGCTGGGAGATATCAAAGGAGAAGGCCAAGGAGATTCTGCGGGAGGCGCACCAGGCGGGCCTCATGCACTCGGGCGAATTGGTGCGTGACGGGGGAAAGGTCCGCGGAGCCATCTGCAACTGCTGCGCTGACTGCTGCTTCCCTCACTTGGTGGCGGAGGAAATGGGTGCGCAGAAACTCTGGCCGCGGTCGCGGCACATCGCCCGCCGCGAGGAATCGCTTTGCAGCACCTGTGGCCGCTGCGCCCGCCGCTGCCCCTTCGGCGCGTTCGAGATAGTGGGTAAGGGCGACATGCGCGAGCTCCTGTTCCACGAGGAGAAGTGCCGCGGCTGCGCTGTCTGCCTGGGAGCATGCAGAGAAGGGGCCATCACCATGGCGCCTCTGGAGCAGCCGGAGCCGAAATCCGCGTGACTGACATCCCGCGGCATCAGGCGGACTTGGTCGTTACCACCGACGGACCTCTGCTGACCTGCGCGGCCGAGGGCGGAGGCCTGGGCCTGCTGGAGGGCGGAGTGGTTGCGGCCCGCGCCGGTATTATCGTCTGGGTGGGAAGTAAAGCTCAGGCTGAGGTTGAGTTGAGCCTTGCCGGGGATGCCCGCTGGGTGGACTGCGGGCGGCGGGTGTTGATGCCCGGGGTGGTGGAGTGCCACAGCCACCCGGTGTTCGCCGGTAACCGAGCCGGCGAGTTTCAGATGCGTGTCGGGGGCAGTGAATACGAAGAGATCGCCCGGGCCGGCGGCGGCATCATGAGCACCGTGAGGGAAACCCGGGACGCTTCGCCCGAGTTGCTGCTCGCGCGCGGCCGCCGTCACCTGGACTGGATGTTGGACTACGGTATCACCACGGTCGAGGCCAAGAGCGGCTACGGCCTAAACACCGATAGTGAGCTGCGCTTGCTGGAGGTCATCGCTGAGTTGGGTCGAACGCACCCCGCCACCGTGGTGGGCACCTTCCTTGGCGCCCACACGGTGCCGCTTGAGTACAAGGGGAGGGCCGATGACTATGTCGACCTCGTGGTCGAGGAGATGCTGCCCCGGGTGGCCGAGGCCAACCTGGCCCGCTTCTGCGACGTCTTCTGCGAAGACGTCGCATTCAACCTCGACCAGAGCCATAGAGTTCTGCAGGCAGCCAAGGAATACGGCCTGGTTCCCAAAATCCACGCCGACCAGCTGAGCGCGGGCGGCGGAGCCCAATTGGCGGCCGAGGTGGGGGCGGTCTCCGCCGAGCATCTGGACTATACCGACGGGCCGGGAATTGCCGCCCTGGCCGAGGCGGGAGTCACCGCTGTGCTGCTTCCCGGGGCCGTGTTCTTCTTGGGTCGCACTGACTATGCCCCGGCGCGGGCCCTGCTCGAAGCGGGAGTGCCGGTCGCCATTTCCACGGATTTCAACCCCGGGACCTGTTACTCCGAGAATCCCTTCCTCATGGGGACCATCGCCTCCTGCTACATGGGACTTTCGGCGTCCGAGGTGATCCTGGGACTCACCCGACATGCGGCGGGGGCCCTGAGCATGGAAGGGCAGGTGGGATCGCTCTCGCCCGGCCGCCGGGCGGACATCCTGGTGTTGGAGAGTGAGGATTATCTCGATCTGCCGTATCACTTCGGAGTCAATCCGGTGGCGGCCGTGTTCAAAGACGGGCGACTGGTTCGAGATCGCTCCGGCGGCCTGGTTTCGGCCGGCGGACTGGTTTCGGCCGGGAAGCCGCAGGCGGCAGAAGACAAATTAGGGAGGGCGGGATAGATGCAGGTGCTGGAATGCGTGCCCAACATAAGTGAGGGTAGAGATCTGGCCCTGGTCGAGGAAGTGGTGGAGCAGATCCGCCGGGCTTCCGGCGTGGAGTTGTTGGACTACTCCTCCGACGCGGACCACAACCGGAGCGTGATCACCTACGTGGGCCCCCCCGAGGCCGTGCTCGAGGCCACCGTGGCCCTCTGCCGTAAAGCCTACGAACTAATCGACATGCGCGGGCACGAGGGGGGGCATCCCCGCATGGGCGCCGTGGACGTGGCTCCCTTCATCCCGCTGCGGGGCATCTCCACCGAAGAGGCGGTTGAGTTGGCCAGGCGGCTGGGGCACGCGATCGGCGAGCTCGGGGTTCCCGTCTATTACTACGAGAACGCCGCCACGCGGCCGGAACGGCGCAACCTCGCCGACGTACGCCGCGGCGAGTACGAGGCCCTGCGGGAGAAGCTGGCAGCCGCCGAGTGGGCGCCGGACGCGGGACCCGCCGAGTTCAACGAGAAGTCGGGTGCGACCGCCGTCGGCGTCCGCTTCCCCCTGATCGCCTTCAACGTCAACCTTGCGACCACTGACGTCGAGGTCGCACGACGGATCGCCAACGCCGTCAGGGCCAAGACCGGTGGCTACGTCAACGTCAAGGCCATGGGACTCGGGCTAGAGGAGAAGGGTCAGGTTCAGGTTTCGATGAACCTGGTTCAGTACGAGGAGACTCCGATCCACCGGGTGGTGGAGACGGTCCGCTTCGAGGCGGCCAGACACGGCGTGGGCGTAGCCGGCTGCGAGCTGATCGGCCTGGCTCCGCTCGCAGCGTTCGAGGAAGTCATTCGCCACTACCTGCAAATACACGACTTCTCCCTGGAACAGATAATCGAGACCCGGCTGCTCGAAGGCCTCGGCAGGGAACTCGAGGCCCGGGGGTCGCGCACCGGGGGAGACGGGCCCAGCGAAGCGGCTCCCCGGCATTAAGGAGGCCGGCAATGGAACAGCAGACGAGGGAACTTCTCGAACGGATCGCGTCCGACTCGCCCGTGCCCGGCGGGGGGAGTGTTTCCGCGCTTGCGGGTGCTTTGGGGGCGTCGCTCGGAGCTATGGTCTCGCGGCTCACCGCGGCCAAGCAGGCGGGCACCATGAAGGGTGGACGGGCGGAGGAACTGATCGGCGACTTGGACCGGGCCCGGGAACGGTTGGCCGACAGTTTCGCCCGAGACGCCGCGTCCTACGAGGGTGTTATCGCCGCCTACCGGCTGCCGAAGGGAACTGAGGAAGAGCGGCGTGCCCGGAAGGAAGCGGTGCAGGCGGCCATGCGTCACGCCACCAGTGTCCCGCTCGAGACCGCTCGCCTCTGCGACCGGGTACTCGACCTATGCCTGGTCGCCACGCGGCACGGATACGAGCAGGCGGTGACCGATGCCGGGGTAGGCGCCCTCTTGGCCTATGCCGGAGGTACGGGCGCTCTCTACAACGTGGAGGTCAACCTCGGCTCGGTGGACGATCAGCAGTTCGTGGAGACCGTTCGGCGGGAACTCGAAAGCCTGCGGGCCGGAATGGAGGACAAGCGTCGTTCGGCCGACGAGCGGGTGCGCGAGGTACTCCGTGGATAGCTTCGCCCGGAACGCCATGCAAATCACGCTTCCCCCGGAATTGCCGCCGGCTGCGCAGTTTGTCCCGGGGATCCGCCGCGCTCCCGACCGAGGATACGACCTGAGCGCCGAGGATACTATCGTTGCAGTCAAGAACGCCCTGCGCTACGTCCCGCCCGAACTGCATGAAGCCCTGGCGCCGGAGTTCCTGGAAGAACTGAAGACGCGCGGCCGCATCTACGCCTACCGCTACCGTCCCGAAGGCAATCTCAAGGCCAAGCCGGTCGACGAGTACAAGGGCATCCTCGAATCGCGTTGCCTGCAGCTCAACATCGACAACAACCTGGATTTCGACATTGCCCTCTATCCCTACGAATTGGTGACCTACGGGGAGACCGGGCAGGTCTTCCAGAACTGGCTGCAGTATCGGTTGGTCAAGCGCTATTTGGAGGAGATGCGCGAGGACCAGACCCTGGTGATCGCCTCGGGCCACCCGGTCGGCCTCTTCGCCAGCCGACGCGAGGCCCCCCGGGTGATCAACACCAATGGCCTCACGGTGGGTGAGTACGACAACGCGAAGGACTTCCACTGGGCTGCGCAGATGGGGGTTGCCAACTACGGGCAGATGACGGCCGGCGGCTGGATCTATATCGGCCCGCAGGGCATCGTGCATGGAACCTACATCACCCTCTTGAGCGCCGGCCGGCTCTACTTGGGGCTGCCCGAATCGGCCAGTCTAGCGGGGAAGCTCTATCTTAGCTCGGGCTTGGGAGGCATGAGCGGGGCGCAACCCAAGGCAGCCGATATCGCCGGCGCTGTGAGCGTGACCGCAGAGGTCGACCACTCGCGGATCCAAACGCGGCTCGAGCAAGGCTGGGTCCAGCGGGCATCGGGCGATCTCGCCGAGGTTTTCGACTGGGTGGCGGCGGCCAAGCGGGAAGGCCGTGCGGAATCGATCGCCTATCACGGCAATGTGGTCGATCTCTGGCAGTACGTGGTGGACCAAGAAATCCCGGTGGAACTGGCTTCCGATCAGACCTCTTGTCACGCTGCCTATGACGGCGGTTACGTACCGGCGGGCTACAGTTTCGCGGAGGCGAGACGGCTGCTCGCCGGCAATCCGCAGGCCTACGCCGGCGAGGTGGATCGTTCGCTACGCCGGCACTTCGAGCTCATCCGGGTGATGACCGAGGAGCGGGGCACCCACTTTTGGGACTACGGCAACGCCTTTCTCAAGGCGGTGTTCGATGCGGGTGTGACTGAGGTCGCGCGAAACGGAGTGGACAGCCGCGGAGGGTTCATCTACCCGTCCTACGTCGAGAGCCTCATGGGCCCGATCTGTTTCGATAAAGGCTTTGGACCGTTTCGCTGGGTGTGCGCCAGCGGGGATCCCGGTGACTTGGACAGGACCGACGCAGCGGCCATGGGCCTGATCGACCCGGAGCGTGGCGGGCAGGACCGCGACAACTACGTATGGATCCGCGACGCCAAGAAGAACCGCTTGGTGGTGGGCTCTCAGGCGCGGATTCTCTACTCCGACGGCGGGGGGCGGGTCCGCATGGCCCTAAAGTTCAACCAGATGGTGAGAGACGGCGAGGTGGGCCCCATCGTGCTGGGGCGAGACCACCACGATGTTTCTGGCACGGACTCGCCTTACCGGGAGACGGCAAACATCTACGACGGTTCGCGCATCATGGCCGAGATGGCCTTCCATTGCTGGGCGGGCAACGCCGCCCGCGGGATGACGATGGTGGTTGCCTCCAACGGGGGCGGTGTGGGCATCGGCAAGGCGATAAACACCGGCTATGCGCTTGTTCTCGACGGCAGCCCGCGGGTGGACGAGATCATCCGCTCCGCCGTTGAGTGGGACGTCATGGGCGGCATCGCCCGCCGTTCCTGGGGACGCAACCAGCCTGCGATGGACACGGCACGCGACTGGAACCGCGAGAACCCGGACCGAGGACAGATTACCTTGCCCTATGTCCCCGAGCACGGTGTGGTCGAGCGACTGGTCGGGCTGGACTGAACCCAAACAGGCGAAAGGAGTCTGCATGTTCGTGGTCATAGGAGAGCGCATCAACACCTCGCGCAGCGCCGTCCAGGAGGCGGTGGCGAATCGCGATGCCGACTACATTGCCGAGGATGTGAAGAAGCAGGCGGAGGCCGGCGCCACCCACATCGACGTGAACGCCGGTGCCCGCATCGGCCATGAGGACGAGGACATGCGCTGGTTGCTCGAGGTGATTCAGGGTGCGGTCGACCTACCCCTCACCCTGGACAGCCCGGATCCCGCAGTGCTGGAGATGGCCTACGGGCTGGCTCGGCGGGAGCCCATGATCAACTCGATCAGCCTGGAGACCGAGCGCTGGGAGAAGATGGCCCCATTCCTGGAGGGTAAAGCGTGTTCGGTAATCGCGCTTTGCATGGACGACACCGGCCTACCCGCGGACTCCGACGAAATCGTCTCGCGGGCGCGGAAGCTGTCCGTTGTGCTGGAGGAACTGGGGATACCGCGCGAGAAGATCTTCCTCGATCCATTGGTTCAGCCGATCAGCACCGATCAGACCAAGGGCGTAATGGTGCTCGATGCTCTCGCCCGCATCAACCGGGAGCTCCCGGGGATCAAGAGCACCTGCGGGCTTTCCAACATCTCTTACGGTCTGCCGCAGCGCAAGATCATCAACCGGCACTACCTCACCCTGATGATGGGGGTGGGGCTTACCAGTGCCATCATCGATCCGCTCGACGACCGCATCATGGCCTCGATCAGGACCAGCGACATGCTCCTGGGAAATGACGAGTACTGCGGCAACTACCTCCAGGCGGTGAGAGCAGGGCGAATCGCGGGGTAGCCCACCCGAAGCGAAGCGCTCTCATGCGAGAAGCGCTGGACAAACAGTGAGATAAGAACAATACTCCCGCTCCAGGACCGTTGCACCCCTGGTTTGACACTGCCCCACCTCGGCGGTAGAGTGACTTTCCGCAAGGGTTCGTCCCGTTTGACGTTGCCGTCCATTCATCGAGCCGATGACGGCTGCCTTTCTTGGGTGCGAGACGAGGGGGGGAACGTTAGTTGGCACAGAAGCGGGCGGCTGTCCCTGTCTACTACGAAATCGCCACCGATCTTCGCGATGCTATCGAGTCGGGAGAGCTGCGCCCCGGCGAACTGATCCCATCCGAGGCCCAGCTGTGCGAGACCTACGGCGTCAGCCGGATGACCGTGCGGCAGGGTCTCAATCTTCTGTCCGAAGTCGGCTACATCAACTCGGTTCCGGGCCGGGGCAGCTTTGTTGTCTATCCCAGTTACGAGCGGGTGATGATCGAGGTGCAGCCCACCCGCCTACCCGACGGTAGCCTGCCTGATTGCCTAATGCTCGAGACCGGGCCCCACCGTGCGAACTCCAACCTGGCGGACCTCCTCGGCATCGTCGAGGGGGACGACGTTCAGCTGATTCGGCGGGTGCTGGGCGCGAACGGGGATGCCATCTGCTTTGACCGTATCTTCGTGCCCCGTGATTGGAGTCTGAGCGAGATCGAAGACAGGGCCGCCCCCGTCGCACAATTCGTCTCGCGGCTGGCCGAGCGCCCATTTCTGCATGTCAAGTTGAAAATCAGTGGCCGTGAGGCCGAACCGGAAGCTGCGGCCCATCTGAACCTCTCGAAGCCTCCTTTTGCGATCTATCTGGAGCAGCAGATCCTGAGCGCCGAAGCGGATCCGGTGGCCTGGGCCGTTAGCATCTTTGACCCGGAGGGCTACCAGCTGACGGGCGAATTTGGTCCGGTGCGAAGGCGCCTCTAGCCTGAGGCTTTCGGGCGTTTGGGCCACCAGTTCCAGTCGCCCAGCAGCACGGCAATGGCGGGGACCAGGGCGGTTCGGACGACGAAGGTGTCGAGCAGCACCCCCAGCGACACGGCGAAGCCGAGCTGTACCAACCCGGTGATCTGACCGCTCATCATTGCGGCGAAGGTGCCGGCCATGATGATCCCCGCCGAGGTGATGATGCCCCCGGTCTTAGCCACCGCCAGGCGGGTCCCCTCGCGGTTGCCGTGGCGCTGCACCTCTTCTTTGACCCGTCCCATCAGGAAGATGTTGTAGTCCATGCCGAGAGCCACCAGCATGACGAACATGAAGATGGGCACCCACCAGGTGACGCCACCCGTGCCCATCAAGTCGGTGAAGACCAGCCTCACGATCCCCAGAGTGGCGCCGTAGGAGACCAGAATGGTCAGGATCAGGTAGACCGGAGCCACCAAGGCCCGGAGCAAGAGCACCAGCACCACGAAAACTCCGATCAGCACGAAGACGATCGAGCGCACCATGTCCCCGGCCGAAGCGCTCTGCAGATCGGCGACCACTGCGGAAGGGCCCTCGACGTAACCGTCGACCGAGGGTTCGTCGTGCATCAGGTCGCGCAGGGTCTCCACGGTGGAAAGAGCTTCTTCGGTGTAGGGGCCGGAGTCGAGAACCACCTGGAGTCGGGCGACCCGGGCATCGACGGAGAAGTAGGCTTCGCGCAGCCGGCGCAGCCCTTCGTTGTTCTCGAGGTAGGTCTCGGGCAGCATGATGGCGCCGTCGCGGTTCCGGAACCGCTCCTGCAGCCCCTCGAGACCTTCGGTCAGGTCGTCCAGAACCGCGGTGGGCCCTTCCGGGAGGGAGGACAGCGAGCCCTCCTGCACGGCGCTGAACAATTGCTGAAGAGCCTCGTTCGCCTGCCGGAAGCCGGGGTCGTCCTCTACGTCGGGATAGGCCTCGCCCAACTGGCTCAAGTAGGCGCGCAGGTCGAGCAGCGCACCCGCGGCTTCCCGAATCATGTCGGAGGGAGCGAGCGCGGCCAGGGGGCCGAGATCTGCCAGTTGTTGCTGTGCCTGTCGGACCCCGGTCAACTGGTCCTCGAGTTGGCCTGAGACCTTCAGAGTCTTCTCGTCCAGGGACCCGGTGAAACTCCGCACCTCCCGGACGTGCTCGAGGCCCAGTATGCGCTGCAAGAAGTCGCTTTGCATCTTCAGGCTGGACGGATCCGTCAGGCTATCCTCACCCACAAGAACCAGGGTGAGTGGTTGCATGGTTCCCGCTCCCAAGGAGTCGGACAGCACATCGAACCCTTCGCGCGCCTCCACGTCCTCGGGGAGGTCGGCAAGCAGATCGAAGTTGCGATCCTGGCCCTGACCGTAAAGGGCCAGGGGGAGGAGCAGCGCGAGGCCCACCCCGAGCGCGACCCAGGGGTGATCGGTCACCCGTGTGCTCCACCAGTGCCAGATGCGCGAGTCCCCCACACCGGCTGAACGCCGCGGCCAAAAGGCGCGGTCTCCCAACAGGGCGAGCAGGGCGGGGGTGAGCGTGAGGCCGGCAATCAGAGTGATGAAGACTCCGATGGCCACGCTGGGCCCGGTGGTGTTGAATAGTCCCAGCTTGGCGAAGGCCATGGTCGAGAGGCCGACGATCACGGTGCCCGCACTGGAGGCGATGGTCTCGCCCACGGTTCTGACCGTCTCGGTGGCGGCGGGGCGGGCCGCGTCCATCTTCGCCATCTCTTCGCGGAAACGGCTGATCAGGAAGAGGCAGTAATCGGTGCCCGCCCCGAAGAGAATCACTATCAGGAAGATGTTCGTGTATCCGGAAATGGTGATGATGCCGTCTCCCAGGAAGGCGATGAATCCGCGGGAGATCAGGTAGGCCAGGGCGATGGTCCCCAGGGGGATCAGCGGGCTGATCGGGGAGCGGTAGACGGCGAGCAGGATGAGGATCACCAGCATTATCGTGATCCAGGTGGTGGAGTCCAGGCTTTCTCGGGTGGCCTGGTCGTAAGCCCCGATGATGGCCGCGTCCCCAGTAATGTAAGTGCTGAGTGAGGCCGGCGCCGCATCCAGGCGTTCGCCGATCCGCTCGACCGCCTCCCGGGTCACCTCTTCGGTGCCGATGCTGGAGAAGGCCACCGAGATCAACGCCACCCGGCCATCCTCGGCGACCAGGGCCGCCGCCGTTTGCTGGTCGGCGCCGATGGGGCTGGTGACCCGCTCCACGACCTTCGGGGCGTCCGGGTCCCGAAGCCACTCAGTTATCTGTCCGATGAAGGCGCCGGTCTCGCCCTCGAGCAGGGAGTCGCCGCCGGACTCACCTGACGCGGACGCGTCCCCCACTTCGCTCGCCTGAAAGACGATGGCGACGCTGCTGGGCGAGGTGCGTTCAGGGAAGTACTCCTCGACCGTCTCGGCGGCTTCGATGCTGGGTGCTTCAGCCGCCAGAAAGGCACGTTGGTCGTTGACTGCGACGTCGTCGATGCTGGGGGCGACTAGGGTGATGAGCACCGCCGCCACGATCCAGGCGGCCACGATCGCCCAGCGGTAGCGCGCGGTCAAACGGCCGATCAGTGCGAACACGGGAAGCTACTCCTATCGGAAAAAGCGGGGAGGGGGAGCCTTACGCCCTCTGAACTTTCTTGCGCCGCTTGTACGTCTGCGCCAGTTCCAGGAAGATGCCGACGTCGCGGTCCAGGTCGCCCTGAGTCCCGTCGAAGTAGAAGACGCGGATGGGCATGTCGTCGTGTTCACGGCTCACTCGGGGATAGACCGCTTCAGTGACGATCCCATTCATGCAGGAGAAGGGGCTGATGTCGACCACCCCGTCTGCGCCTTTGCCATGAAGGTAGATCGCCCCACCGGTGGAGAGCACCATTTCGCCCATCGCTCCGCTGTGTGGTAGATAGGGCCGGGAGTACTCCAGAAGCTCGGGGACCTCGGGCTCTTCGTAGCCCTGGAAGACGTCCTCGAACACCTTCATCAGCACGTGTTCGTCGCGGTGCTGGACCCTGGTGGTGATCCAGTGCTTCAACCACTCCTTGGAAACCCGCCGCTTTTCCTCGCGGAAGCGTCGGAAGCGCTCTTCGTTCGTGTACCAGAGCCATTCGCCCACCCCGGCCAGCCAGCACTCGCCGCCCTCGGCTTCGATGCGGCGGATGAGCTCATTGTTGGAGAAGGTGTTCAGTCGGCAGAAGATCTCGCCCACCACGCCGATCAGCGGACGTTCCTCTTCGCGAACCGGTATGGCCGCAAAATCGTCCTTGACCCGGCGCAGCGCCTCTGTGAGTTCGTCGAACCGCTTGCCGTGAGCCACCTGTGGGCGTGACACCACCGCGGCCACCTGCTCGAGGGCCTTCTGGTAGACCTCATCGGTCTCTCCCTGGTTCACCTCGTAAGGCCGGGTCTTGAGCAGCAGCTTCATCAAGATGTCATTGGCCACCACCGTGCGCCAGGCGGTGCGGATAAGCTCCTGCGCATGCTCGCCGATGCCGGCGTAGCCGTCGGCGGAGGTGATGGAGAGGATGACCACGTCTTCGTAGCCCAGATCGTCCATCAGCCGCCGCTGAAGAGCCGCATACTGACCGAAGCGGCAGGGGCCGTTGGCGGTGGGCAGGAGCAGGGCGAGCTTGCTCGGGTCGATCCCCTCGTCCTCGATGAGCTTCATGAAGTCGCCCATCACCACCTTCTGGGGATAGCACTCGTCTCCCGAGGTGTAGCGCCCACCCAACTCGAGCGTGCGTGCGTCGGAATCGGGAGTCACCTTGGCGTCCAGCCCGATGGAGCGCAGCGCTGCGGCCAGCAGGAAGGAACCGCCGTAAGGCATCTGGGGAATGTAGAGTTCGCGGCCCGTCAGATCGACGTCGGCCGAGACCAGGGGGCTGCTGTCGGCGCCCTGAGCTGCCGAAGGCGAAAGCCGCGGGAAAGCGTCGCGGGCCGCCTCGGAGGAGCCGTGCCCGTTGCCGCTTGCTCCTTGGTTTCTTGTGGTGCTGCTCATGTCGTCCTCCTACGCCGAGCGGGCGACGTCGGCCCGCTCTCGGCTCCACCAGCGCAGGAAGCCCTTGCTGTCCAGGTAAGCTTCGCAGCGGGTCATCGCTCCCGCGTCATTGGTGTGCTCGTCGAACTGAAGGGTCAGGAAGGGCTCGGGACTCGCTTCGGCCATGAAGTGCTTGATGTAGCTGTCCGGGCCGCACTTGAAGTTGGTCATGTAGATGACGTGCAGATTGGGATATGCGGCGATCACCTTGGCCGCCTGCAGGATCTTGCGCCCGTAGTTCCAGTACATGTTGGGGTTTACCGAACGCACGTCCTCGTCCCAGAGCGGCAGGAAGTCCATCGGGATCACGTTCACCCCGTAGTATTTCCTGAGCTTGGCCGGCACGTCCATGTTGATACCGCCGTCGTACATGTTGTACGGCCGGCCGATCAGCACGATCCCCAGTTCATCCTTCTCGGTGAGATCGCTGAGGGCCTGGGCTCCCATGCGTAGCAGGGCCTGGCGGAACTCGGACTGCGCCGAGTAGGCCTCTTTCACGGCGGCTTCGACCGTCTTGCGGTCCACGGACAGGGGCTTCATCAGCTCGACCAGCGTCTGCGAGACGTACTCCGGCCCCCGCCGGAAATGCATGGTGGGCATCAGCAGCTTGTCGGCCGCGGCCTCAAAGCCGGGGGCCGACGCGATCACGAAGGGGAGGGTCTGGCCCCAGGGGCAGGCGTGGGACTCCCACTCGGGGTGGTCGGTCTCCTCGTTTAGCTGATTCGGGACGAGGACCCGATCGGCCCCACGGTCGAGCAGTTCGGCCACATGTCCGTGCGCCACCCTGATGGGGAAGCAGGGCTCGGCCACCGAATGATCCACCCCTTTTTCGCGGATGCGCCGGTCGGTCTCGCCCGAGACCATGACGTCGAAGCCGCAGTTGCGGAAGAAGGTGGCCCAGAAGGGCAGGCGATCATAGGTGTACATTGCCCGAGGCACTCCGATGGTTCCCCGGGGAGCATCCGAGCCGCTCGAGACCAGCTTGGAAGTCTCGACATCGTCGGCGGTCACGTAGGACATGACCAGTTTCTCGCGATAGTCGACCAGATCGGGGATCACCGGCAGTTTGTCCACCTTGGCCCGCTTGCGGTAGCGGTCGGAGCACTTGTCGCCCCAGTAGGTCTTCTCCTCACCGATGGTGAACTGGCGGATGTCGCACTCATTGGTGCAGCCTTTGCAGGTGAACTCCTTGATGGTGTAGTCCACGGCCTCGAGGTCCCAGCCCCGGAAGCCGGTATCGTCGTGGGTGGCTTCCATCTTCTCGCGGGCGAGCAGGGCCATGCCGATGGCCCCCACCACGCCGTTGTGCGGCGGCACGATGATGTCCCGCTGCAGAATCTGGCTGAAGGCGGCGGCCACCGAGTCGTTGTAGGCGGTGCCGCCCTGGAAGTAGATGGTCTCGCCGATCCTGCGGGTGCCGACCAACCGGTTGAGGTAGTTGTACGCGATGGAGTAGGCGAGGCCGGCCACCAGGTCTCCGGTGGAGGCGCCGCGCTGAAGATAGGAGTTCACGTCGCGCTCCATGAATACCGTGCAGCGTTCGCCCAGGCGCACGGGGGCTTCGCTGGCCAGCGCAAGTTCGGCGAATTCGCCCTTGATCTGCACGCCCAGTTTCTCCGCCTGTTCCTCGAGAAAAGAGCCGGTGCCCGCCGCGCAGGCCTCGTTCATGGCGAAGTCGACCACCACCCCGTCCTGCAGGCTGATGTATTTGGAATCCTGTCCGCCGATCTCGAAGATGGTGTCAGGGATCCGCCCGGTCAGCTTGCGGCCGATGAAGGTGGCCCCAGTTTTGTGCGCGGTGATCTCGTCGTTCACGGTGTCGGCGCCGATCAGTTCGCCGATCAACTCCCGCCCGGAACCGGTGGTGCCCACACCCCTCACGTCGATGCGGTCGCCGATTTCCTCTTGGATCTCGGCCAAGCCCCGGTTGACCACCTCGACCGGACGGCCTTCGGTCTTTAGGTAGATCTCTTTGATCAGATCGCCGGCCTCGTCGAGCACCACCAGGTTCGTGGAAACCGAGCCGATGTCGACGCCCATGTAGACCGGCACGGGCTCGTGCTCGGAACCGCCGTTCCCGGTCGCCGCTGCGCTGCCGTTGCCCTTGAAGTCATAAGGCTTGACCCGGTCGCGGAGAAGCACCACGCGATCCATCGACAACGGTGCTGCCGTGGGGAACCGCTCCTCGCCCGCGGTGGACATGGCGGCCGCGTCGATAGCGCCCACTCCGCCTTCGATCTCCGCCTCTATCAGCGCGGCGCCGATGGCGCCCATCCAAGCGTAATAGGCTGGGATGAGGAACTCGTCTTCGGCGATCTCGAAGGCTTCGGCCATGGCCCGAGCGGCGCCCTGATTGGCGGCAACTCCACCGATGAAAGCGACCCGGCCGTTGATCTCTTTGCCCTTGGTGATGGTGCCCCGGTAGTTACGCACCACCGCGTTACACAGGCCTTTGAGCACCTCGGGCGGTTGGTAGCCCTTTTGCTGCGAGTGGATCATGTCCGACTTGGCGAAGACCGAGCAGCGCCCCGCTATGGTGGCTGCCTTCCCCGCTCCGAGGACTATCTCGCCGACCTCCTCGATTTCGTAGAGGAGCCGGCTGGCCTGCTGGTCCATGAAGGATCCGGTCCCGGCGGCGCAGTCACCATTTCCCTGATAGTCGCAGATGCCTACGCGCCCTTCAGGGTCCCGCTCCAGGCGGATGAACTTGGAGGTCTCGCCGCCCATCTCGAAGACCAGGTCCACTTCAGGATGCAGGATGCCCACGCCCCGGGCGATGGCCTTGAACTCGTTCTCGTAGGGGGCGTCGAGACTCTTGGCGAGAAGTCTGCCCCCCGAGCCGGTCATACGGATGCCGCTGATGGTGTCTGGGGGAAGGGCGGCCAGCATTTCTTCGAGCAGAGACTGCGCGGTTTCGGCCGGGGTTCCCTTGATCCGCTGGTATCTGGTCACCAGGAGAGGCGGGGAGGAAGAGTGGGGTATACCGGGGTCGTCCGGGGAGAGCTGCAGGAAGGTGTCGGCCTTACCCGCGGCCTCCAGGAGTTCCCGCTCGGCGCCGGAACCCACCACCGCCATCTTTACACTGATGCAGCCAATATCGATTCCAAGTGTGGCCATGATTCACCCAATGAGTTTTGACAGCAACGCGGTCCCGGGAGGGGCGGCGTCAGTCGTGTAGTAACTATCGAAATACAGCGGTAGAGACTACCATGGGCGGCGGCCGCCCGCCGCCAACTCGCGCCTCCATAGGGTAAAGCAGTAGAATGGGTTGGTGCGTCTGCGGGAAAGGCCTGCGGCCAAGGGCAAAGGAGGAGTGATGCCCTCTTCTGAAAGGGAGCGGTTCTTCGAAGCTGAGGAGTTCGTGCTTGTGGGGAATTCGGAGGCGCGCAAGTTCCCCGAGATCTCCGAGCGCTTGTTGAGGGATGCCGGCCGAAAGGTGTACTCGGTCGATCTGGGCGGCGACGGCGCCCAGGGACGCCTGAGTGGGCTGGACCAGGTCCCACCCGCGAACGGCGGGTCCGAGCGGCGCGGCGCGATCGTGGAGGTCGGCAAGGAGACGACCGCCAAGGTCGTGGAAGAACTGGGATCCCTTGGCTATGAGGCAGTGTGGATCCACATGGGCACCGAATCGGACGAGGCGTTGTCCGTGGCACAGAAGCAGGGGATCAGGGTCTACACCGGCTCGTGCGCCGTCATGTATCTGGCCTCTTCCTTCAGCCCGCACGCGATTCATCGGGCGATCTGGAAGCTGATCGGCCGCTACTAGCGGCCCCTCGCCGGCCTCACCGGGCGCATCCAGCACGCATCTAGCAGTCGATCCAATCGCTGCCGCGGCGGCCCACGGCCAGGCAGCGGGCTTCATTTTGCGCGGCCGCCAGGCCCGTACTCAACGCACGCACGGCGAGGTCGGGGTGATTGTTGATCTTGGAAATGTGCAGCGCGAGAACGGCGCGCAACTGGGCGGAGACCGCGGCGCCCAAGACCTCGGCCGCCTGCTGGTTGGCCAGATGCCCACGATCCGAGGCCACGCGCTCTTTTAGCCGGCGGGGATAGGGGCCGCGGCGCAGTAGATCGGGACAATGATTGGATTCGAGGGCCAGCAGCGCGCAGCCTGCGACGGCTTCGAGCAACTCCGGGGTGGCGTGACCGGTATCGGTCGCGTAGGTAACACCGGCGTCCTTCGCCTCGATGCGGTAGCCCACGGGCCCACGCGCGTCATGCGCCGTGCGAAAGGCCAACACCTCCAGACCGCCAACCCAGCTGGGTTGGCCGGGCCGCAGCTCGATCCACTCGGCCGCCTTGCTCCGGAGCTCGCCCCGGCGGCCCAGCCCGTGTCGGGTTTCCTTGGTCGTGGCCACCGGGCAGTGGTGCCGGCGCAGCAGCGCCGCCAGCCCGCAGACATGATCGCCATGTTCATGAGTCAGAAGGATGGCGGAGATTTGTTGGGGCGTGAGACCCAACCGAGCGAGCCCCGCGAACAGCCGAGGGTAGGAGACCCCGGCGTCGATCAGCAGAAGCGTCTCTCCACTCTGAAGAACACCGGCGTTCCCGTCCGACCCCGAAGCAATCATCGCGAAGCGGGTGCCGCGCCCGGGGGACTCGGGAGTCATCTGTGTGCCGAGTTTCATCTGCTTGAATGGTAACCGGTACGCCGGACGGACCCGTCGGCGGCTTGCCGCTCCGCCTCGATGCTGCGTACAATCCTTGGTCAACCATTCTGCGCAGATAGAACAGATAGGAACGGCATCTCGTGAGAATCACCAAGTTTGTAATTCCCGAGATCATTTTTGGTATCGACTCGCTGGGCCAGGCGGGCAGCAGTCTCACCAGGTTGGGCGCCCACCGCGTCTTTCTCGCGACCGATCCCGGAGTGCGGGAGGCGGGCTGGGTGGACAAAGTCCTGCCCCATCTCGACGAGTCCGGACTCGAATGGGTGATTTGGGACGACGTGTCCGAGAATCCCAAGGACGCCGAGGTCCGGCGCGGAGCCGAGCTGTACCGTCAGGAATCCTGCGATTCCATCCTGGCCGTGGGCGGCGGCAGCCCGATGGACGCCGCCAAGGGCGTGGGCATCATGGTCACCCACGGCGGCCGCATCGCTGACTATGCGGGAGTCGACCTCGTGACGCGCCCCTTGCCACCCATGGTGATGGTCCCCTCGACGGCCGGAACCGGCGCCGACGTGTCGCAGTTTGCCGTGATCACCGACACCGAGCGGCGGGTGAAGCTCGTACTCTGCTCGAAGAGCCTCGTGCCGGACATTTCCATCACCGACCCGTTGCTCCTGACCAGCAAGGACGCGGAACTGACGGCCTACACCGGCATGGACGCCCTGACGCACGCCATCGAGTCCTACGTCAGCATTGCGGCCACCCCGCTGACCGACGTTCACGCGTTGAGTGCGATAGAGCTGATCGCGCAGAATCTGCGGGCCTCCGTGGGTAGCCGGGACAATCTCACGGCCAAGGTCAACATGGCGATGGCTTCGCTCAAAGCAGGCATCTGCTTGTCGAACGCCGCGCTGGGTGCCACGCACGCCATCACCCACCAGATCGGGGGGATGCTCGACGTGGCTCACGGGACGGCGAACGCCGTGGTTCTGCCCCACATCATGGAGTACAATTTGATCGCCGACACCGAGCGGTATGCCCGGATCGCCCGCGCAATGGGGGAGAAGGTCAACGATTTCAGCACCCGAGACGCCGCCCTGCGTTCCGTCGCTGCGGTGAGAGACTTGGCGCGGGATGTGAGTCTGCCCGTGGTCGTGGCAGAGGCGAAGCGGCTTCCGGTGGATTGCGTGCCCGGCATGGTGCAGGGCGCCCTCGACGATGTGTGTCTGGTCACCAACCCCCGGGACCTCGGCGAGGCGGAACTGGGCGAACTTTTCCGCGCGGTGCTCAGCCTTCCTGTCGAGGACCTTCGGCAGGATCCTCTCCACTCCGGTAACGGCCCCGCGTGAGCGAGGGGCGTGACAAGTTCCGGCGGGCCATAGACGGTCGGCGGGAGGAGGCCATCGAGCTCCTGACCGGCATTCACTGCTCGAAGAAGACTTATTACCCTGCGCTCCGGCAGAAGATCGAGGAGTTGGAGACCAGCAACCGGCTGCTGGAGACCGCCAGGCTCGAGGCCGAACAGCTCAGCCAGGAGCTGCAGCGCTCGGTGGTGCGCGTATCCACGGTGCTGGCAGCGACTCAGCACATCAGCCGAACGCTCGAACTGGACGAGGTCATCCAGGAGTCGCTCGACATCCTTACCGCCCAGATGGGGTACCCGTGGGCGGCAATCCACGTATTTGCGCAACCGCCGTCAAGCGAGACCCTGCACTTCGAGGCCGCGCGGCAGGCTAACGCCCTCGGCATCGACCGGGAGATGACGGTCGACCAATTGCTTGCGCGCCCGGCGTTCTGTGAGGCCCTGAGACTGCAGGACCTGGTCGTCGATCGAGATTGGGCCGATGCCCCCCTGGACCCGCTGTTGGTTTTCTTGCCGCTGAAAACAGGTGAACGGGTGCTGGCCATGCTGGCCCTCGCCGCCCACGAGATCGCCCCGCGCGACTTGGACGTCTGCCGCGGACTGGGCCGCTCGCTGGCGCTCGCTATTGACAACGCCTCGCTATACCGGCGCACTGTCACGCAGGCCCGCAGGCTCGACCGCGCCCTCTTCTCCCTCGGAGCGATCTCACAGGCGCTCACTGATACCACCAGCGGCCTCGAGTCGTTCGTCGATCATCTGGTGCGCACGGTTAAGGAACTGACGGCCGCCAGCGACGTCCTTGTGCTCGTCGAGGGCGCGACCGAACCTTCCGGAACCTCGCGTTTTTGCCGTCTTAGCCCGGAACAACAGCACATCATGGAATCCGCCCTGGGGTCGGGCGACGAACCTCTGTGGTTGGATGGACGCGCACTCGAGCATCTCTGGCCCTTGCTGGAGGCCAAGTCGAAAGAAGCCGCTCGGAGCGGCCCCGAAGACCGGCGGCCTCTTCGCTCCGCCCTCTGCATTCCCATGCACCGGGGGGACCGGCTCATTGGCGCCATCCTGGCGCTGAGCAGGGAAGCCTGGGACTTGGAACCCAGCGAGACCGAGATCCTGCGCATATTGGGGAGCCAGACCGCGGTCTCGATGGAGAATGCGCGGCTCTACGAGGAAGGGGAGCGGCTCAGGCGGCACGCCGAGGACCACTACCGCCAGGCGGTGCGTCAGCAGAAAGTGACAGAAGCCAAGCACCAGGAACTGCAACTGGCCCTTCACAAGATCAGCGCCGTCGAGCAGGACCGCATCATCCAGGCGGAGCGGGCCCGCATCGCGCGCGAGCTTCACGACAGCGTCGCCCAGGTGCTCTACAGCATCGGTCTCAACCTTGACTGGTGCCGGGCCAAGTCGGAGGAGGGGACAGAGCTTCACGAGCGCATCGGCTTCCTGCGCGAATTGGCGCGCGGGGGAGTTCAAGAGATCCGGCAGAGCATTTTCGAACTGACGCCGGCCGAGGTGGCGGAGGCCGGGCTTCCCGGCGCGCTGTGCCGGTTGGCCCGAGAGTACCCCAACCTCAATCAGGTCGAGGTCGAGTGCCGAGTGGCCGAGGACGTGCCGCCCCTCGGTTCGGAGCGAGAGAACGAGTTGTATCGCATCGTGCAGGAGGCCCTTTTCAACGTCTACAAACACGCGAAAGCGCGGCACGTTTCTGTGGAACTGGGTCAGGAGGACGGCCACCTGGTCGTTGCTGTCGCCGACGACGGGATCGGCGTGAACGCAGGCGGCCCGGCGCCGCCGGAGACCAAGGGGTATGGGCTCTCCGGCATGCGCGAGCGGGCACGGGGAATGGGGGCGGCCTTCATCTTCACAAGTGCCCCCGGGAAGGGCACGCGGATCGAAGTCAAGTTGCCCGTCTCGTGAGTGAACCGGCAAAGAACATCCGCATGCTGCTGGTGGACGATCACAAGATTGTTACCCAGGGGCTCAAGTACACGCTGGAGCTCGAGGCCGACCTCGAGGTGGTGGGACAGGCCGCGGACGGGGCAACCGCCGTTAGGCTGGTCCAGCAACTGGAGCCGGACGTGGTCCTGCTCGACCTCAAGTTGAAGCGCGAGACCGGAATCGAGGTGTGCCGCCGTATCGTGGAGGTCCGTCCCGAAGCCAAGGTCGTCATCCTCACCACCTATATGGAGGGAGAAAGCCTGTTCAAGTGCATCACCGCCGGGGCCAAAGGCTACGTTCTCAAGGACGTCGAATTGGACGAACTCAAGCGCATCGTGCGTTTGGTGGCGGCGGGGCAGTCGGTGCTCGATCCGCAGATCACCGAGCGGGTCATGCAGCGCCTGCGGGGCGGCGACGAGCCGCCGCCGGAGAAGTCCGACCAGGTGGAGCTCACGCCCCGCCAACTCCAGGTGCTCGAGTTGCTGACCGAGGGGCACACCAACAAGAGCATTGGCGAACAACTCTATCTCTCTGAATCCACGGTGAAATACCACGTGCGCCACGCGATGGATCTTCTGGGAGTAGAGCGCAGGGCGGAGCTCGTGCGCGAAGTGATGCGGCGGGGGCTTCTCGGCTAGGAGCTTCCCGTTCCCGGCGCCCTGGTCGTATTCCTCCCGGGCGAGCGGCGCCTTCTGACAAAGTCGGCGATTGGTCCTTTTGGACAGTCCAATCCTGATCTGCCGGACGAGGCAATTGTCACGATCTGCGGTTAGAGTCTGACCATTGCCGGACGCGGGGCCGGCTCCACCCCGGCCATTTCAGGGGGTGTCGCGGGAGGCGACCGCCTCTCGTCAGATGTCAACAAGGAGGAACAATGGCGGTAGGCGAGCAAACTTACGGATTCTTCATCCCGACGGTGTCCCTGATGGGCGTCGGCTCGTTGAAGGAGCTCCCGAGCCAGGTCAAGGCGCTGGGCATGAAGCGTCCCCTGATCGTCACGGACAAGGGTCTGAGCAAAGCCGGCCTGACTGATCAGATCGTCGGTCTGGTCAAAGAAGCGGGCGCCGAGCCCTTCGTCTTCGATGAAGTCATCCCCAACCCGACCGACACCAACGTCCACGACGGCGCCAAGGTCTATGCGGACAACAAGTGCGACTCCCTGATCAGCCTCGGCGGCGGTTCGCCGCACGACGCCGGCAAGGGCATCGGCCTGGTGGCTTCGAACGGGGGCAAGATCCACGACTACGAGGGCGTGGACCAGTCCACCAAGCCTCTCCCGCCCTTTATCGCGGTCAACACCACCGCCGGCACGGCTTCGGAGATGACCCGCTTCTGCATCATCACCGACACCAGCCGCAAGGTGAAGATGGCCATCGTCGACTGGCAGGTGACCCCCCGGGTCGCCATCAACGACCCCGTCACCCACAAGGGCATGCCGCCGAGCCTGACGGCCGCGACCGGCATGGACGCCCTGACTCACGCCATCGAGGCCTACGTCTCCACTGCCGCCACTCCGGTGACCGACGCCTGTGCCATCAAGGCCATGGAACTGATCTCCGACAACCTGCGCGGCGCGGTGGCCAACGGCGAAGACATGGTGGCCCGCGACAACATGGCCTACGCCGAGTACTTGGCAGGAATGGCCTTCAACAACGCCTCTCTGGGTCACGTGCACGCCATGGCGCACCAATTGGGCGGCTTTTACGACCTGCCCCACGGGGTTTGTAATGCCATCCTGCTGCCCGCAGTGGAGCGCTTCAACATGATCGCCAAAGTGGAGCGCTTTGTCGACATCGCCGTGGCTCTGGGAGTTCCGGTCGAAGGCATGAGCAAGCGCGACGCCGCCGAGAAGGCCCTGGACGCCATCAAGCAACTCTCGAGTGACATCGGCATTCCCGCCGGCCTCTCCGAACTGGGGGTCAAGGAAGAGGATCTGCGGACCATGGCCGAGAACGCGCAGAAGGACGCCTGCGGTCTCACCAACCCGCGTTGCCCGACCGAGGACGACGTAGTCGAGATCTACCGGTCGGCCCTGTAAGAAGGTCAATCAGTCTGCACACTCCGCGTGCAAATAGACGCGGCGATCAGTAGGATTAACGGAGGAGGGAGTCTAGTCTCCCTCCCTCCGTTTCCCATTTGGAACGACACAACCAGGAGGAGCGAATGAGGAAGATTCTTCGCGTGAACGTCTCGGAAGGGACGGTGAAGACCGAGGGTATGCCGGCTGAGTGGAAGCTCATGGGTGGGCGCTTCCTCACCTCGAGCATCATTGCTGCCGAGGTCGATGCGCAGGCCGACCCGCTCGGACCGGACAACAAGATCGTTTTTGCCACCGGCCTGCTGGCCGGGACCACCGCCCCCAACTCCTCGCGCATGTCCGTGGGCACCAAGAGCCCGCTGACCGGTGGGATCAAGGAAGCCAACGTGGGCGGTCAGGCCTCGCAGAAGCTGGCCCGGCTGGGCATCGGCGCCATCATCGCCGAGGGCGACCCGGGCGACAAGAGGTACATTCTCAAGGTCAACAGCGAGGGGGCCACTCTCGAAGACGCCGGGGACCTTTGGGGCAAGCTCAACTACGAGACAGCCGACGCCCTTCGCGCCAAATATGGTGAGAAAGTGGCGACCATCCAGGTGGGTCCCGCGGGCGAGAACGGAATGCGGAACTCCTCCGTGGCCGTGACCGATCCCGAAGGCCATCCCGCTCGGCACGCCGGCCGCGGCGGCGTGGGCGCGGTGATGGGCAAGCGCGGGCTCAAGGCGATCGTGGTGGACGACGCCGGAGCTCCCCGCCCGGAACTGGCCGACGAGAAGCGCTTCAAGACCGCACGCAAGACGCTGGTCGACGGGCTCAAAGAGCATCCGGTGACCGGCCAGGGACTCCCCGCCTACGGAACCGCCATCTTGGTCAACATCATCAACGAGGCCGGCGGTCTGCCCACCAAGAACTTCCACTTCGGGCGCTACGAGGACGCCGAGATGATCTCGGGGGAAGAGCTGGCCGACCGGGCCAAGAAGCGCGGCGGCCGGCCTGAGCACGCCTGCATGACCGGCTGCGTGGTCCACTGCTCGAACGTCTACAACGATGAGGACGGCAACTACGTCTCCTCCGGCGTCGAGTACGAGACCATCTGGGCCTTTGGCGCCAACTGCATGAACAATGACCTGGACGCCATCGCCCACATGGACCGCTGGTGCGACGATCTCGGTCTGGACACCATTGACATGGGCGACACGATGGCCGTTGCCATGGACGCGGGCAAGATCCCTTGGGGGGATACCGGGAAGATGCTCGCGGTCTTCGAGGACATCAAGAACAACACCGAGTTCGGTCAGGCGATGGGCAACGGCACGCAGCATGCGGGCGAACTGTGGAACGTGGCGCACATCCCCACTGTCAAGGGCCAGGGCATTCCCGCCTACGACCCCCGCGCGGTGAAGGGCATCGGCGCCACCTACGCGACCAGCACCATGGGCGCCGACCACACGGCGGGGTACGCCGTCGCCACCAACATCCTGAACGTGGGTGGCGAGGTCGACCCTCTGTCCAAGACGGGGCAGTGCGTGCTCTCGCAGGGTCTGCAGGAAGCGACCGCCGCGTTCTTCGACAGCACCGGGCTCTGCGTGTTCCTGGCCTTTGCCTGCCTGGATCAGCCGGACTCGCTGGCCGCTATCCCCGAGATGGTCTCGGCCATGTACGGCGAGGAGATCGATATCGCAGGTATGGTGCAGCAGGGCAAAGATGTGCTGGAGTTGGAACGCAAGTTCAACCGCGGAGCTGGTTTCACCAAGGAAGACGACCGCCTGCCGAAATTCTTCTCAGAAGAGAAGCTGCCGCCCCACAACACGGTTTGGGACGTGGCCTCCGATGAGCTGGATCAGGTATGCGGCTGGTCTCCCGTGCTAGATCCGCGCGTGAGCGGAGAGTCAAAGGACGCCGAGGTCTAGACCCCGGCATCGACGGACTCGCCGCCGGGAGTGGGCGCTCGGGTAGCCTCTTCCGGGGGCGGCTGATCCCGGTACGAAACTCGACTGAGAGAGGGGGCCGATTCGGTCCCCTCTCTCGTTGTTGCCGGTCTGCAGGCAACTTGCCCGCCGTCTCACCCGTTGCGACTCGTTCGAAGGGATGTAGACGCCTACGTTTCGCGCAATCTGGCGCGGGAAGGAAGAGACCTGTCGGCACAAGGGTACGAACAAGCGGGTTATCGGAGTTGGTCAGAAGACACATTGGTGATTACGCGGTTCCACCCACGTTGGAGGCACTTTCCGGCGTCCGCGCGTTCGTCGAAGGGGTTGCTTCGGGCCTCGGCTTGGACCGGCAACACAGCTACAACCTCAAGCTCTGCGTGTCCGAGGCCTGCGCCAACGCCGTCGAACACGTTCCCGGCCAGAGCGGTGACATCAAAATCACCACGTGGTTAGAGGGCGAGGTCCTCATCTTCGAGATAGTCAGCCAGGGAGAGTTCCGCCTGGGCACTCAGCGCGATCCCGAGAAACGGGCGCATCGCGGGCTCGGCCTGCCTCTGATGATCTCGCTGATGGACGAGGTGCAGATCACCCGACTCGAGACGGGTGAGACCGCCATCCGGTTGACTTTGGAGGACGTCTCCCAGAAGCGCGAGTAGTTCTAGCGGTTCGACGCGGCCGGCGCGCCGCTTAGGACTGATGCTGCGGGCCGCCGGCCAGGCTGCCGGTCAGGCTGCCGGCTAAGGCACGATGCGGACCGGAGTTCCCGCCGGCGCCAGCTTCCCCAACTCGAGGACGTTCGCATTTGTCATCCTGATGCAGCCGTGGCTCACGCTGCTGCCGATGAGGTCCGGACGATTGGTCCCGTGAATGGCCGCCTGGCCTCCTCCGGGCCAGTCCTCGAGTACTTCAGAGTAGGCGCTCAGGCCGAGGGCGAGCGCGCCGTACGCTCCGCCGGGGTTGGGCACATGCACGGTGATGAAGAACTCACCCTTGGGAGTCGGGGTGCCCGAAGTTCCCACCGCGACCTCGTAGGTGGCTACGGTCTCTCCCTCCTTGCGCAACTTGAGCGTGTGGTCTGAAAGATCGACCAGGATGTCGTATTCCCGCGGGCTCACGTCCAGCCCGGACTCCCGCACCCAGCCCCGGGTCTCGTTTGGCGGCGTGGGCAGCAGCACCTGCAGCCACCGGTCGCCCTGCCGGTCGTAGCCGGCGCGAAGAGCGCGTACCACGGAGCGCTCTCCATAGGCGTCGATCGCTGGTAGCGTCTTCGTAACGCGCCCCTGCGGTGGCGGGGCATCGTAGATCGCGAGATCGGTGCGGAGCACGCCGGCCAGCTGCAGCGGCGCCGGTGAGGGTCTGGGAGCCGGCGGGTCCAGAGGGGCCGGCGGCGGCGCTTTCACGAGTCGGGGGTAGGCGCGGGAAGCCGGATTCTGGCCCAGTGCCTCCGTCCAGGTGACCGCCGCTACGGGGACTGCCGAGGCGTCGTGACCCTCCGCCGCGCGGACTGCGTCCGCGGCATTCGAGAAGAGGGTCAGCGGAAGGAACAGCGCCAGGCCCATGAGGATCAGGGCCGGTGCTGTGAGCCACTTGGGGGACACCAGGGCGTTGATCCCCGGTCCGGGTCTTTGGTTGGAGAGTGCCGGTCGTCCAGGTAGACGGACCGGTCGTTGCCGCTGATGCTGCCTCATTCTTCCATCCGTCCTACGAAGCGCTTTCGCGCCCGTTCCCGCCCTGCTGATTCCCGGCGGCCCCGTCCCGGTTCGCGCCTGATCCGTTGCCGCTGCCGTCCAGCAGATCGATGTCCCGGCTCTCTTTTATCACCGTCCGCTCCTCCAGGAGGCGCAGCAGGGCGTGCTCCTCCTTACGGAGCCATTCGCTCTTAGGACCCTCTTCGATGAGTTGCGGCCAACGTTCGGCCAACTCGCGCTCGCGGAAGGAATCGATTACCGCCGGGTGCACATAGGAGCTGCGCGCCACGGCACGCGTGTTGTACAGATGATGGGCCACTATGTCGAGCGCTTCGTTTATCCTGCGATTCGCCTCACGGGTGCTTTGGAAACCTCCGTTGGCCGCGAGCTGCTCCGCCATGATCTTCGTGCCTCCCCAAGTGCGGAAGTCCTTGGCCGAGAAACGCTCGCTGCTGTTCTCGCGGAGGTAGTCATTGACGTCCGCAGAGTTTATCGCTCTCGCGTCACCGTCGTCGTCGATGTACTGGAACAGCTCTTCGCCGGGCAGTTCCTGGCAACGTTTCACGATGCGGGCGAGGCGGCGGCTGTGTACCCCCACCTCTGCGTCCTTGCCGCCTTTGCCCCGGAAGACCAGGCGCAGCCGGGTGGTCGAAATCTCCGCGTGGTCATCCCGCAGCGTGGTAAGACCGTAGGCATCGTTGTCGCGCGCGTACTCCTCGTTGCCCACGCGGATCAGGGTCTCGTCCAAGAGCTGGACCGCCACGGCCACCACCTTCTCCTTAGACAGGTGGCGGCGGCGCGCGTCGGCCGCCGCCCGTCTGCGCAACTCGGGCAGGGCGTGACCGAAGGCAACCAGCCGGTTGAATTTATTGGCATCGCGCACCTCGCGCCAGCGTTCGTGGTAGAGGTACTGCTTTCGCCCACGCTTGTCCCTGCCTGTCGCCTGCAGGTGCCCCGCGGGCAGGGGCGAGATCCACACGTCGGTCCAGGCCGGTGGGACGGCGAGCCGCTTGATCCGTTGCCTGATGGAGTCGTTCTCGATCAGGCTCCCGTCGGCCCAGTAGTAGCTGAAGCCCTTTCCGCGGCGCACCCGGCGAATCCCCGGCACTTCCTCGTCGGGCAGATAGATCAGTTCGGGTTGCTCCTCGGGAGCAAAGGCACGGGCCAACGCATCCACGGTGCCCGGGGGAGGCATCCCGGAGCCGCTCATTTCGCCCTTTGCCGTTCGGTCTATCCGATCGCTCAGCCATGCCGCGCGTCAGCCTCGCGGTCCACGTAGACGTCCACGTCGCGGCGAGGATCGATGACGAGGGCCTCGCCTCCGTCGCTGATTAGGTACGAGCACTGGGTGAGACCCGGTGACTCGATGCGTTCGAGTTGCATGCTTCCTCCGCCGGACTGTGCTCTGAGTTAGGACTCAGATTGCCCAGCCGGAGAGGGGCTACACCTCGAACTGAGCCGGCCGTCTAGGCAGGGGCCACCTGTACCGCCGCCGCTGGTTCTTCTGCGGGTTCTTCGTGCGGCCCGAATAGGTTGTCAGACAACTTGACGTACCAGGCGGCGGACTGAACCTGCACGATGTATGCGACGGCCAGCACCAGCGCGGCCATGGGACCGAAGGAGGCTATGGCTATGCCCAGGGCGATGGAGAGGTTCCGCATCACGCTGCCGTACACGGTCGCTATGGCATCCTCTCGGTTGAGTAACAGCCGTCCGGCCAAAGTGGCAGCCGCGAAGTTGAAGGCGTAGAAGAGGAGCAGCGGCACGGCGACGCGTGCGAGCAGCGCCGGATCAGAGACGATCATCTTGGCTTTGAGGCCAACCGCAAGAAAGACGATGGCGACCACGCCCACGGTCGAGAGTCCGGGGAAGAGGGGTGCGATTTCGGCCTTGTAGCGACTGGGGCCGTAGCGGGCGACCAGCGTTCGCCGGGTGAGCGAACCGAGCAACATGGGAACTAGGACCACCAGAAGCACGGTCTGGCTGACGCCGACAAGGTCAACTTCGACGCGCTGGCCTGCCAACAGCCAAAGATAGGCCGGGGACAGGACCGCGGCAGCCAGCAGCCCGATAACCGTCATTTTGACCGCTGCGGCCACGTTCCCCTTGGCGAATCCGGTCCAGGAGATGGTCATGCCCGAGGTGGGGAAGAGCCCGGCAAGGATCATGCCCACGAACAGCCCGGGGTCGCCGGAAAAGAAGGTGCGGGCAAGCAGCCAAGCTGCCACGGGGACCACGGCGAAGTTCAGGCCCATGGCCAGACTCACCGCTCGCCCATGCCGGAAGTTCACGGCTTCGACCGGGCGGAAATTGACCAACATGGGATAGACCATGAGCATGGTGATAGGAAGGATCGCAGCTTTGAGCGGTGACAGATCCAGCAGGAGTCCGGCGACGAGTCCGAGCAGCATGCTTATGGGAATGAGAAGGACGAGCTTCTTGGACAATTGGGCAAAAAAACGTACCGGAGCGGACGGAACTCCCGGGGTCGAACCGTATGGCAAAGCGGACGGGATGGCGCTCGACAACTTTTCCCTCCTTGAAAGCGAACACAGACTGGGGATACCCAGGGGGGTATTATGAGCGACTACACGTGGGCAAGTCAAGCCGGGAGTGGGAATCCCCAGTGAGCCTGCTGATCGCCGTCCCCTTCCAGGAGGGAGTGCTCTTGGCCCTGGCGACTCCGCCGGGAGAGGGCGGCGGTTCGCCCCGGCGCGGGGGGCCTCGCCGTCGGGTGCACAAGATGAGCTGGGGGCTGCTCGCCGGCACCTCGACGCTTAGCCGCGATCAACTCGACAGTCTGTCGCCTGCCGACATCCAGTCTCCCGAGGATATCTCGGGGCATGCCCGGTGGTTATCTGAGCCTGGGTCCGAGTGGGCCTTCACCCTCGAGCCCCCCTACGGGCCGCCAGGACAAGAGCTTCCCGCGGCGGTGCGCGAAGGGGATAGGCTGGGAGCGCCGGTGCGGCTTTACAGCTTCGCCGCCGCCGCGGATGCCGGGCCTCGCTTGGTCAGTTGGGGTCTTCTGGTGCCGCCGCTCACGATTGGAGAGGAGCTTTCCCAAGAGGCTCAACTGCGCCTTCAGTGGGAGCTCGAACAGGGGAAGGGGCTTGATGAGAGGCTGCGTGCGGTACTCGCGATCTTCAACTGGGTGGGGGAGCGCTCCGAGGCATTGGGCCCGGAGTTGGACATCGGCCTGCATGAGAGTGACCGGCGCTTTACGGTGGACCGGATGAGTTGGCGGCTATGAGGTAACGACGACCGCGTTGGCCTCGGACTGAGGGTTGGACTTCGCATTCGGCTCATCGTCAACCTCGGAGCCCCCGGCGTGGTCGCCCATGTCCAGTTCCGCGGAGGACCCGGTCATCACCTCCGTGGTCCACTCAGTGGGCTTGACTGCGAGAATGGCCACGTCGTCCCTTAACTGTCCCTGGCTGAAGCTCAGCACCCTGCGAAAGAGGACGTCGGGGGTCTCGGAGGCCGGCGCACCGTTTAGAGCATTGAGCGCTCGGACCAAGCCTTCCTCTCCGAAGAACTCGGCCCCGCGTCTGGCCTCGGTCACTCCGTCGGTGTAGAGCACCAGGATCTCATCCTCCCCAACCGTGTCCACCCCTTCCTCGAAGCGAAGGTCCGGGAAGGCGCCGAGAACCGGCGAGCGGACGTCGAGAGAGCGGGTTCCCTGGGCTCTGTTGATCAGAGCGGGAGGGTGGCCGGCCGAACAATAGGTCAAGGTCCCGGTCTTGGTATCCAGCACGCCGTAAAAGGCGGTGACGAAAGACTGCTGGTCGATCGTCCGAAACAGAGCGGTATTCGTCAGCCTCATGGTCTCGGCCGGGCCCGCTCCGTTGTATGCATAGGCTCGGACGCTGTTCTTCACCACCGAGGTGATTGCCGCGGCCCGAAGCCCCTTACCCGAGACGTCGCCCATGAGCACGCCGATCCTGCCGCTTTCCAGTTCGAAGATGTCGTAGAAGTCGCCTCCCACCCGCGTCGCCAAAGTGGCCGAGCGATAGAGGTGGCCGAACTCGACCCCGGGAAGCTCGGAGGGGATCGAAAGCAGGGATTCCTGAAGCGAATCAGCGATCTTCCGGTAGCGCTGTTCGCTGTCGCGCAGGGCCTCTTCGCTCTGCTTCAGTCCACGGAAGAGGACCCCATAGGGCTGGACGAGGGTGATCTCCACCAGAGATTTGTAGATGAAGTAGAAGGCCGCGATTTTGAGGAAGTGTCCGATGAAGTTCGCCAAGCCGAAGGGGTTGGCGTATAGAGTGAAGGCGACCTCACCCGCTACCGTCAGGGCTATGGACAGCATGACCAGGCGCAGCACTCGAGGCTCGAAGTAATCGCGGCGGAAGTAAGTCAGCCAGAAAGCGGTCACCAGCAGGGCGGAGATGAGATATTCGCTTCCCACCTTGAAAGTGGTCAGTCCCTGACCCTCGACAAAAGCCACGGGGAAGTGGCCTCCGAAGATAGACCAAAGAAGAGCCGCGGTGGCAACGCCGAAGGCGACGAAAACCACTTGTCCGCGAAGCACGCGCCCGATGACGAGCGGCGCTCCGACCAGAGTTGCTGTCTGCAGGTAGCGGGCGGCTAACCACAGTTGAGTGGGAAGGTCGACGTCGTTTCCGTCGAAGATATTCATCCCGCGGTAAGCCAGAGCGTGCAGTCCGTCCACCAATCCAACGAAGAGCAGGCCGATTCCCAGGAAGAGGAAGTAGCTGTTGCTGGCGATGCGGCGCGTGTTCCAGGCAATCATGAAGATGGTCACGGCCACCACGACGCTGAAGAGTTCAGAAATGGCGTGGAAGAGGGGATAGGAGTACGCCCGCAACAGATAGAGGGCGGCCACGACGACGAACCCACCGGCGATGAGGTCGACCTGATCCTCGCCTCGCCGTCTCGCCCCTCTATCGACGGTCAGTGCTTCCAAAGACATCCTTCGTTCAATTGACGATGGAAAACTCCCCGTAAAACTGCACAGTAGGAGTATATAGCAGCCACCGGCGGGTGTCCTTGGCGAAATATGTCAGGACGGGCTGAATCCTCCTTACCGATTGTCCTTTCGACGGATTGACGGGCTTCTCTGGCCTCTCTAGACTGGCGATGTTGTCTACAGGAATGAGGCGAAATGGCAAAGAGTCTGCCCAAACCCGATAAGCGCCCCGACAATCCCAACTTCTCGTCGGGACCGTGCGCCAAGCGGCCGGGGTGGACACTCGCCGCGCTGTCCGATGCTGCCATCGGCCGTTCTCACCGCTCGAAGCTGGGACGCGCCAAGTTGCGCGAGGTTCTCGACCGTTCCCGGGAGATGCTTGGGCTGCCTGAGGACTACCTGATTGGAATCGTACCCGCCTCCGACACCGGAGCGGTGGAGATGTCCCTGTGGTCAATGCTGGGCGCGCGGGGAGTCGATGTCTTCGCCTGGGAGAGCTTCGGCGCCGGCTGGGTGACGGACATCGAGAAGCAACTGAAACTCGAAGACCTCAACGTCTACTCCGCCGACTACGGTGAGATCTCCGACTTGTCCGCGTACGATCCCTCGCGCGACGCCGTCTTCTGCTGGAACGGCACCACTTCCGGCGTGCGCGTGCCCGAGGCGGGGTGGATCCCGGAGGAGCGGGAGGGCGTTGTCATCTGCGACGGCACCTCGGCCGTCTTCGCCATGGACCTGCCCTGGGAGAAACTCGACGTAACGACCTACTCCTGGCAGAAGGTGTTGGGGGGAGAGGGCCAACACGGCATGCTCGTGCTCAGTCCGCGCGCCGTCGAGCGGCTCGAGTCCTACCAGCCGGAGCGGGCACTGCCCAAGATCTTCCGCATGACCAAGGGCGGACGGCTGAACGAAGGCATCTTCCGCGGGGACACCATCAACACGCCCTCGATGCTGGTGGTGGAGGACGCCTTGGACGGCTTGATCTGGGCGGACGAATTGGGTGGCCTTCCGGCGCTGATCGGGCGCAGCCGGCAGAATCTGGAGGCGGTGGCTGACTGGGTCTCTCGCACCGATTGGGTGGACTTCCTGCCGGTCGAACCCAAACTGCGTTCCTGCACGTCCATCTGCCTGAAGATTGTCGACCCCTGGTTCGTGGGGCTGGCCGAGGAGGAGCGGCCGGCGGTCGCCAAGCGGGTCGCGGCGCTGCTCGAAGAAGAGGGCGTGGCCTATGACGTGGGAGCATACCGCGATGCTCCTCCCGGGCTGCGTCTCTGGGGAGGTGCCACGATCGAGCGGCAAAACCTGGAGGCCCTCTTCCCCTGGCTGGATTGGGCGTACGCGCAGGTGAGCGCCGCCGTTCGGGCCTAATCCGGCCGGCCGTCCATGGGCTCGGACTCGAGCAGGTCCTCGAGCAGGGCCTCTCTGGTCGTCAGGGGAGCTCTGCAGGCGAAGTCTCGGCAGACGTAGGCGGTGGCCCGGCCATCCAGTTGCCGGCGATCCTGCAGTAGCGGGACCGCACTCTTCCCTTCGGCCGGGGCGACCGCGACCACCAGGAACGGCCTAAAGCCCTCGCGGACTGCGCTCAACAATTGTCGCGTGTCCTCGGCCTCGGGGTCGCACACGATCGCGACCTCCACCGTGGGGGCGAGCGCCAACTCGTAGGCGGTTAGCCATTGCCCGAACATCATTGGCTGCGAGCCGAGGATGCCCGCCACTGCCCTCAGGGCCTTCTCGGCAGTTTTTCGGTAGCGGCCTTCACCGGTGAGCGCCGCCAGGCGAAGCAAAGCGGTGACCGCCATCGCGTTACCGGAGGGCACGGCGTTGTCCTGCAGGTCGCGTGGGCGGGTGACCAGCTGTTCGTGGTCGTCGCTCGTGTCGTAGAAACCGGCCTTCGGCGCCTCGAAATGCTCGTAGATGATCTCCACGAGCTCACGGGCAGCCACGAACCAACGTTCCTCGAAGCCGGACTCATAAAGCGCGAGCAGGCCGACGGCCAAGCCGGCATAGTCCTCCAGATATCCGTTGTGCTTGGCCTCTCCATCCCGCCAACTGCGGTACAAACGGCCTTCGGGCGTCCGCAAGTGGGAAAGGAGGAAGTCGGCGTTGCGCCGCGCGGCGGCCAGATAGTCCTCACGGCCAAAAGCGGCCGCCGCCTCGGCGAACGCGCCTAGCATCATGCCGTTCCATGCGGTCAGCACCTTGTCGTCGGTGGCGGGGTGAACGCGGCGCTCGCGCTCTTCGAATAGCGCCAGCCGGGACTCGTCCAGCAGCCGTCGTGCCTGCTCGTCGCTCACCCCGTGCCGGTCGGCCAACTCATCGAGCGGTCCCGTGATTTGAAGCACGTTCTTGCCCTCGAAGTTGCCGGCGGGCGTGACTCCGTAGTGGTCGATGAAGAGGGCGGGGTCCAGGGAGCGGGACTCGAGCGCGGTGCGCACCTCCTCCGAGCTCCAGGTGAAGAACTTACCCTCCTCGCCTTCGGAATCCGCGTCCTGGGTGCTGTAGAAGCCACCGTCGGGATGGGTCATTTGCCGGAGGACGTAATCGAGCGTTTCCTCAGTGATTCGCCGGTAGCGTTCATCGCCCGTGGCCCGCCAGGCGTGAAGGTAGGCCCGCGCCAACAGAGCGTTGTCGTACAGCATCTTCTCGAAATGCGGAACCAGCCAGTAGGGGTCTACCGAGTAGCGATGGAACCCTCCCCCCAGCTGATCGTAGAGGCCGCCGTCCGCCATAGAGTCGAGCGTCGCCCGCGCCATGCGCAGCGCGAGGGCGTCCGACCTGCGGGCATGGCGGTGCAGGAGGAAGTCGACGGCCATGGCCTGGGGAAACTTGGGCGCCCGTCCCCAACCGCCGTTGACCCAGTCGAAGTAGTCGTTGAGTTCGGCCAGAGCGCCATCGCCGGTACGCGACTGCAGCGCATCGGCGGGATGGGCGAGATCGGTGACGTCCTGCTGCAGGTAGCTCACCATTTCGTCTACCGAAGCGAGGAGCTCGCCGCGCCGAAAACGCCAGGCTTCGGCCAGGTGATCCAGCACCTGGCGGAACGAGGGCATGCCTCCGCGGGGCTCGTCGGGGAAGTAGGTTCCGCCGTAGAAGGGCACGCCCTCCGGGGTCAACCACACGCTCATCGGCCAGCCCCCGCGCCCGCTGATGCCGATCACGGCCTGCATATAGATCTGGTCCAGGTCTGGCCGCTCTTCCCGATCGACCTTTACATTCACGAAGAGCCGGTTCATGAACTCGGCGGTCTCCTGGTCTTCGAACGACTCCCGTTCCATCACGTGGCACCAGTGGCAAGCCGCGTAACCGATGCTGAGGAAGATGGGCTTGTCCTCCCGCCGCGCGCGTTCGAACGCCTCGGGGCCCCACGGATACCAGTCGACCGGGTTCTCGGAGTGCTGCAGTAGATACGGGCTGGTTTCGCGCGCCAGGCGATTAGCCATTTTGCGCCTCCTTTGGACGAGGTGGGGAGGCAGTCCATCCGCCCGCCCACTCAATGACTTCCCGGCGCTGGGTTTGGCCACACGTGCGTCGGTCTGTTGACACCTCAACCCCCCGCGCCGGGGAGTGGGCCGCGTGAGGGCGATGCTACGGCCCGCGGTCTTTCCGCCGCTTCAAGTCGCCAATCGCGGATGCCGATACCAAGTGCTGGTTTGCGAAAGGGGTCGGGCCTCGTGTCGTTCGATTATCAAAGCCTTCAATTCACAGTGCTGCTCGTCGGGGCTGCGGCCCTGATCCTGCTCGTCGTCAAGGCCCGCCGGCAGCCCAAGAAAGCGGGACTCCTGGCTCCGCGGATTGTGGCCTCCACAGATCAACGCCTGCGTGCGCTGATCTCCAACTCCTCGGATCTGATGCTGGTGACCAACGCCGACGGCACCATCAGGTATCTGTCTCCTTCGGTGACCCGAGTGCTCGGCTACGACGAAAAGAGCCTGTGGGCGCCTTCCATTCTCGAATTCGTCCATCCCCAGGATGTCGCGGACGTGCGAAAGCTCCTGGCAGCGGCGGCTCGTGAGATCAGCGGGCTCGCCCTGCGCGGCGAGTGCCGGCTCAAGGATAACCGGGGCAAGTGGATGCATGTCGAGGGCGTCGTGACCAACCACCTGGGTGAGCCCGGGATCGGTGGCCTGCTTCTCAACATCAGGGATGTTACCGAGCGAAAGTTGCTCGAGCAGAAACTGGTCCATCAGGCGCTGCACGACCCGCTGACGGGACTAGCCAACCGCACCCTGCTGATGACTCGTGCGGAGGAGATTCTGCGCGGCGCCCGCGAGGCCGGGGGAGGACCGGCCCTCCTCTTCCTCGACCTTGACGACTTCAAGCAGGTGAACGACACCCTCGGTCACGCGGCGGGCGACCAACTGCTGCAGGAAATCGCAATGCGTCTTCAGTCCACCTGCCGTGCGGTGGATACCGTGGCCCGACTGGGCGGAGACGAATTCGCCGTGCTGCTCAAGGAAGCAGGAGCGGACGATCCGGTACAGGTGGCTGAACGGATCCTCCACGAACTGAGGAGCCCCTACGCGATGCTCAAAGGGCGGCGGCCCTCGACGAGCATCGGCATCGCCCTCTTCGACAGGGGTGCTTCGGCCGATGAACTGGTCCGCAGGGCGGACGTAGCCATGTACGCCGCGAAGGCCGCCGGCAAGAACGGCTTTCGCGTGTTTTCGCCGGAGATGGACCAGCCGCTGAGGCAGCGCATACGGTTGGAGGCCGACCTGCGGGGTGCGGTGCAAGATTGGCAGCTCAGCGTCCATTACCAGCCGATCATCGACCTCGGAGCCGGTCAGACGGTGGGCGTAGAAGCTCTGCTCCGTTGGAATCACCCGTTCTCCGGCCATCTGACCGGTGAGCAGTTTCTTCCCCTGGCCGAGCGGATCGGCTTGATGCGGGACATAGGTAAGCGGGTGATCGCCGAATCCTGTCTGGAGGTCGCAAGCTGGAGGAGGCTTAGCGAGCGGCCGCCGCCCTTTCTAAGCATAAACGTGTCCGGAGAGGAACTGAGGCAGGGTGGTCTGGTGAGGGAAATCCAGAATGCCATGGACAGGTCCTCTCTGTCCAACGACCTGCTTCTCGTGGAGATCAGCGAAAAGGTGCTGAAGGCCAACGAAGGCGACATCAAGAAGAGAATCAGCGAGCTGGGAGACATCGGCGTCAGGGTGGCAATCGACGACTTCGGGACGCACTACGCCTCCCTCAGTTACCTCAAAGATCTTCCCTGCCATTTCCTCAAGTTGGATAGGTCCTTCGTCAGCGAAATAACCACTCACCCGAAGGCCTTCCACATCGTCAGGGTCATGGTGGACCTGGCCGAATCGCTGGGGATCGGGTTGATAGCCGAGGGAATCGAACAGGCCGAGCACCATGAGGCCGTGCTGGCTTTGGGGTGCCGGCTGGGACAAGGCTACTACTATTCGAGGGCCATCCCGCCCTACGAGATGCGCGAGAGGCTCCGTGACGCCGACGGCTATAAGGAACGGGACCGCTCTGGCAAGCTGCTCGCCATAATCGAGCCCGAAAGGACTCCAAGACCGGCTGTTCGAAGTTGAAAGCGGTTCTCTAGCGCGACTTTCCTCCGGAGCTTCGTTCAAGTTTTCGCTTGACCCCCTCGAGTCGCCGCGTGAGCTCCTCCCAAGCCTCCGCCGCAAGCCGGCTCTCGGTCAGCAACTGATCGATCTCCCGTGCGAGATAGAAAGCCCGGCGATCTTCCGGTCCACGCAGGTGGTCGACTGCGTACTCCATCTCGCCTACGCGCCGATCGACCCCGTCTCGGCGGTCCTCGGACTCAAGCATCAGGGCCTCCTCAGTTCGGCGCGATGGCAGCTTCGGCTGCGCCCTTCCGCATGCCCTTACCGCGGCGATTGCCATACCACTCACGCAATGCGGAAACCGTGGCGCCCAAGCCGGCGATCCAAACCGGCAGAAGGAGCAGGGTCCCCAGGATGGGTACGCCGGCCAGCAACTTGAATACGATCAGGCCGATGATTGTGGCTGGGATCAGATCCGGAAAGCCGTGCCCGCTTACGGCCGCCAGTAGGCGCCGGCCTGCGATCCCCGCCGCAGCCAAGTAACCCACCATGAAGAGGAAGGGGACGACGATGAGCGCCGAGGGGACGGCCAGAAGCATGCCCACGATGGTGATGACCATTAGCAGGGTGGCCAGCGGGAAGATCACCAGTGCTTCCAGGGCACCCCAGCCCAGGTTGGCCAGAGGCCGTTCCTCCAGACGGTGGCCGACGGCGCCAAGTTGCCGCGGCGCGACGGCGGCGGCGAACAGGCCCAGGACGATCCAAACCGCGAGGTCCGCGACCCAACCGCCGGGAGAGCCCGCGGCGAAGGGCACCCGAGCGATAGACGTCAGGATGTGGGGGCCGGCCCAATCCCAGTCGGGGTCGCTCAGGTCGATGGTCCTGCCCACGACCTCCGCTCCCCTGGCTCCGAGGATGTCGCCGGCGATGGTCACTACGGTGGCGTCTGCGCGAGCGGCTCCGCCACCCACGAGGGCTCCCGGGTGCAAAAGCACATCGCCACCGATGGTGACCACCGATTTCCCGACGGTGCCTTCGATGACGGCGTCGCCGCCGAAAACCACCACGCTCTCCAGAGATTCGTCGGGCCCGACGTGCGCATCCTGTCCGAAACGGATGCGTGTGTCCCCGGTCGAGACCTGGATGTTCTCCACGGCGCCGGCGATATCCGGGAGCGTGAAGGCGGAGAGCAGGGCCAAGGCCAGTCCGAGGAGGAGCGTGAGTGGTCTTCTCGTGGTCCTTCTGATCATCCTGTTCCCACCCCTCCTGGGCTTTCCTCGCACGGCTGTCCCCATGACTGAAGCCATGATTGATCTTCCCGCAGATCGTGAAGAGGGACGCCCTGCCGAGGGAGGGTTTGGGCCTCCTCGGGCGGCGGGTCTTGCCACGAGTCAGGAGGTCAGGAGGTCAGGCGGTCAGAACGCGGTCACGGACCGTGTGATTACGCCTACTGCATGGCGGGAGCCTCTGCGAGCGTGACCTCGAGCGTCCGCGTTTCTGCGGAGCGCAACACAGTCAACGTGATGATGTCTCCGGGCGCATGCTCCCGCATCAGCCTGAAGAGATCGGTCTTGTCCTCGATGTCCTCGCCGTTCAGTTGGGTGATGATATCCCCTTGCTGAAGGCCCGCTTGGGCTGCGGGCGTGTCGTCTCCTGCCCGGGCCACGAGTGCGCCGCTCGCTGTCGAAAGTCCCAACTGCTGCTGCAGATTCGGGTCGACGGTGACCGACTGCACGCCGAGGAAGACATAGCGAACGTCGCCCCTCTCTCGGAGTTGCTCGATGACCGTCACCACTAGGTCGGCCGGAGTAGCGAAACCCAGACTCTGCGCCCGCGTTTGCTCAGTGGTCGGCGCGGCGGCGGCGATGATGCCGATCACCCTTCCCTGTTCGTCGGCCAGAGCGCCGCCTGAGTTGCCCGGGCTGATGAAAGCGTCTGTCTGGATCAGGTCCGTGAAGAGCGGGGCCAGTTCGCGCTCGATTCCGCTGACTACGCCCAGGGTGACCGAGCCCTCGAATGCCAGGGGATTGCCGATGGCGATCGCGTAGTCTCCAGGCTCGACGCTGGATAGGTCGTCAAGGAAGATGGCGGCCGGCAGGCCCTCCGCGTCGATCTTGAGCAGCGCGAGATCGCTACGCGGGTCGCGGCCCACCAGGTCCGCTTCGTAGGTGGCGCCGCCCGCAAGTATCACCTGGACGTTCTCCGCCACTGTGTCTCCGCCGGCGGTGACGACATGGTTGGTGGTCACAATCAGGCCGTCGCTCGAGTAGATGACCCCCGAGCCCGCTGCGCCGCCTCCAGCGGCGCCGCCTGGGGAAGTTAGGGTGGCGGTAATCTTCACCACGCTCGGAGTAAGCTGCCGGGCCACTTCATCTGCGGGACTGCCGGAGGGCCCCGGAGAATCGCCGTCGCCGCCGGCCGCCTCGCTGTCGGTAGCGGCCGTGGTCGGCGCGCCGCCCGCGTCGGTGGTGTCGCCGGGGCCCTCCCCGGTCTCATCAGTCGCTGGAGACTCGGTTGTGTCGGTGCTCTCCTGGTCCGGACAACCCATCGCGAAAAGTCCCAAGGCGAGGAGTAGGACGAAGGCAAGGCCCCGAACGCTCATCGGGTGGACGTGACCCCTCCCCATTTTCTCCACTTTCGCCCTCCTGGCGAGTAACTTATCGCCTACCCTCTGCCCAGGGGAGGCGGCTGCCACACGAGTGTCGCCCGCGAGAGGGCGGCCGGCGAACGGGCCTGCCAATGGGCCGGCGAACGCAAGGTCTATCAGTTGTCTTCCAGTAGCCAACTGCCGTCGAGCTTTAGCAGGCACCAGCGAAGCTTCTCCAGGGGAAGTTCTGAGATTCGAGCGCGGATCTCCGTGGCCCACTCCCGGACGGTCACCGACTCGGCGTTGACCGGCATCAGACCGTCTTCCCTTTTCGCCCAGTGCACCTCGTCTAGCCGGGCATCCGCCTCTCCCCCCAGGAGTCGCAGCGCGTACACCAGTCCCAACGCCTGCTCGTCCTCGGGATCCGCCAGCCAATCCAGAATGAAGAGGACGGTGAGTCTATTCGGCGCATCCGCGAGCAATCTGCCGAGTTGGGGCCAGGGGAGGGGATCCAGGTAGCGCCAGAGACCTTGCATTTGGGGGAGGGCCGCGGGGTCGGCCAACCGAAGCAGACCCAAGAGCAGACCCAAGCGCAGCGAATCGTCCTCTGCCTCCTCGAGCAATTCGACCACGAACTGCACACCCCGCTCAAACGGCTGCTCGCCGGGAGCGAGCAGGATAAGGTGAAACGTTGCGTGTGCGATCAGGGAGACGTCGTCTTCGCCATAGAGGAAGGGTATGAAAGCGGGAGAACCGGCCTCGCCGGATTCCACCATCGCGGCCATCCTGTCGACCAGAGCCAGCCGCTCGCAGGGACTGCTTAGCTGCTCGAAAGCGTCGTACAGGGCGATCAGGCCCTCGAGGGACCCGGTGTTACCGGCCTGCAGTGCGGCGGCTTCGTTTATGAGCCGTTCGGCGAGCAGGCGCGAGGGTTCTTCGTGGGTCGAGGCGCGGGCATCGTACAGCGCCTGCTCCACCAATCGTTGGTATTCGAATAGCTCAAGCTCGTCGTCGGTGTCCATGCTGGACCCTCCACCCTCGCGGTCGTAGGAAATCAAGACTAACAACCCGACCGGACAGAAAACTGGTCAGGCGGAGGGGGTGTCTTGTCCGCGCGATGGGCTAAGGTTTTGGCGAGCGACGAAAGGAACGAACATGGCTGCAGAAGATGGCACCGCACAACTGAGCCTGGGGGTATTGGAGACGGCGGCGGACGGACTTCGGTGGAATGAGTGGTACAGGGCTGCGGAGAAGCGTCATTCCATCCGCACGTTCCTTCCGGATCAGCCCGAGGAAGTGCTGCTCCGTGGCTTGCGGAAACTGGCGGAACGGCTTCCGGCTTCTGCCGGACGTGTCGAAGTCATATCCCGGCTCGACGTCGATATCTTCACGGGCATCGTCGGCGGCTACGGGAAAGTGGGTCCCTCACCATCGGCCATGCTTTTCGTCGAGGAGAGCACGGGAGGATGGGGTCCTTCAGGGATTGGCTACGCCGGTGAAGCAGTGGTTCTCGAGGCCACCCGTCTGGGCTTGGGGACCTGCTGGGTGGGCGGGTTCTTCGACCCCGTCCTGGCTGCCGGCCTGCTTGAACTGCGCGACGGGGAACGGATCGCCGCCGTATCTCCCTTGGGCATACCCGCGGCTCGACGCAGCCTTGGCGAGAGAACTCTCAAGGCGATGGCGAGATCGCACAAACGCAAGACGGTCGGCGAACTCACGCCGGAAGGAATCGAAAACTGGCCGGACTGGGCGCGCGCGGCGGTCGACCTCGCGCGGTTGGCTCCCTCCGCGGTCAATCGGCAGCCGTGGCGCTTCTCCATGGAGTCCGGCGCCGGTTGCGAGCGGCTGGTGGTGCGGCTGGATGAGCCCAAGGACACATACCGGATTCCCAAGCGGCTCGACTGCGGCATTGCCATGGCGCATGTGGAGGTGGCGGCTCGGGCCGCCGGGAAGCAAGGCTATTGGGAGCGGCGGACGGGACAGGACGTTGCGGCCTTCGTAGCTGATTGATGCCGGCCTCCGAGAGTGCCCGCTTCGGTAGGGTCTACAGCACCTCGAGCCCATTCACGTGCCGGTCGCCGGGGTCCTCGGTCCAATCGATTGCCGGTGAGTGCCAGGATGAGCCTCCGTCCTCGGATTTGAACATGCGCCTCTCGCTGGAGGCCCAGATCTCACCCGCTCGGCGGCCCGGGGCGAGTAAGAATGCGCGCATGCCTTCGGGTTCCGGCAGGCCGTTGTCGGGCCCCAGTCGCGACCACTTGGAGCCATGGGTTCGTCGATAGAGGGCCGACCAGGCCTGTTCCTCGTTGTGGGCCGGACCGGGACCGGGTGATACCGCGATGACGATCACCTCGGGATCGCCCGGATCTGCCGCCACATTCCAGACGTAGGTGTGGTCGAGTCCTTCGTCGAACCGGGTCCAGGTACGGCCGCCGTCCAGGCTCTCGGCGTAGCCGCCGCCTCCCGCCTCGTACACCCGGTTGCGGAGATTGCGATGAAAGCGCAGATGGTGGACGTCGGGCTGGGCATGGAGCGGGTGGTCGGCCCAAATGGCGCCACCGTCATCGCTCAGCATGACACCGCCTAGTTCGATGCCCGCCAGGATCCGCTTCGGCTCGTAGGGGTCCGGGGCGATGCTCCGCACATGGTGGGTCCAGGGGCGCGGCGGGAAGCTCCACTTAGGACGCGAGGGGATCGCCTGCAGGCCGGGCAGCTCCTTCCAGGTCAGCCCCCCGTTTTCGCTCCGGAAGATGTCGCTGGGCTCGGTTCCTGCCCAGACCACCGACCTGCCCTCATCGGATAGGTGATTGGAAACGAAGACCGACATCACCCTAGCCTGAGGGATCTCCGGCAGCATCTCCCGCCAATTCCTGCCGCCGTCCGCGGAGAGGAGAAGGCCGTGGTCGAAGGTGCCGGCGTAAACCCGGTCGGGGTCAAGCGGGTCACCCATGGCCGTCTGGACGGACCGGCCTCTGATCACCACCCGCCCCAGCAGCCGCCTGCCTGTCTCCTCGAGAATCGCCAATCCTCCGTCCATCGCGAGGTAGATCATCGCCATTGCCTCCTCGGTTGTCATCTTGCGGCAGACGTCCCGTCGTGGCCATCCACGCTCTTCCTACCTCTACCCGCTCAGCCAATGTTCATTGGAAGGGAGGTCAACGCGGAAATCGGCTCGAGCCTTACAGGTCTATTACGCTTGCCATCCGGCCCGGTATTTGCCGCCGGCATGGGGTATGAAGCATATGCGGATGTGAGTCGGAGCGCGCCCGCGGCGCAGAGGAAATTGCCCGTACAGGTGCGGGCGTTGCCCGTACAGGTGCCCGCGGCTGTTGGCACCTCCGTCATCCGCCCGCCGATGCGGCAAGAGGAAGCGAAAAATGATTCTCGTGGTCGAAGACGAAGCTAGTATCGCCGAAGTGGTGACGCTCTACCTCAGGCGCGCCGGCTTCGAGGCAACCGCCGTTAATGTGGGAGCGGACGCGGTACGCGCACTCGATGAGTCCCCGCCCGAACTAGTGGTGCTCGACCTCACTCTTCCCGACATGGAGGGCCTGGACATCCTACGGCGGTTGCGGGGGTCCCCGGAACCGGGGGCACAGGACACTCCGGTCATCGTGCTGACCGCGCGCGGCGGAGAGGCCGATCGTATCGCCGGCCTCGAGATGGGCGCCGACGACTACGTGGTCAAGCCTTTCAGCCCTCAGGAACTGGTCAGCCGGGTTCGTGCCGTGCTCCGGCGAGCCGGCAATGGCCCTTCTGGCCGGCAGGAGCAACAGATCGTGGCTAATGGCCTGAGGATCGATCCGCGAACCCGGATCGTGGAAGTCGACGGAGACGAGCGTGCCCTTACCGCCCGCGAGTTCGATCTGCTCTGGACCCTGGCCCGCAATCCGAGGCAGGTGTTCAACCGCGATCAGCTCCTGGACCTGGTCTGGGGCTACACTGACTTCATCGATCCGGGAACCGTCACGGTCCACGTGCGCCGTCTCCGCGAGAAAATCGAGCGCGACCCCGGAGCCCCGCGGCATATTGTCACCGTGTGGGGCGTCGGCTACCGCTTCGAGCCTTAGGAGGGGAATCGTGCGATCCGAGGACTCACGTCTCATCTGGCGTTTTCTGGCGGCGACCGGTGCCACCCTAGCCATATCGATGGTGGCGTTCCAGTTGCTGCTCGACCCGCCGCGGTCGGATCTCGTTCTTATGCTCGAGATCTTTCTTCTCACGGGGGCGCTCTCCCTGGTGGCCGTGATCCTGGCCTACCGGTTGCCCTGGCTCAGGCGCTCGCCTCGCATCGGCGGTTCGCTGCTCGCGGTTTTTGCGTTCGTCGCGGCCCTCACTTTCTTCAACGTCTGGTTGGCGGCGCGGCTGATGTTCATCAGCGGGCACGACTTCATGGTCACCGCGGTCCTGTTGCTTTTTGCCGGCGGGTTGGCAGTATCGGCGGGGTATCTGTTCTCCCACCGTCTCGAGCGGGACGTCGTCAACCTGCAAAACGTGGCCTGAGATCTGGCCGAAGGGCATCTGGAAAAGCGGGTCCGCTCCGGCCGGCAGGATGAGCTCGGCGCCCTGGCTCGGTCGTTCGACCAGATGGCAGATAAGCTCCAGAGCGCTCAGGAGCGCCAGCAGGAACTCGAGCGGGTGCGGCGTGACCTTCTGCTGTGGACCGGGCACGACCTGCGCACCCCTCTGACCTCGGTGAGAGTGATCGTGGAAGCGCTTGCCGACGGCATGGTCGAGGACGAAGAAACCGTGGAGCGGTACCTGGGCACCGCGCGCAAGGATCTCGCCCTCCTCAGCCGTCTGGTAGAGGACCTTTTTCTCCTGGCCCAACTAGATGCCGGCCGGCTGCCTCTCGATCTGCGGCCGGCTACTCTCGAGGACGTTGTCTCCGACACGCTTGAATCGTTCGCGGTGCTCGCGGAGCGGAAGGGGGTGCGGCTGGAGGGTGAGGTCTCCGAGAGCCTGCCTCTGCTCGAACTCGACGTCCCCCGGGTGGGCAGGGCCCTCAACAATCTGGTGGACAATGCCCTGCGGCACACATCGGAGGGCGGCCGCGTCGAAGTCAAGGTGACGCCGATGCGGGAAGAGGTGTGGGTCGCGGTCGAGGACACCGGCGAGGGCATTCCGGCGGAAGATGCCCGATTCGTATTCGAGGGTCTACGGCGCTCCCGGAAAGAAGGCTTTGGCCTCGGGCTTCCGCTGGCTCGGGCCATCGTTGTGGCCCACGGTGGGAAGATCTGGCTCGAACCGGTGGCCCAGGGCAGCCGCTTCGTCATCAGCCTGCCTGCCCCACCTCAGAACCGCGATCCAGAGGAGAGGGAGCACAAACGCGGACCGACCGATGCGACCCAACCCTCGTCCGATGGCGCGGCGATATCGGCTCTTATTCCCCCACAGGCGCCGGAGTCACCGGCAGTCCGACCCCGGTCGCCGGGACTCGAAAGCATGTGAACCGGCGGTTGTCCGGCGTCCGCGCAGGAGTCAGCCGCGGCCCGGTGGGACAACGCGTCGTTTGGCCGGGAGCCGGGGTCAGGGGAGGTACAGCTGCGCCGACACCGGCCAGTGATCGGAGGGGGGGTCGCCCCGAGGGGTGGGCTTTACCGTGCCGCGATCCCTCACGATCTCTGCCCCGGCGATACGCCACTGCTCCGAGACCAGGATGAGATCGATACGCTCCCCGTCCACCATCCATTTGAAGCCGTGGTAGGTGGCTGCGCCGACACCTCTTGGGGCTACCGTCCCGAGCGTGTCCCGCAGCCCTGACTTCAACAGGAGACTGAGCGCAGCCCCCTCCGCGGTCTCGTTAAAGTCGCCCAGGACGATTTGGGGCGGAATAATTTGGGGCGGAATAGTTTGGGCCGGCCCAAGATCGGTGGCGGGGGGCAGGTGAACCGGGCGGCCGGGTGCGTGCTCGAGCAGTGCCGCGGCCTGCCGGCTGCGCACTTCGGCCGACCGATGATCGAGGTGCGTGTTGACGGCCCGGAATTCGCGCCCGGTCATCCGGTCGCGGAAGCGGGCGCTTGTGGCGATCCGCGTTGGAGTCGAGGCGGGCAGGCGCAGCATCCGGCAATTCAGCACCTCGAGCCGGGCTTTGCGGTAGAGAAAGGGGCAGCGCTCGCCCAACCGCCCCCCGAGAAGTCTCCCTGAACCGATGGACTCGAAGCCGGGGAGCCTCTGCAGGAGGAAGCGCTGCTGGAAGGTGAAGACCTCCTGAAGCCCGAACAGGTCGGCATCGAGCCCGCGGATCGTCTCGGCCAGGGCACGGCGGCGGAAGGGCCAGGAGCTAAGGCCGTCCCAGGCAAGGCCGTTCCTCACGTTGTAGGAGACCACCTGCAGCGCAGGGTTTGCCCAAGTCAATTCCGGCATTCATGCTCCCATCGCGCGCTCAAGGTCTTCCAGGAGGTCATCGGGGTGCTCGATCCCCACCGACAGCCGGACCGTCCCGGGACCGAGGCCGCAGGCTTCGCGTGCGGCTGGGGGCATGGTCTTGTGGCTCATGGTCCAGGGCTGGGCCGCCAGCGATTCGACCCCTCCCAGAGACTCGGCGAGGGCGAAGTAACGCAAACCCGCAAAGAAGTCCTCGGCGCGGATGGCGTCAAGGTCCAGATCGAAACTCACCACGCCGCCAAACCCCGACTGCTGAGTCAGCGCCAGTTCGTGTCCGGGATGGCTCTCCAGCCCGGGGAAGTACACGCGGCGTACGCGTTCGTGGTTTTCGAGGAAGCGGGCGACTGCGGAGGCGTTCTTCTGATGGGCCTCCATGCGCGCCGCCAGGGTCTTCACTCCCCGCAGCACAAGCCAGGAGTCGAAGGGCGAACCGCTCAACCCCAGTCCGGGCACGATCAGGTCGAGCTTGGCGGATAGGTCATCGCGGGCGGTGATCAGGGCTCCACCCACCACGTCGCCGTGACCGTTGAGGTATTTGGTGGTCGAGTGGACGACCAGGTCCACTCCCAGGTCGAGCGGGTGCTGAAAGTAGGGACTGAGGAAGGTGTTGTCGGCAGCCGTGAGGGCGCCCGTTTCCGAGGCGATCTCGACAACCCCGCGGATGTCGGTGATTTGGAGCAGAGGATTGGACGGCGTCTCGATCCAAACCAGCGCCGTTTCCTTGCGCGTGGCTCGCCGGACGGCCTCGAGGTCGCGCATGTCGACGAAGCTAACCGACAGGTCAAAGCGGGGCATGATGTTTTGGAACAGCCGGTAGGTGCCTCCGTAGATGTCCTGGGGGGCCAGGATGTGGTCTCCCGATTCGAGGAGGAAGGCCACCGCCGTGATGGCCGCCATCCCTGTGCCCGTGACCCAGGCATATCTACCGTTCTCCAGGACCGCCAGGTTCTCTTCGAGAGCCGCCCGGGTGGGGTTGCCCGCGCGGGTGTAATGGAAGCGGGGCAGCTCGCCCACCGCGCCGAACCGGAAGCTGGAACTCATATAGATGGGCGTGGTTATCGAGTTGAAGGTTTCGTCCTTGTCGACCCCGGTGTGTAAGGCCTCCGTCTCTTTGCGCACCTGTTGGCCTCCTTTGTCCGTTGCGGCCGGATACTCGGGCAGACGCCGGCGGCGGGTCCGAGCTTCGGCCGGCGGGTCCGAGCTTCGGCCGGCGGGTCCGAGCTTCGTGGAGATCTGTCGCCCGGCTTCGACCGTGATCCTTGTCCGCGCGGGCCGACTCTGGCAACCTCATGGCATGAGCTTACCCGAACAGCCCGAGGCGGAGGAGCGCGAGCGCATCGCAAGGCTTGCCCGCGAGCTCGGCCTGGGTGCCGCGCAGGTAGCATCGGTCGCCCGGCTGCTCGGCGAAGGGGGGACGGTCCCCTTCATCGCCCGTTACCGCAAAGAAGCGACCGATTCCCTCGACGAGGTGCAGATCGCTGCCGTGCGCGATGGCCTTGTGCGGCTGGAGGACCTCGAGAGGCGCCGGGGCGCAATTCTCGAATCGCTGCTCCAACGCGAACTGCTGACCCCGTCACTCGAAGAGCAGTTGCAGGCGGCGTCAACCCTGACCGAACTCGAGGACCGTTACCTGCCGTACCGGCCGAAGCGTCGAACCCGAGCCCAGACGGCGCGGGAGAGGGGACTCGACCCGCTGGCGGAGAAGCTGCTGAAAGGAGAACCGCGGTCGCAAACCGAGCTCGAACATTTGGCAGAGAGCTTCGTCGATGCGGAGCTGGGGATTGAATCCGCCGAAGGGGCGCTCGCCGGGGCCAGAGACATCGTCGCCGAGCAGGTTGCAGAGGATCCAGGGGTGCGGAGCCGCCTGCGGGCGCTGTTCGAAGAACGCGGCACGTTGCGCAGCCGGATGGTCAAAGGGCAGCAGGAAGCCGGAGCCAAGTTCCGCGACTACTTCGACTGGCAGGAACGCGCCGCGTCCGCGCCGTCTCATCGGGTGCTCGCCCTATTCCGGGGTGAGGACCTGGGCTTCCTGCGGGTCAGGCTGGAGGTGCCCAAAGCCGACGCGGTTCGTGTCGTCGAGGAGCGATTCCTGCCGAAAGGGGACGGTGTTGCGGTCAGCCAGCTTCGGCCCGCGTTGCGGGACGGGCTCACGCGGTTGGCGTTGCCTTCGCTCGAGACCGAGGCGCGGCGGCGCGAGAAGGAGCGGGCCGACGCTGAGGCCATCGCCATCTTCGCCACCAATCTACGCGAGATGCTGCTGGCTGCGCCGCTGGGCGCCAAGAGGGTGCTGGCCATCGATCCCGGCTTTCGCACCGGTTGCAAGACAGTGGTGCTCGATTCTCAGGGAGGGCTGCTCCATCATGAGACCATTCAGCCCCACGCGTCCCAGGGGGAGAGAAACCGGGCCGCGCAGCGGGTAGATGTGCTCGTTAAGAAGTACTCGGTCGAAGCGATCGCTGTTGGCAACGGCACCGCCGGCAGGGAGACCGAGGCTTTTCTCCGCGACCTCGATCTGTCCGCGGGCGTACCTATCGTGGCGGTTAACGAGAGCGGAGCGTCGATCTACTCGGCTTCGGAGCTGGCCCGGGGGGAACTGCCCGACGTCGACCTCACCGTCCGCGGCGCGGTCTCCATTGGGCGGCGGTTGCAGGATCCCCTCGCCGAACTGGTCAAGCTCGACCCAAAATCCATCGGCGTGGGTCAATACCAGCATGACGTCGACCAGGGGGCTCTGCGGACGGCGTTGGACGAGACCGTCGGGTGGACCGTGAACCGGGTGGGGGTGGAGGTGAACACGGCCAGCGCTCCCCTGCTCGGGTACGTCAGCGGGTTGGGGCCCAAGCTCGCTGAGAACATCGTGGCCTACCGGGCCGAGAACGGGCCCTTTCTCTCGCGCCGTCAATTGCGAAAAGTGCCGCGGCTGGGCCCTAAGGCCTTCGAACAGGCGGCGGGATTTCTGCGGGTGCCGCAGGGCCGCCATCCCCTGGACGCGAGCGGAGTGCATCCCGAGAGGTACGGTCTGGTCGAACGGATGGCAACCGATCTGCACGCCTCAGTGGCTTCGCTGCTCGGCGAAGTCGATCTCCGCCACCGGATTGACCTGGCGAATTACATCGGCGAGGAGGTGGGGCGCCCCACGCTCGAGGACATCCTCACGGAGCTGGAGAGGCCCGGACGGGATCCCCGCGAGCAGTTTGAGGTCTTCTCCTTCGCCGAGAATGTGCACGACTTGGAGGACCTGGAGGCGGGAATGCGCCTTCCCGGCATCGTCACCAACGTCACCGCTTTCGGAGCGTTTGTCGACGTGGGCGTCCATCAAGACGGGCTGGTTCACGTGAGCAAGCTGGCAGACCACTACGTCAAGGATCCCGCTGATATAGTGAGCGTCGGTCAGCGCGTCGAGGTCACCGTCCTGGACGTCGATCTCGGTCGGGGTCGGATTTCGCTCTCCCTGCGCGACTGATTCCTGCTGGAGAGTCATGATGGTGGGAGGAGCCCCGCAAGATGCCCTTTAGTGGTCCGCTTCTCGCGGCCGGCATATTGCTGCTGGTCTCAGGCTTGATTCTCGCAGGTGCCGGGACCGACCTGCTGGACAGTGAGGGCGTGGGAACGGCTCAGGCGCCGGAAGTCAGCGTCACATCATCGACCGTCGGCGCCACGTCATCTACCTCGAGCGCGGGATCCACTTCGGAGGCGTCGTCTTCGAGCGCGACCTCCACGACCTCCACGACCTCACCGTCTGCTACCACGAGCACCACCACGACAACCGCCGCGGGTGGGGTCGTTAGCACCGGAACCACGGAGGATGCCTCCGCCGGAGACGGGAGCCTTCCGGCAGACGGGAGCCTTCCGGCGCCGTCCCGAGAGATTCTGCCCGTCGCCCAGCCTCAAGTCGTCGGCTAGGGAGTTTTCCCGGATTTGTACCTCATAGAAGCGGACCAGCTGGACCGAGATGGCCGCAAGGCCGGCCCCGAGGATCGCGAGAGCGAGCGGGACGCTGCCGCTCACCCACCACATGATTCCGCCGGAGACCACGGGCACTGTGTAGGCCAGGCCGGCGACGTTTTCCAGAAGGGCATGCAGCCTTTGCTCACGCCTTCGCTTCTCCGCCCTTCTGCGCTCGGAGCGGGTCACGGCTATTCCTTTCGGGGAATGGTTTGCCCAGATTGAACGACTGTGGCCCGCCAAGGGTCCTCTCGACCGGAGATCCGCTGTGAAAAAACCCACCTGGGCCGACCTCGCGGCGGCGAGGGGAAAGACGGTGCCGGACGTACCGTGTCATCTGGCACATGCTTGGAGGAGCTGTCTCGGGACTGGTGCGGTGCGCTCTCGGCTAGAAGTCTTCAGCTCACTCGGACGACTCTGCCCTGCCTGAACTGCCTGATATAGAGGCTTACCTCGAGGCCCTGCGCTCCCGCGTCCTGGGAGAGGAGCTGCTCGGATTCCGATTGGCCCACCCTTTCCTGCTGCGAACCGTGGAGCCTCCTCTTGAAGCGGCGGCCGGCCGGCCGGTGGTCGGTCTTTCCCGATTGGGCAAGCGGCTGGTCTTCGAACTGGGCGAAGGTGCTGGGGACCGAGGGAGAGAGACGCCCCTCTTCCTGGTGCTCCATCTGATGATCGCCGGTCGCCTTCAGTGGTTACCTCCGGACGCTCCCGTTGCCCGAGGCAGAGGCTTGGGCGCCTTTGACTTTGCGAAAGGTACCCTCCTGCTGACCGAAGCGGGGAAGAAGCGGCGGGCATCGCTCCACCTGCTGGCGGGACGAGCCGCGCTGGCGGAGATGGACCCCGGGGGGTTGGAAGTGCTGGGCTCGAGTCTGCACGAGTTCGTGGGGGCGATCGCCCCCACGAACCACACTCTCAAGCGTGCGCTGACCGATCCGCACATCCTGAGCGGCATCGGTAACGCCTACTCCGACGAGATCCTTCACCGGGCTCGGCTTTCACCGTTCCGGCAGACGGCCGGCCTCTCTCCCGCGGAACTGGAGCAGCTGCACGAGGCCATCCTGGCGGTTCTCGGAGAGTGGACCAGGAAGCTTGCGGACGAGGCGCGGGGTGATTTTCCCGCGAAGGTCACCGCCTTCCGGCCCGAGATGTCCGTGCACGGCAAGTACGGCCAACCATGCCCGGTATGCGGGACGGCGGTTCAGCGGATCAAGTACGCCGAGAACGAATCCAACTATTGCCCTCGTTGTCAGACCGAGGGGCGGATGCTCGCCGACCGTTCACTCTCGCGGCTGCTCAAGGCCGATTGGCCGAGGACGGTGGACGAACTCGAGGCCAGAGGCCGGACCGGCGGGGCGGGCGGGTCTCCGCCGGGATAGGCCCGGACGGTTCGCGTATCATACGGACGAAGTCAATCGAGCGAGAGATCAGGATGAGACTTAACCCCTTTGCCCGCGGCCCCAAGGCCTACGAAGACATTACCCCGCAGGCCGTGGCTCAGTGGCGCGGTCAGGAAGACGCCCCCCAACTGCTCGACGTGCGGACCTCCGGAGAGTATGTCCAGGGCCATCTGCCCGGAGCCCGGCTCATGCCCCTGAACGAACTGGAAAGCAGGCTGGGCCAACTGGAGAAGGACCGCCCGGTGGTTGTCTACTGCGCTCGGGGTCACCGTAGCCGCACGGCCGCACGGCCGCACGCCTGCTCGCCGACCGAGGCTACGCCGCGCACAACCTGGTTGGCGGTATTCAAAAGTGGAGCGGGCCCGTCGAGCGCTAGGTGAGCAAGCTCTCATCCCGTTCTCAGCCCTGTCTTACCAGCATGGCTTAGGTTTGAAAGCAGGCGTGGGGCTGCGCCATGCCGTCGTGGGCGAGTACAATCATTGAGGAAGCTATGACTCTAAACCGCATAACAAGCATTCTCATGGTCATCGTCCTGGCGCTGATGGTAGTCGGGCTGGGTATATGGGTCCTGGGCATGCTGGCGGGCGAAGCCTCGGCGGAGGGTATGAAGCCGATCGTTCTCACGGCAACCGGCTCGGAGGGCACCTCCCAGAGCGCGCTGGGTGAGGATGGGGTGGCGCGATGGAGCGGGATGGAGGGAACCCATGCCACGGCACTGACCGGCGGGGGTGAGCAGGAGTTGGTTTCCTCGGTCCACCTACGCGACACCGCATCGGCAGATCACGACGGTTCTGTTTCGGAGCCGAACCATACGCGAACCACCCAGGGAACTATGGGGTCCACCCCGACCGCAACTTCGCCGGCACCGGCTCCCACAACTGCATCTACGATTCACCATGCCACCGACGCCACCGCGGCCACGACCCCGCGCATGGTCGAGCCAGAGCCGCATAGTGCGCCCTCTCCCACGGCCGGCGGGACCCCGACCCATTCCGGCTCGGGCACAGAGCAAGATGGGCACAGTTCGATGTCCCCGCAGGAACAAACTCAGCCGGTCGATGCCGCGCCGCACGATGGTGGCGAGAGCGACGGCGGCGGGCACGGGGCCAGGTAATTTGAAGATACTCCTGGTCGAGGACGAGGCGCGGGTGGCGGACTTCGTACAGAAGGGCCTCGAGGCCGCGGGATACCGCACGGAAATCGCATCGACTGCTGCCGCGGGCCTGGACCAGGCGCTGGGCTCGGAGAGGCCGGATCTCATCCTGTTGGATATCGGCCTGCCCGATCGCAGCGGCTTCGAGATGCTCGCCGAACTTCGTTCGGTCGACCAGGAGACCCCAGTCATCGTACTCACGGCGCGCAGCGACGTCCCTTCCCGAGTCAAAGGACTCGATCTGGGGGCCGATGATTACATGCCCAAGCCGTTCGACTTCGAGGAACTGGTGGCCCGGGTCAGGGCGCGGCTGCGCGATGTTCGCCAGCCCGCGGCGTTTGAGTTGCACTGCGGGGAGGTCTGCCTCGACCTGAGGACCCGGCAGGTGACTCACAACGGCAATACCATCGACCTGACCTCGAGGGAGTTCGCTCTGCTGGAGTTTATGATGCGCCATCAGGGCCAGGTGCTCACCCGTCCGCAGATCCTGAGCGCGGTGTGGGGTTACGACTTCGATCCCGGCAGTAACGTAGTCGACGTCTATGTGGGCTATCTGCGCGGCAAGCTCGAGGACCGGGATGCCGAGTTGATCGAGACCGTGCGCGGTGGGGGCTACCGCCTGCGGATGGGTAAAGAGCAGTAGTCCGCCAAGGCAAGCGAGCGGGCGCTGAGAGCTGGGGGAGTGAGTCCCCATGAGATTCCGGCTTACCGTTGGGGCCGTTCTCGCCACCGTCATATTGGTCGTAATCGGCCTTGGGTTCACCGATGTGCTTCTTGGCCGGCAACTGACCGATCATGTCCAGGATGACGTCCTCGGTGAGCTCGCCCAGTTCGAGCAGATGCTCCCCGAACTCGAAAGCGACGAAGAGTTGCTCGAGTTCACGCGCGAGTACCTGATTCGCCCCGAATCCGACTCGCTCCGCCGTCGCGGTATGGTCTTCACCCTGTTCCTCCACCGGGGACCGGTCCTCTCGAATGACGTCGACTTCGATCTGGAGACGCTCGACCAAAGCCGTCCGTTGGTGGGGCGGGGGGAGCCCGTTTTGGGAGTAGTAGAGAGGGGGACGCAGGAGTATCTTTTGGCGGGTCGCCCTTTGGTTCTTGGCAACGAGACCGTCGGCGGGGTGGAGCTGGCGGCTCCCTTGGCACCAGTGCGCGATATCCAGCGCCAGGTGTTGTTCGTACTCATCCTTACCGCCGCGCTCGCCACCATCATCATTGGGTTGGGCTTCTGGTTTCTGATCGGGAAGGCGTTGGAACCCGTCCGGCGAATGACCGGAACCGCTGCGGAGATCAGCCGGAAGGATCTGAGCCGCCGGATCGCCTACCGGGGACCGCCCGACGAATTGGGGCAGCTGGCCGTTACCTTGAATGGCATGTTGGCCCGTCTGGAATCTGCGTTCGGGGCCCAGGACCGTTTCATCTCGGACGTCTCTCACGAGCTGCGCACTCCGCTCACCATCATCAAGGGTCACCTGCAGGTGCTGGATCGTGAAGTCGACCCTGACCCCGCCCGCGTGAAGAAGGAACACGCTCTGGTGCTCGAGGAGCTCGACCGCATGAACCGGCTCGTGGAGGAAACCCTCACGTTGGCCCGGCTTCAGCGCTCGGACGTCCTGGAATGGGGGGGCGTCGACCTCGATAACCTGCTCAGCACGCTGACCAGCCAGGGAGAACATCTGGGCGATCGGCGGTGGGCGGTCGATCAGTTGCCGGGGGTCACGATTCAAGCCGACCAGGACCGATTGACTCAGGCTTTCTTGAATCTGATGCAGAATGCGGTCCGTCACACGGAGCCCGGCACCACGGTCGCGCTCGGGGGAGCGGTAGCCGATGGGCACGTGCGCCTCTGGGTGCGCGACGAGGGGGCGGGGATGGCTCCCGAGGTCAGGGATAGGGTGACCGAGCGTTTCTTCCACGGGCCGCGCCAGGACGGGGTCGGCCTGGGGCTGGGGCTCGCCATCGTCGCGGGAATCGCCGAGGCCCACGGCGGAAACCTCGAAATCGAGAGCGAGCCGGGGGAGGGATCCACGGTCACGCTGGCGCTGCCGGACGGGGGAACCAGGCGTGCGAGATCGCGGGGAAGATCGGCGGCCCACAGGACGCAGGGCGAAGACTAGGCGCTTCGCCCCGCGTCTGTGCCAGAGTCTCAGCGCCCGGCCACCCACACGCGAATCGCGTCGCGAAGGAACTCGGCCAGTCCCGGGTGCAAGTCGTCGTATGTGGCTCTGAACCTGGGGTCTGTCACGTACATCTCTCCGAGTCCGGCGTACATCTCTGAGGCGCAACTGTAGAAGTTGTCGTTGATGCTGAGCCAGTGCTTCTCGACGACTTCCTGGACGGGCGCGTCATCGGGAGCAGCGCCGCCCGCGGCCAACACCACCAGGCGCCTGTTGATCTCGTCTTGTTCGGCCTTGAGGCGGACCCAGTCCTCTTTGCCGAATGCGGCGGTGCGGCGCGCGGACTCCTTGTAGGCGTCCGTTTCTCCCCAACGCTCCTTCGCTTCTTCCTCGTACTGAGTCGGGTCGAAGTCCCCGAAGACCTCGAACATTTCTTTCTCGTCCATGCCGATTCCTTTCTCCGCGCTCACGAGCGCCCTGTCCAAACCGATGATCATGGCGTCGATCCGGCGCCGTTTCTCGAGCAGCAAGCGGCGCTGCTCGGTCAGTGCCTCCAGCCGATCGAAGCCCGGGTCGCCCATCACCCTTCGGATGGCGGTCAGAGGGAAGCCCAGCTCCCGATAGTAGAGGATCTGCTGCAGGCGCTCGAGCTCGGCGGTGGAGTAGAGTCGGTACCCCGCTTCGCTCCGATCCGACGGCTCCAACAAGCCGATCTCGTCGTAGTGGTGCAGGGTGCGCACGCTGATGCCCGCGAGTCGGGCCAACTGGTTTACCTTGTATGCCATCCGCGCGTCCTCGTTTCGTTGACGATCGAAAACGAGTGTAGACCCCCACGTAACGTGAGAGTCAAGCCGGGGCGAGAGGGAAATGTGCTCGGGTGTGGGCCGCGGCGGCCGAGGTCAGGCGGCGGAGGCGTCCCTGGCGGTGGAGCGCTTCTCCTCGCGCTTGCGTTCCTCGGCATCGAGGATGGCCTTCCTCACCCGGATGGACTCTGGGGTGATCTCCACCAGCTCATCGTCGCCAATCCACTCGAGCGCCTGGTCCAAGCTGGGCTTGCGCGGGACTTTGAGCCCCACGTCGATCTCCTTGTTCTCGGAGCGGTAGTTGCCCAGTTTCTTGGTCTTGGTCGGGTTACACGCCAGATCCTCGCCTCGGGTGTGCTCGCCGACGATCATTCCTGCGTATACCTGTTCGCCGGGGGAGATGAAGAGAGTGCCCCGCGACTGGAGGTTTTCTAGGCTAAAGCCGGTGGCGGTGCCCGCCTCCATGCTGACCAGCGAACCCCGGTCGCGGGAGACAACCTGACCCGCCCAGGGTCGATAGCCGCTGACGCGGGAATTCATCACGCCGTAGCCTCGCGTGTCGGTCAGGAATTCGGTGCGGTAGCCTATGAGGCCACGGGTGGGAATGGAGAACTCCAGCCGAACCACCCCCGAGCCTTCTGTGTGCATGGCTCTGAGCTCGCCTTGGCGGCGCGCCAGCTTCTCGATAACGATTCCCTGATAGTCCCCGGGCACGTCGATGACCAGGTCTTCGTAGGGCTCGAGCAGCGACTCGTTGGCGCCACGCTTGGTGATCACCTCGGGACGTGAGACGCAGAGTTCGTACCCCTCTCGGCGCATCTCCTCGATCAGGATGGCGAGATGCAGTTCCCCGCGCCCCGATACCTTGAGACCGTCGGCGCGACCGAGATCTTCGACACGCAGGGCGACGTTGACCCGAGCCTCGCGTTCCAGGCGCTCGCGGATTTGCCGCAGGGTGGCCGCGCGGCCTTCCTTGCCGGAAAAGGGGCCCGTGTTGACCAGGAAGAACATGGAAACCGTAGGCTCTTCGATTTCCAGCGGGGGCAGCGCGGGTTCGGGGAAGTCGAGATCGCTGATCGTGTCGCCAATAAAGAGGTCGTCGGAGCCTGCCAGCCAGACGATGTTGCCGGCAGACACCTCGTCCACCTCGACTCGTTCCAGGCCTTCGGTGACGTAGAGGTGGCTCGAGCGAGTGGCCTCGGTGCCGGTCACCAGCCAGGCTTGATGCTCAGAGGTGGGCTCAGCGGAGAATCCCCCGTCAGCGGAGAATCCCCCGTCCGCGCCGTCGGCGTCCGCCCCGTCCGCCCCGTCCGCCACGCTTGTGCGCATCAACTGTTCACCCCGGCGGTGCGTACCCGAAAGCACGCGGCCGCAGCCGATGCGCCCCAGGTAGTCGCTCCAGGCAAGGGTTGAAATCTGCATGCGGAAGGGCGCTTCCTGATCCGCTTCCGGCGCAGGGACGTGCTCGATAACCGTGCGGAAGAGATCGTCCATGCCCTCGGGCTTACTTCCTTCTGCCAACAGAGCCTGAGCGGCCTCCAAGTCGGATACCAGCCAGCCCTCGAGCCCCGAGCCGTACACCACGGGGAAGTCGGCCTGCTCGTCGGTGGCCCCCAGCTCCAGGAAAAGGTTGAAGGTCTCCTCGAGCGCCCGGTCGGGGTCGGCGTTGGGCCGGTCCACCTTGTTGACCACCACGATGGGGTGATAGCCCAGCCGAAGCGCGCGGGTGAGTACGTATCGCGTTTGCGGCATGGGGCCTTCGTTGGCGTCTACCAATAGCAGTACGGAGTCGACCATGGAGAGAACCCGTTCGACTTCGCCGGAGAAATCGGCGTGACCGGGAGTGTCGACCAGATTGATGCGGTATCCGTCCCAATCTACGGTGCAATGCTTGGCTCTAATAGTGATGCCCCGCTCGCGCTCCAGGTCGTTGGAATCCATGACCCGCTCTTCGACGCGCGCGTTGTCGCGGAAGGTCCTCGCCGCGCGGAAAATCGCGTCGATCAGAGTGGTCTTGCCGTGATCGATATGGGCGATGATTGCCAGATTACGGATCTTGTCGGGCGTCGTGGGCATGCGCATCCTAAGAGATAGCGGGGGGTGAACAAAGCTTTCGCGAGTAAAGTGCGACAGAAGATTGTAGCACCCCTTGGGAAAAGGACCGAGGCGCCTACGCCCGCCGGCGGAAGTGCGCAGCGCGGGGTCAATCCAGGCGAGGGCTCTCCAGCCGTCCGGAGCCACGGTCGAGCTTTAGCTGAATGCGGCCCTGCCAACCCGTCCTCGGGTTTCTCGCTACGGTGAGCAGGATTTGGGCCTCGTAACCCATGGCTCGGTCATCGGCCTCATGCAGCAGGAGCAGTCCGCCGCCGCCTACCTTCGCCCCTGATTGGAGGGATCCTGAGGTTGCCAGACCCGGCACGCCCAGCCGTTGCAGACCGTGATGCAGCCTCGCTGTCTGGAAATCAACAGCCGCTAGGCCGTCCAGCAGGAGAAGGGGAGAGGGTTGTTGCCGGTCCATGGCTTCGCGGACCCGCCACCAGATGTTGTCGAGCAGGCCCTGCAAACCGTCATTTCCCGGAGGGAGGCGATCGAGCAATATGAGCCGAGGGAGGATTTCACGGGCGAAGCGGCTATCGAGTTCCGCGAGTCTTTCCGAAGCCTGTCGGTCGAGGGACCGGGACCTCAGATTGGCCAGCGGGAGAGGCAACCCGGCCACGTCCTCGCTGAAGCGGGCCATCAGCCTTTGCCACGCCGCCAAGGAACCGTCCTGGATAGTGGCGTAGACCACCGTCCGGTTCTGCAGGAGGGCGGACCTCCCGGTCTCTTCCAAGAGGAGCGTCTTTCCGGTGGCGGGAGCGCCGGCAACTGTCATCAGACCGAAGTCGAGTCCTCCGCCCAGCACCTCATCTAATTGGGGTATGCCGGTGGGCAGCACTCCGCCGCGCGGGCATTCTTCCTGGTAGGCGCGGAAGTGGGAGCTGTGTTCGAGCGCCGGGGTGTCTTCGCCGCCGGCCCGCTCGCCGCCGGCCGACTCGCCGCTGGGGCCGGGGTTGCTGGGGCCGCCGGAGTCGGCTGGGGGTTCAGAGTTCCCCTGCGCCTGCTTGGCGAACAGCAATTCGAGCCCCTCGCTCATAGGGATTGGTCTCCCATAGTCTTCCGGCGCACCCATCTGAGTCAACCTCCTTTCCCTGTAGACGGCTATTCGCCGCGTCCATCATCTGCCCTGCTGGCAGGGAAAGAAGTCTAGCGGCGGTTAGAGTCGGAGCCCGTCGATGTGCACCCGAGGGTCTCGGGGCGTAACCCGGTGCTGCTGAGGGGAAATGAATAATTCAGCCCAAGAAATGCTTTGAGGAGAGAAAACCAAATGATCACCATCCGCCGCTCCGAAGACCGCGGTCACTTCGACCACGGGTGGCTGGATACCCGTCACACCTTCTCCTTTGCCGGTTACATGGATCCGGCTCATATGGGCTTTCGTACGCTGAGGGTGATCAACGAGGACAAAGTGGACCCGGATCGCGGCTTTGGCCTGCACCCCCACCGGGATATGGAGATCATCACCGTGGTGCTCAGAGGAGCCCTGGAGCATAAGGACTCCAGCGGGGGAGGCGGGGTGATCCGCCCGGGAGTCGTGCAGCACATGACGGCGGGCAGCGGTGTGCGCCACAGCGAGTTCAACCCCTCGGACACCGAACCCGTCCACCTCCTGCAGATATGGATTCTCCCTGACGAGGAGGGGATCATCCCGTTTTACGAGCAGAAGGAGTTTCCGGAGGAGGAGCGCCGCGGGCATTTGCGGCTGGTTGCCTCAAAGGATGGCGGCGACGGCTCGCTCCAGATCCACCAGGACGCATCGATCTACTCGACCCTGCTTTCCGCCGGCGATGAGGTCAGCCACGACTTGGCGGAGGGACGGGCTGCGTGGGTGCAGGTGGCCCAAGGGACGGTCTCGGTGGGCGGCAAGCGCTTGGAGCAGGGAGACGGCGCCGGTCTGGAGGAGGAGACTGCGGTGGAAATCCGAGCGGAAGAGGACTCGGAGTTGTTGCTGTTCGATCTGGCTTAGGCTGGGACCAGGAGGATGACATGTGGAAATCGCGGATCAATGAGCTTCTCGCCCTGCTGGTGATCGGCGATGGGGTGGCCGCCTTGGTCCAGCCCCGGCGGCACATGAGGCTCTGGAAAGAGGGGCCCGGCTGGTGGGTTCAGGGGATGGACCCCTTCGTCGAGAGCGCGGCGCTCTCCAGAGCCGCGGGCGTCGCCGAGATCGCCGCCGGTCTTTGGTGGGCCGGCCGACAGCGGCCGGAGTAGATTCGTCTTGCCGTCCGACGCGGAGGGTACACTGGTTCTATGGCTATTGAATTAAAGGTCTATTCGGACTACATCTGACCCTTCTGCTACGTCGCGACGGGCATCGTCGACAAACTTGGTGCGGAGTTCCCCCTCGAAGTGAAATGGGTGAGCTTCGAGATCCATCCGGAGACCAGAACGGAAGGGATTCCCTTGGCCGAACTCTTCCCCGGGCGGGATATGGAAGCGTCTGCGGAGGTGATGCGGCGCCGCACAGAGGAGTTTGCTCTGCCCTACCGCCCGTCGGAGCGGCTCTCCAACAGCCGACTCGCCATAGAGGCCTCGGAGTTCGCGAGAGACCGAGGGAAGTTCGAGGAGTTTCACGGCGCGGTGTTCAAATCCTACTTCGCCGAAGCCGAGGACATCGGCGATTTGGCGGTGCTGCAGCGCCTCGCCGAGAAAACCGGCCTCGATCCTGTCGAGCTGGCGGAGGCGCTCGGTTCCGGGCGCTACGCGGCCCGGCGTGAGGGCGTTAAGGAGGAGGCGGCGCGGTACGGTTTTGGCGGGGTGCCGGCCTTTACCTTCGAGGACCGTCACGCTCTGGTCGGCGCTCACCCTCTCGAAGTCTTCCGGGAGGTGCTGGACAAGGTGCAACGGGAGCAGCTCTAGGTCGCTGCGGCCGCGCTCACGCCGGGACGGCCGGGGCTTCGAAGGTGTAGAAATGGGACGTGCGAAGGTCTGGAGTATCAATGGATGATTCGAGCAAGGCCTGTGGTGCCTGCCGCAATATGGAGGCGTACTGGGAGGAGAAGAAGCGCAAGGAACAGGAGAGCATTCGGGAGAAGCTGATCGGAGTTGAACGGCGGCCCGAGAAGGAAGAGGATTCCGAAAAGCTCGGTTCATCAGAGGATTGACCCTCGCGCGCGGGCCTCGGTCGCGGATCAAGCCCGTTGGTTGGGCGCGAGGCGGGCAGAGACGCCGAGAAAGCGGCCGACGTCTCGACCTCTTCAGATAGGCTGCGCTCGGCTTTCTTGGGAAGTCCTCCAAACGGCTCGACGCTGACGTTTTCATGCTTGGAGCGCGAGTCCAACTCCCAAGGTTCCCACGATCCTCCCGTCGACGGCCGGCGTCGGCCGGATGAGGCCCCCTCCGGCATTGACCCGGCGCGCGCACGCGCTCTCGTAGAGAAGCTCGCGGTCATCATAACCGAGGGTGTAGGTATCGAAGCGCCCGAGAAGCCTTACCTGGAGTGGGTCCTTAGCCGACGGGGACTCCATCTGTGGCTCCCGAGCAACCAGAGAGCCGCCGAAGCCCGGCCATCGACGCGCACCTCGGACAACTCATGCTCCACGAGGCGCCAGCCCCGGAGTACCAGCTTCAGGGGCAGCCCGGCCCAGGCGGCCATGTCCGCGGGAGTAGCCGGTCCGCAAGCGGCTAGATAGTGACGCGTGAGGGCAGCCAGGGTATCGTCGGTCGGAGGACGCGGAGCGTAGCCGACCCAGTCTCGAAGCAGAACGAAGCTGTCTTTGCCGTTTCGACGGGGACCGTAGCAGAGATCACCCTGCAGGGCCGCGTAACGCACCAGGTGTATGGGCGCCTGTCCGTCGGCGGGGAGCCCCATGCGTAGCAGACGTTCCTGCAGTTCCCCCTCTGGTCAGGGGGCCTCCTTCGAGCGCCCGCACTAGTTCGCGCAGCCCCCTGTGCAGCGCGTCCTCGTTCCCCCACAGGGCGGAGTAACCGTCGGCGGCCGGCCTTGAGGAAATAAGGGCCCAAACAATGGAAGAAGCCACTCTAGGTTGGCCGGGGTCACTAGGTGAAGGGTCCCGCGCATCAGCCAGATCCTGATTACCGACCGCTTCTCGGTTCGCGCACGCTCCACATCGTCCCGGGTAAGGCCGGTGCTGCGCGCTCTCACCTGGAGCGCTGCCGCTTTCTCCTCCTGGGCCTGAACGTCGACTCGGGAAACCACTCCCGCAACAATCGTTGCATAGCCCTGGCTCTCCTATTGGCGGGATATCGGCGACTCTCCCGCTTGGCATCCTGAGAGTGTGTAACAAGTGGTACTAAGGGAATAGGTCACCTGCTGGTCCGGCAGATTGCAGAGCCTCAGTTCCTATCCTTGTTTGCGTGTCGAGGTGACAGCATGAATGCTATTAGACATCCTGCGCCTTTCAAAGGCGGCTTGAGGATCGACAAGAACCGGCGTTCAACACGCACCCATCAGCGGCTCCTTCATCCGGAGGAGACCGGCGCCGGCCTTCTGGGCGGCGCCCTGGCTATTCTCTTGATCCTCATGCTTGCCGTCGTGGCTTTCTGGGGGTGGGGCGGCGACGCCGTGCCCGTGCCCCTGGACGGGTGGGCGGCGGTGCCGTCGCCCATAGGCTTGGACGGCTGGGCGGCAGCGAGCACGCCGGCCATTGCCCTGGACGGCTGGGTGAACGTCCGATCGCCGCTTGCCCTGGACGGCTGGGTCGTTTCAGCGGCGAGCGCATCGTCTCCGCCGGCCGTGGACGGCTGGCTCAGGTGAAGGTCCACCGGTCGCGCGGCCCGCGAAATCGTCGACGCGCCGCCCGGGCCTCGGCCCGGGCGGCGCACCCTCTTGGCCCGGGGCGCGGCTATTTGGCCTACGTTAAGTGGCCCCCCCGGGATGACTGGACTTTTCTCTTGACAGGAGAGCCGTTTGAGGCGACAATGCTTGCATGAATGTGCAAGCGAGCAATCTAGACAACTGTATCGTAGCTGGGAACGAGGGGCTCCGCGAGCCGATCGCGGTCGATCTGTTCAAGGCCTTGGCCGATCCCAGCCGAGCCGCCATCCTGGGTAGCCTGGCTTCGGCCGGCCGCCCCCTCCGCGTTTCCGAGGTGAGCACCTGCTGCCCTCAAGATCTCTCCGTGGTCTCTCGCCACCTCGCCACTTTGCGCGAAGCGGGCGTGGTCGAGTCCGAGAGGAGAGGCCGGGAGGTCTGGTACCGCCTGGAAACCGGCGGACTGGTCCGTTATCTGCGCGATCTGGCCGACGCATTCGAGTCTTGTTGTCCCCCAACATCGTCCGAGGATGGTAAGCATGGAAAGAAGTAGCGACGACATCAGGCGGCAGGTATCTGAGGCCTACACCAAGGCGGTCAATACCGGATGCGGCTGCGGACCGGGTTGCTGCGGCGAACCGAGGCAAAAGGGAACGCCGGTGCAAAGCGCAGGGTACCAAGCATCCCAATTGGAGGCGCTCCCCGCAGATGCGGTGGAGAATTCCTTCGGTTGCGGGAACCCGACGGCCTTCAGCGATCTGCTGCCGGGTGAGACCGTTCTCGACCTGGGGTGCGGGGCGGGAATCGACCTGTTGCTGGCTGCAGAGAAGGTAGGTCCCGAAGGCCGGGTAATCGGCGTCGACATGACCGATGAGATGCTCGACCGCGCACGCCGCAACATCGCCGCCGCCGGCTACGAAAATATCGAGGTGCGGCAGGGCTACATCGAGGACCTACCGGTTGAGACCGGGGCGGTGGACGTTGTCATCTCCAACTGCGTGGTCAATCTGTCGCCGGACAAGCCTCGGGTCTTTGCCGAAATCGCACGCGTGATGGCGCCGGGCGGCCGCCTGAGAATCTCCGACCTGGTGGCCGAAGGCCTGCCCGACTGGGTGCGCGGGGATGCTGATCTCTACTCGTCCTGTATTGCGGGCGCTGTCTCCGAGCAGGAGTATGTCGAAGGGCTCCGCTCCGCCGGGCTCCAAGAAGTGGACATTGACGAGAGGCTGGTCTACGACGTCGTCCAACTGCGGGAACTATTGGGCTCTGAGCTCGTCGAAGGCGGCAACGGGCATAAGGACGAGCTGCTGCAAAAGGCGGCAACGGAGTTGGACGGTAAGGTAGCGAGCGTACTGGTAACTGGGCGGAAGGCGCGCCCCTAGCCGGCGCGGGATCACGAGATCCCGCGCCAACCGCGCTACATCCGCGGTGTTCTAAGCGTGGGTTTGGCCGGCTAGCCAGTCGCTGAACTCTTCCATCTCGGGAATGTTGTCAAAGACGATCTCCCCGTTCATCAGGACTCCGGGGACGGGGATCTGGCGGCCTGCGACGGGGCGAAGCTCCTGCAGGCGCTTGACCCCTTCCCGGGTGGAGGCGTCCAGCATGGTCCAGGTGAAGCGTCCGGGGTGCTCGGTTTCGATCTCGGCCATCGCGTCACGCGCGAGATTGCAGAGCACTCAAGAAGGGCCTTTGGAGATCAGGTCGATATGGGGCAGGGTGGTGGCCATTCTTCCTCCTTTTGTGTCGTCTTCCTGACGACCGCGCCCGGCGGCCGGCGTTACTTTCAACCGGACCCGGTCGGCGCTTCCGCGCGGGCCTCGGTTCCGCCGCCGTCCGCACTCTCGGTCTGAGTCGTCCCTGACGCCGCACCGGCGTCGTTCCCCGCTCCGCCTCAGCCGGCTTCACTCCCCGGCACTACGGGTGCCGCGGTGAAACCGAGCGCGCTCCTTTCGGCGCGCGCGAACAGCAGGGTCTTACTCGCGCCGACGGTCATGGCCAGGTGGACCGCTTCGTCGAATTCCTCGTCCGTAATTCCGAGCTCTCTCCCCACGGAGAGGCAGTATGAGGTTCAGGGGGCGCAGCCCGCACCGAGGCCGGCGCCTAGGGCGACCAGGATTTTAGTGCGCCGGTCGAGGGCTCCCTCGGTGTAGGCGAGGTCAAAGAACTCGTCGTATCCGTCCTGGGCCTTGGAAGCGGTGCTGGGAATCTCCGTTGCGCCGTCTGGGCTCGTGGCCATCGACCCTCCTTGGCTGATTGGTGAGATCGGCGGCGCCTCTCTATCCGCCTCGGGATGGTAGAGACAAAGCGGTCCTCTGCAGCCGTGGGGATGGCGGTCGCTGTCCGAGCAGTCCACCGCAATGGGTTCCGTCGCCGCGATCCCCAACTTCTCCTCGAGGTATTGCTCGGTGGCGACCAAGGCCGTTCTCACGAACGCCTTACAGCAACCCGGCTCGGCTTCGGCCGCCGTCACTGCGGCCAGGCGCGAGACCAGTTCCATCGACGCCCGGGTCTCCGGGCCTTTGCCGCATTGCCCGCCGACGAGCACGCTGTAGCTGGCTCCGAGGGCGGGTACCACCCCGCAGACTCCGGTCAACCCGCAGTAGGCGCCGACGGCCTGACGCCTGGCGCGCACGAGAACCTCGTCCACATGCGCCTGGTCGACCCCCAGCCCGCGGTTCCGGAGGGAAGCCATCAGGGCTCCACCGGCGATGAGAGCATGTTCGCAACCCAGCATCGGGAGCTCTGGCAGGCTGAGCAGTTCTTCCGCGAGCTTGGTGGGGACGGTTTCCTTTGAGTCAAAGAGGGCGCGGCGAATCAGCGCCTCGACGTCCCGGCCGTGACAAGTCTCACAGAGATAGTGGCCCTCCGGGCAGCGCACGTGACCACTCTCGGCCGTACCGCAGAGAGTGCAGACCGTCTCGACGGCCCGATCGAGGTACTCGAGGCTCCTCCCGCATACGGAACAGGCTTCGGTCAAGTTCTGCTCTTGGGTCATCGGTCCCGTCGGGCCTTGCTCGGGAAAGGCTGGGTCTGTGGCGAGGACACCTGCTCGAGGCTCGCGAGGGCCTCGCGACCGGTCAGGACGGTTTCACGAACCGCCGTCGAGCGCAGTCAGTAGAAGACATAGGCTCCTCGACGCTCCCCTCGCGCCAGCCCGGCATCGCGGAGGATGCGCAGATGGTGGGAGACCAGGGGCTGGGGGAGACCCGTGAGCCGGACCACTTCGGTGACCGGCCGGCACTCGTCGGTCAGTGCCGTGATGATGCGGAGCCGAGCGGGCTCGCTTAGAGTCTTGAAGAAAGCGGCCAGCAATTCCGCGCCGTCGCCAGAGATGGAGGTATCTAGATTCATAGATGTCATCATCTCGCGAACGGGGTCGTTGGGCAAGACTGGAAATTACTGCGCGGGCGGAGCCCCCCGATCGCAGATGAGCTCGCCACCGCTGGCCACGCATTCGAGCGAATTCTCGTGAAGGATCACGACCATGGCCTCTTGCGGAAGGGAATAGGCTTTGGTCGCGGCCTCTGTGAGGGCTTTGGCGAAGGCGCGCTTCTTCTCCATGTCCTTGAGTTCCGGTCCTTCTACGGTGATCACGGGCATGTCGCTTCCTTTCCTCTGTTGGTGAACGACTCTAGAGGGCGGCATCTGAGCTCGCCCGGGCCTTCGTCGGGCTCCCAGCTGCCCGGTTCCAACGGGGCGGCGTAATCCAGCCATTGGTATAGACCCTCCGAAGCCATCACCGGGTAGTCGAGTTCGAACTCCTTCTTCGCCCCAAAACGCACGGAGTAAGCCAGGGTGAACAGGGCCTGCATCGCCTCTTGGAAACGCTCGTCACCGGGGATGCTCACCCCGTCCAACGCCAGATAGCGCATGGGCGGTACCTCGACGATGGCGGGCTTCTTCGCACTCGGCCGATAGAGGAATTTGAGTTCCTTCCGCAGGTCGAACTTCTTCATGATTTCCGTGTCTCGCCGTGGGCCGCCGCGAACGCTGCCAGTTCCTCGCGTCCTGTCGAGACGAGAGGGGCTCCATGGGCGAGGAGCAAGGTGTCAAAGTCGAGTTCGAGTATTCGTAAGAAGGCGGCGAGCAACCCCTGCTTGACCTCCTCAGGATCGTCGCCCATCAGGAAGTCGGGCACGAAGGTGAGGGGTCCGTCATAGGGCCGGCGGATGATCCCGTCCGCCAGGGAAACCGCGCTCGCCCAGGGGATGTAGAGGGCGGTCTCGTCGGGGCAGATGGCCGCCACCTCGATGGCCTGGACGCCGCCCGGGAGCTGCTGTCCGAACTCAAAGCCGCGGACTTCCTCTGAGGCGGAGAACTCGTGCAGTCCTTCCCTATGGCACCAAACACTCACTCCGAACTCCCGCTCGAAATCGCGAGAGTGGCGAAAGTGGTGGCGGTTGGAGAGGAGCACGTCCGTGGGCGGCACGTCGCTGAACCACTCCAATCCCTCGGTCGGGATCCGGGGGTCGACGAGAACGCGGCTGAGTGAGTCGCCGCTCTCCCGTTTTCTGCTGCCCTCGTCGTCGACCTCGGCGGCGTGGTTGTCCGCGCCGCGAAGATAGTAGGAGCTGATTTGCGAGCCAATACCCTCGTGGAAGGTGGACCAGTAGAAGATACCCGGAAGGATCTGTTTCATGTCTCCGTCCTATCGACTGTGGGTGGCGGGATTGGATCGGTTTTATCTCCACGCCACCAGGATACGGGAGTCCTAGCCGGGTGCCGGTCACCGGGGGAGTAGAGCTCTACGGCGACGAGCGGCGGCTTCTCTCCGCTCAGCGAGGTCGGCAAAGTACCCCTCCCGAGTAGCAGATGCGACGACGATACTCCGAGGATACACCGGGCCGACGCCCCTCTCCACCGCCAAAGGTTCGCTGTCAAAGCTCCAACTCCCCAAGCCGCCGCGGGATTTGGCGAAGGGCCATCCGGTAAGATGGGAGAAGTCACAGGCGGCCGCCGCGCGGCGGCGCCCCACTTTAGACAGGCGGGGCCTTTTGAAGCGGATTCTCACCGATCGTCAGCAAGAGCTGCTGACTGAAGCGCGCCATCAACTGGAAGGCGTGCTGACCGTACTGGCCCGCTTCGAGGCGAGCCGCGACGACCAGGACATCCTGCGGCACTCGCTGCGTCAACTGGACGAGCTCTTCCTTCTCGTGGTCGCGGGCGAGTTCAACTCGGGCAAGAGTACCTTCATCAACGCCCTGCTGGGCACGCCACTGCTCGAAGAGGGGGTAACCCCCACCACCACCCGCATCCACAGCCTCAGTTTTGGCGAACAGGAACGGCGCTCCACCGGCGAGAACGGGATCGAGCGGATCGAGGCGCCCATCGAACTGCTCAAGCAGGTCCAGATTGTCGACACGCCGGGGACTAACGCGCTCGATCGCCAGCACGAGCTGATCACCCAAAGCTTCATCCCCCGCTCGGACCTGGTCCTCTTTGTCACATCCGCCGACCGGCCCTTCACCGAGAGCGAGCGCGCCTTCATCGAGCGAATCCGGGGCTGGGGCAAGAAACTCGTCTTTATCGTCAATAAGATCGACATCCTGAGCGGCGACACCGCGGTTGCCGAGATCGAAGCTTTCATAACCGAAAACGCCCAGCGGTTGCTGGGGTTCAGCCCGGAGATCTTTCCCGTTTCATCGCGCCAAGCGCTCCTGGCCAAGACGTCGGGCAATGGCGGGATCCCTCCTCCGGAGAGCCGCTTCGGGGAGCTCGAGCGCTATCTGGTCGACACCCTGGACGAAAAGGAGCGGGTCCGGCTGAAGCTGCTCAACCCGGTGGGAGTGGGCGTCAACCTGGTGGAGAAGTACGTGGAGGCCACCGAGGGGCGTCTGGGCCTGCTCGAGGGGGACGTCTCCGCCCTTAATGACATCGAGCGGCAGCTCAGTCTCTATCGGGAGGATCTCTCGAGGGAGTTCCGCTTTCGCCTGACCGACGTGGACAACGTCCTTCATGATTTCGAAAAGCGCGGCCTTGAGTTCTTCGACGAAACCATTCGCCTGACTCGGGCCTTTGAGCTTATCAA
>JAGXFV010000031.1 GCA_024637095.1 Actinomycetes bacterium
CGACACCACCGGACCGAAGTCGGGCAGGGTTTGGAGTTCGATTTCGGACGCGGCCAGGGCAAGGGCGGCCTCCTGATCGCCCACGCGGAGCAGCGCCGCCAAGCGCTCTAGCGGCGCCTGCGCCGGGCCCTCCCCCGCTACGAACAGATGCACACGGGAAGAGTCGGCGGAAAAGCGGGCGGCGATCAGGGGCAGCGCGGCCACCGCGTGCTGGATCCCCTTGGTCCACATCAGCCGGCCGGCGTAGGCGATGATGCGGTCCTCGGGCGCGGGCCGATAGCCTTCTGGCAAAGGGACGTCGCGGCGAAGCGCACTCAGGGCGCTCTCCCGATCGGGCGCCGGGCTGAAGGTGCGCATGTCCACCCCGGGGGTGACGGTGTGCGTCCGGGAGCCGATCTCAAGACCCTCCCTCCGGGCCCAGGCAACCACGTCCTGCCCGCTGTCCGCGGAGACGGTCACCACGGCGGCGGCGGCCTCCAGTCCCTCAAGGGTGTAGGGCACCAGCCGCGGGTCGTTCTTCACGCTGAAATTGAGTTCGGAGCCATGAACGGTGGCCACGTAGGGAGCCGCTCCCCCGAGCGCCTGCCTCACTATATAAGGCTGCATCATGGCGTGGTTGGCGAGCACGACGTCGGGCGGCCAGGCGGCAAAGGCGGTGCGCAGCGCCTGGATGTTGGCCTGCGCGTACTCTTCGAGCCACTCGGGGGAGCTGTGGTGAAAGGCCGTCACCCGGTCGCGCTCAAAGCCGGGGAAGGGCCCCTCCACGTACACCAGCAACCGGCTCAGGTGTGGACGCACCAGCCGACCCCGGCCTTCGTGAAGGGGTGGGCGGATTAGCCCCAGGGGTCTCAACTCGCGATTGTCGTCTCGCAGTTCGCTGGCCTCGTCGATGAAGTCGTAGAGCTCGGGACTGCGCTCCTGGCACACCAGAGTGACCTCGTGCCCCTGCCGGACCAGCTCATGCGCCAGTTCGCGCACGTAGACGCCGCTGCCCGAGTCGTGCAGGTAGTATCCGTGAACGATGGCAATCCGCAAGAAGAGCCTCCCGGTGCTTGAGGGCCGCCTGGCAGACCTCAGGGAATGGTGAGCACGGTCTTGCCGTGCAGGTGACCGCCGGTGCTTTCCGCCAGCACCTCCGGACCCTGCGACAGCGGGAGAATTCTCTCCAGCGGAACCTTGACCCTGCCCTCGGCCACCAGGCGACCAAGCTCCTCCAGCATCTCCGCCGTGGGTTGACGCCTATACCTGCCGCCGGAGAGACCCCGGGCGCCGAGCAGTTCCGGCTCGATTTCTTGCGCTATGGACAAGACCACGCCGCCCAGGGGCAGAAGCTCGAGCAGAGGCAGGAGCGTCGAGGGGTCTCCGACGAGGTCGACCAAGGCGTCGATCCCCCCGGGCCGCACCGCCCGCACCTGGTTCAGCAGAGGCTCGCTGGAGTGATGGTCGACCGTGTGGGTGGCTCCCAGGGCCTGCATGCGAGGGGCGAGCGTGGAGTCGGCCGTGACCACGACCACCATCCCCGCGAGGGCGGCAAATTGCGTGAGAAAACCGCCCACTCCCCCGGTCGCGCCCAGCACGAACAGAGCGGCGCCGGGCTCGAGTCCCAGTTCTTCCAGGACGCCCATGGCCGTGACCCCGGCTACGGGAAGGGCGGCGGCGGTGACGAAGTCGAGCCCGGGCGGGAGCCGCGCGATCACGCCGTCTGCCGGCACCAGTGTGTATTCCGCGTAGGTGCCCCGCCATCTTGCCAGCTGCAGCCGGCCGAAAACCTGGTCACCCGGGGAGAAGCTCGTCACCTCCGGGCCGACGCGGTCCACGGTACCGGCCCCGTCCGTGCCGGGAACGAACGGGTAGGAGCCCTCGCCGTAAGCGCCGGAGGCGGTCTTTCCGTCCACCGGATTGACGCCGGCGGCCGCGAGCCGCACGCGGATCTGGCCGGGTCCCGGCTCGGGCGTGGGGAACTCCGTGAGCTCGGCGCGACCGCCGGCCTCTTTCACGACAACAGCCTTCATCAGCTTCTCCCTGCGGATCCGATTGCCCCGGACCATCAACTGCTACCCAGACAGAGGCCGTGGCAATTAGAGGACGAGGGCCTCGAGCCGCCCGAGGCAGAGATTCTGACCGAGGCTCTGTTCGCTTATGTGGAGAAGAACGTTGACTTCCGGAACATCACCAGCAGCAAACTGCTCCCAGTTGAGCGCGTCGAGGTCCTCGACGCCGAGACTGAGCAGAGCCTGGCGGCGCTTCCGCCCCTTAGTGCAGTCGAGGTAGAGGAGGCCAGACGTACCGAGCAGGAAGAGCACCCCCAGTCAGGGGAACGAGGGCAGGAACAAAAAACCGAACCCGGCCGCCAGGAGAAAGAGGTACAGCTTTGCGTCCTTCTCCCCGCTCCGCCTCACGCTGCTTTCTGGTCAGGGCCACGCGTACCTCCTCGTTTTACGGGCAGCATCGGCAGCAGATGGGCGAGGGCCTACGGGCTGTCCTGCATCAACAGTCTACGCGACGTGGTACTTCTAACCGAACAAATGGAGGGACCCAACTGGACCGATGGGACCGTGAGTGTTTGACATCCGTGGCGTTTTGTTGTCTAATGGGATTGTTGTCTCCGTATAAAACAACGGAAAACAGGCATCTGGATCGACGTCGAGCAAGGGAGCCTGTCGCCGGCGGACGTGGCCTCGTTCACGGGGGAGAAGCCCGTCTTCATTTCGCCGGTGACGATAGCCGAGCTCAAGTACGGCGCCGAACTGGCCGACACTCCGGCGGTTCGCCAGAAGCGACGCGTAGCGCTCAACCGATTGAGCAGGAAGCCACTGCTCACCATCGACGCACAGACGGGCGAGGTGTTCGGGGAACTCGCGGCGCATGTACGCCGGGCGGGCCGACATCACCGCTACCGGGTGCAGGATCTCTGGCTCGCGAGTCAGGCCGTGCAGTACGGCTTCGTTCTCTTGACCCGGAATGCCCGCGATTTCGCGGATATCCCGGGGCTCGACCTCACCGTTATCCCCTAGACGCGGCCGTCGTCGCCGACAGGTCCCCCGACCAGGACCACACAGACTACACAGCGCTTCTTGTTGGCAGTTTGTTGGCAAAAGGCCAAACCGCCGAAACGAGGGCAAAAGAAAAAGGCCTGGATTTCCAGGCCTTTCTAGGTAGCGGGGGCAGGATTTGAACCTGCGACCTTCGGGTTATGAGCCCGACGAGCTACCGGACTGCTCCACCCCGCGCCGTTCGACTGGGTATTCTAGCACATTGGCGCGGTTCGTCCAGGAGACGGGCCTGCCGCCTCCCCCCGCGGATTAGGACAGCCAAATGACCTCGATCTCACCCTCTAGCGAGTGATACTCCGGGGCGCCGGTCACCACAGGCAGGCCCGTGAGCTTGCCCAACGCCGCGCAGATGCCATCCGCGTAGGAAATTAGGTAACGCGCTTTGAGCCGAGCCGCCGCAATCGTCTGCCTGCGGCCCACCTCGACGAGCGTAACGGGCAGGAGACTCAGCGCGGATAGTGCCCGGTACGGCGCGCTGCTTCCCCGACGGCGCTCGAGGATGTAGAGGACTTCTCCCACGTTCGCATAGCTCATCAAGACGGGGGCATCATCCGCGGCTTCCTGCAGAAGGGACGCCACGCGATCCGCGCCCGGTTCGCCGGCCCAGAAGGCGAGCAGAGCGTAACTGTCCAGTACGACCCCCTGCTCCACCCTGTCTACTCCCGCGATCGCTCGACCCGTCGCTCAAAGAGCAGAGCCTCGGTCAGAGAGTCGGCGCCGGCGAACATTCCCCGGAACTCCCGGATCGGATCCTCCGCACGCGCAACGATCACCAGATGGCTGCCGGCGTCCACCACCTCGACTACGGTGCCGGGCTCCATCCCCAGCCGATGCCGCATGCCCGCCGGCAACACGATCTGTCCTTTGGTCGAAACCCGCACAGACGGCATGGCATCTCCCCCGTTCGAGTAATACGTTTCTGCCTAATTGTATTACTTACGGCCCATGCCGACAACACAGAAGGAGTGGACGGCGGGTTGCCCCACAGGGGTCCGAGTCGTCCATCGAGACACCCAGGCGACAGTCGGCGCCGATAACATGGGATACTGGGAACATGGGTCGGTCACTCGAGAGCCAACTGGCTTCACTTGCCGGGGAGTACCGGCTCGAAGTGATGTATGCCTTCGGGAGCCGTTCGAAAGAGATCGCGCGCAGACTGCAAGGGGCGGAGTCACCACCGGAGTCACAGTCGGATGTCGACATCGGCGTGCAGCCCTTCCGCGGCGAACATCTGACGGCCCGCGACCGGGTTCGGCTCACCCTGGCGCTCGAAGACTTGCTGGACCTCCCCCGCGTCGACCTCGTGATACTGCCCGAGGCCGACCCCTTCCTTGCTGCCGAAGTCGTCCGGGGAGAGTTACTCTGGGCCGCCGATCTGGATGCCGAAGCCGAGACTCAACTCCACTACCTTCGGCGGGCAGGCGACCTGGCGCCGTTCTTCCGTCAGCGCTGGCAAGACCTGATGGGCAGCGAACTGTGACGCCGGGGAAGGTGCGTGCCGCCACCCTCGTGACCAAAGCCGCGCAGGTCGAGTCGATGCTGCAGGCTGTGCGCGCTCTCCCGCTGTCAAGTCTAGACGAGTTCGAGTCCGACCCCCGAAATCCAGCTGCGGGTGAATCCTACCTGCGCCGGGCGCTGGAGGCCTTGTTCGACCTGAGTCGCCATATTCTGGCCAAGGCTTTTGCCGAGGCTCCCTCTGAATACAAGTCGGTGGCCGCGGCGCTGGGCCGAGTAGCCGTTCTCGACGATTCGCAGGTCGCCCTCATGCTGGACATCGCCGGCTACCGCAACCGGATGGTGCACTTCTACGACGAGATCTCGTCCCAGGAGCTCTACGAGATACTCACGGGGCAAATGGAGGACGTGGCCGTGCTCTTGGAAGCACTCCTCGGCTGGGCCCAAATGAACCCGCAGAGGGTGGACGGAGCCCTATGAACATAGAGGGTACGAAGGATTACATTGGTCCGAACTGTCCAGGCCTGGCACCAGACCCGTCCGAGGACTCTCTGCTGCCGGCTCAGCGTCGAGAGCAACTCGGAGCCTCAGCGCAGCCAGATCAGCTCCACCTCGGACTCCAGAGCGCGAAACTCCGGGTCTCCGGTCGCTACGGGAAGCCCGCTCAACTGGCCAAGCGCGGCGCAGATGGCGTCGGCGTAAGAGATCGGGTAGCGGGCCTTTAGACCGGCAGCGGCAATTGTCTGTCGTCGCCCGAGTTCGACCGGGACGATGGGGAGCAGGGCCAGCGAGGCCAGTGCCCGGTCGGGCGCCCGCTCGCCTCGCCGCCGTTCGAGAATGTAGAGGACTTCGCCCAAATTCGCGTAGCTCATCAGTACGGGGGCGTCCTTGCCTGCCTCTTGCAGCAAAGCGTCTACCTGTTCCGCCCCCATTTCGGCCGCCCACAACGCGAGCAGCGCGTAGCTGTCGAGGACCGCCCCGCGTCTCATCCGGCTATTCTCGCGAACGCTCCGCGCGGCGTTCTTCGAGCAGAGCCTCGGTCAGCGAATCCTCGCCCGCGAACAGACCACGAGACTCCCGAACCGGCTCCTCCGGCCGGGGTACAATCACCAGGTGGCTACCCGCATCGACGACCTCAACCGTACTGCCGGGTTCCATCCCCAACCGCCGGCGAAACTCCACCGGCAACACGATCTGCCCCTTGGTCGAGACCTTGGCCCCAGGCATGCGGAACCTCCTTCGGTAATACGGAATAAGACAAGTGTATTACCCCGGGGACATCCGGGCAAACTGAATTCCCCCAGGCCCTCCACAAGCCGGGATCGAATATCAACCGCAAGATTTGCCGAGGCGGTGGAACAAGCCGACTACCGGCAGGGGGAGTGAAACCACCGCCGTCCTGCAGGTCCGTCTGGGTGAGGATCTAGCCATAGCCTTCCACGACGATTTACTCCCCCTCTGGGGACCCCTGACGCCAACTTCCGACCAAGAGCTCATCGCTTTCGTATCAGCCTTCTTCAAGAATCGTTGGTGATAACCGACAAAGGTTGTGGAGAGTTGATGATGAAGGTCGGTAAAACCAGTTTCCTCAGGGGCCGCGCGCGCAGACGGTCGGGAGCACGAGCCCCGCGGCTCGCCTATGCCGCCCTGCTCTGCCTTGCCCTGGCTCTGGCGGGCGGACTGTTGCTGACCCTTGTTCAACCCGCCTGGGCCGAACCATCATCCACCCCCACCTCGCTGGTCCTCAAGGGCAAAGCCAAGGAGCAGGTCGGCGATCTGCGCGGGCGGGCCCAGGCGGTGCAGGACGAAATCGACGGCCTCGACCTCGAGCTCGAACATCTGACCGAGGACTACAACGGGCTGACCGTCCGCATGGAGGAGATCAACCGCGAACTGGCGCAGCTCCGCCGGGACCTCGATCTGGCCGAGACCAACCACGCCTTCCGCATCGGACGCGTCGAAGAACGCCTGCGGGCCGCCTACAAGACCGGGGACGACGACTTCCTGCAGATCATCCTGGCCACCCGGGACTTCAACGACCTGGTCAAGCGGGTGCGCCTGATCTACCTCCTGGCTTCTTCCGACCAGGAGATCGCCACCGAATTCGAGGTTAGCGTCGACGACATCAGCCAGATCCAGGAAGAGATCCGCAGCACGAAGAGCGAGGGGCTGGACCTCGAGGTGGCCCTCACCCTAAAGCAAGAGCAGATCGAGCGAAGGCTCGCGGAGCGGCAGGCGACGCTGGCCGGCCTGGACGAGGAAATCTCCCGGGCGATCGAGGAGGAACGATTCCGGCAGGAGGAGGAGCGCAGGCGCCTCGAAGCGGAACTGCGGGCGCGGCTGGCGCAGCAGATGGCGGCGCAGCAGGCGGCGCAGCGCGGTCCCTGGATAGGCCCGCTGCCCAGTTCGCCCGAGGAGGTGCTGAACCAGGTGATGGAGACCGCGGTCGCCTATCTGGGCATCCCCTATCAGTGGGGCGGCAAGCGCCCGGGCAGCGGTTTCGACTGCTCCGGATTCACCAAGTGGGTCTACGCCCAGCACGGGGTCGAACTCGCGCACTGGTCACGGGATCAGTCACAGATGGGGGCGCCGGTCGAACCGGGCGCGATGAAGGCGGGCGATCTGTTGGCCTTCGGCACTCCCGTGCACCATGTGGGGATCTACGTGGGCAACGGCAACTTCATCCATGCTCCGCGCACCGGAGACGTGGTCCGTATTCAGTCGCTGTCCAAGCGCAAGGACCTGAGCGCCATTCGCCGTTTCCCGCTGGTGGCTCGTGCCGCGGCCCCGCGCTGGGAGTAGACCGCAAGCCCGCGGCGCCGAGCCGCCCGCACCAGGTTAAGCCCCCCCTCAAGCCCGCTCCCTGGTTAAAGCCCCTGTTCTCCCGGTACAATGAGGCCCATGACCATCGTAATGATCATCCTCATCGTCGCCGGAGTTCTGTTCGCCCTCGCGGGACTCGCCGTGGTGGCGTTTCGCGGCTACCGCTTCTACAAAGGCATCAGGCAGGTACAGGCGGCCTTTGACGCCGAACTCCGCGTGCTCACGCAGAAGCAGCAACTCGCCATGCAGAAGGCGGAGAAGATCCAGACCGATCAGGTGCTCCTCAACCAAAGGCTCGAGGAACTGAAGAGGGCGTTGGTCAAAGTCGGCATCCTCAGCCGGGAACTCACCGCCGCCCGGGCCCGCATCAGCCTGAGCGGCTAACTAAGCGCCGCGTCTCCGCGGCGCGCCTGCGTCGCCCCGCTCCGCGCAAAAGAAGAGACCCCGCCGGAGCGAGGTCTCGCGCAAAATCCTTCTGCTGTCCGGCCTGATCGCCTAAACCGACTCCACCGAGGTCACTTCGGGGACGGCCTCCATGAGCGTCCGCTCGATGCCCTGCTTGAGCGTCATCTGCGACATTGGGCAGCCCCCGCAGGCGCCCACTAGACGAACGTGTACCACGCCGGACTCCTCGTCAACGGAGACCAATTCAACGTCGCCGCCGTCATTCTGCAGCGCCGGACGCACATGTTGCAGGGCCTGTTCTACTCGTTCCTTCATGGGGTATTCCCTCCTCTGACGCTCCCGTTCTCGAGCCGCGTCCGAATCCATACTAATCCTGTCCATTTTCTCACATTTGGAAACCGATGCGCACCCCGCTGAAAACCGATGCGCACCATGCCCGCAAAACTGCGAATGCCCCAATCGGCCGCCCCGGAGCGTTACCCGACCGGCAGTGTCTCCGGTGCCAACGTGGTGGGCGGCACCGCCGGTGCGGTGGTCACCGTGGTCGACGGTGTGGTGCTGCTGGTCGAAGGCACTGTGCTCGGAGTGGTCGATGGCGGCTGCTCCGTGGTCACCGGCTGCTGACCCGTGGCCGTCGTGGCCGCCGTGGCCGGAGTCGCCGCCGCGGCGAGGTTGGCCGGATTGACCAACGGCCCCGGCACCCGCACGGTGACCGTGGTGGTCTCGGTCTTGACGATCACCCGTTCCTCGATTACGGGCTGCTCGATCACCCGCTCGGTCACGACCAGCCGCTCTTCCGGCTGCTGCCAGGCGAACAACGCGGCGCTGAGCGCCAGAGCCGCCACGGAGAGTCCCACCGGCGCCCAGCGCTGAGCCAGCATCAAGGGACGGGAAAGCGCATGAGGTCTTCCCGCCTCAGCCGGCCCGCCGGCCCCCACGCTGGTCGCCCCTTCCCCGGCGGCCATGGCGATCGTCGGAGCTGCCTCCGAGTCCATTGCGGGATCGAACGAAGCGTCCTCCCCCTCGCCCACGGCGCGCTTCTTGACACGCCACCATTCGGTCGCGCCCTCCAAGCCGTGGCCGAAATAGTGGGAGATTGAGGTGTAGACCGCCGACCAGAGGGCGGCACCCAACACGGTTCCAGCCCAGCCGGAGCGGGTCATCAAGTAGAAGGCGACCGCGGAAGCGGCCGCCCCTGAGATGATTGTCATGATGCGCGGGTAAGACATGCAGATAGATCCTCGCCTAAAAACGATTAATGGTTCATATTAGCACTAGCCCAGGTGGGCCAGGTCACCGGTCACGTAATACTGGATCCGCTCGGCGATGTTGACCGCATGGTCAGCGATCCGCTCGAAGTAGCGGCCGACCAGCACCAGATTGAGAGCAAGCTCGAGGGTCACGCCCTCCAGCTCGAAAAGCTCCTTGAGCAACTGCTCATAGAGGTCGTCGACCGCGTCGTCCAGTTCATCGATCTCCGCCGCCAGCTTGACGTCCTTCGCCGACCAAGCATCCAGGGAACGTCCCAGCAGATTTTTAGCCGAGGTGCCCAACTCGTAGATCAAGGCGTTGATGGTCTTGTGCCGCACGATAGGCAGATCCTTCTGCACCAGTTCGGCCACGTTGTAGGCGAGATCGCCCGAACGCTCCAGGTCGTTCAGATTGAGCACGATGGCCATGATCAGCCGCAGGTCGCCCGCCACCGGCTGCTGCTGAGCCAGCAGCGAAAGCGCGCGCTGTTCGATGTCCAGGAACATGTCATCGATGGCGTCGTCGCCCTGCTTCACCCGCTCGGCCCGTTCCATGTCGCACTCGGAAAGAGCCAGCAGCGCATTCTCGATGGCGTCCTCGACCAGCCCGGCCATCCGCACCAGGTCCTGGTCCAGCCGATCCAACTCTTTCCGAAACTGCTCTCGCATCAGCTCTCCTCAGCTCCTCTCAGCCCGCCGTGCACGTCTATCCGAAGCGGCCGGAGACGTAGTCCTCGGTCCGCTTGTCCTTGGGCCGGGTGAAAATCAACCCGGTTTCACCATGCTCCACCAAGATTCCCCAGCGGCTGGAAGTCTCCTCGTCCACCTCGGTGTAGAGGAAGGCGGTGCGCTCCGAAACCCGCGCGGCCTGCTGCATGTTGTGGGTGACGATGATGATGGAGTACTGCTTCTTCAGCTCCTGCATCAGATCCTCGATGCGCACGGTGGCGACGGGATCGAGCGCCGAGGCGGGCTCGTCCATGAGGATGACGTCGGGCTCGACGGCGATGGCGCGGGCGATGCACAGCCGCTGCTGCTGACCGCCGGAGAGGTTCAGGGCGCTCTTCTTCAGCTTGTCCTTGACCTCGTCCCAGAGGGCGGCCGCGCGCAGGGAGTTCTCCACCAACTCGTCCAGGTCGCCTTTGAAGCCGTTGATGCGCGGACCGAAAGCGACGTTGTCGTAGACGGACTTAGGGAAGGGGTTGGGGCGCTGAAAGACCATGCCGATGCGGCGGCGCACCGCGACCGGGTCCACCTCGGGGGCGTAGATGTTCTGCCCGTGGTAGAAGACGTCGCCGGTGACCGTGGCTCCCGGGATCAGGTCGTTCATGCGGTTCAGACAGCGGATGAAGGTGCTTTTGCCACAGCCGGAGGGACCGATGATCGCAGTGATCTCGCGGGGCATGATGTCCAGGCTGACCTCTTTGAGGGCGACGTTGCCGCCGTAGTAGACGGAGAGGTCTCTGATGGTAAAGACCGGCTCGGCGGCGGAGGGCTGGGGAACGCCGTACTCCCCGACCTGCGGGGTGAGGTCCGGAGCCTGGGCTGAGTTGGGAAGGGCGGTGGACGCCGGTGCGGCGAAGGGGGGTGGTGTCATGACGAAATCTTACTCCTCGAGGCCACGATGCGGGCGAGCAGGGTGAATATCAGGACCAGGGCAAGCAGTTCGAGGGCTCCCGCCCAGGCGCGCTCCTGGCCGGCGGCGAAGGGATTCCTCGCACCGTCGAAGATCAGCAGCGGCAGCGCCGAGATGGGCTCGCCGATCAGCTTGGTGGTTATGGTGAGCGAGCCGAGCGCCGTCAGGATGAGCGGCGCGGTCTCGCCGGCGGCGCGGGCCACCGCGAGCAGCACGCCCGTGGTGATTCCCGGCAGAGCCGAGGGCAGCACCACCCGGATTATGGTCTGGAACTTGCTCGCTCCCAGGGCGAAGCTGCCGTGTTGCAGTTCGAGCGGCACCAGCTTGAGCATCTCCTCGGTGGTGCGCACCACGATGGGCAACATGATGATGGCGAGGGCGGCGGCCCCCATCACCGCCCCAAATCCGAAGGGCAGCACGAAGGCGGTGTAGACGAAAAGCCCCACGAAGACCGACGGCACCCCGGTCATGACGTCCGAGAAAAAACGGATCAGGTTGGCCAGCAGGCCCCGGCCATACTCCTGCAGATAGATGGCCGCCAGGATCCCCAGGGGAACCGAGACCAGCGTGGCCAGGCCCACCATGATGCCCGTGCCGATGAGGCCGTTGAGGAACCCGCCCTCGGCCCGGCGGAAGCTGAAGGGAGTGGGTTCGCTCAGGAACTCCCAGCTCATGGCGGCCATGCCCTTGGCGAAGATGTAGGAGAGGATGAGCCCCACCGGGATCATCGCCAGAAGTACGGCGCCCAGCATGGCCGCCGAGGCCAGGCGGTTGGTCCAGAGGCGACGGCCGGCGGGACGCGCCGAGTTGATGTCGCTCACTTTCGCGCCCGCGCTTTCGCCGGGGCTCGGGCTGCGGCCCATCATCGCTCCACCATCCGCCAGACCATCAGACGCGCGGCCATGTTGACCAGGATGGTGATGGCGAAGAGCACCACGCCGACTCCCACCAGCGCCCGGATGTGATCGCCCGAGGCCTCCTGGAATTGATTCGCGATCACGGCGGCCATGGAGTACCCCGGCCGGACCACCGAAGGATCGATCCGAGTGGCCGAGCCCACGAGCAGAGCGACGGCGATGGTCTCCCCGAGCGCCCGGCCCAGCCCCAGCATGACGGCGCCCACGATGCCCGCGCGGCTACGGGGGATCACGGCGCCGCGGATCATCTCCCAGCGGGTGGCGCCCAGAGCGTAGGCGGCGTAACGGTCGGCGTCGGGAACGGTGCGGATCACCTCGCGCGACAGCGAGCTGATGATGGGGATCACCATGATGGCGAGCACCACGCCCGCGCCGAAGTAGGAGAGGCCCGAGGGCGGTCCCGCGAAGAGGGGGATGAAGCCCAGGTACTCGGAAAGCAGGGCCGCCGCCGGTTGCAGGAAGAGGGGCAGCAACACGAACACGCCCCAAAGTCCGTACACCACGCTGGGCACGGCCGCGAGCAGGTCGACGGCGTAGGTGATGGGACCGCGGACCCAACGGGGAGCCGCCTCGACCACGTAGAGAGCGATGCCCAAACTGACGGGGATGGCGATCACCAGGGCAATGATCGAGGTCACCAGGGTGCCGTAGATGAAGGCCAGGATGCCGTAGTTGCCGTCGGCGGGATTCCAGTTGGAGCTCGTGACGAAGGAAAGACCTTCGCTGCTGAAGATGGGGAGGGCCGTGTTGGTGGTGCTCACCACCATGAAGCCAAGCACGATCAGCACCAACGACCCCGAGACGAGGGTCAGAAGGCCGAACAGGGAATCGGCCCGGCGGCCGATTCCCGTGCGGTTCTCGATGGCGGCGGGGGCAACCCCCGCCGCCACATCGCCCAATGTCCTAGCTTCCGATTGCATCGACCTTCTCTAGAGCCAGTTCTTGGAGGTTATCGGGAAGGGGAGCGTAACCCAGTTCCTGCGCGACCCCGTCGCCGTCGGTGAGCGCCCAGGTCAGAAAGGCCTGGAGCGCTTCGGCGTCGGCCGGGTCCTCCATCGGGCCGTGAGCCAGAATCCAGGTGGCGCCCACGATGGGGTAGGCCTGGTCCGCCGAACTGTTACTCAGCGAGAAGCGCAGGTCGTCCGGGAATTCCACGCCTTCACCGGCCAAGGCCGTGGATTCCAGCGAAGGCTCCACGTAGTTGCCGGCGGCGTTCTCGAGAGTGGCCATGCTGAGGCCGGACTCCAGCGCGTACGAGAGTTCGACGTAGCCGATGCTGCCGTTCTGTTGCTGAACCACAGCGGCGACCCCGTCGTTACCCTGGCCGCCCAGTCCCACCGGCCACTCGACGGTCTTGCCCGCACCCACATCAGAGGCCCATTGCTCGGAGATCTGCTCCATATAGCCGGTGAAGATGGCGGTGGTGCCCGAGGAATCGGAACGGTGGACCACCTGGATGGGGGTATCAGGCAGCTCGGCCCCCTCGTTGAGAGCGGCGATGGCGGGATCGTTCCAGTTCGTGATCTCACCCAAGAAAATCCCAGCGAGAGCGTCCGGATCAAGCCGGAGCTCGTCCAGGCCTTCCAGGTTGTAGGCCAGGACCACGGCGCCGAAGACGGTGGGGATGTGGAGCACCTCGCTGCCCGTGGCCGCCGCGGCGGTCTGGACCTCCTCGTCGGTCATGGGCGCGTCGCTGGCGCCGAAGGCCACGGTGCCCTGGGTGAACTGCTCGATGCCACCCCCGGAGCCGATGCCCTGATAGTTCACGCTGACCCCCGGCTCGACCACCTGGGTGAATTCGCCGATCCACTCCAGATAGAGGGGTTCGGGGAAGGTGGCGCCTGCGCCGTCCAGCGAGGCGCTCAGCCCGCCGGAGGCGGATTCTCCCGCATCGCTCGTGGCGGAGCCGGAGGCCGGGTCGGCCGTCCTCGGCTCGCTGTCGCCGCAGGCCGCAAAGGCAAGCGCCGTCAAAACGAGCAGCAGGATTGCCAGGAGGCTAAAGACAGGCCGTTTCTTCTTGTCGGTCATTCGGTCATCTCCTTTTCGCACACTCTTTTCAGCGGGCACACCTTGTGCCCGCTTCGGCTTCTCCACGGCGAAAGCTTCGGCCGCCTGCACCGGATGCTAGCAACGTCGCGCACGGCGGGAGTGAACGAACCGTAAACGCCCCGTTAACGCCGGGTTAAATACCGTCGAGGCCGCTCCAGGCACGGAAGTCATACCGCGACTAAAGGCGGCCCTGGATCACGGGGGCATCAAACCGCGGTCGGGCCTTTACGGAGGCGCTCGGGCGGCGTACGGTAGACGCCATGGTAACCCCCGCGGAGAGACCGACCAGCCTCATCCTGATCATCGAAGACGACGCCACCATCTCTGACCTCGTCGCCTACAATCTCAGCCGTGCCGGCTACCAGGTGCGCAAGGAGACCAACGGGCGCAACGGGCTCGAGGCGGCCCTGTCCGACGAGGTGGACCTGGTGCTGATGGATCTGATGCTGCCCGGACTGGACGGCCTGGCCGCCACCCGCGAGATCAAGCGGCAAAAGCCGGATCTGCCCGTGGTCATGCTGACGGCCAGGGATGAGCGCGGGGAAGTCCTCGAGGGGTTCGACACCGGTGCCGACGACTACGTCACCAAGCCTTTCGACATGGAGCTGCTGCTCGCCCGCATCCAGGCACGACTGCGGCACCAGGTGCCGGCCGGCCGGCCGTCCGGCAGGCTCGAGGTGGGTGGCCTGATCCTGGACCACGACGCCCATGCCCTCTTCGCCGGGCAGACGGTCGTGCCCCTCAAGCCCAAGGAATTCGATCTGCTGACCTTCTTCTTCGCCAACCCCGGCCGCCTGTTCGAGCGAGAGGAGATCGTGGAGGCGGTGTGGCACCATCGCTACCTACCCGGATCGCGCACGCTGGATGTTCACATCCGCCGGCTGCGCGAGAAGCTCCAAGAAGTGGGCAGAAGCGTGGAAATCGAAACGGTGAGAGGCGTGGGCTATCGCCTAACCGCGACGCCGACCCCCACTGACCCGCAGACATACACCGACCCGCAGACCCCCTCCAACCCGCAACCGAAGCCTCCGACAGGAAGCTAGGTCAGACGGATGTCGGGGAGCCGCATACGCATGGGTCTCGCCCTCCTCGCGCTGGGCCTCTCCGTGCTCGCAGCAATCTCGATCGGCTCCTCCCTCCTGCTGAACGACCGCGGCGCCGGCCCAGACCTCGTTCGCCTGCCCCTGTACCTGGCGGTGACCCTGATCCCCGCGGTGGGCCTCGCCGCCCTGCTGTTGGCGCGGCTGACTCCTGCCGCCGTTGCGGATGGCAAAGGGCTGAGAGAGCTCGAGCGCGAACTCGCGGAGCGCGCGGAAAGCGCCGAGCGCCAACAGCGTCAGCTGGAGGACCTTCTGGGCCTGATGACCGCGGGCGTCCTCGTCCTCGACGAGGGCGGCCGGGTGACCGCCGTCAACCGCGGGGCGGCAGAAGTGCTGGGAGTCGACGACGAGACCACCCTTATCGACCGGCCCCTTGTGCACAGCGTGCGCTCCCTACCCTTCGTCCCGCTGGCCGAGCAGGCTCTGGCCGAGGGCCGGGCGATCCGGGAGCCGGTCGAACTCACCAGCGGACGCGTCATCCTGGCCGAGGCCATTCCCCTGAGCCACCTTCCCCCGGAAACGGCCCGGGTCCTCTTCTTCCTGCGCGACGAGACCGCACAGTTCCGCACCGACCAGATGCGCCGCGACTTCGTGGCCAACGTGTCCCACGAACTGAAGACCCCGCTGGCCGGGCTCTCCCTGCTGGCCTCGACGCTGCAGCACGCCGTCGACGAAGATCCCGAGCAGGCAAAGGCTTTCGCCGGGCTCATGTCACCTCAGATCGAGCGGCTCAGCGATCTGGTGGACGACCTGCTCACCCTCTCTCGCCTGGAGGACGACGGCGCGGGCTTCCCCGACGCCGAACCGTTCGATCTCGCTGCGGCGGCCGGCTCGGTCGTGCGCGAACTCGGGCCTCTGGCCGACCGCGAGGGCCGGCACCTGCAGGCCGAGACCGACGATCCGGTCCAGGTAGAGGGCGACCGGGCGCTGCTGGAAATGGCCCTGCGCAATCTGCTGGAGAACGCTCTACGCTATACGGAGCCCGGCGGCAACATCGAGCTTAGCGTGTACAGGACCGCAGACGGGGCCGTGCTGGCCGTCAAGGATGACGGCATGGGCATCCCCAGGGACCAGCAGGACCGCATCTTCGAACGCTTCTATCGAGTGGACCGAGCCCGCTCCCGCGAAACCGGCGGAACCGGGCTCGGTCTCAGCATCGTCCGGCACATCGTCGAACTGCACCAGGGGCGCATCGCGGTGGAGAGTGCGCTCGGCCTGGGCTCCACCTTCACCGTGCACCTGCCGGGCGTGACGCTGGGCAAGGAAAGTATTCAGGCAGACCCCGCCGCCGAGACCGGTCCCGACCGAGGGGCCGAAGCCTGACCTCTACCCCGCAAGCGCGGGCGCCTGTTCTGCCACCGGCGACTATGCCACGGCCGGCGCCTGTGTAGCCGCAGGCGCCGGTTTACCCGCCTCAGCCTGTACCAACTGCCCCGCCACGGCCGGCGCCGTCTCTTCACCGCCGCCATCGATCACAATGAAGTCGCCGCCCCGCCAGCCCGCGCTGAACAGAAACAGCGCGGCCGAGGTGGGGCCGAGATGCGCAAAGCGGCCGGCGAGGAGCGCCACCACGCCCGGGAAGTCCTGCTCCTCCTGCGCGGTCTCCAGGAAGTCGTGAAAGGCCCCATGCTCCTCCACCAGTTCGAGGAACTCGGCCGCATTGGCGACTGCCGCCTCGATCTTGCGCCGGTTGCGTATGACGGCGGGATCAGCCAGGAGCCGCTCGACGTCCTCCTCTGTCATGCGCGAGACTTCGGCGGGGTCCAGCTCGCGGAAGGCCTTGGTGATGCCCTCCCAGCGCGACTCCACCACGCGAGGGCCCAAACCCGCCGAGAAGACCGCCCGGGTCAGTAGCCCGAAATATTCCCGGTCGGATCTCGGGTACTCCCCCGCTCGCTGCATCCACGGTTGCCGCTTGAACATAGCCCTTCCTCCCTCATTTCGCCGCCGCGCGAACCGAAGGCCGGTCCGTAACGGCGGCGCGTTCAACAGTGAGAGCAGGCTATCGGGCACACCCAAGCAGGTCAGTACGACCGTAGTTGGAGCTTGGGCTACGGTTGGAGCTTGGGCTACGGTTGGACCTTGGGCTACTGGTCTCCCCCAAGCGTTTTGTCGAGCTTCGCCAGCACCCGGTCGAAGGCGGCTTGGGCTTCCTCGCCCACCTTATCCAGTTCCTCGTTGCCCTGGACCACGCCCAGCATGGCGATCGGCGAAACCGCGGCCACCCGAGACCGCCCCGGTCCCTCCTCAGACACCACCAGATTGCAGGGAAGCATCAGGCCCAGATCGGCCTCGGCCGAGAGCGCCCGATGAGCCAACCGTGGATTGCAGGCGCCCAGAATGATGTATGGGCGGAAATCGACGTCGATCTTCTCCTTGAGCGTGCTCTTGACGTCGATCTCGGTCAGCACGCCAAAGCCCTCTTCCTTGAGCGCAGCCTTCACCTGGGGCAACGCTTCTTCATAACTCACGGGGTACACCCGCACCATCGCGTAGTCGCTGGTCACTGCCATCGGTGTCTCCTATCGCCGTGTTACGCTTTCCCGGTGAACGCCCTGGTCACCTCATTTGGCCTCATCCTCCTCGCGGAGATGGCGGACAAATCGCAGCTGCTCACCCTTTCCCTGACCTGCCGCTACCCGGCACACAAGGTCCTTCTGGGAGTTACCCTCGCGGTCGGCCTGCTGAATCTCCTCGCCGTGGGCGTGGGCGGCGCGGTGAGCGAATTGTTGCCGGCGGACATCGTACGGCCCGCGGCCGGGGCCCTGTTCATCGGTTTCGGCATCTGGGCCTTGCTCTCGCCCGATCCGCCGGATGAGGAGACGTGCGCGACCGGGTTCCGACGAAGCGCCGTCCTCGCCGTCGGCCTGGCCTTCTTCGTAGCCGAGTTCGGAGACAAGACCCAACTCGCGGCCCTCTCGCTCGCCGCTCAGTTTGATCAATTGCTACCGGTTTGGACCGGGGCAACGCTCGGCATGGTCGGCGCCAACGCGCTGGCCATCGGCGGAGGCAGCCTCCTGGGCACGCGTTTCTCCGCATCCGCCTTGCGGCGCTTCTCCGGTATCCTTTTCATCGTGTTCGGGGCGCTGACCTTGGCTTCTGCGCTGCTCTAACTCCAACCCCAGTCACCGCCACCCGGCCGCCGAGTCCCTCACCGCGGTTCTCCGACTCCTTACCGCGGCCTGCTGACTCCTTACTGCGGCCCTCCGAACAGCGTAGTGCACTCTCCCTCGTCCGCGCCTCCGCGCCTCTCCGCCGCCGAACCCGACGCGTGGCCTGAACCAGCGAGCCAATCGATATATCCGCGGGCGTCGGAAAGACAGCCCTCCCAGGTGGGGTCCGGCTCCAGGCGGAGCAGCCAGTTGTCATAGGGACTCGCGGTGAGCGCCTCACCCAGGAGATCACAATTGGTGGCGGTGACCTTGCCCGGTAGCGGGCTCTTGACATAAGTCTGCGTGAGCCCGGTCTCGGCGTGGATCAACTCCTCGTCGTAGTCGATCTGGTCGCCCTCACCCACCAGGAAGTTGACCTCCTTCCATCCCTCCTCGAGGGCGAGCCCGGGCTGGGTTATACCGATCTCGATCGTACCGGCCAAGTCCTCCTCGTCTATGCGCCGGAGCCACAGGTGGTGCTCGTTGCTGTAGAAACGATCTTCGGGAATATCCATCGACTGCCCCATAAAACCGTCGATTCTGACCATTTTGAATCCTCCTCGCCCGGTCTCCCTGCTCTTCGTCAACGTACCCAGCCCGGCGCGGTCCCCACCGAGCGGCCTCGTGACGTTCCCTCCCCTCGCCTCTCGGGAAGGCTTAGCAGAAGAGTCGAGCGCAAAGGAGCATCCGGTGGATATCTCTAAGCACGTGGACACCAAGGTCCTGATGGGCATCGCTTTAGCCTCGGTCTTCATGACCACGAAGTCGCGGCTCTGGCGCTACCTGCTACTCGGCGGCCTGGTGGCCGCGTATTTCGTGGTCAAGGACCGGGAGAGCGAAGCCAGCAAGAAAGTCCAGGCCGGCATCACGGATTTCGTCGAGCGGGTGCCCGGCATCGGGGGGATGTTGAGCCGTCAGATGGTGAAGTAGAGCAGGCTCCCTACGGAGCCCAGAGGTCTTCGGCCATGGGAACCAGGGGCAAAGCCGCCAACTGCGAGAAAGGAACCCCGCCCCGAAAGGCCATATAGCAGAGTGATCGTTGGGCGTCGTAGATGCTGACGGATGAGCCCGGCTGGGCCGAGTGGAACCATTTCTCCATGACCGCCAAGGCCTCTTCCCACGACCCCAAGTGCGGAGAAGCCTGGAGCTCTTGGCCATCGAGAGCCCGTAGCTTCACGGTAAAGGGTGAGGTGAACCCGGCGGGCAGCGCGCCCGTCGTCAGTTGCGGCCGGCGGTCCTCGTCCCGCGCTTCTTCCTTGGTGCCTGCCATCAGGATCCCGTTCCAGCGAGTTGCCCCGAGTTGCCCCTGCCCCCCGTATTCCAATCGTAGTACCGCACGCAGACCGGGGCAAGCGGGCAAGGTCATAAGAAGCGGCGGCGCTCAGGTGTTGCGTCAGCTTCTCAACATAGCGGCAATTCGACCAGAGACGATCGCCGCGTCCTCGCCTACCCCAAGAAGGAGAGATGACTTTCGGGTACGCATGAAGTGTACGCCGGCGAAGAACAGGCCGGGAACGACCATGCTCTCACCGTCTTGTTGGATCGGAAAGCCGAGTTCATCAAAGGCTTCGGGCCAGGGAAGCCAAGAGCGATAATCAGGCCGAAAGCCACCGGCGAAAAGAACGACACCGAATTCTGACAGATCCAACCTTTCTGGCGCATCGGAAACGAAGGTCTCCGGCTCCTCGATCGGGGGGAAATCGAGCGCATGCTCTGCAGCGGCGTTCTTGATCAGCGTCATCAGCTCCCTGAAGCGCTCATCCCCCCACGCAACGCTTTCCTGCAGATCGGGCGCGAAACGAACGAAACCACCCTCCGCCCCCAAGAAGTGCCCAGCTAGAGTGACTCCCATTGCCTGCAGGCTGCGCAGATGTAGGTCGTGGCCTCCTTCGTGACCCGTGGCTTGAGGATTGGCGGCAAGCCTGGCCGTGGGAGTCGGAAGAGCGTCGACCGTCTGATCGAAAAAGCCCACCTTGTCCAGCCACCAAACGATGTCTCGGCCGCCAAGGCGCCGGGGAACCCAAGATGCCTTGCCACAGGCTAGGACCACCTCGCGCCCCGCCTCGCGAAGTTCCTCGGCTATTTGCGCGCCGGATTGCCCGCTGCCCACCACCAGCACCCGGCCGGGGGGCAGAGTACTTTCGTTGCGAAAGTCGCCGACGTCGATCTGCGGTAGGTCGGCAGGCAGCGTCTCAGCCACCGGCGGGCGGTGGGCCCTCTGGAACGCCCCATTGGCCAGTATCAAGGCCCGCGTCCTCAATTCCCCAGCCGTCGTCTGGAGAATGATGGCGCCATCGGTGCCCACTTGGACCCTGCTTACCGCGACACCTGTACGGACCGGCGCATCGAAGCTCGCTGCGTAATCTTCCAAGAAGGCCACGATCTCATCGCGCGCCATGAAGCCGTCAGGATCAGGGCCGCTATACGGGTGCCCCGGCAGCCGCACGCTCCAATTGGGAGTGACGAGGCAGAAGGAATCCCAGCGGTGTCGCCATGTTTCGCCGATCCTGCCGCGCTCGAGGACGACGTGCGCCACCCCTGCGGCGGTGAGCTCGTGGCTTACGGCCAGACCTGCCTGTCCAGCGCCCACTACCGTGGCGTCAATATGCTCCATCGGGAGACCCCCCTTCTACAGGCCGCGCGTTGCCGCCCGGCCACGCCGCCGCCGATGAACGCCCATTCGGGAAACCGGCAGGCTATCAACCATGGAAGCGCTATACCCAGCAGGTCCTGGGGCCACCCGCTCACCCACGGCCGCAACAAAAAAGGAGGCCCAAGCGGGACTCCTTCAAGTAGTGGGCGCTACTGGATTTGAACCAGTGACCCCCGCCGTGTGAAGACGGTGCTCTCCCACTGAGCTAAGCGCCCGCTCAGAGGCAAAGATGATAGCAGGAAGAATTACGCTTGGCGAGGCGGGTACAATGTCGGGAATCATGCCCATCCGCATCCTCACCGACAGCACCGCCTACCTGCCCCCCGAGTTGATCGCGCGGCACGGAATCGCCGTGGTATCCCTCGCGGTCAGCTGGCAAGGTCAGAATTTGCGAGAGGTCGAGATGGATCTTCCCGCCTTTTACCGGGAACTGTCCTCGGCCCGCGAACTACCCACCTCTTCCATGCCTCCCCTGGGCGATTTCCAGCAGGCGATGACCCAGGCGGTAGAACGGGGAGAGCCGGTGCTCGGCATCTTCATCTCGGGCGAGATGAGCGGGACCTACGAAGGCGCCTTGCGGGCGGCGGAGATGGTCGAGGCGGATCATCCGGGCGCGGAGATCGCGCTGGTCGATTCGCGGTCCAACTGCATGCAGTTGGGCATGGCGGTGCTCGAGGCGGCGCGCGCGGCGGAGAAGGGGGCCGACTTACAGCAGACAGCGGAGGCGGCGCGCGCGGCCATTCTCCGCAGCCGCTTTCTCTTCACCCCCGCCACCCTGGATTACCTGCGCAAAGGGGGACGCATCGGCAGTGCTTCTGCGCTGCTGGGGTCGGCGCTTCGCATCCGCCCGATACTCTCGGTCCGTGACGGGCGGACGGTGGCGGTGGCAAAGGTCCGCACGCAGAGCCGAGCCATCGAACAGATGATTAAACGGTTGAGACGCGATGCGGAACAGGCCGGCCTCGAGGAGCTCGCAGCCCATCACATCGGCGACGAAGCGGCGGGTGACGAGCTGGCGGCGACCCTCTCCCACGAATTCGGCCGGGAGGTGCCGCTCTACCCGGTGGGGCCGGTGGTGGGACTGCACGTGGGTCCCGGCACGGTCGGCTTGGTCTACCGCACCCGGGACGTGCTGCTGGAGTTGGGCTAACCCGCTGCCGGCTTTCGCGCCACGCAGAGTTTGATCACGTCGAGCCAGAGGTCTTCCTCCGTCTCGAGCTCGAATCCCGCCGCGCTCAACTCGGCGCAGGTCCGCCGGGTCAGGTGATCGCCCATCATGCGCACGGTGACCCGGCTCAGTCCTTTCATCGCCCGACGCACTCCCCGTTTGTCCGACAGAACGTGCTCGAGAAAATACGCCCGATGACCCGGCTTGAGCACTCGATACACCTCACTCAGTCCCAAAGCCGGATTGGGCACGGTGCAGAAGACGCAGGAGGTCACCACTGCGTCGAAATAGGCATCAGGAAAGTCGAGCCTCTGAGCATCCATCACCCGGAGATCGACATCGGAGCCATGCTCGGCGGCGACCTTCCGCGCTTCCTCGATCATACGCGGACTCAGATCGATGGCCACCACCTCGGCGCCGGGCGGGTAGTACGGAATGTTCTTCCCGGTCCCGCCGCCGACCTCGAGGATGCGGCCCGTCTCCACCTGGGACCAAAGCCGCCGGCGCCACCACTGCAGTGCCCGCCTCTCCAGGCCGGCCTCCAAGCGGTCGAACAAAGGAGCCACGCGGTCCCAGCGTCGTTGCACCCGGCGGGTGGCCTCCGCATGGGCGGCCTCGCTATGTCGCCGACTGCTCGTAACCTTGCTCCTCTCGTCACGTCCACGAGAGTGGCTCCGCCGGCAACAGCGGAGCCACTCTTGCAGGATTGTTTCCCACCGGCGGGCGACGCGACTCATAGAGGCCGGTTAACCTTAGGACAGGAAGCCCTGGGGAGCGCGGAAACCAGCCGATTTGAGCTCGGAAAGCACTCCGGCGGACGCGCCGTGACCGGCGGACCCCACGACTGAATCATGGAAAATTTCGGGGATGAAGCCCTGCGGCGCCGCGAACGCGAAGGCGGTGGGCAGCGGCGAGGTTTCCGGTTCGGTCACGATTCGCAACTCAACCACAACCGGACACCGTTCGAGGGTGGGACAGTGCTCGGTCTGGGCGAAGGTCTGGGGGAAGGTTGCATGTTGGTTCATGGTTGCTCCTTGCTCTGGACCCACCGACGGCGGATCAACTTGTTCCTGGAGTCCATCATCGCGTCCGGATCTTCAGGGAGCATCAAGAGCCTGTAAAGAGGATGTGAAGATACCCCCGGAGGGTAAGAGAACCCTCACAAACAGCCGGGGTAAGGGAGTAAAGCGCAGAGGAGCGCCAGAACCGAATCTTTCCGCTCCTCTGCCCAGCAAGCTCTCGAGCAGTTTCAGGTCTTGCTCAGGACCAAACCATGCAGCCCTCGCTGCAGTGAGCAGTCCGAGGAATCATGAAGCGCTTCACTCCGGTACCTCCTTTCAACGCGTAATCGTGTTCACCTGGTGGATTTTAGCAGTCCCGCCCCATAGGGACGCGGGGTATAGACGGCAAAGCCGATTCATCTCCCCATAGCCGCTCAACCGTTATTGCCTGCGGCCTGGTCGTCGATCTCCGCGAACACCGGATTAGTGAGGTAACGCTCACCCGTATCGGGCAGAACCACCACCAAGAGCTTCCCTTGGTTCTCGGCGCGCCGAGCCACCTGCACTGCCGCGTGGGCGGCGGCGCCGGACGAGATGCCCGCCAGGATGCCCTCGTCGCGGGCCAGGCGGCGCGTCATGTCGATCGCTTCCTCGTTGGTGACCTTGACCACCTCGTCGATCACCTCGACGTCCAACACGTCCGGCACGAAACCCGCACCGATGCCCTGGATCTTGTGCGGCCCCGCTTGCCCACCGGAGAGCACCGGAGAGTCGGCCGGCTCGACCGCGATCAACTGGACTCCGGGCTTGCGCTCCTTGAGCACCTGCCCCACTCCGGTGATCGTGCCTCCCGTCCCCACGCCCGCGACGAAGATGTCCACCTCGCCGTCCGTGTCGTCCCAAACCTCTTCGGCGGTGGTGAGCCGATGGACCTCGGGGTTGGCGGGGTTGCTGAATTGCTGAGGGACGAAAGTATCGGGATCTTGCGCTGCGAGTTCCTCCGCCCTCGCGATCGCGCCCTTCATGCCGTCCGCGCCCGGAGTCAAGACCAGACGCGCTCCGTATGCCTTGAGCAGGGCGCGGCGTTCCAGGCTCATGGTGTCGGGCATGGTCAGGGTGATGCAGTAGCCCTTGGCGGCCGCCACGAAAGCCAGGCCTATTCCCGTGTTGCCGGAGGTGGGCTCGATGAGGTGAGTCTTGCCCGGGGAGATGAGGCCCTCGCGCTCGGCGGCCTCAATCATGCTGAGCGAGATCCGATCCTTGACCGAACCTCCCGGATTGAAGGCTTCCATTTTGGCGACGACCTCGGCCCCCGCACCCTCGGCGACTCGATTGAGTCGGACCAGGGGCGTCCCGCCAATCAAGTCGGAAAGCCGCTCTTTGATCCTCATTTTCCTCCTCCTGCGCGCCTCCAGGAACCGTGCAGCCCGAAAACACCTTAATTCCGATAGGCTTTGTCTATTATTCCCATTGGTAGATTAGCCGCCGGGGTCGGCGCTGTCAAGGCACACGGTTCGGAAGTGATGTCTCCTTGGTGTGGGCTGCGCGGTTTCCTGGGTAGCAGGCGAGTTCGGGAGCCCACCACACGGAGGACAGAGGACTTGGGCGAAGAGATACAGCGATCCGGGGATTCGAGTGAGCCTTCGCACGCTGAGCCGGGCGGAGATTCGCCGCCGAGCCCGACCCCATCCGCGCGAATCAGCCGCCGCGGCCTGCTGATCGCGATCGGCGGACTGGCCCTCGGCACCACTCCCGTCCTCGCACCCCTCGTGGGCAAGGCAGCCGGTTCTTGGGGAGGTCCAGGAGTCGAACCTGGGGAAGCCTTGTCGGAGGAGCGGCTGCAAGCCGTCTTGGACGATGGCCTCCGGGGCAGCCTTCCCATCTATCTGCCCAACCGCCTGCCCTCGGGCTGGAAGCCGGCTCCCTACCAGCCCGATGCGGCCTCGGAACACCTCGGCGAGGCGGTATTCATCAACCCAGCCCTCCTGCCGGGAGTCTTCTACCGAGTCGGCTACACGAGCGGCGATCCCGGATACGACAGCAACCTCATCACCCTCACCGTACGAAAACAGTTGGGGGGTGCGACGCCTCCGACGTCGGACCTCGGCGCGGGCGGTGCGGATGCGGACGGTGCGCGTGCGGGCGGCACGAATGGCACTGAAAGCGTGACCGGCGACTACGTCAACCTGGCCGTGCCCAATGAGGACGGGCTGGACATCCTGGTCCAAGGACGGGTGGGCGACCGGACGGCTGTCCGCAAGTTGGCGACCTCCGTAGTCCCCGTCTAGATCCTCATTCGAGGCGTGGGACGGCCGCTTCTGCTTCCTGTACCATTCGTGGACCCGGTAGCGTCCGACCCCCGCCATGAGCAGCCGCAGAGGCTCGTCCTTCTAGACGCAACAAGGAGCAAAGTCGATGACAATAGGACCCAGGATTGACAGCGGTTCCGGCTGGTCGAACCCCCTGCTTCCCTCGCTCGCCGGCGGGGCCGCGGTTCTACTGGCCATGATAATGATTACCGCAATCTGGCCGATCGTCTCCGCCGCACCGGCCCTTGCCGCTGAATCTCTGGTGAACCCTCGAGCGGAGGGAACCGAACCGCGCAATGGGGACCTCTCGTTCGACCTCATCGCCGTGCAGGTATGGCCGGAATACGACGAGCCGCAGGTGCTGGTCCTGACCGAATTCACACTGCCGCAGGACACCGCGCTTCCTGTCGGCTTCGATATGCCCATTCCCAAAGGGGCTCAGGTCACGGCGCTTGGCGAAGTCGATGCTCAGGGACAATATACAGACGCCGGCGGGCCACCGGAGGTCGATCGCACCGGCGAAGTTTGGGACATTGCCCGCATCGAGGTCTCGGAGTTCCCCAGCGTCCAAGTCGAGTATTACTACGATCCCGGATTGACGCTGGAGGGCACACGCCAATTTGAGTTCGTCTACGAACTGGCCGGTGGCGCGAAGGAGGCGGGCCTCGCGATTCAGCAACCCTTCCGCTCCGAAGGGTTCAACCTGCAACCGCCGCTCGAGCGGACCACGGCTGAGCCGGACGGCTTCACCTACAAGGCCCAGACTTTCCCCAATTTGAACGGGGGAGACCAGTTGACGGTCTCGATCGAGTACACGAAAGGCGACGCCGTCCCCTCTGTGCCCGGGGGCAGCACCGCTTCTCCATCGGACTCCACCGAGTCGGACTCCACCGAGCCCGCCGAAGCGGGCGGCGGCGGTTCCAACACCGGTCTCTTTGTAGTGTTGGGCCTGGTGGTCCTCGCCTTGGTGGGCGCCATCGGCTATGGGGTCCTCCAGAAGCGAAACAACCACGCGGCCGTTTGCGCCGAATGTGGCACGCCCTGCGATGTGGACGATGCTTTCTGCACCAAATGCGGTGCCGAGTGCAAGTGAGGCAGGGGCGGCGGGCGATGGCCGGTTGGCGATGGCCAGGCGGCGGGCGATAGGCGGCAGCTTACCCCGTTAGGGGCGCGCGACAGCTAGGGGCGCGCAACGTAGAGCTTGACGATATCGAGCCAGAGGTCTTCCTCTCTCTCGAGAGTGAATCCGGCCCGCTCCAGGTTCTGTCGCGTGCGGCGGTCGATGTTCGCCCCCATCATGCGCACGACCATCGGGTTGACCGCTTCCATCAACTGTCGGGCTCCCCGACGCTCCGACAGCACGTGCTCCAGGAAGTAACCGCGCCCTTCGGGTTTCAGCACGCGGCGAAGTTCCTCGAATCCGCGCACCGGCTCGGACACCGAGCAGAACACGCAGGAGGTGACAACCGCGTCGAAGGCCTGGTCGGGGAAATCGAGGGACTGTACGTCCATGACGCGCAGGTCGACCTCCACGTTAAGCGCTCGCGCCCGCCGGCGCGCGCGAGCGAGCATGCGAGGGCTCAAATCGATGGCGGTCACCCCCATGTCTGAAGAGTAGAAGGGTATGTTCTTGCCCGTGCCCACGCCAACCTCGAGCACGCGCGTCCCTTCAATCCTGCTCCACAGGTCTCCCCGCCAGTCGCTCATGGCCGAGCGTTCGGCCAGCCACTCCATGGAGTCGTATAAGGGGGCTATTCGGTCGTAGCGTCGCCGGGTTTGCTCCGTCTCGGCGTCGCCCTCTTTCCGTCCGGCATCGGCCACCGCACACCTCCATATGGGATAAAACTGGGGTCGAGACTCTCCTGGAGCCTTTCCCCTTCCCGCACGAGGTGGACACGCGGTAATTCGCTACCGCCGGCGCCGTACCGGCGCCGGACCGGCGTCGTGCCGCGGTCGCCCGAGCGCGACCGTCCCGAGTCAACGAACCGCCAACCTAGACTAGGTCAAGTCGTTTCTTCGCGTCAGGTACTCCTCCTGGTCGATCTCTCCTCGAGCATAGCGATCGTCCAGGACGAGGCGCGCCTGCGGTGCACGCCCACGCAGGTCTTCCGGATTCCGCAGCGGCGCCCGCGACGCGCGCAGCAGGAGCCAGAGTGCCAGACCCAGAAGGACCAGCGGAATCAGGTGGACAGCATACGCAAGAAGTTCGGCCTGCCATCCCCAGGTCGATCCACCAAACCAGGCAGCGGTAGCGACGAAACAGTCGGAACCAAACACATTTCACCCCCAATTGAACGTCGAGTTCCGATGATAGGCGCACCGTGTGAAGCTGGGGTAAGCACTCAGCCTGTCGAGCGCCGTGCCTATGCGGATCTGAGCAGACGGTCCCCGAAAAGGGCCAGGCAATGGGGGCAGCAAAAATAGTGCTCCTGGTCCCCATCGACGATGTGGTAGGGCGTAGTTCCCGGATCGACGCACATGTGGCAGATGGGATCGACGGCCAGTCCGGTGGGCCGGAACGCACCGGCTTCCTCCCATTCGTCCAAGGGGTGGGCAACGCGGCGAACGAACCACCGAGGCAGCGCGAGTCGGAGCCCTGCCCTAGTACGCGGAAGGCCGCCCTCGCGCAGGCGGACGGCGTCAAGAAACGCCTGTTCCTGCTCGGCGTCGGGCAGGTTGCGAAGCCAGTCGCCCCTTCCGCCGAGGATCACCTCGTACCGGCTGAAGAATTGCCGCCTCGTCTCCCCCGTACCAAACCGCGCAAGCATCACGCAGTCTCGGACGTAGCGGCCGTACAGGGTTGGAACATCTTCATAGCTCTTGCAGCCAAGCATGGACACACACCTCCACCATATGTGCCGTTGGGTCCTGAGAAGACTTCCACGTCACCCTATGCAGAAAGGATGTGGATGACGTCAGGCGGGAGTAAACAATGTGTGAAGTCGGCGCAATGTGTGAAGTCGGCGGGATCGCGGCGCGCAAACGTGCACTTCCTTGGCTATCGCCGGCGGCGTTCCCGTCTACCCCCCCGAAGAACTCGAACTGCCCCGCTATCAACTACGGGGGTTCGTGTTCCGGCCGGGCACTCAGTCGAGGTCTTGGCGCCGCATCAGGTACTCGTCCCGCTCCATTTCCCCGCGGGCATACCGTTCGTCCAAGAGAGCGCGAGCATCGGGCCTCTCGGACACCGACCGGCCTACAGACGGAGACTGACTAGGCCGATCGCGCTGATTGATGAGAAACCAGACAAGACCCACAATTAGCAATGGCCACAGCAACATTCCAGCACCGAACATCATTTTCGTTCTCCTCCTTAGAGACTCCTCACCTGCCGGCGACCAGGAACCTCGTGTTTCATATCGACGCTTTCTAGTATGCCTTTGCAATATGAAGCACTGGTAAAGACCCAACTTTGCGCGGGGAACCGCCCGATGCCCGGCTGCTGGCGACCACCGCGTCATGAAGCACTCGAGTGAGCGTTCGTAAAGAAAGAGTTAAGTTCCCCCCATACCCCCTGCCCCTATACAGCAACACTTTGTATACTTGACCACATCCGAAAGGGCATGCGTGACAAACACAGACAAATCCCAATTGACCGCGGACCGGGGAGAGCGCCGAAGCAGGGGGGCGAAGACCACGCCCCACTCCGAGATACCTGCTCCCTACGGGGGAACAGCCGCGACGCCACAGTCGCCAGAGCACCGGCTGCTGGCGGCCCGGGGCTTGCGGAAGTCCTATTGGCGCGGCATCTGGCCCAAGCGGCGAGAAGTCGAGGTACTGCGAGGCGCGGACGTCGAGCTCGGCCCTGGGGAGATCATCGGCCTGGTGGGAGAGAACGGGTCCGGCAAGAGCACCCTCCTGAAGATACTGGTGGGCACATTGGAACGCGACGCCGGCGAGATAGAGCGGCCGACCCGACTCGGGTATTGCCCCCAGGAGCCCGTCCTCTACGAGCGATTGACCTGCGATGAACACTTCGGCCTTTTCGGGCGGGCCTATGGGGTTTCCGATGAGGAGGTGCGCGCCCGCAGCGCTGAGCTATACCGGCTGCTCAACTTCGGGTCGTATGCCGACGTCCGGGTGGACGAGCTTTCCGGAGGTACCCAGGCCAAGCTGAACCTGGCCCTGGCCCTACTCCCCCATCCGGAAGTTCTGCTCCTCGATGAGCCCTACGCCGGCTTCGATTGGGACACCTACCTGCGTTTCTGGGATCTGGCGGAGGAGCAGAGGAACGAGGGGAGGGCGATCCTCATAATAAGTCACTTTCTCACCGACGAGGACCGCTTCGACCGCATCTACGACCTCATCGACGGCGTCACCGTGGCGCGATGAACATCCCCCTGCTGACCAGTCGATTTCTGAGCGAGTACACCCGGCGGCCCCTCAATCTGGTCCTGCTGGCGGTAGTGCCCGTCATCTTCGTAGTCATGGCTGCGCAGCCCATCGCCGATTTCGCCGAACTGCTGGGAGGGGCGGGCGGCGCCGGCCAGCGGGCAGCCCTGACGGCGAGTTGGGCGGCGGCGTTCCTGGCCGGCGTGTCGGGTTACTTCCACTCCCTCAGTTCGCGAAGCGCCGATCGGAGACTGGCCGCCGCCGGCATGGGCGCGGGGCGGATTGTCACGGCCCGCCTGTTTTCGGGATTGCTTCTGGCAACCGCCGCCTCGGTTGCGGCCGTGGCCGCTCTGTGGCTGCGGACAGGCATCGAGGATCCCCTGAAGACGGCCGCGGTCACCCTGACTTTCGCCGTTCTCTACCTCGCCATCGGCACGGCCATCGGGGCCTCGGTGAAGAACCAAGTCAACGGGTCACTCATCGTGGTGTTTGTCTGGATGCTGGACGTGTTCCTCGGGCCCGGCATGGCCGGCGGTGATGACTGGATAACCCGCCTCTTTCCCACCCACTTCCCGACCCTCGTGGCCATCGGGAGCGACAGCGGGCACGCCGGCGCGCTCGGGGATATCGCCGCCAGCGTGCTCTGGGTGGTCGGCTCGCTGACGGTGGCCTCGATTGTGTTCATCAGGCAGACGCGATCCCGAGCCTTGGCCGCACCGTCCGTACGCATTCTCAGAGGCAGCCGTCTGGCGGCCGGACTGAGCGCTGCCTTCCGGGAGCAACGCCGTAACACCGCCCTCTGGCTGCTCCTATTCCTGCTTCCCATTGGGTTCATAACCCTGAGCTTTGCGGTCACGCCAGACACCCCCGCTCCCGTTGAGCTGCCCGAGGACGGAAACCACACGACGATCATCTCTATGATCGACCTGCACGGCGCCATCATGGTGCCCATAACGGTGGCTTTCCTGGCGGGCCTGGTGGGGATGTTCATGGTCCAGGCTTCGGCCGAAGCCGACCGGCGGTTGGCCATTTCAGGTTTTCGTACGTGGGAAATCCTGGTATCGCGGCTGGGAGTGATCGCTGGGGCGGCCGTCCTCATCACCGGGGTCTCCCTGGGGGTTACCGCGCTCGACTTCGAACCGACGTCCTGGGGCCTATTCGCCGGAGCGAACCTGCTGGTTGCTTTCCAGTACGGACTTGTCGGCGTTCTGGTGGGTAGCCTGCTCGGCCGTGTCGGGGGGCTTTACATGATGTTCCTCCTCTCCTTCGTCGATGTGGGCATCGGTCAGAACATAATGTTCTCGGCGGCTCCGCCCGCCTGGGGCGGACTACTCCCCGCCCACGGCCCCGTCCGCGTCCTGGTCGACTCGGCCTTCACTCCGAGCTTCGACACCGGAGCGGCTCTATTGCTGGGGCTCGGCTGGATGGCCGCGCTGGGAATCGCGGCGGGGCTCGTCTTTCACCGATTAACCAGGGGAGCGACTTGACGAGCTGCAGGGCCGCGGAACCATAGAACAGGATGGTCATGACTGAGACCGACAAACAACACGAACGGGTTCCCCCCCCAGAGACGGGAAACCCCTCACTGGGGGAATCGACCTCCCTCAGCCGCCGTCGGTTCCTCACATATCTCCTGGCCATAACGGGAGCGATCGGGGCGGGAGGGCTGGCCGCGCCGCTCATCCGTTATGCCTACCCGGTGGAGAAGACTCAGGTCGCCTTTCGCCAGGAGGTCGGGACGCTCTCGGCCCTGGAACCACTGGGCGAGGCCATTGAGTTCGACTATCAGAGCGTCCCAGCCGCCCTAATCCTGCTCGCCGACGGCAAGCCGATTGCGCTCTCCCGGGTTTGTACCCACCTTGGCTGCATCGTCGGGTGGGAGCCCGACAACGACCGGTTCTTCTGTCCCTGCCACGCCGGCGTCTTCTCCCCCGAGGGGGAAGTGCTCGCCGGACCGCCGCCTCGTCCCCTGCCCCAGATGAACGTCATCGTCGAAGGGGACACGGTGTTCGTCGAGGGATGGATGGAAGCCTAGGGGCACTCGTCTGCTATCTGTGGAACCTGACTGTTGCTCGCACGGCCTGTGTATCCGGAGTTTAGCCCTGGGCCGGCCGGAAGCGGCGCAGGCGCAGTGAGTTCGACACCACGCTCACCGAAGACAGCGCCATGGCCGCCGCGGCGAACATCGGGCTCAGCAGGATCCCGAAAAGCGGATAGAGAATACCGGCGGCCAGCGGGATCAACGCCGTGTTATAGGCGAAGGCCCAGAACAGGTTCTGCCGGATGGTCCGCATGGTGGCTTTGCTCAGGGAGATGGCGGTGACGATGGGCATCAGGTCACCCCTGATGAGGGTGATGTCCGAGGCTTCAATGGCCACGTCGGTCCCGGTGCCGATGGCAATACCGATATCGGCTTGGGCCAGGGCGGGAGCGTCGTTGATGCCGTCGCCCACCATCGCCACCACTCGGCCCTGATCCTGGAGGCGCTTGACCTCTTCGGCCTTGTGTTCCGGCAACACTTCGGCCAGCACCCGGTCGATGCCCACGGCGGCGCCGATGGCTTCCGCAGTGCGGGCATTGTCTCCGGTGATCATGGCCACCTCGAGACCCAGATCGCGCAGCCGCTTGACCGCTTCTATCGAATTATCTTTGAGGGTGTCGGCCACCGCGACGATTCCGGCGGCTTTGCCGTCGACAGCCACGAACATGGGGGTCTTGCCCTCGCCGGCCAGGCGGTCCGCCTCGTCCTCCAGTCCGTCCAGGGTGTACGAGCGGTCCCGCATCAGCTTGAGGTTGCCCAAGACGACCCGGGATCCATCGAGGCTCACCTCGATACCGTGTCCGGGAATGGCGTTGAAGTCGGCGACCTCCGCCAGGTCCAGCTCGAGCTCCTGCGCCCGACCGACAATGGCCTCACCCAGCGGATGCTCCGAACCCCGCTCGGCCGCTGCGGCCACAGCCAGCAATCGGCGCTCGGCCGCCTCGCGGTTGCCGTTGCCGCCCTCGGCCTTGAAGTCGCCCCAGGGAATAATGTCCGTAACGCGCGGCTTGCCCTCGGTCAGGGTCCCGGTCTTGTCCAGCACGACGGTCTGCAGCTTGTAAGCCCGCTCGAGAGCCTCGCCGGAGCGGATGAGGATGCCGTTCTCCGCACCTTTGCCCGTACCTACCATGATGGCCGTGGGCGTCGCCAGGCCAAGGGCGCAGGGGCAGGCGATGATCAGCACCGCCACCGCGGCCAGCATGGCCAGGGTGAAGGCCGGCGCCGGCCCAAAGACCAGCCAGATGACAAACGTGAGCGTCGCGATGCCGAAGACCACGGGCACAAAGATGCTCGCGACGTAATCCGCCAGACGTTGGATCGGGGCCTTGGAGCCCTGGGCCTCCTCGACCAACTTAATGATTTGAGAGAGCGCGGTTTCGCTGCCCACCCGCGTGGCCTCGAAACGGAAGGACCCGGTCTTGTTCAGAGTCGCGCCGATGACCTCGTCGCCGGGGCCTTTTTCGGTGGGAATGGATTCCCCGGTCAGCATGGATTCGTCCAGCGCGGAGCGGCCCTCGACCACGACGCCGTCCACCGGCACCTTTTCCCCGGGCCTCACGACGACCACGTCCCCCGGCTGCACTTCTTCGACGGGAATGTCAATCTCCTCGCCGTTGCGCACCACCCGAGCCGTCTTCGCCCGAAGGCCCATCAGCTTCTTGATGGCACCGGCCGTCTGCCCCTTCGCCCTGGCTTCCAGGAAGCGGCCGAAAAGGATCAGGCCGATGATGATGACCGCGGTCTCGTAGTAGACCTCTGCCTCAAAGCCGGCTCCGGCCAGACTCTCGAAAAAGCCAGGGAAGAAGGTGACCGCCACCGAGTACGCGTAGGCCACGGTGGTACCCACCGCGATCAGCGTGTTCATGTCTGTGGTCTTGTGCTTGGCCGAAGCCCAGGCGCCCCGGTAGAACTGCCAGCCGGCCCAGAACTGAATGGGCGTGGCCAGGGCGAACATCAGGAACCAGAGTTCCCGCATCGAGAGGAAGCTCGGCGGGAAGTAGGCGAGCAGCATCAGCAGCGCGCCCACCGCCAGGCCGGCGCCCATCTTGATCTTCAGGGTGCGCAGATGTCGGCGGTGCGCCTCTTCGCGCGCGTCGGTTCCCTCTTCTCCGCTCGACTCCTCCTCGACGATCTCGTAGCCCGCTTCGGTGATCGAGTGCTTGAGATCGCCGGGCATCACGGCTCCGGGAAGGTACTCGATCGTAGCCTTCTCGGAAGCGAAGTTGACGTTGGCGGAGATGACGCCGGGAGTCTGCTGCAGAGCCTTCTCCACCCGCTTTACACAGCTGGCGCAGGTCATGCCCCCGACCTGAAGGGAAAGTGTGTCCATCCCCACGTCGTAGCCCAGATCGCGAACCGTGCTGATCAGATCGTCAACCGAGACCTCCTCGGGGTCGTACTGCACCGCCGCTTTCTCCGCGGCCAGGTTGACGTTGGCGGTCTCGACGCCTTGGACCTTGCTCAGCCCCTTCTCCACCCGCGTCGCGCAGGAGGCACAGGTCATCCCCTCGATGGGGAGCTGGACGAGTTTCGCTGATTTGGTGACCGTATCAGCCATTCATCTACCCTTCTCCTCGGACACGAGCAATCGTCGCCGCCTGTCTACGGCATCAAATCTAACATACCATATACCCCCATGACCTATCCGGCATTGCGTAGAAATTGCCGCCTGAGTTCGGTTCGTCCATCTGACAAACGCACCGAACTGGTGGTGCAAGGTAAAATCCCGGAAGCGCGTGGCCACAGGTCGTGCGCGTCACCGTTGGCCAGAGGGGAATCTGCTGATGCGTGACTGACCAGTAGTCTCAATAGTAACGCTTGACGACTACCACTAGAGGTGATGACTATTGGCGACCACATTGGCACCCGTGACCCCCGGCGAGTTCCTCTCTGAGGAGTTTTTGAAGCCCATGGGCATCTCGCGGTACCGCCTTGCGAAGGAGATTGGTGTTCCCGCCACCCGCATCGGTGAGATCGTGGCCGGACGCCGTGCCATCACTGCGGACACAGACCTGCGCCTGTGCCGGTTCTTCGGGCTGTCGAACGGCTACTGGCTGCGCGCTCAGGCGGCCTACGACACTGAGGTAACGCAGGAGTAGTCCGAGCATGGCCGTGCCGAAGAGCGGCGCCGCATACACATCGTTGTACAAAGCGAGAGCGTCTCCGTTGCCCTCGAGGAAGGGCAGACCCATCCGCTTTGGGTCACCGCTCTTGCCCTGCTGAGCGGTATGACGTATTATCCTACCGGGAGGTGTATCTCATGCGTCGCTCAAAGATCGCCATAACGTTGAATCAGGAAACACTGACCCAGGTCGACCGCTTGGTGTCGGAGCATCGCTTCCCCAGTCGCAGTCAGGCGATCCAGGAAGCGGTAGACGACAAGCTGATCAGACTATCGCGTAGTCGCCTCGCCCAAGAGTGCGCCAAACTCGATCCCGACTATGAGGGTGCTTTGGCTGAGGAGGGCATGGGCGGGGAGTTGGCCGAGTGGCCCGAATACTGAGGGGCGAGATCCGGTGGGCCGACCTTGACCCGACCCGAGGGAACGAGCAATCCGGGAGGCGTCCGGTCCTAATTCTGAGCGCCGACGTCTTCAACGAGCGTTCCGGCACCGTTATCGCCGTGGCGCTCACCAGCCAGCCCCCACGGGCCGGGTTCCCCTTGACCCTCGAGCTGGATTCCACCAAGCTGCCCAAGGCGTCATGGGTCAAGATCAGCCAGGTACGGACGCTGTCGACCGACCGCATTGGCGGCAAGATCGCAAGCGCCTCTCCCGAAGAGGTGGCCCACGTGATCGAGGGGCTGAATGAGATTCTGGGGGCCTAACAAGCCGCTGCAGGCAGACGCCGCGAGATCGTGTACGCTACGAGGAGAAGCCGTCGATGCGCAACCGAAGCACCGGACGTTGCGCCCACAGGGAGTCGAGTGACGGGTCTGCAGCTGAAGGTGCCTCCGGACGTCGTATGGGTCGTGGTCGCCACGTTCATGTGGCTCGCCTCGCGGTTGGCTCTCGGAATCGCCGTGGAGACGCCCATCCGAATAGCGCTGGCCGGGTCGCTCGTGGTCTCCGCCGGGGGCCTCATCATCGCCGCCAGGGTCACGTTGGCCCGGGCACACACAACGTGGCACCCGACCCGGTCCGACAGGGCGACTTACCTCGTGACGGCAGGTCCGTTTCGCCACAGCCGCAATCCGCTCTCGGCGATCTTCGGACACGAATACGACGTCTATGCGAGCCGTGTACGTCGGTGGCTCTAAGCGCTAATAAGCGGATCCGGTCTTCAGACACTGCGCTATCGAGGATGTGACGGGGTTCGGCCGGTGGCTACATGCCCACCGGAGCGTGGAAGGGGATCAGGCGGGAAGCCAACTCACTCAGACGCGTGAACTCGCCAAGCACCATCAGCAGGCCGAAAGCCGCGATCAAGACCCCCGCCCCCGCGTGCACCGCGCGGGCAGCCCCACG
>JAGXFV010000032.1 GCA_024637095.1 Actinomycetes bacterium
GAAATCACGGTAGACCGTGTCGACAGCCTGCACCCCCGCGGCCGACGCGGCGTTCGCCATCATCGCCCGGGCGAAGAAGAGCTCGATCCCTGCCGGCGTGCGCTCGGTACCCAGGGACAGAGCGTAGTCCTCACCGCCAAAAGCAAGCGCCACGACCCGCGGCCCGCCGGCCAATTCCAAAGCGTTCAGGATCCCGCGAGGCGATTCCAGTTGAGCAACCACCACTATCGACCCCAGCTTGAGACCCATCGCCTGCTCGGCCTGTCCCAGCGCGTCGTCGAGCGCCCATAGCTGCTCCGGCTCCGAGACCAGGGGCAGCATCACCCCGTCGAGGCCGGCCTTGACCACATTGGCCAGATCCCGCTCGCCGCCGCCGGTGTCCAGATCGTTGATGCGCACGAAGATGCGGGCCTTGCCGGTGTCACCCTCGAGGGTTTGCGACACCAGGCCCCGCGCCCGATCCTTCTCGTCCGGGGGAACGGCGTCCTGCAGATCGAAGATGATAACTTCCGCCCCGAGGGTCGGCACCTTGGCCACCATCTTGTGGCTGTGCCCGGGCACAAACATCCAACTGCGCAGCCTCAGGTCCATTGTCGTGCTCCTGTCGCTCGGGGAGGGGAGGCCCTCTATGCCCGAGCCTCCGCGCCATCAATGTAGAGCCGGCGCACCTCGACGGCGTCCGGCAGTGCCTCCCAGCATAGGCCGCAAAGCGTGCATTCGTCGACCTGCCCTTCGTCAACCGCGGCCCCGCCTTCGCCCTCGACGAAGATGTCCACCGGGCAAAGTGAGATCAACCGGCGGCAACCCTCATGCTCGGCGCACTCCTTGTCCTTGAGATAGACGGCGATGAACTCACCCATTGAGGGCCTCCTTCACGAGTCCGGGCAGCGCGGACAACTCCTCCACTACGGTGACTCCCGCCTCGGAGAGGATGCGAGCCTTGGCTTCGGTGGTATCCGCTTCGCTCTGCACCAGGGTGGCGGCGTGCCCGAAGCGGACTCCCCGCATCTGATCCACGAATTTGCCGGCGATGAAGATGAACAGGGGAAGCCGAGAGGGCCGCTCGCGCAACCGGGCCGCCAGTGCAGATTCCATGGCGCCCCCGGGTTCGGTGAAGAGCACCAGGGCGTGAGTCTCGGCATCGGCCTCGAATACGTCGATCAGATCGGCGAACTGCGAACCCACGATGGGGTCGCCACCCACGCTCACACAGGTGGACTGACCGAGTCCGTTCACCGTCAGCAGATTGGCGATCTCGGTGGTCATCCCTCCGGAGCGGCTCATGACACCCACGTTGCCGGGCACGTAGCTCTTGCGCACGTCCTCCGCGGGACCACCCACCATTCCCAGGCGGCTCTTCCCGGGGCTGATCACTCCCAGAGAGTTGGGGCCGATCATCCGTGCGCCGCGAAGGCGGCAGAGTTCCACGATCTCGACCACGTCTCGCCGGGGCACCCGCTCGGTAACCACCAGCAGCAGCCGGATGCCGTTCTCGATGGCCTCGAAGGCCGCATCTTTGACGAAGGGGGGCGGCACCGAGATGATGGTGGCGTCTACCGGGAACCGTTCCGTCAGTTCACGCACGGTATCGGTCACCGGCAGGCCGAAGACCTCCTGGCCGCCTTTGCCCGGGGTGACCCCGCCCACGATGCGGGCTCCGTAGTCCAGCGAATCCTTCGTGAAGGAGGCGGCCTCCCGGCCGGTGATCCCCTGCACGATGATACTGGTGTCCTTGTCCACGAGTATGGCCATCAGCGCTCACCTCCTGCGCCCGCGACCGCCATCTTCGCGGCCTGATCGATCGAAACGGTGCGGTCCGCGTACGGCACTCCGTACTTGCGAAGCAGGGAAAAGCCGTCCTCTTCCCAAGCACCGGGAATGCGGAAGATGGCGATCTTTTCTGCGGGATCCAGCCCCAGCTCGAGAATCCCTTTGACCACTCCCCGGGCGACCAGGTCCACGCGAGTATTCGAGACCACGTTCATGATCACGGCGATGCGCTCCACGTCCTTACGTGAGAGCAGCAGCTTGGTCAGCTCCTTTACCTTCCAGACCGAGGGATTGCCGCCGATCTCGCAATAGTTGGCGGGTTTACCCCCGTGGCGCTGGACGGCATCGAAGGCGGTCAGGCTGGCTCCCCCGCCGCCGATCAGCAACCCCAGATTTCCGGGAAACTCGACCATGCGCCCGGCCACGCCCCGGTGGTCGGCCGAATCTATCTCCTCTGCCTTGCGTTCGAGCGGGCTCCGTTCCCGGGCATCGGCGTCGCGGCCTTCGAGGCCAAAGCGCTTGACCAGATCGCCGTGCCGGTAGAGAGCGTCATCGTCGAGTTCGACGTGGACGTCAAGCGCCACCAGTTTGCCTTCGGGTGTCAGAACCAGGGGGTTGATCTCGGCGAGGATGCAGTCATTGTCCCGAAAGAGGCCGGCAAGCTTGGTAAAGACCCCGGTCATGCCCGAGAGCAAACGACCCTGGAGTCCCGCCGAGGCCAGCAGTTCCTTGAAACGGAAGCCGCTCGCCGGGAGCAGCAAGGGAATCTCGGCCTTGACCGCGGCTCCGGCCTGCTCTACGTCGATGCCACCAGCCTGGCTGAACACGGCAACCGCGGACTTGGCCGCGGAGTCGTAGGTGATGCCCAGATAGAACTCCCGGTCGAACTGGGTTTTGGGCTCGACCAGCAACGTCTCCACCCGGTGGCCGCTGATCTCGCTGCCGAGAAGCCGGGTCAGTTCGGCGCTCAGTTGGTCCGCGTCTTCCGCGAAGGCGATGCCTCCTGCCTTCATCCTGCCGCCGGTCAGCACCTGGCTCTTCACCGCAACCGGGAACGTGGCCGCACCAAGCGAGGGACCCGCGTCTGCGGCGGACCCGCTCACCAGCGTCCCCTTCGGCACCCTGATTCCTGCCCGCTCGAGCAAGGCTTTGCCTTCATGCTCGTAGAGCCGCACTCGTACCTCCTAATCGTTGGATCGCCCCGCCTTTCCCGCGCTTCTGGAAAAAGCGGATTCCTCTACAAAAAAATCCAGCCTCAAGGAGCCCCGCGGGCTACCTGGACTGGATTAGCACTGCCCCACGGACCACCGGCCGAGAGCCGGGCTGGCGGAGCAAATCCTCGGACATCAGGGAAAGCGGCTCGCCTCGCGACGTCGGCCGGGTTCACCCTCAGTTCGTGCCTATAGTAACAGACGTCACCCGAGGAACGAAGATCGGGCGATAACCGCTCATCCCCGGGGGAACGTCTGGATATGCTCGCGGTAACGCTGGGTCAGATCGCGGAAGGCATGGAGAATAGCCCGCTGGGAATTGCCCAAGAAGTCCTTCTCGACCACGCGGGCAAAGCGCTCGACCTCAGAATCGGAGGCCAGGTCAAGTCCCAGCAAACGCTCCCGCAGCCAGCGGCTGGAAACATCGGTCAGCAGAGCGATGGAGGCGTCGAGGATGACGTGCCGGCGCGAGTCGACTTCCGCCGCGATGGTCAGCGTATGGTAGAGCTGCGAGGCGGCCGTGCTCGACGGGAGCAGGCCGTAACCCACCGCGACCACAACATGCTCGTCGTACTCGGCCGCCACGTCACCTCCGCATCGGTACTAACGGCGGGCCCGCCCGAAGGCGGGCCCGCAACCACAAAGCCACTCGGCCTACGGGGCGACCTACTTCAGCAGGTCGACCAGGAAGAGACTGATCTGGGGAATGTAGGTCACTAAGAACAAGGAAGCGAGCAGCACCACCGAGAATGGCAACACCCCGCGAATGACCTCCCCCATCGGCAACCGGGAGATACCCGCGGCCACGAAAAGGTTGAGACCCATGGGCGGCGTGATCATCCCCACTTCCAGGTTCATGACCATGATGATGCCCAGGTGAATGGGGTCCACGCCCAGATCCAGAGCCGCGGGCAAAAGCAACGGAGCCAGGATCAGGATGGCGGCGCTGGGTTCCATGAACATGCCGACAATCAGCAGGAGGATGTTGAGCGCGATCAGGAAGAGCCAGGGAGCCAGATCCTGAGCGATGATCCAGTCGGCGATGTGCACGGGAATGCGCTCGGTCGTCAGCAGGAAGGCAAACATCATGGCGTTGGCGATGATGAACATGATCATTGCCGACATGGACGCGGAGTTAACCAACACCTGCGGCAGGTCCGACAACTTGAGGTCCCGGTAGACGAACACCGCAACCAAGAAGGCGTATACCACCGCCACCGCTGCCGCCTCGGTCGGGGTGAAGAACCCGCCGTAGATACCGCCGAGCACGATCACGGGCAAGATCAGCGACCAGGTGGCGCGCCCGATGGAGGTGGCCTTCTCGGACCAGGTCATCCTGACATCGCTTCTGAATCCGGCCCGGCGCGCCACGATGTAGACCACCACGAGCAGGATGCTGCCGACCAGGAGGCCGGGCAGGAAGCCGGCCATGAAGAGCTGACCCACCGATTCCTCAGTGGCCACTCCGTAGACGATCAGTGGGATCGACGGGGGAATCAGAATGCCCAGCGACCCAGCGGAAGCGACCAGGCCGGTCGAGTACCGCTTGCCGTAACCGTTGCGGATCATCGAGGGAATCATGATGGAGCCAATGGCCACGACGGTCGCCGGACTCGAGCCTGAGATGGCGGCAAAGAACATGCAGGAGACAACGGTGGTTATCCCCAAGCCGCCGAACATGCCCCCAACCACTGCATTGGCCGCGTCCGTAAGGCGCCGCGACAGCCCGCCGGCCGTCATGATATTGGCGGCCAGGACGAAGAACGGAATAGCCATGAGCGGGAACTTATCCAACGCGGTGAAGAGCTGCTGGGTGTTGGAGATCAGCAGGGGCTGATCGAAGGCAAAAGGCTCCGGGCCAAAAACCCAGAAGGACGTCAGCACCGACAGGCCGAGAGCCACGCCGATCGGCACGCGAAAGATCAACAGGAAGAAGAAGATGCCAAAAAGTCCGTAGGTCATTACTCTTCCTCCTCCTTTCGGCTGGGATCATCGAACAGGCTGGGGTCGGACGGCCTCTCGTCCACCGGCTCGTCCAACACCTCGGTGTCTTCTGGGCCGTCTACGCTCGCGGTAGCCGAGGCGTCGCTCTGCAGAACTTCGCCTTCGTCGTCCAGAACCTCGTGATAGTGCTCGTCCTCGCCACCGGGCTGTTCGTGGCGCTGGAAGGGGTGATCGTCGCCGCGCCAGAATTCGATGAGGACCTGCAGCTGCCGGAGACCCATCAGCGCCACCCCTACCGGGACAGAGGCCTGGATGTAGAAGAAGGGAACCTTGGTGGTGCTGGCTACGCGGCCGGTGCCCTCGGTCCAACGGACATAGGCCTCGTAGATGAAGTCGGCTCCGTACACCACGATCAGTGAGCAGTAGAGGAGAACAAAGAAGAACCCGATGATTATCATGATCCGTCGCGATCGCCGCGGCAGGTTGTCGACCACCACCTCGACGCCGATGTGCAGGCCGTAGCGCATGGCGATGCTGGCGCCAATGAATGAGCTCCAGATCAGGGAATAGCGGACCACCTCTTCCGCCCAGGGAAGCGCGTCATGAAAGACGTAACGCATGACGACATTGGCGAAAACGATCACCGAGGCTACGGCGAGCGTGCTCGAGGCAATCAGCGCCTCGATAAAGCTCAAGCCACGATTGAATACGTACATCTAACCTCCCCCCCGGGGCCGGGTGGTGTCGATTGTTGCAATCTGGTCCAGTTCATAGTGGCGGCGGCGCCGAGGGCGCCGCCGCCGTGAACCGCAGGCTCAGTCGAGACTACTGCCGGTAGTCCTCGAGGATGGTCATGAGCTCCTCGCCAAAGACGTCGGAGTACTCGTCCCACACGGGGTAGGAAGCGTCGCGGAAGGCCTGGAGACCTTCTTCGTCCATCTCGTTGAGCTCCATGCCGGCATCGACAAGCTGCTGCTTATTCTCATCGTTGATCTCGCCGGCGACCGTCGAGTTGTACTCAGTGGCTTCAGCCATCGCCTCATCCAGAGCGGTGCGGATGTCCTCGGGCAGGCCGTTCCAGAAATCCGGGTTGGTCACCACGGCGTAGGCGATCAGCCCGTGATTGGACTCGGTCAGGTAGTCCTGCACGTCCTGATAGTTCTGGCTGTAGGTGTTGGAGTAGGTGTTCTCCTGGGCGTCGATAACGCCCTGCTCGAGCGCGTTGTAGACCTCGGAGAATGCCATCGGCTCAGCCGAGGCGCCCCAGGCCTGCATCTGCGACACCAGCACGTCCGACTCCTGGACCCGGAACTTAAGGTTCTCGGCGTCCGCGGGAGTGTTGATGGGACCGCGGTTGTTGGTCAGTTGCTTGAAGCCGTTGTCCCAAGCGGCAAGCAGCATGATGTTGCTGTCGGCCAGCTTCTGGTTCAAGAACTCGCCCATGGGGCCGGCGAAGGCCTCACGGCTCTGCTCCACCGATTCAAACAGGAAGGGCAGGTCCACAACCTGCATCTCCTTCACGAAACCGGTGAATTTAGAGAACGAGGGAGCCGCCAGGTGGATAGTGCCCAGCTGGAGGGCCTCGATGGCCTCGTCGTCGTTGTACAGCTGCGAGTTGGGGTAGACCTCGACCTCGACGCGGCCGTTGGTCTTCTCGCTGGCCAGTCGGGCGAACTCTATGGCGGCCTGACCCTTCGGGGTGTTCTCGGCGACCACGTGGGCGAACTTGATCGTGTATTCGACGTCGCCGCTGGTCGCCGCAGCTTCGGTGTCTTCGGTCGTGGTGTCTTCGGTCGTGGTGTCTTCGGTAGCGGTATCATCGGTCATCGTGTCTTCGGTCGCTTCGGTTTCATCAGTCGTGGTGTCGTCGCCGCCACAGCCCACGAGCATCAGGCCGAATACGGTAAGCAGACCGATCAACAAAAGAGACAGTAACTTCTTGTTCAAGGATTCCTCCTAATTCAAAGTGCAGACAAGAGCTTGACTTCCCCGCAGAACGTTACGTATTCGGACTCACCCCCTCTTCGTCGTAACGCCCCCTCGTTGGCAGCAGCGTGGAGTTATCGGGATAGGTCGGAGTCGGTAGGCGGTGACGGCGGGCCTCACGGATGGTGACCGCGTTGCCCCGCTTCTTATAGCGGAAACCCGGGTTGTCCGTGACCAGAGCCGCCTCCAGAGATTCCAGGTGAACCAATCCCTCGGCCCCCGCCCAGCCCGCTGTCTCCTCTCCTATGGCGGAGCGGACGACGATGCTGGAGTAGGCCTCCCGTGACGGATCCGACCACAGATCGCCGACGGAAATGTCGGCCAACTCGGCGGACCAGTCGTAACAAACCGTGCAGCGGTAGGGACGATACATCCGCAGATGCTGCTTGGCTTCCGGGTAGGCGAGATCCCTCTGGACTCCCCCCCTGGTGACCACTCGGAAGTTTCCGGGGAACTCTCCTTCGCGATAGGCCACCCTCGACACCTCCTCCATTGAGACGCCGAATACCCCTTCTATAAGGTAGACGGTAGCATCGATAAGGAAGTTAGATAGACAGTAGAGTCCCAGGAGGAGCTCGATCTTGGGCAACCGTGCGCCCGTCGCCTGGGCCTTGCGTATGCCGGCAACCTGGCAGGGCATGGCCACGACGGCCAGCCGGTCCTCGTGCCGGGCGTCGAGAAGGGCGAGGTTTTGCGGCGTAAGCGCATATTTGGATTGCGCCGCCGAACGGATCTCCTCAGGGGTCCGGGCGATGAAGGCCTCCGGCCGCCAGGGTTCCTCCGGCGAGAATCCGGTGACCACCGCCCCCGTGATCCGCCCGCTCTCGAGCAGTCCGCAGAGCAGTGCCGTCACCCAACCGCCCGCGGTGCCCGCGGCACGGAGTTCAACGTCCAGAGCGTATCCGGTGTGGAGAGAACGGTAGAAGCCAAGTTCGTCGCCCTCCGATCGCTCCCGACCGAAATAGAACTGCTCGAGCTCGGCCATGGGGAGGTCGGCTCCGGGACAAGCGTCGAGGCAGTGACCACAACCGGAACAACCGCCCCGGTATGCGGGTTCCCCTGTGGAAAAATCCCAGGAGCCGTCGGGGCAGACGGCGGCGCAGGTGCCGCAGACAGCGCAGAGACCGGGGTTGATCACGCCACGGCGCAATGCGCGCACCGGTGACCCCCCTGCCTCGGCCATAGTCTCAACCCCTCGGTCTGACATCAGCCTTCCCCCTGCGCGCAAATCAGACCGGATCCCCTGGATCCCCCCACCTGCGCGTCTCATGATTCCTGACAACGCGTCCAACAAAAAAGGGACCTAGCGCGCGGAGCGACGATCGCTCCAGCTCACCGGGTCCGAGCGCGCCACCTTCCGAAGCGGCATTACCTGCAGCTCCCGGCGACGAAAACCCACGGACCTCCCCAGGTCCGCTCCCTCGGAGCCCGCGATAAACGGTCTAACCGTGTTAGCACCGCAGGGTTACCGAGGTAGCGTGAATCGTAACAAAGGTCTGACTAAAAGACCAGGCAACTTCATGAACGCAAACATTTAGCAAAGGCCGGGTTAAAACGGCCTGTGTTGGGCCCCGCGACCCCAACATCCGCCGGCTGCGGCCCGCCTTACCCGCCCCACTCCAGCGACTCCACCCGGGCGAAGATGGAACCGGTGTTTCTCAGGTGAAAGGCAGGATCGAAAAGCTCGTCGATCTGTTCCGGGTCCAGCCACTCCATCACCTCGTCGTCGCCTTCCAAGAACTCCCGGAAAGGACGCCGCTCCTGCCAGGCCCTCATCGCGTTCCGCTGAACCAGCCGGTAGGCGTCGTCGCGAGGCACACCGCCTTCGACCAGCGCCAACAGCACCCGCTGGCTGAAGACCAGCCCGTAACTGCGGTCCAGGTTCTCGAGCATGCGTTCGGGATAGACCAGCAGTCGGTCGACCAGGGCGATGCATTTATCGAGCATGTAGTGCAGCAGCACGGTGCTGTCGGGCAGGATCACCCGCTCCACGCTGGAATGGCTGATGTCGCGCTCGTGCCACAAAGGCACGTTTTCGAAAGCGGCGATCATGTTTCCTCTGATCACGCGGGCCTGACCAGACAGGCGTTCGGAGATGATGGGATTCCGCTTGTGCGGCATGGCCGAAGAGCCCTTTTGCCCGGGGGCGAAATACTCTTCGGCCTCGAGCACTTCGGTGCGCTGAAAGTGGCGCACCGCAGTCGCGATCTTCTCGATCGTGGTGGCCGTCAGCGCGAGGGCGCTCATGAACTCCGCGTGGCGGTCACGCTGGACCACCTGCGTGGACACCGGCTCGATTCCCAGGCCGAGCTTCTCCATCACCGCGCTCTCGATCTGCGGATCGATGGTCGCGTAGGTGCCCACCGCCCCGGATAACTTCCCCACCGCGACCTGCTCGGTGGCGTGCTCCAGGCGTTCCAGATTGCGATGGGTTTCCATCGCCCAGACGCCGAGCACCTGGCCGAAAGAGATGGGCTCAGCGTGCACCCCGTGGCTCCGCCCGGCCATCACCGTCTCGCGGTGCTCCAGACTGCGGCGCTGCAGCACGGACCCCAGTTCGCGTACCGATCCGACGAGTAGCGCGCCGGCACGCTTGAGTTGAAGGGCGAGGGCGGTGTCCAGCATGTCGGATGAAGTCATGCCGTAGTGCAGGTACTTGGATACCTCCCCCACATTTTCGCCTACATTGGTGAGGAAGGCGATCACATCGTGGTGGGTGGTCTCCTCGATCTCCCGGATGCGCTCGACGTCGTACCTCGACTTGCGGTGGAGCTCCAGAGCGGCTTCCATCGGAATCTCCCCCAGGTCGGCCCGAACATCGACCACCGTTAGCTGCACCTCGAGCCAGGCGCCCAGCTTGGCCTCCTCGGTCCACAGGGATGCCATCTCGGGAGTGGAGTATCTCTCGATCACTTTGGGCGGCTCCTACTCGGTCGCGGTGACCGGCTTGGCCGATCCGGCATCGAAGCAGAGATTGAGAATCTGAGCAGCGAGAATGCCGGCGTTGCGCGCCCCGTTGATGGCCACGCAGGCGACGGGAACCCCGCTGGGCATTTGCACGATGGAGAGCAGGGAGTCCAGACCGCCGAGGTCCGATGTGCGGATGGGCACGCCGATCACGGGAAGATCGGTATAGGAGGCTACCACCCCGGGCAACGCCGCGGCCTTGCCCGCGCCGGCGATGAGGATCTTGATACCCCGGTCCTTGGCCTGCAGCACGTAGTTCCGGACACCATCCGGATCACGGTGAGCCGAGAGGACGTTGACCTCACATCGAATACCCCGCTGCTCGAGCTCAGCGGAAGCGCCGCTCATGACCTCCCGATCAGACTCAGAGCCCATGAGGATGCCGACCAGAGGCGCCTCCTGCTCGATTTCCTCAAGCATCTCGTCAACCGCCGGTTCCGGGACCTGCGCTCCCATCGTCATGCCTCCTCGGTTGTCTTGCCGCCTCACGTTCCTCCGCCCGCAGAGCGATGTCCATGCGGAATTGAGCCCCCTCGAAGTAGATCTTGCCCACCGCGGCATAGGCGCGTTCTCGTGCGGCCGCGAAACTTGGCCCAACCGCGCTGACCGCCAGCACCCGCCCGCCGTCGGTGACCACATCGCCCCCCGACCAAGCGGTGCCGGCATGAAAGACGCTGACACCGTCCTCTTTCTCGGCGTCTTCCAGACCGCGGATGACGTCACCTTTGGAACTGGAGGCCGGATACCCCTTGGAGGCCATGACCACGCTGACACAGGCCCCTTCCTCCCAGTCCACCCGCGTAGGTAGCTCCTCACCTCGCGCGGCCGCATCCAGGATCTCGAGCAGGTCCGAACGCAGCCGTGGCAAGAGGGCCTGAGTCTCGGGATCGCCAAAGCGACAGTTGAACTCGAGCACCTTGGGGCCTTCGTTCGTAAGCATCAGCCCCGCATAGAGCACGCCGCGAAAGCCGATGCCGCGGAGGCCAAGCTCGGTCACGACGGGCTTGAGAATCGTGTTGACGATGCGCTCCTCCACCTCCCGGTCCACACCGGGAACCGGCGAGTATGAGCCCATGCCGCCCGTGTTGGGCCCTTCGTCCAGGTCGAAGATCCGCTTGTAGTCCTGAGCCGGGGACAAAGGGAGTATCTGCTCGCCGCTCACGATGGCGAGCACCGAGAGCTCCTCCCCTTCGAGGACTTCTTCGATCAGCACCCGGTCGCCCGCCGGCCCAAAGCGCCGTCGCCGGAAGATCTCATCGAGCGCCTCCTCTGCCTCTTGCCTGGTCCGGCAGACGGAAACGCCCTTGCCCGCTGCCAGTCCGTCCGCCTTGACCACCACGGGCCCTTCCCTCTGCTGCAGGAAGCGGAGCGCCGCCTCATGTTCCTCGAAAAGAAAAGCCTCGGCGGTGGGAATGCCGGTGGAGGCCATCACTTCTTTGGCGAAGGCCTTGGAGCCCTCGAGCAGAGCCGCCTCGCGCTCGGGTCCGAAGACCCGCAGGCTTCGCGCGCGAAAGACGTCGGCAATGCCTGCAACGAGGGGAGCCTCTGGGCCGACGATGGTGAGGTCGACCTCATGGGCTTCGGCAAAATCCGCCAGGGCCTCCAGGTCGTCTACCGAAATGTCGAGCAGTTCGGCGTCCCGTCCGATCCCCGCGTTCCCAGGCGCACAGTAGAGCCGGCCCAACCGAGGGCTGCGGCGGAGCGCCTTGACCAAGGCGTGCTCCCGCCCCCCTCCGCCTATCACGAGGACATCGATCGACATCGTCATCCCTCCCGAAGTGTCTACCGCCGCCGGACCCCGTTCGCCGGGGACCGTAGGCGACTGTCTATGTGTTCAGCAGAATCGTCTGGTCTCGATGGGGCCCGACCGAGACCGCCACCACCGGGCATCCCGCCTGCTCTTCCACGAAGGCCAAGTAGTCCCGGGCCTCCTGTGGAAGGTCTTCCAGCGTCCGGGCCGAAGTGATGTCCTCATCCCAACCGGGTAGGCTCTCATAGCGGGGCCGCGCCTTGTGGAACACCGATTGGTGCCGGGGCACCTCGATGCAGATCTCCCCCTCGAACTCGTAACCGGTGGCCGCCTTCACCTCGCCGATGCCGCTGAGCACGTCAAGCTTGGTGATCACCAGCCCACTCAATCCGTTGATCCTGACGGCGTAACGCAGTGCCACCAGGTCGAGCCAGCCACACCGCCGCTTGCGTCCGGTGGTGGTACCGAACTCATGTCCGCGTTCGAGCAGGTATTCGCCGGTGTCGCCTTCGATTTCGGTTGGGAATGGCCCTTCGCCCACCCGCGTGGCGTAAGCCTTGCAGATACCCCAGACCCGATCGATATAGGTGGGCCCAATCCCCGCACCGACGCAGGCCGCCCCTGCCACCGGATTCGAGGAGGTCACAAAGGGATAGGTGCCGTGGTCGATATCGAGCATGGTTCCTTGAGCCCCCTCGAAGAGGACTTCTTTCCCTGCGCGCACCGCTTCCCAGAGGAGCAGAGGGGTGTCCGCGATATAGGGGCGCAGAGTCTCGGCCATGGCGAGGTACTCCTCGCACTCGTCGGCGAGCCCCTCGACCTCCTGCTTATATACCAGCCTCAGGATCTCGGCCTTTCGCTCCATGGAGGCTTCGACCTTCTGCCGGAAAATCTTGGCATCGAGCAGGTCCTGGACCCGGATTCCCAGCCGCGCCGCCTTGTCCTCGTATGCGGGGCCGATCCCCCGGTGAGTGGTGCCGATGCGCTTCTGCCCCAGGCGAGTCTCCTGAGAGCGGTCCATGAGGATGTGGTAGGGCATGATCAGGTGGGCGTTGCCGGATACGCGCAGGTTCTTGGTCGAAACATCCTGGGCTTCCAGGCGGTCGATCTCCTCGCGAAGCGCTTTGGGATCAATGACGACGCCGTTGCCTATGATGACCAGGGTGTCCGGGTTGGAGATGCCCGAGGGCACCAGGTGAAGGGCGAACTTACCCCGCTCGTTCTCCACCGTATGGCCGGCGTTGTTGCCGCCCTGGTAGCGCACGACCACGTCGGCGCGGTTGGCGAGCAGGTCGATTACCTTGCCCTTGCCCTCGTCGCCCCATTGGGCGCCGACAATTACGGTGACCGTCACGCAGACTCCTTGTAAATCGCTGAACTCGGGCTTCAGGGGCGCCCTAGTCTACACCACCGGCATACGGCAACGGCGAGGCCTGCTCCGCAGGCGCACGGCCGTTTCCGTTCGCCAAAATCGACCGCGCCGCGATCAAACCAGAGGCCGACGCCTGGATGACGCCCCGGGTCACTCCGGCCCCGTCGCCAATGGAGTACAGACCCTTCACCGGAGTCTGCAAACCGCGATCGAGGAGCGGCCGCGAGGAGTAGAACTTGACCTCAACCCCGTAGAGCAGCGTGTCCCTCCCGGCCACTCCCGGCAGCAGCTTGTCCATCGCGTCGAGCATCTCGACGATGTCCGACAGGTGCCGGTAGGGCATGACGAAACTGAGGTCACCGGGGGTTGCGTCTCTCAGCGTGGGTCGGACCACTCCCCTCTCCAGACGCTGCTTGGTGCTGCGGCGGCCGTCCCGCAGATCTCCCAAGCGCTGCACGATGATGTCCTCGCCGAGCACGTTGGCCAACCGGGCAATCGACTTACCGTAGATGATGGGCTCGTCGAAAGGTTCGGTGAAGCGGGTGGACACCAGCAGGGCAAAGTTGGTGAAGAGCGTCTGGCGGGAGGGGTCAGAGTAGCTGTGGCCGTTGACCGTGACCACGTCCCCGTAGTTCTCCTTGCTGACCTCGCCCCGCGGGTTCATGCAGAAGGTGCGCACCTGATCCTCGAATGTGCGCGAGGTGTAGAGCAGCTTAGGCTCGTACAGCTGAGCGGTCACCTCTTCGAGTACCACCGCCGGAACCTCGACCCTAACGCCGATGTCCACCGCGTTATTGGCCACCGGAATCTGGAGCCGACGGGCCTCGGCCAGGAACCAGCCGGCCCCTTCGCGGCCGGGCGCCACCACCACCGCGGCCGCCCGGAACTCATCGCCGTCGGCCGTCCGCACCCCGGTAACCCGCCGTCCCTCGGAACCATTCCCTTCACCCGCGACCAGCAGGCTATCCACCAGCGTGTCGGTCAGCACCTGGACGCGGCCTTCGAGCGCATCGCGCATCCGCGTGAGCACCTCGGTGCAGCGCTCCGTGCCCATGTGCCGGATTGGCGAGGCCACGAGCTTGAGTCCCTGCCGCAAGGCGCGCAGGCGCCACTCGGACACATCCTCGTCATTGTCGCCGAAAAGACGCTCGGGCGCTCCGTACCGGCGATAGACCGCGTCTGCATCCGCGATCAGGCCTTCCAGGGTCTCACGCCCCACGTAATCCTCGAGCCAACCCCCCACCTCGGGGCTGAGGGTCAGTTTGCCGTCGGAGAATGCTCCCGCTCCGCCCCAACCGCAGGTGATGTCGCAGGGGTCGCAGTGCACGCACCGGCCCGTCCTGCGGGCCGGGCAGCCGCGGGCACGGATGTCGCAGCCCTTCTCCAGCAGCAGGACGTCCGCGTTCTGGTCGGCCAACTCAAGGGCGGCGAAAATGCCCGCGGGCCCCGCCCCGACGATGATGGCGTCATAGGCATCGGCGTTGTGGTTGGGCGCTTTCGGTTTCGCTTCGTTGATGATCTTGCCTCTCTCGTCTTTATCCGAGCCGTCCGCCGGAGGTTTCGTGCCACTCGCGCACCGACGCTTCTTCCCGCAGGCGCAGCCGATCCATCAGGTTTTGGGCGATCTGGGTGGTCGAGGGCAGCTCCACCCCGTCCAGAGTACTAACGGGCAGCACTCCGATGAGGCTCCCGGTGAGCAGCAGACCCCCCACGCGAGCGTCCGGGGCGCTCACGGGAGCTTGCTCTACGGCCAGACCGAGGCCGACCGCCTCCTCCAGAACCGCGGCCATGGTCACGCCCTCGAGTACCGAGCCGGAGGGCACCCGCCGCAAGCCTGTCTCGGTGACCAGCAGCAAGTTGCTGAATGCCCCCTCGAGCAATTCTTCGCCGTGCGCGAACAGGCACTCGAAGGCGCCGGCACGCTCGGCGCGGCGCTTGCCCTCGATACTCGCCAGATAGCTCCCCGACTTGTGCCGGGGCAGGGGGCGGGCGAGACCGGGTGCACCGACGACCGCGACCCCCTCGGTGTAGAGGCCCGGGTCGAGCGGCGCGGTCGACGAGACCGATGCGATGAAGGAGGTTTGGCGGGGGGACGGGGCAAGCAGGCCGCGTCCCCCCGGTTGAGTCCCCCCGGTCAACTGCATGCGCAGGACGCCGTGGGCCGGCCCCTCTGCTCTAAGCAGTCGGCGCACACCTTTCTCCACCGCGCCGGGTTCGAGGGGCAGGCCGAGGGCGGCCGCGGACGAGGTGAGGCGCGCGAGGTGCCGTTCCCAGAGACAGGGAGCCTGGTCGACAACCCTCAGTGTCTCGAAAAGGCTCTCCCCGTAGAGGACGGACCGGTCGAAGACCGAGACTTTGGCCTCCTCTGCCGACACCAATTCTCCACCCAGCAGGACCAGACTCATGCCGAGCCCAGCTCTGCCGCCATTTCAGCATGGGCGTTGGCCTGGATCACGGACCGGACCATCGCCTCTGCCTTGCTCAGGGTCTCTAAGTACTCGTTCTCGGGAACCGAGTCGGCCACGATGCCGGCCCCGGCTTGGCCGTAGACGGTGTCCTTCATCCGCACCAGCGTGCGGATGATGATGTTGACGTCCATGTCGCCGCCGTAACCGAACCAGCCGAAGGAACCGGTGTATGCGCCGCGGCGCACGTTCTCCAGCTCGTCGATGATCTCCATGCAGCGCACTTTGGGGCAACCTGTGATGGTGCCCCCAGGGAACATGGCCCGCAGCAGGTCGACGGCGTCCTTTCCCTCGAGTAGCCGGCCGGCAACGTTGCTCACTATGTGGATCACGTGGCTGTAGCGCTCATTCACCATCAGCTCGTCCACGTGCACCGAGCCGTAGTCGCATACCCGGCCCAGGTCGTTGCGCTCCAGGTCCACCAGCATGATGTGCTCTGCCCGTTCCTTGGGGTCGAGGTTGAGGTCGTCGGCAAGCAATCCGTCCTCGTTGAAGTCCCGGCCACGTCTGCGGGTCCCGGCGATGGGACGGGTGTCGGCGACCTCGCCGTGCAGCCGGACCAGCCTCTCCGGGGAGCTGGAGAAGAGCTCGTACCCCGAGAGCCGCAAATACCCGGCGAACGGAGAGGGGTTGACGGCGCGGAGCACGCGGTAGAGCAGTTCGCTCGAGTGCTCGTACGGCATCCGCAGGCGCTGAGACAGGTTGGTTTGAAACACGTCTCCCGCCCAAACGTACTCGCGCGCCCGGCTGACGATGGCCTCGAATTCAGCGCGCGCCATGTTGGAGCCGGTCTGCAGGCTCTCTTCCCGGCTGTGCCCGGACACCTCAAGCTCGAGGTCCGGCTCCGGGGCTCGAGCCGCGCGAGAGAGGGCTTCTTCGATCTCCTTGAGCGCCTCGGGAGACTCTGCCACCGCGGTGATGGCGCCGCTGGCCTCGTGATCCACGCACAGCCAGCGGGTGGGGAAGATAATGTCGAGATCAGGAAGTTGCAGATCATCCTTCGTGGTGTCCGGAATCCTCTCGATGTAACGCCCGGCATCGTAGGAGACCATGCCGTAGGCACCTACCCACGCCGCCCGGGGCGCTCGGCCTCCGAGCCAGAGCACCTCCCCTTGGCGCTCTCGAAGCCGGCGGCGAAGCTCGAGGAGAGGATCCCCCTCGGATTGGCGCAGTTGCCACCCCTCTCCGACGGCAGCTGAGTCGTCGGCTTCGCCTTCTCGCGCCCGCGGGTTCCACTCCGCCCAGCTAATCCGCCGGTCCTTGGCCCACAGATGGGCCTCCGGCCGCCAGGCCATCATTGACTGCTGGGCGAGGCGTCGGCCGCCTCCGGCGCTGTCCAGGAGCACGGCCAGACCGGAGGGGTCGACCGGCGGTTCCCCTGGACGCTCGGGCAGATCCGATCCCCCCAGACCAATGAGGCCCAGCTGCGCGAGAAGCGCGACCGGGCGCCAAGCATAGGGACCGAGCACGCGGCCGAAGAGAGGTTCCGGGATGGACATGAGCTCTAGCGGTTGGCCGGGCGGGCGTCCCCGGGAAGGTCCTGAAAGCGCGTGTAATTCTGGATGAAGGCCAGCTTGGCGTCGCCGATGGGACCGTTCCGCTGCTTCCCCACGATGATCTCCGCCACTCCCTTGTCCGGGCTATCCCGGTTGTAGACCTCGTCGCGGTAGATGAACATGACCAAGTCTGCATCCTGTTCGATCGCGCCTGAATTGTGACTGACGATTCCATCGGCCAGCCAGCAGGAAGGCCCAGGGACGGTCAGGTCGTAGACATCATCCTCACCCAGTTCAGTGACTTCCACGACCTCGTCCCAGAAGAGGTCATTCGAGACCAACCGCCGAAGCTCGGGATCATCCAGGCCGGCGCCCTCCACACGATCGCCACGTGAAAGGTCCTTCACGTAGGCCCAATCGTCCGTCCCCATCAGCCGGTGCTCGCCGGTGGCCTTGATGCTGCGACCGCTGCCCAATCTCACTTCAAATACGGTTCGCTTCCCCACGCGCCAGACCCGATCCGCGAGCGCCGCGCGAAGGTGGCCTTGCTCCACGGCCCACACTTCCGGCGTCTGACCCACAAGGTCCCGCACGGGCACCCGTCGCCCATCAGACAGGCAAACCAGGGTGTCTCCGGTCACGCACTCCCTCAGATCCGAGAGCACCGGCCGGTTGCCCGCCCGCTGCTCGACCTGCCGGGAGAGCTGCGATAGGGCCAGCACGGGCACGCTCAGGTCACGAGCCAGGATCTTCAGTCCACGCGAAATCCGGGAGATCTCCTGCTGACGGTTCTCGATGCCCGAATCACCCACCATCAACTGCAGGTAGTCCACGATGATGAGGCCAAGATTCTTTTCCTTGGCCTTCAACCGGCGGGCCTTGGCCCGTATCTCCATCAGGTTGACCGAGGCGGTGTCGTCGATGTAGATCGGCGCCGTGAAGAGCGGGGTGCAGGCGGTGGTCAGCTTGGTCCATTCCTGCGATTGCAGCTGACCGTGCCGCAGCTTCTGGCTGTCGACGCGGGCCTCTGAGCACATCATCCGCTGGACCAGTTCCATCTTGGACATCTCGAGGCTGAAGAGCGCGACGCCCTTGCCTTGATCCACGGCCACGTTGCGGGCCACGTTGAGCGCGAAAGCAGTTTTGCCCATCGACGGCCGCGCGGCCAGGATCGCGAGCTGAGCCGGCTGAAAACCGGTGATCACGTCGTCGACCTGGCGAAATCCCGTCTCCACTCCGTCGGTGCGCCTGCCCTCGGACATGATCTTCTCCAGTTGGAAGAAGCTGTCCGAGATCACTTCGCTGATGGGCGCGAACTCGCCGGAGACCCGGGTCTGGGATATATCGAATACCAGCTGCTCGGCCCGGTCGATGAGATCGACGGGCTCGCCCTCGCGTCGGTAGCCCAGGTCGGCAATCTGACTGCCCACCTCGATCAGCGACCGCAACATGTAGTTCTCGCGGATGATGTCCGCGTAGTGACGGGCGTTGGCCGCCGCGGGCACGGCCGAAGTCAGGCTGTGGATGTAGGCCTTGTCCCCGACCTCTTTTAGGACGCCCTTGTTGCTCAGCTGCTCGCTGACAGTGATCGGATCGACCGGCTCTCCCCGCGAGTAGATCTCCTCGATCGACTCGTAGATCAGCCGGTGAGTCCGCCGGTAGAACTGCTTCGGCTGCAGGATCTCGGTCACGGCGGGGATCATGTTGTTGGCCACCATCATGGCGCCAAGAACCGATACCTCCGCGTCGAGGTTCTGAGGGGGCAGATACTCCTGGCCGGAGCTCCTGCCCTCCCTTCCGCCGTCGCCGGACGGGCCGCGCTGTCCGTTCTCCGCCAAACCGAAGCCCCTAGGAGCTCGAACCGCCCTCGGGGACCACGATCACCTTGACGTCGGCCGGCTCCACGCTCGAGTGCACGTCGACCTTGACGATGTGCGGGCCCAGGGTGCGAATAGGCTCGCCGAGTTGGATCTTCCGCTTGTCGATGCGCAGGCGCCGCGCCGCGTATATCGCGGAGACGATGTCCTGGCTGGTGACCGAGCCGAAGAGGCGCTCACCCTGACCGGCCTGCGCCGCGATGGTGAGTACGGTACGCGAGAGCAGTTCCTGCACCTCGACCGCCTGCTCGGCTTCGCGCCGTTCGCGGGTCTCCTTCTCTTCCATGGCCCGGCGCAGCGACTCCACCTTGGCCGGGGTCGCGACTTCCGCGAGCTTGCGGGGGATCAGATAGTTGCGGGCATAGCCCTCGGAAACGTTGGCAACCGCCCCCTTCTGGCCCAGTTTGTCTACATCCTTCAAGAGAACGACTTCCATTCGTCATTCCTTCCATTCGTCGTCACGGCCCCCGGGCGGCCGCGAGACCTCGCTCGCGGGCTTCCTGGCGGCCAGTCTTTTTCTGTAATCGAACCACGTGTCCAGCAATCCTGCCCAACTGGTGAGCGTAAGGACGAACTGCCCGAGAACCGCCACCCCGTAGACGGCGGCGCGTCCGAAGCCGGTCATCTTCCTATTGAGTACAAACCAGTGAACCACCGCCAGGCCCTGGACGAAGTAGAGCATCTGGAAGAAGAGAAAGAGGTTGAGTCCGATGAGTTCCACCGTGCCGGCCGCGCTTCCGGTCCAGCTCGAGCCCACCAGCATACCGAGCCCGATGATGAAGCCATAGGCAGCACCCCAGTGCAATCTGAAGGCCGAGAACGAACCTCCCGCCCGCGTTTCCTCGCCCAACCGCGGGAACACCAGCCCGGCCAGGGCGAGCGCCGCGCCCGCGAACAGCAGCGCGATGACTCCCAGAATGCTCGGAAGGAGATAGGGAACCAGCTCCACCACCTCTCGCACCTGCTCCGCTGCCGCGTCCACCGAAGCCTGCTCCATACCGGCAGCCACGTAGAGGTCCGAGGCCGAGGCCAAAGAGCGGTCGACCATCTCGCCCACCTGATCCGCATCCATTCCGGTCAGCACCCAGGTGGCTCCACCGATTCCGGCGAGACCCACCGACACCACAGCCGTCAGGGACAGCAGGCTGGTGGACGAACGCCATCCCCGGGCCAACGCGGTGCCGAGCATGACGCCCGAGAGGCCGGCCAAGAAGGCCGCCAGCAGTCCGTTCAGCGGACCGGTCAACAGGCCGGTGAGAATGCCGGCGCCGATCGCGGCCGCGATCCCGGTCTGCGCTCCGCGGCGCTTGGTGACGTAGGCGATCGGGAGGGGGAGCATGAAGATGAGCCCGGCTGACACCAGGGGCACGTAAACGGTGGCCACAGTGAGGACTACGGCAAGGGCGATTGCCTTGCCCGCCTCGGTGACCCCGGAGGCCTCTAGTTCCTTCATGTGCCCCTCCGAACTCGGGTCTCGTCCGTCCCCGCGCCTTCCGCTCTAGCGGTTGCTGTAGGGAAGCAGGGCCATCTCGCGGGCCCGCTTGACCGCGGTCGAAACCTGATTCTGATGCTTGCGGCATGCTCCGGTGGTACGCCGGGAGCGGATCTTGCCTCGCTCCGACATGAACCGGCGGAGAGTCGTGAAGTCTTTGTAGTCGACGTGCTCGACCTTCTCTTTGCAGAAAAAGCAATACTTGCGCCGCCGGGAGGGGCCCCCCGGGCGAGTGCGCTTACGCTGCTGCTTGAACGCCACTTGGCTTAATTCCTCCTACTTGGATCTCATTAAAAGGGGATATCGTCCTCGTCACCGAAGTCGATGTCCTGAAAGTCGTCGGCCGGCGCGACGTCGCTCTTCTGCGAGGGAGCGTGAGAGCCGCGGTCCGAACCGCCACCCTGGCCGCCTTGACCCCCGCCCATGAACACGACCTCGTCCGCCACGATTTCGATCTTACTCCGCTTGCCGCCGTCCTGGCTTTCCCAGGAGCGGTAACTCAATCGCCCATCGACAGCCACTTGCTGTCCTTTGGTCAGGTAGCGGGCGCAGGCTTCGCCCTGAGCACCCCAGACCACGACGTCGAAGTAGTTGGGCTTGTCCACCCACTGCCCCGAGGCGTCCTTCTGACGGGTATTGACGGCGACTCCCAGCTGACAAAGCGAGTTACCGCTGGGGAGCTGCTTCAACTCCGGGTCCCGGGTCAGGTTGCCTACGAGCTGCGCCTTGGCGAAGCTTCGTGCCATCGCTTACTCCTCTCCGCCTTCTTCCGCGCCTCCCAGGGGAGCCGCGACCGCCTCGTGCTCCAGACGGGTGGGCATGTAACGCACCACTTCGTCGGTGATTCCGAGCACGCGGGTCACCTCGTCCAGAGTCTCGGTGTTCGAGTCGAACAGAAGCACGTGGTAGTAGCCTTCGTTCATGTGGTCGATCTCGTAGGCAAAACGCCGTTTGCCCCACTCGTCTTGCTTAGTGAGTTCTCCGCCGGCTGACGTGACGATTTCGCGGACGCGATCCAGAACGGCTGCGCGCACCTCTTCGGTGGCGTCGTGGCGCAGGATGAGCATCATTTCGTAGCTATTCAAGCAATTCACCTCCTTCGGGCTGAGCGGCCCCGGAATCTCACCGGAGCAGGGGTGGGTATTCGAGATGTGATTCCTTCGGCACACGTGGGCCAAAGGAGATCGAAGTATAGCACCGATCCCGGTGCCCCCCCGGCGGCGAAAAGGGGCCGCTTCCCCTACAACCTGATTAGAGGATAGCGGCCCCGGCGGACAGAAAGCGGTTTGCTCAACCGTCCATGCGGCTCTCCGCGGACCGGCGGGACCAGACCCGGCCGACGCCCCAGAAGGCGGCCAGCGCCAGGATCGCAAGAGGCAGGAAGCCACCGGCGAACACGATGATCCCGTTGATGGTATTGACGAAGGCAAATCCCGCCTGCTCGAGCGCACGCAAGAATCCCCAGTCGCGGGTGAGAGCCACCTGGACCCCGGGTTCGAAGACGCCAACCGTCACCGTGGCGAAATCCGAGTACTCATTCAAGTAACGCAGACGCCCCTCGAGCTGTTCGATCTCCATCTGGATGGATGAGAGCACGTTTCTGACCTGGAGGACCTCCTCCACCTTGGTGGCTCGGGCAAGCAGTTCCCGCAGCGATTCCTCCTGGGCGCGCGCGTTCTTCAGCCTGGCCTCGAGATCGACGAACTCCTCGGTCACGTCCTGGCTGCTGACGCTCCGCGCCTTGACTTCGCCCAACCCGCCCGCTGCCTGCAGCACCTCGGGGAGTCGCTCGGAGGGAACCCGCAGCGAGACCGTGCCGCTGCGGGGGGCGTCCTGCTCATCGGAGGCGTTGGCTTCACTCGAGACCAGATAGCCTCCGAAACGAAGGGGAAGCTCGGTCAAGCGGGCGAAGACGGTGGCGAATTCGCCCTCGGGAACCTCGACCTGCATCTCGGCGTTGCTGATCACCTTGCGGCCCAGAAAGGACTGCGTGAGAGTGGCCGGCAGGGGCTCGACGACTGCCGCGGCGGCCTGATCGGCTGCCGGGCCGGCCGCCGCCGATGCCATCGCTATGTCTGCCTCAGCGGCGTCCTCTTCGGGGCCGCCGGCGTTCCGTCCGTCCTCGAAAGGTTCCACTGCCGGATTATTCACCGACGGCGGCGCGAGGGTGTCGCCGTCTGAGATCGCGCGCGATTCGGCGCTCTCATCTGAACCGCCGCCAAACAGCATGTCGACCGAATCTCCATAACCGGCCAGAGCCACAACGGCGACGACCGCCAACAACAAAAGAAGAGCGGGCAGACGGCCCCCTCCCATCCCCAGTGATTCTGCGAAGTCCTTGATGCGTCTCATGACCGCCTCCTTCTCCGCCGAATATGCGGCGGGCCGGCTACCGGCGGGGAAGCGTCTGTTGGCCAATCCCCGCGCCTTCGTGGTTGTCTGCCGGTTCGACGGAAGAGAGTGCGGCGCGGTTCCCGGTGGATTCGGGATGCTAAGCGAGGTCAGGGGGTTCCGCGGGTCGGAGGCAGTAGGGGCTTAGTCCTCCTCGGCCAGCCGGTCCGCGAGCTCGTCGAGGAAGAGACCCACGTCGGTCACCACCCCAATCGCTTGGAAGCTGCCACGGTCGGCCAGCTTGGTCACCACGGCCGGATTGATGTCCACGCAAACGGTGTGGACCCGCGCAGGCAGCAGATTGCCCGTCGCGATCGAATGCAGCATGGTCGAGAGCATCAGGCAGAGGCCGGCGTCGCCCACATGGGAGCGCATGGCGCTCTGGGCTTCGATCACGTCCGTGATCACTTCGGGCAGGGGACCATCGTCCCGCACAGACCCGGCGAGCACGAAGGGCACCTCCGCCTTGACCAGCTCGTAGAACAATCCCTCGCGGAGCACTCCCGCCCGGACCGCTTGGCTGATCCCGCCTTCGGCCCGGATGCGGTTGATCGCACGCAGGTGGTGTGCGTGTCCTCCGTGGACGGGCGTCCCCTCGGTCACGCTCACGCCCAGGGAGGTGCCGAACAAGGCCACCTCGATGTCGTGGGCCGCTATGGCGTTGCCCCCGAATACCACGTCCACCCAACCCTCGCGGGCCAACCGGGAGAGGGCCGGAGCGGAGCCGGTGTGAACCACGGCCGGACCGGCAACCGCGATGATCTTCCGCCCCGATTCGCGGGTTTCCCGCATCAACCGCGAAATCTCGCCCACGACCAACGCCTTGGGCTTCTCCGAAGAGACGGTCGAGCTCATGAACTCGAAGTTGCGGCCTCGGCGGTCGCGTTCGAGGGGGACCACCCGGACACCGCTGCGCCCGACCACGATATGGTCGCCGCGCCGCGCCTCGATCATGGGAACCGTCCGGGCCGTCATCGCTTCGACATCGACCAGGATGGCGCAATCCATCTCCGGGTTCTCCACGCCGACCCACCGGCCGCGGAGACGGACGTACGACTCCAAGTTGGTGGTCGAGTAGAAATCCAAGGGGAAGACCCCGTCGCGTTCCACGGTCTCGGTCTGCACGTCACCGGCCTGGGCGGGGGCGGCGCCGTGGCGTTGCACCAAGGAGAGTATTTGCTCGAGCTGCCGATCCGTTTCCGCCGCAATGCGGATGGTGGCCCGCGAGACATCCTCGCGTCCATGTCCGATCTCGAGCGAGACGATCTGGTGGGTTCCCTCCGAAGCCAGGATGTCGTCCAGTACCCGGGGCAGAACCAGAGAATCGATCAGGTGCCCCTCGAGCACCACGTCCTCGAAGACAGGCACGGCTCAGGCCTCATCCGCTAGGTCCAGACGGGAACGCAGTTCGGCGACCACGCCGCGAACCGCCTCCACATAAGCCTGCGCCCGTTCGAACGGCGGAGCCTCATCCAGATCCGCGCGGCGCACCTGATCCGAATACGGGAGTGAACCCAGCACCTCGAAATCCTCAAGGAAGGCCATCATGGCCTCCATGTCCTCGGACGGCACCTTATTCAACACCACGAAGAGATGGCGGATGCCAAGATCCTGCGCCAGTTTGCGGATGGATTCGGCCGTTCTCACGCTGCGGGCGCCGGGTTCGACGACGACGAGCATCGCATCCACGCTCTCGGATGTCCCCCGGCCGAGGTGCTCGATACCCGCCTCCATATCGAGGATCACGGCCTCCTTGCGCCGCACCAGAAGGTGACGCATCAAAGAACGGAGAAGAACCGATTCGGGGCAGATGCAACCGCCGGCTCCCTCCTTGACCGTTCCCATCACCATCAGACGGATGCCGTCCATCTTGTAGCTGAGCTCGTCGGGGATGTCGTCCACCCGAGGGTTGATCTTGAAGAAGCCGCCCATGGTGCCCGGCTGCGCCCCGGTTCTCTCGGCGATCAGATCACTCATTTCGGCGATGGGGACGATCCCGCGGGCCTCCTCGGGCGGCACGCCGAGCGCGCTGGCCAGGTTGGCATCTGGATCGGCATCCACCGCCAGCACGGTGAAGCCGTCCTCAGCAAGGATGCGCGCGATGGTTCCGGCGAGCGTGGTCTTGCCGACGCCGCCTTTGCCTGTGATCGCGAGCTTCATGGTTGCCCCCTTGAAGAATTTGGTGGTGACCACCCGCTTTTCCGGGGGTCTATCTCTCATCCTTCCCGTCCCCGTCACGGAACAATGCGAGAAAGGCGAAGGAAAGAAGTCCCCCCAGGCCAAAGAGGAGCCCCACGGCGGCCAGGGTGATCAGGCCCAGGGCGCCCACTTGCAGGGCGAGGGGCACGGCGGACCTGGCAAGCACGAGCCCCAGACCCCCAGCGACCACCGCCATCAGGATGAAGCCCAGGGGAACACGCAGAGGTCCTCGCCGGTTCACCTGCCCCCCCCTCACGGCAGCCGCGAGAGGACGGCGTCGAGCACGCCCGCCGAATCCTCAGGATCGCGAATGTTGCAGTAGACCACGGGGACGCCTTCCGGGAGAGAGAGGATCTGCCGGATCTCTTCTTCGTACACAGCCTCATCAACCATGGAAGCATATGCCGCGACCACCCAGGGCCGCTCCGTGATGGACTCCATCAGCGCGACGTCGCGCCTGGAAGCCGCGACCGAGTCCCGGCTGTTGATATTCACCAGCAGGATGAAGCCCGAGGTCTCAAGCGCCATCCGCCGGATCACCTCGGCGGGAGTGCGGCTCTCCGGGAAATACACCAGAAGCTCCCCGCCCCGATCGTCCTCGCGCACGCCGGCGGTGAACTGCACCTCGATCTCTTCCTCGCCCGCCGGCTCGGTCCGCCGGTGGGAGGTCACTTCGGAGTTGCAGAGCGAAGCAAGCAAGGTCAGGTTGTAGATGTCGATAGGACCCTGTAGCGCGACCGCCGTCTTCTTACCCAGGAGTTCCAGCGCGGGGTCCCGCATGGTCACCAGACCCGCGCCCACCAGATTGGCCAGCGCCTTGGCGGCATGGAAACGATCGGCGGCCGCCTGCGCGACGATGGTGCTCCCGTCGCGCCGCCCGTCCATCAGGCAGACCAGCGCCCATTCCTGGGGTTTGAGCGAGACTTCGTGGGCGCTGGGCACCAGGTGGGGCACCTTCTCGAGCGACCCCAACCTGGCCATAATCGCAGGCCACTCGTCCATCCGGCGGCAACCCTCCATGATCACCGCTTCGGCGTCGAGGGTGAGCAGCAAGCTGTCCTCGTCGGGTTCTTGCCCCAGGATGAACTCGAATTCCGCATCCGGCCAGCTGAACAAGTTGAACACCGAGTCCTCGATCTGGTCCCGCAGATAGCTGACGAGCTCGGATTCGGAGACCAGTTCCCGCCGAAGAAGGAGCGCGGGCAGGAGACCGTCACCCGGGGAGGAGCCGGGCGCGGAGGGTTGGGGTTCTGGAGACCGCATTTCGGCTGCACGGAGTTCGGCCTGAGCCGACTTCAGTTGAGAGGGACGGAGTCTCCCCGCACGTATGAGCCTCTCGGCAATGGGGGCTCCGCTCGGAGAAGAGGATGCGTAGTGGATCTGACCGGAGCGGAAATGAACACTGCCCTTCCGGCTTCCGGCGCGCACCCAAAGCACTCCGGTCTTTGCGCTAATCTGAATCAGGCGGAAGACCTCGGGCAGGGCGAGATCGCGCACCTTGCCTTCGAGCGCCATCTAGATCCGGCCGCCCTTCTCGAGCGGGCGCGCAGGGACCCCACCCACGGTTGTCCCCGGCGGCACGTCGCGGTTGACCAGGCTGTGCGCCGCCACCACCGCCCCATCGCCGATGACCACGCCCGGGAGAACGGTGCAGTTCGCCCCGATCACGACGTCCCTGCCGATCACCACGGGCCCGGTCCTCAATTCGTCCAGCAGAAACTCGTGAGCCAGGATCACCGTGTGATAGCCGATGATGCTGTTGTCTCCGATGGAGATCAGTTCCGGAAAGAAGATATCCATGGTGGCGCTGAGCGCGGGTGACACTTGTCGCCCGACCCGCATCCCCATCCGCCGGTAGAGCGCGTTCTTCCAGCCGAGATAAGGTAGGTAGCGCGCGGTGTAGACGAAGAAGAAGTTGCGGATCACCTTGCGCATGGGTACCCGCCGCTCCCACCCCCAGAGAGAGTTGGCTCCGCCCACCGGAACGCGCGTCAAGCGTTCTCCGCGAGGGCGGGCGGGCGCGGTGGAAGGTTCGGAGTTACCGGGCTCCATCATCGGCCGGATACTAGCACGCGGAAACTCTGCGGCAGCGGCGGCCACCGGCCGCCGCCCGCCCTGGGCCCGCCTCCACCCAGGCTAGGCGAGAAGACGAGCTCTATAGCCCTCCAGGAGACCCCAGCAACCGGTGATCATCATGTCGCCGTGCATAGAGGCTTCGCGCTGCTCGAGGCTCAGCTTCCGGAAGCGTACCCGTCCTGGGCCGGTCACCGACAGGGCAACCTCCTCCAGGGCAAAAGGCGCGCCCACCGGTAGCGCGCCATGGCCGCCGTCACGGAAGACATCCTCGCCAAGGTGCTCGCCCGCGGCAAAGCGCCGCAGGTATGCCGCCATCCCCTCCGGAGACAGCAGCCGGGTGTGATGCTCGAAGAGGCCGGAAAGCTCATCCCCTTCGACCAAGGAGGCCAAGGTGTGGCCGTTGCCGTAATTGACCGCCAAAACCCGCGGAGCCGCGGCCGCGAGGTGGGCCCCCCAGAGCGCAGGGGGACCGGTGTCCGCCACCACCAGGGGAAGGCGTCCATCCACGAGCCGAACCACGGCCTGCATGCGGGTGAGCTCGGAAGGCACCTCTTCGGGCAGGTAGAAGAGATCGGCCAGGCGCCGCGACTGCTCGAGCAGCTTCGCCCACAAACGGAAGCGGAAGACGCGGTCGCTGACTCCCGCGGGGGCCTGGCCGTGGTCCTGCACGGCCACGGCTAGCCCTTCTGGCCGAGGAGCCCCCAGCTTCTCGAGGCTTTCCAGGAGCTCGGGAAGGCGCAGGTCGCCCATGCGGACTTCGGCATGCCCCTGTTTGGCCAGCCGGGCGGCCTCGCTCTCGTCGACCAAGGTCACCCCTAGGCCGAGCACCTCGTCGAGGTCGTCGTCCAGGGTCTGAGCTGCGGTGGGCTCCGCATAGACCGGGAGTCCGGCCTCGAGGTGGCGCCGCACCGCCTTCGCACTGGGTCCGCCGCCCATCAGCTCCCCGCGCAGCACCAGTCCAAGCCCGCGGCGGGTGGTCTCGGCGATCTCCCGGGCCAGTATGCGCGTCGTCGAGGGGAGCACCAGGTGGATCTGGTTTTCTCCCCGTTCATCCGGCTGCCACAGCAAGAGGTCGTTGGTGCCCATGCCCACGTCCAGACAGAGGACGGGAGCAGCGCCGCGGGCCACCTGCCGCGCCCGGCTCAGGCGTCCCTCCCGGGGCCAGGCCGGTCGTCATCCGCGGCCGCGCCGGCGGCGGCCGAGGCGGCGGCCGCGCCATCGACGGCTGCGCTATCGGTGTCCCCGCCATCCGCGTCCGCGCGTTTGCCCGGGGCGGCTTGGATGAGCTCGGGAAGGGTAAAGGCCACCAACGATCCGCGGCGAACCCGGCCCACAATTCCCAGCCTCAGACGGCCGGCGTGCCGCACCGCCATGGCGGTGGGCACACTCTTCGAAACGATGAGCGGCACCGGCGTCTTCGCCGTCTTGGAGACCATTTCGGAGCTAATGCGACCGGTGACCACGAGGAAGGTCTCCCGCAGGCCGTGGCCCGCCAGAAGCGCCCTCCCCACCACCTTGTCGACGGCGTTGTGGCGCCCGATGTCCTCGGCAAAAGCGAGGGCTTCCCCGCCCACGGTGAACAGTGCCGCCGCGTGAGTTCCCCGGGTCCGCCGGTAGAGCGGCCCTCCACCGTAGACCTGAGCGGCCGCGCCAAAGATGGTCGTGACCGGAAATCGGGGAAGCTCTTCGACCGGCGGCCGTCCCGATTCGGCGAAAGCGTCCAAGCCCGAGAGGAAGGTCACGCCCTTGCCGCAGCCGGAGCCCAGAACCCGCCTCTCGAAAAGCCGAGCTCCTAGTTCGACGTCGTCGGCCTCTATGCGCACGCCCGCCTCGTCCTCCTCGAGCGACTTGAGCTGTTCCAATCGGTCGAGGATCCCCTCGCCGTAGAGGAAACCCACCGCCAGCTCGCGCCGCAGTCCCGGGCTGGCCAGCATCGTGATCAGTTCCCGGCCGTTGAGGTTGAGGGTAACGGGCTCCTCCTCGGGCAGCGGCTCCTGGGCCTCCCGCCATGCCCCGTCCTCGAAAAAGAACGCAGGCAGCAGGCTCAAGCCGGCCGAGGTCTCCTCGCTCTGCGGGGTCAGCGGCTCTTCTGGCATCTTTCTCCTTCAGCGCAGAACGAAAGGGACCGGCCACGGGCGGCCGGTCCCCGATCAGACATGTATTGCTGGTGATCCTACTTGCCCGGAGGGCTTTGTGGGGTACCGCAGTGGGGTTTCTTATCGAACGGGGGCTCGGTCAGGTCGGCTCCGCAGTGCGGGCACTTCTCGGCTTTCAGATCGATTTCGCGGTGACAATTGAAACACTCGGCCATGATCGTCTCCCGTGTTGTGGCTCCCTATCGTCTTGTCCCGAAACTATCACCCCGGCTAAACCGAGCATGCTCAACTCTCTAGAATTCGAACAGCTGGTACGGGGCCAAGAAGCGGGCGATTTCGGTGAAGCCCCCACTGATCATGAGCATGCCGTAGACAATCAGCAGACCCCCGGAGGCCAATTTGACCGCGGTGAAGTGGCGTTTGATCCAGGAGACTGCCGAGAGCGCCCGAGTGAGAAACAGTCCGGAGAGCAGAAAGGGAATCCCCAGGCCCAGAGAATAGACCAAGAGCAGGAGGGCGCCTCCGGCCGGATTTTGACCGGAAGCGGCCAGGGTGAGGATAGAGCCGAGAATCGGGCCCACGCACGGCACCCAGCCGATGGCGAAGGCCACCCCCACGACCCCCGCGCCCAGAACTCCCTGGGGCGATTTGAAAGGCAGCAGGCGGCGCTCGCGCTGGAAAAGACGGCCCCCCGCGCCGGCCACGTACAACCCCATCAACACCATGAGCACCCCCCCGACGATGGTTAGGAACCGCCGGTTGGTCAGAAGCAGGCTCCCGATGAAACCCGCCCCCGCGCCGCTCAAGGTGAAGACCAGCGAGAATCCCAGCACGAACGACAGAGTGCTAATGAAGACCCGGCGGGTGTCGGCCTGGAGTTCGTCGAGGCCCACTCCGGAAACGAAGGACAGGTAGCCGGGCAAGAGCGGCAGCACGCAGGGACTGAGGAAGCTGGCGGCGCCGGCCGCGAAGGCCAGGAGGAAAGCCGTTAGCGTGACTTCCTCGACGCCGCCCAAGTGAGCTACCCGGCCTCCTGGGCCAGGGTGACCAGGTCTTCGGCCGTCGGCTTCACTCCAACCAGGGTGCGGCTGATCTCGCCCTGCGAGTCGATGACGACCAGCGTGGGCACGCCCTGAACCCGGTAGTCCATGGCCAGCTGCCCATCGAGATCGAGCATCACCGGGAACTGATAGCCGTTCGACTGCAGAAAGTCGGTGACGTCCTCCTCCGTATCCTGCACTGCGACCACCAGAAGATTCGCGACTTCCGAGCTTTCCCGATAGAACCTATCGAGTTCGGGAGATTCCTCCACGCAGGTTGGTCACCAGGAGGCCCAAAAGTTGAGGAGCAACGGCTTACCTCGGTAGGACTCCAGCGAGAAGTCCTCGCGCACGAGGTTGACACCGCCGGTCGCCGTGGCGTCGCTCCCAACCGTGGCGTCGTCGCCGGCCGCGGAGGCAGGGCCCTCCGTGTTATTCGCGGTGGGCTCGGATTCATCGTCTCCACAACCGGCCGGCCCAAAAGAGAGAACGGCCACCAAGAGCAACAAGAGGATCGGCAACAGGGTCCTCGATCGGGTCATACACGCTCCTTCGCGACGCTCACGGACGCGCCCATTCTAGCAGATGTTGAATACCCTAACGGGTATGCAGAGACGCCATCGGATGCGCCTCGACTCGGAGCAGGTGCGCGTCCTCTTCCACGCGGCCGTCGCGGATGCGGATGATGCGATCCACGTCCTGCGTGGATTCGGGATTGTGCGTCACCATCACCACGGCGCGTCCCTCATCCGCCAGTTCCCGCAGGAGGTCCAGGATCTGGCGGCCCGTGGCTGAGTCCAGGCTGCCGACGGGCTCATCCGCCATGATGATGGGCGGATCGTTCACGATGGCGCGCGCTATGGCAACCCGGCCCTGCTCGCCTCCCGAGAGCTCCGCCGGCACGCGACGCGCCTTGCGTTCGTCGATGCCCACGCGCTCCAGGGCTTCGAGGGCCCGCTCTTGCTTACGCTTCTCTTTGAGAATGGCGAGAGGCAGCATCACGTTCTCCAGAGCGGTCAGGTATGGGACCAGCTCCAGCCCCTGAAAAACGAAGCCCAGATACTCGCGGCGCAGGTCGGCCTGGCGCTCTTGAGACAAGCTATATACGTCGATGCCGTCGATCATCAGGCTGCCAACACTGGGCGTGCTCATGGCGCCCAGAATGGAGAGCAGCGTGGTCTTGCCCGAGCCCGAGGGGCCCATTACCGCCACGTACTCCCCCGCCTCGATGCACAGATCCACAGCGTGAAGAGCCGTGACCCCGCCGGGGCCCTGGCCCCCGTAGACCTTGCTGATGCCGTTTATCTCGAGAAGCGCCACGCGGATACCTCCTCCGCCGATTCCTTGATCAGATTCGCTTGAGGGCCAGACTCGGCTCCAGGCCGGCGGCCCGCCAGGCCGGGTAAAGCGATGCCGTAAGCCCCAGAATGAAGGCCAGCAGCGTGCCGTACACCAATACCAACGGATCGAAGACGAACACCAGCGACAACCCCCGGGCCAGCTGAGGCGTGGCCCAGGCGCCCGCCGCCCCCAAGGCGATGCCCACGCCTGCCGCGACCGCACTGAGAGCGGCGGCTTCGATCAGCACGAGCGAGGCCACGTGCCGCTGCTTGTAGCCCACCGCCCGGAAGATGCCGATCTCCTTTTGGCGCTCCTTGACGGCCATCAACATGGTGGTAGCCACCACGAATCCGGCCACGATCACGATCAGCGCGGTAATCGCGAGACCGAAGTCCGCCAGCGCCTTATTCGATTGGTTGGTGAACTCGATCGAATGACGCAGCGCGGTGACCTCTGCCTGTGGCAGCTCGCGCGTCATCTGCGCCAGCAGCGGTTCAACCGCATCGGAACGGGCGGCGGTCACCTCGATCAGGTGATAGCGGCCCTGGATGCCGGTCAGCTCCTGGAGCACCGGCAGGTCGAGCAGGATGAGGTTGTCTTCCTGGTCCCCGGTTTCCCAGAGGACGCCGCTGACCACGAAGTCCTGCCCCGCCACCCGGATAGATTCACCCGTTTCCAGGCCGAGCTCGTTGCGCACGTTCAGCCCGAGGAGCACCTCATTGTCCTTTTGGGGGAGGCGGCCTTCGACCTTCCACCAGGCTTTGCGCTCCTCGGCTTGGGCGAGTTCCGTGCCCAGCCCCAAGAACCGGCGCCCCTCCACCTCGAGCGGAGCCAAGAGGATGGGAAGCACCCCGACTACCTGGTCGGGCGGCAGGGCGCGTATCGCCTGGAGTTCGGTATCGCCAAGATAGGCGACCTGCCCGCTGGCCGCCCCCTCGATGGTCGCACCCCCATAGGAGAGCGTGACGTCGCTTGCCGGCGGGGTGACCAACAGGTTGGCGCCGTACGAGCTCAGCTGCTCGTCCATGGTGTGACGCAGGGAGAGAATCAACGTGAGCACCAGCACGAAGGCGGCCACGGCGGTGGTCAGGCCGATAGTGATCAGAAAAGCCTTGCCCTTACGGCGGCGCAGATTCCCGAACGCGATATCGCGGAGATTCAAGCTATACCTCCCGGAGCGCGAGGGTCGGGCTGAGCCGAGACGCGGCCCAGGCCGGGTAGAGCGTGGCGAGCAGGACCACGAAGAGCGCCGTCGCCAGCACCACCGCAAGCACCAGCGGCGGCGGCGCGAGTGGGTTTGCCACTCCGGCCAGTCTCTGGGCGAGCGGCCCCTGCACCGCGGAGGCGACCCCGACTCCGAGCAGGGCAGCCGCACCGCCCAGCACCAGGTTCTCGGCAAGCACTATCTGGAGGATGTGGTAACGGCGGTAGCCCAACGAGCGGAACACCCCTATCTCCCGGCGGCGATCGCGGACCGCGCCAAGCGTGGTGCTGAGCACAATGAGAACGCCAACCGCTGCCATCAGCCCGGACAACACCAGGCTGAACAGGCGGAACTGGCCGATGAGCAGTTCGCGCGACTCCGCCATCTTGAGCACGGCGGACACCCTGGCGTAGGGCATCTCCGCCGCAATCTGGGCGTTGATCGTTTCGATCGGACAGGTGCTGCAGTAGGCGGAAACCTCGACGAAGCTGAGCTCGTCTCCGCGATTCCACAAACGTTGAGCGACGCCCAGATCCAGGAATAGCAGCCCGTCCTCATCCGTGCCGGTCTCCTCGAGAACCCCCGCCACGCGGAAGCTTTCCCCTTTGAGAGATACCTGATCCCCGGGAGTCAGTCCCAGGGACTCAGCGGCCTCAGCTCCAAGCAGAACGTCGGAGGTCGCCGAGGGTTCTTCCCCCCGGATCTTCCACCAGCGCTTCAGCGCGAGCTCCTCTTCCCACACGACGCCTGCGGCCAGCACCCGAGCCCCGTCGATCTCGGCCACGTCCACCAGCTTGGGCGCCACCCGGTTGAGGTTCTCCGCCACCTCGATCCCCCGGATCTTGTCCAGGTCCGACATGTGAAGCGGCTCCACGTCGTAGGTGAGATCGCCCAGATCGACGCCCCCATAACTCAGCGGCAGCTCCTCGGAGCGGGGCATCACCACTATGTTGGCGCCGTACTCATCCACCTGCCTCGCGAGGTCCTCTTCGGCACTCAGGTTCACCAGCGCGAGGGCGGCCGTAACCGCCACGGTGACCGCGATCACGAGGACCAGGAGCAGCGCGCGCGAAGGGTGTCTCCGCACGTTGCGCAGGGCGATCTTGGACAGGCGCATGCCGCTCCTTCTCGAAATCAGCCGGGGGTGGCGGATCGGTCTGGCAAGCCGCGCTAGAAGGCCCTCGGCTGCCAGGCTTCAAGGTCGGCAGCGGGCAGGAAGACCTGGTCGCCCCGAACTTCAGCGGTGACCTCTTCCGGCGGGTAGTCGAGGCAGCCACCCTGGACCCCCTCGAGCGTGCTGAGTTCCCATGTCGTGAAGCAGACGTTGCAGACCAGTTTGTCGCCTTCGATATGGAAGTCCAGCGAACGGCAGGGCTCGCAGAAGGACGATGCGGCGACCAGAGAGCCGTCCGGCGCGACATAGGCCAAGATGGGCAGGGAATTGCCGCCGACCAGTTGCTGGTACTCCTGCGGCATGGGCTGAGTGCGCTCGTAGTTAACGCGAATCAGGGAGTTCGCCTCCACCTCGGCGACGGGAAAGCTCAGGCCCTCAGCGGTCTGAGTAGCCTCGACGACGGTCATGGCAACCTGGGTTCCCTCATAGGAAACGGAGTCGGTCAGCGACGGGCCGCCAACGGCCTGCCCCGCCTGCCAGGCCTGGTAGCCGTAGGCCCCCCCAAAGATCAGAGCGAAGACGGCGAAGCCGAGGGCGAGCACCTTCTTCAGTGGAAAGCGACCGGCATCATCGAAGCGCTCCCGCTTCTGCTGCAGTCCCGACGCTTTCGTTTTGGATTCACGAGCCACTAGGCAACGCTCCTGTTTGGACAATCAATACTACGATGCCGGCGGGGGCCCACAACCACTGGATGGCGGTAGCCGCGCTGCTGAAGCAGCATTCTACTACGGCTGATAGTAGCTCAACAACAGGGATTGCTTTGAAGCCTGAAGGAAACTCGAACGGGGCGGGTCGGCGGGTGCGCCGAGGTCTGGCGAAAAAAGCTCTTAGTGCCCCGTGCAGTACTGGTCGTGCGGCTCGGCGGCGCTGACCGCGTGACACGCGGGCGAGCCCATCGGGCCGGGCAAAGCCACTTCGGTCACCGAGAACGCCGAGGAGGAAAAAACCCCGAAAATGAATACGATGCCGAGGAGCGTCGCAACCAGCGTCTGCCGGGAGAAGGGAAAGACCCGGTCCTCCAGGAGGCCGCGGATGCGATCACCCACGTTGCCCTCGTCGGCGAAGCCGACCGCGGTGGCGGGCGTGCCGTCACGAACTGCTCGCCCCTGCGCCAGCACGCTGCGTGCGAATTTCTCCAGGCTGGAGGCCACCACCAACGGGTCGCCCGTCAGCACGTGAGCGAAGTCATCCGCCGCGAGTTCCTGAGCCCGCCGGAACCGGGCGTAGGCGAAACGGAATCCTGGGATCAGCGCGAAAGTCATGGCGAAGGTCTGGGCCGCCAGGGTTAGCAGATTGTCCCGCCCGCCGACGTGGGCCTCCTCGTGGGCGAGCACCGCCTCGAGTTCGTCCTCGTCGAGGGCGTCGTAGAGTCCCATGGACATCACGATGCAGGGGCGCAGGAAACCGATGGTGTAGGAGATGGGAACCGGGTCTTCGATCACCAACAGCCGGGCATTGGGCCGCTTCGGCAGCGGCAGCAGCACCGCCTCGGCGCATAAGTCCAACTCTCCCGCACAGCGCCGCGAGGCGCCCAGTTGGCCGAAGAGGGCGAAAGCGGCGAAGGCCAGTAGCCCGAGTACCACCCCGCCGATCAGGAAGGAAAAGGTGGCGTCCGCCCACATCGGCAGCACTCCCGCACATTTGTCGGCGTCCGCACACTCGAGACCGGTCATCTCTAAGTAGCGGTGAGGCAGCGAGCGCAGGGTGAGCGCCACCAACATCACCAGGACTGCTGTCCCCGCAGCCAGCATGCTCGTGAAGTACGCCCACACGAGAGCGCGCGGGGCCAGCCGCGACTCCAGGAAACGCGACACCAGCCAGGGAGAAACCAGCAGGAGCGCGAAAGTTAGTATCAAGGTTAGGCTGTCGATGCCCCTCGCTCCTGCCGCTTCCGCTCTATGATCTCGGCGAGCGCGTCGAGTTCGGCCTCGTCATCCGTGGAGAGGCTCTCGACGAAGTGGGTGAGCACCGGCTTGTCGATCCCGCCAAAGAGGCCGGTCATCACCGAGCTGAGAATGTCCTTGCAAAAGTGGTCGCGGGTCTTCACCGGCGAGTAGATATAGGCACGCCCCTCCTGCCGGCGTTCGAGCAGGTGCTTCTCGGCCAGGCGGCTCATCACCGTCATCACCGTCGTGTAGGCAATATCCCGGCGCTCGAGCAGGCAATCGTGCATCTCGCGCACGGAAGCCTTGTCGAGGTCCCACATGCATTCCATGATCTCCGCCTCCAGGTCCCCCAGGACCTGCTTCAACCCCTGATTCGCGGGGTTAAGGCTGAAGGGCGACTCCATCCGTTCCTCCTTGTTGGCCTCTCCATACTAACAACTGTAGTACTGCCCGCAATAGTCAACTCTGCGGGAATCCGGTCAATAGTGGACGCGCAAGGCCAATCGCGGCCACGCATTTGTCTTTTGGCGCCCTGCTCTGGCCGGGCCTAACGCCCGGGCGCTGCCTCCCGAGTCAGTTCCAGTTCGCGCTCCAATCGGTCGACCTGGCGGTTCAGTCCGCCCTGGCGGCGCGCCAGCGAGAAGACGTAGCTGCCAAGGACGAGCCAGATGAAGCCGTAGCCGACGGCCAAGAATCCCAGGTTAGACACTGCTGCCTCCTAACGAAGGTAGAGTTGGTGGCGGACTCGATCCAAGCGGGTGGCCAGGTCTTCCTGACGGACGCGCACCACCAGCAGATAAGCGTAGAGCAGAGTGAAGGCGCCTATCGCCACGAACAGGGCCAGCCTCATATCGGGAGCGAGGCCACCACCCTCTGAGGCGATTACTGTGGGATGAATCGTGCGCCACCAGCGGATGGACATGAATACGATGGGGACGTCGATCCAGCCCACGATGCCAAAGACGGCCGAAAGCCGGGCGCGTTTGTGGCCCGCGTCCACGGCCGAGCGCAGCATAAGGTAGGCCACGAAGATGAACCAGAGCACCAGCGTGGTGGTCAAGCGCGGATCCCAGGTCCAGTAGGCCCCCCAGATAGGCCGCGCCCAGATGGGGCCGGTGACCAGGGTGATCGTGGTGAACATCACGCCGAGTTCCGCGGACGCCGAGGCGATGCGGTCGTAACGCAGGTCCTTCTTCCAAAGGTAGAGCACGCTGCAGGCGGCCACCACCCCGAAGGAGGGGCCCAAGGCCAGCCAGGCAGCGGCCACGTGAAAGTAGAAGAGACGCTGGATGTCGCCCATGACCGCTTCGGTCGGCGCCCAGATGAGGGCCAGATAGAGCGCAAAGAGAATCGCGAGTATGCTGCCCGCGCCCAGCGCGTCCACCCAGAGGGACCGATCTCCGCCGCGGCCTCCGCGCTGCTCGATCACTGCCGGCGGTGCCTCCGCGAAGGTCCGCTTCAGAGTTTGTTCTTCAGCCATTTGCGCCCCTACTCCTCGAGGACGTAATCGAAAACCATGACCGAGACGGCCAAGAATACGACGTCATAGACTACCAGCATCGCCAACCAACTCCCTCCCGCGAAGAGACCTTCGCCGTTCATCACGAAGGCCGAGGATTTGGCCGCCGCCAGAATCACCGGCACCAGCACGGGAAACAACAGAATGGCCAAGAGAACGTCACGGGTCTTGATGCCCACCGACACCGCCGAAAAGAGCGTGCCCACCGCGCAGAACCCAATGGTGGCGAGCCCAAGTATGGCGAGCAGTCCCGGCAGCACCGCGATCACATCAACATTGTAGAGCACACTGAAGAAGAGCAACACGGCCAGCGACATCGCCAGGACGAAGACAAAGTTGCCGAGAAACTTGCCCAGATAGATTACGGCCCGGTCGACGGGACAGAGCAGCAGGCCCTGCAGGCAGTCGTTCTCCTTCTCGGAACTGAACGAGCGGTTGAGGCCCAGAATCCCGGCAAAGACGAAGGCCGCCCAGAGCACGCCCGGTTTGACCAGAGCCTCGTCGCGAAGGCCCGGCTCGATACCGAAGTTGAAGATCAGGATCACCAGGAACCCGAAGAGCAGCATGGAGAAGACCATCTCCCGGGTGCGCAGTTCGCCCAGGATGTCCTTCCAGGCGATGGTCCAGGCCTGGCCTAGGAATCCCATTTGTGGCCACCGCCTACGCAGTCGAAATAGGTGTCGCCAAAGTGTTCGCGGTTGACGCGGTCGATGGGCTCCCGGTAGCAAATACGCCCCGCGACCTGAATGGCAACCTCGTCGCACATCTCCAGGCCTTCCTCCAGATTGTGTGTGACCATGAAGATGGTCCGCCGGCCGTCGTGCAACGTGTCAAGCACCCCGCGGAGCATGCGCGAGGCGTGCTGGTCCAGGCCGGTGTAGGGCTCGTCCAGAAACATGATCTCGGGCTCGTGCAGCAGAGCACGCGCGATCGAGAGACGCTGCTGCATTCCTCGGGAGTATTCGGAAACGCGATCGTCCTCGCGGCCCCGCAGGCCGACCCGCTCGAGCAGCTCCCTTGAGCGCTCTTCCAGATCGCTCACCCGATACATCCGCCCGTAGAACCTGAGGTTCTCGAAGGCAGTCAGGCTGGGATAGAGGTAGGTGTTGTGCGAGATGACCCCGATCTGCCCGCGCACCCGGTCGGCGGCATCGATCACGTCGTGCCCGCCCACCTCCACCAGCCCCTCCGACGGCTTGATCTGGGTGGAGAGCACCTTGATCAGCGTGGTTTTACCCGCCCCGTTGGGGCCGAAGACCGTGAGAAAGCGACCCCTCTCCAGTTCGAGATCCAAGCCGCGCAGAGCGGGGAAGTGACCATAGTACTTCCACAGGCGACGGACCCGCATAGCCGCTGTCGGGCCCGTTCGAGGGTTGGCCGGATCGTCTTCTCGTCCAGCGACGGACGCGTCGGCGGGAGGCAAATCGGTACGGCGAGCGACCGAGCTAGACACGGACCTCCGCCCCGCACGAGGCACAGAACTTGTGGCCATCCTTGACCGGCTTGCCGCAATCGACGCACTCAGAAGCAGGTGTCTTGGACCCGTTCCCTGATTTCACCACGATCTCGGAACCGAGTTCAGACCCGCACCCTCCGCAGAACTGAGCACCCTGAGGATTCTCCTGTCCGCACCCCACGCACACGAAGCGCTCGAGCGCAGCGGCCGGACGCGGCCTGAGGCCTTTGCCCCGCTTTTTGGGCGCATCTCCGCTGAGGGCCTTCGCCGGCGACGCCGTCACGCCGTGCTCCATCAGATCGATGGTTTCCAGGACCTCGACCGCGTCGGCGCGGTACTTGGCGTCCAGTTCAGCGTAATCCTGGTCCGAGAGCTTGCCGGTCTTGTAGTCAAATTCGAGCTCTTTGATCGCCGAGTAGGTCGACTCCTTGCGTCGATAGAGGTCCTCGGCCTCCTCGGACATGACTTCTTCCTCTTCCTCGAACTGGGTCTTGAGGAGGGGAAGGCCGACGTAGGCCACCACGGCCAGCGCCATAACGATCTTGATCAATAATTCCAGTGCAGCCATGATGTCCTTCTCGCTCTCTCTGGGCCTAGTCGAACTTATTGAGTTCGTCGTCCAGGCGGCGCCGAACCTCGTCGTCCATTTCTTCTCGCTGCACGGGCACCGGCACCTGCTCCACGTCCCGGCGCGACCACATTCTCACCAGGTAGAAGAGGACGACTGCGGCCATCACGATAAAGGCGAACGGCATGAGCCAGGCGGTGAGGTTGAAGCCGGACTTTGCCGGAGCGGCCAGCACTTCCTCGCCGAAAGTGGCCACGTAGTAGTCGATCAGCTCCTCCGCGGTCTTACCTGCGGCCAACTCGCGGCTGATGTTCTCCTTTTCCGGCACTCCCCATCCGCACTCGGGATGGGGGCAGCTGGAGAGCACGGAGTTGCAGCCGCAAAGGCACATGATCTTGTCGGCGACGGGTGCCGCGCTGGTCGGCGGCTCCGCCGCCACGGCAACTCCGCCTAGGAGCATGAGCGCCGCAGCCGCGAAACCCGCCATAACCACGAAACGATGTAGTTTTTCACGAAACATATGAACTCCTAGACCTCGTGCAGGCGGGCTTGGCGCTCGTAGCGGGCGGCCAGCCGCCGCTCCTCCCGCCGGTCCGGCCATAGCGCGATGAGTCCGCCGAGGGTGGCAACAATGCCCCCGATCCAGAGCCAACTGGTCAGCGGGTTGACGCTGACGTCGACGGTGATGGTGGCGCCGTCCGGCGCTTCGTATTCCATCAGTGAGACGTAGACGTCACGCAGCAGAGTGCTGTGCCGGTCCACGCGGGTCCAGGGCTGGTCCTTGGCAAAATAGAACTCCCGCACCGGCTCTGCCGTACCCAGGAACTTACCGTCCTCCTCGAGGCGGAAGACCGCCTGACCCACCGACTTCTCGTCGGTGTTGAAGCTGGAGAATTCCTCATAGGTGACGGTGTAGTCGCCCACGGTCACCGCTTCGCCCTTGGCGAGCTGGACGTTCTGGGCCTTCTCCTGGAAGGAGTAGTGCCCGGTGACCCCGATCAGGAAGAGGATGACTCCGGCATGGACGATGTAGCCTCCGTAGCGCCGCTTATTCCGCCGGACCAGCGAGGTGAAGGCCTTGAAGATGTTGTCGCCGGTCATCTCGCGCCGCACCAGGGTTCCTCGGGCGAATTCCATAAAGATGGTACCCAGCACGAAGGCCGAGAGGGTGAAGGCGATCAGAGCCCAGACGTGGGTCATCCCGAACGCCAAGAGGGCCACCAGTACCACGGCCGCGGTCCCGCCAGGGTACATGAAGTTCTTGCTAAGGTTGGCGAAGGTTGCCCTCCGCCACGCTATGAGCGGGCAGATACCGGTGAGGAACATAAAGACCAAACCGATGGGACGGATGACCGTGTCGAAGAAGGGCGGACCGACCGTCTGCTTGTCGCCGGTGATCGCTTCGCTGAGTATCGGCCACAGCACGCCCCAGAGGACAGTCCCGGCCATGCCCACGAGCAGCAGGTTGTTCATAAGGAAGCTGGACTCCCGCGACAGCAGGCTGTCCAACTCGTTACGCGACTTCAGCAGGTCGAGCCGGCTGAAGAGCAGGTTGAGGCTGAAGACCAGGGTCAGCGCCATGAAGGCTATGAAGTAGGGACCCACGCTGGCCTGCCCGAAGGAGTGCACCGAATTGATGATGCCCGAGCGCGTCAGGAAGGTGCCGAAGATGGTCAGGGTGAAGGTCATGATGATCAGGACGATGTTCCACACCTTCAGCATGTCCTTCTTTTCCTGGATCATCACCGAGTGCAAGAAGGCGGTGCCGGTCAGCCAGGGCATGAACGAGGCGTTCTCGACCGGGTCCCAGGCCCAGAAGCCCCCCCAACCAAGGGTGACGTAAGCCCACCAGGCGCCGACCAGGTTTCCGATGGTCAGGAAGAACCATCCGGCCAGGGTCCAGCGTCGGGTGGAACGGATCCAGAAGTCGCCCAAACGCTTGGTGATCAGCGCGGCCATGGCGAACGCGAAAGGCACCGCAAAGCCAACGTAACCCAGATAGGTAGCCACCGGGTGGATCACCATCCCCGGATTCTCGAGCATAGGATTCAAGCCGTTGCCCTGGGCGGGTGAGCCCATGGGGTTGGCCTCGAAAGGATTCGAGCCCTCGAAGGCGACCAGAAGCAGGCCGAAGAAGAGCGAAACCACCATGAGGACGGAGACCACGTAGGGGACCAGTTCCCGGTTCTTCACGCGGTTCTGGTAGACCACCGTGGCCGAAAATCCGGCGAGCAAGAGGAGCCACAGCAGCAACGAACCCGCGTTGCCGGCCCAGAAAGCCGAGAAAGTGTAGAAGCCGTTGAGATCGTTCGAGGTGTACTGCCACACGTAATAGTTCGAGTAATCGCGGGTCATCATGGCGATCCAAAGGACCACCGCCGCCACACCGACCACGGCGGCGAGCGCGTAGGCAGAGTGCAGCCCGCTCTGGATTAGGTCCCGCCGGCCCAGGCGCGCGCCAACCACGGGCATCACAGCGCCATAAGCGGCCAGCATGACCGCGAGCAGAAGGGCCGTGTAACCGATTTGATTCATGAAGCTAGATCCTCCCTACCGCTCTTGTCTACTGCTTGTCCGAGGGCGCTTGTTCGCCATTCTCGGCGGCCGCCTCGTACTTTGATGGGCACTTGGCCAGCAGGAAGTTGGCGTCGAACGTGCCACTCCCGGAGTAATTGCCTTCCACGACGACTTCGACATCGGGCTCGTCTGTGAAGGTGTCGGGCACCGCGCCCGTATAGGTCACGTAGAGTACCTGGGCCTCGTCGGCCTTGTCGTGGATCTTGAATTTGAGCGGATCGCCCACCTGACCCTTTTCGATCGTGCCGTTGACCAGGGTCCCGGCAACGCGGACGTTATCCGCCGCGCCCCGGTCCATGACCTCGGCCACCTCGTAGTAATAGACCGCATTCTGAGACATCGCATACCAGCCCAACGAGGCAATTGCGGCCAGGATGACGAACCCGCCAATCACGAATTTCGTGCGCTTGTTACCCATGTGCATGCCCTCTTCCTTGGTTTACCGCCGGCATGGTTTTGCTCGAGATCAATAGAGGAGCCTTTCGAGTCCCGCTCCCTTGGCGATCCCGTTCGAGATCTTCTCGGGGAGGAGTTTGTCCGGGCATTGTATCAACAGCTCGGTGGCCTCGAGGGTATTACTTTCGCCCAGGGAACCCATGGCCACGACGCGCTCGTATGCCTTCAAGCGTTCGGGGAAGGCTCCGACGTAGCGGACGTCCAGGGGCTCCCCGGTCTCACCCTCCAGAGTGAAGGTGACCACTTCGCCCTGTTGCAGAACGGAACCCGGGGACACCAGGCCCCCCACGCGCAGGTTCTCTCCCGAACCGACGGCCTTGGCCTCCTCCACGGTCTGGTAGAAGTCGCCACCCACCGCGAAGAAAAGCACCGCCCAGAGAACCACGGCCGCCACGGCGCCCCCTATCAACCACATACGGCGATGGCTCATCCCCTCAGCTTGGGTATGCTCGGCCGAAGCCTCGCTCTTGCGCCAGGTTTGCTCGGCACCGGTGGTGCTCATGCCGCCTCCTCCAACTGCGATGATTCCGAAACCGCTGAGCCCCGACCGGACGAGGTCAGCAGCTCCTGCAAAGCCGCCTCAGCCTGGGCTGGGGGAGCCGCCAACCAATAGAGGTCTTTGCCTGAGCGGAAGTAGTAGTGGCGCTGGCCCATGCCGTCGAGTTGATAGACAGGAGCCGCGTCCTCGCCAATGTCCTCGAGTCCGGTGAACGGCGTCCCGCCGTCCTCGATCAGCACCGTCATCCGGTCGAGCATCTCGACGGCGTCCTCCTCGCGGTTCGAGCGCGAGATCCAGAGAGTGGCCTCGCCCTGCTGACCGTACTTGGCGATCCAGGCGGAATCCAGTCCTGCGCCCAGCGCCTTGCCGTGAAGCTGTTCGACTTCGGTCACAGCCTGGGGACCGGTCACCTCGTGAAACAGTCCGAACCCGGCAAGGCTTTCGGGAACGGGATTGAGGACGGCCGCTTCGGCGGCCGCTTCCGCCGCTTCGGCGGCCGCTCTTTCGGCCTTCTCGTCGGAGAAGTCGAAGACTCCGCCGTCGGAGTCGAAGGTGCGGGCGGCAAGGGTTATCACCGAGAGGACCACCACGATTGCGAGGGCCCAGCGAGACAGCTTCTCGCCGCGCTTCTTGCGAGCGAGCCGCTCTGGGTCGTCGGGAAGTTGGTCCGGTTCGGCGGGCAGTTGCGGCTCGTGCTCTTGCTCAGTCACGCTCTTGGTTGGCCTTCCCATTTAGTCTTGTGAACTGGTTCTCTAAGCCCGAGTGGCATCTTACTACCGGGCGTAGTAGCCGTCAATCCGCTATCGGGACAATTGGATGCAAGAAGCGGTGCGGCTCCGCGCCGCACCGCCTGCAATCGAGCCTCCCTTTAGTCGCGTTCCTCTCCGCACTCAGGGCAGAATCGGTCACGCTTGCCCAACTGGCTACCGCAACTTGTGCAGTACCGAGACGGGCCCCCCGAGCGGGTTTTCGCGCGGTCGGCGCCCTTGCGGGGTCCGGCGTCGCTGCGCGCACGGCGAACGCTGGTGCTGGCCGGTGCCGGGCGCAGGAAGAGCCGGTATGCCGCGAAGCCACCGATCGCCACCACCATGGCTGCGAGAACCGCGAGCAGAAGAGTCTGATTGGAGTTACCCGCCGCGCTGTCAGTATCGCCCTCGAGTGAGGGGTCGGCATCGGGCTTCGTGTAGTCGACCTGCAGGCTCACGATCTGCCCCTCGGAGGCGGCGCCCAGGCTATCGCTGTAGTAGGTGAATCCCTGGGCGTCCTGGGTGCTCTGAGAGGGCATCGGGGCGATAGTGAACTCAGTCGAGCGCAGCGGCTGCTGGACGGACACCGTGAGCTGCGCCGTGGCAATGGGCACCCGGAAGAGCACGGGGAAAGACCTTGAGCCTGAGCCGCTGATGCCCGGATTGTAGTAGTACTCGACGCGCACGTCGCGGATCTTGGGGATGGTCAGGTTGTATACGTCCCATTGCTCGTTCCCCGCCTCCAGGTTAGGGGTCGGGGCGGGCCGGCTGTAGTCGAACTGCCCCTGGGCCGTGACCTCGGCCACCCCGGTGAGCCGGGCTCCGCGGGGGATGGCCACCTGGAACTCAGCGGGAAGCTCGACACTGTCGGCCAGGTGCAGATCGGCCATGATCAACACCTCGGCAGAATCGTATTCGGGCCAGGCCTGCAGCTCGAGCGAGTCAAGAGACATCCCGGAGTTGGCGGCCTCGAATCCTTCCGGGGCGGCCAAGAGAGCGGTCGAGAAGGCCTGGCCCGCGACGGCTTCACCCGTCGAGGTCTCGGTCGCCGCCTCGGTGGATTCGGTCGCCGGTGCCTCGGTGGTGGTTGTCTCCGGAGCGCTGGTGGTCGTCTGCGCGAGCGCCGCTCCCGTGACCCCCATCGTCAGCGCGAGGGCAAGAAGAGTGAGAGCCGCGGCGCCCACGTACCACTCGCGCCGCGCGAGCGAAGCCGCGATCTGGTGCGAAATTCTGGAGGTATTGGTCCTCGTCATGCGTCCATCCATGGTTGGTAGGTTTTCGTAGAGACTCATCCGAGCGCCGGGATTCCACGGCGCGTAATCCCAATTCAGGTGCTACTTGCTTGCAGAGGCCCCTTCTGAGGCTCCGGTCAGGTGCTTGTTGCCGGCCTTGCGCTGTTGCCGGCGCCGTTCCGCCCGCGGGCCCTTGCTCAACTCGGAGCCGCGGTTCTCGTTCCACCAGACGACCGCACCTCCGATGACGATCAGCGCGATGCTGATCCACTGCTGTTGGGTGAGACCGGCAAGAACGGGGTCGTTGGTACGCACGAACTCGACCAGAAAGCGTTCCACGCCGGCCAGGAAGACATAAGACCAAAACAGCGAGCCCAGGCGGTGCAGGCGCGGGGCCAGGACCCAGAGGAGCAGTGCCAGGATCGCGAGCGAGCCAAAGGTCTCGTACAGCTGGGTGGGATGGACCACCTGCGTGGTCGGGGGTGAGCCCTCAGGGAAGGACATGCCCCAGGGAAGACTGGTGGGCACCCCATAGTCGTCGCCATTCAAGAAACAGCCAATTCTGCCGACGGCGTACGCCGCCGCCAGGGCGGGTGCGATGGCGTCCGCGATCAGGGCGATCGGCGGTTTGGACCACAAAGCGACCAGCGACACGACCAGCGCCCCCCCAAAGAGACCGCCGTACCAAACCAGGCCGGTGCCGCTGAAAGCCGCCGCCTCAAATTGGTCGGGATGGATGGCCAGGTAGTGCAACTTGGCCCCGACCACCCCGCCCACGATGGCCGCAATCAACAGGGAGTAGGTGATACCGGGATCCACTCCACGCCGGCGAAGCTGCCAACCGGTCACCAAACCCGCCGTGACGAAGGCGAGAGCCATCATCAACCCGAAGGAGTGGATGGTGACCGGTCCGATATCTACTAACTCAGGGTACATCTCGGAATCTGCTTCCCGGGCCTACTTAGCGTCTGCCGGAGCCTGTTCCGAGGTGGCGCCGTGCGGGCTCGCGCTGTCCGCCGAGCCTTCCATCATCTTCACGAACTCGGCCGACAGCAGTCCGATTTCACTATTGGCGTCGATGTCGACCGCCTTCTGCCAGGAGGCCTGCGCGGCTTCACGGTCGTCACTGGAGAAGTTCACAATGGCCAGGTTGTAGTAGCCGACCTGGCTTTCGGGCTGCGCTTCGACCAGTTGCTCGAGATCAGACTTCGCTGCGTCGACTTCGCCCTGCGACAGTTTGACCATCGCAAGACCGGCTAACGCCTCGTCGTTGTCGGCCTCCAGAGCCAGAGCTTCCTCGTACTTGGCGGCGGAATCGTCCAGCCGGCTGGCCTGAATATAGACGGCGCCCAGGTTCAGTACCGCGTCGATGTTCTTGGGATCCGCATTGTAGGTCTCTTCAGCGTCGGCCACGACCTCTTCCACGGTGGGACCCGCGGCGGCGCCGCCCTCGGCGCCCTCGGAGATGTCGGGGTGCTCGGCCGGCATCTCGGCGTCGGGATCGATCGGAGGCGCATTGGTGCCCGAGGTGTCCTGCGAAGCAACGGCCTCGACTTGTTCATCGTCCCCGGTTAGCGTCGGAATCAGAACAACGAGTCCTACCACCGCCACCGCTGCTGCGATGAGAATGACCAGGTTCTGCTTCTTCATTAGGCGGATTTCCTTTCGTGAGTTACCGCAAACGAGCGAGGGTCCATCTCCGACGTGGAATAGTACAGCAACCCCCACCCGCCGCCAAGGAAGGTCCGGGGGCTTTTGCAAAAGAATTCACTAATAGACCGGCGGCTTCCGGAGGAAAATGGGCTGGGCGCCTCGGGCACCTCGCACCGATGGCTCCGCGGTGGCCGCGCCCGCCCCGATCGTGGCGGGCGAGAAATGGTCTCATGATACCCTTAGGGGTATGAAGCTCGCCCAGGTCGACTACGCTCTTTGCCGCTCCTGCGACAAATGCGCCGCCCGTAAATCCTGCCGCACCAAGGCGCTGATCCAAATGGATCGCGGTGAGCCGGCGATCGTAAAGACGGGGGATTGCATGGGCTGCGGCGACTGCGTGCCGGCCTGCCCGCACCAGGCGATCAAGATGAAAGAGAGCTAGGCTCCCCCTCAGAGCTAGCCTCCGCCCCCTTCAGAGCTAGCCTCCGCCCCCTTGGCCGATCAACTGCAGCAGGCGCTCCTCGCCAAGTGGCCCTGGCGGCGCCACTTGGCCGTTCACCACGAGCGTCGGCACGGTGGACACCCGATAGCGCTGAGCCACCTCGGGGAACGCCGTGGCGGCGATCATGTCCGCGGTCACGTGAGGCGAGGCCATGGCGAAGCGGTGAACCAGCCGTACGACCCCGGGGCAGTTGGGGCAGGTGGGGGTCACCAGCACTTCGAGATGAACCGGCTCCGTCAATCCGGCCAAGCCCTCGTGGGTCTGCTCGCTCAGCCTAAACTCGCCGCGCGAGACGTCCATTACGTCATCCAGAAAGGCGCCGAACTCGTAGCCCGCAGGTACCCCATAGAAACGGATGCGGGGATGCTGATCGCTCTCCTTGCCGATGAGAGTCGCGGGGATGCGCTCGACGCCCAGGTCCTCGGCCCGTTCATGATCCTGCAGGAAGTCCAGCAACTCGAGTTCGAGCTTGGGAGATAGCCCCGCGAACTCACTCAGCAGACGTCGGGCTTCTTCACACTCGTGACAGGCGAGGCTGGACATCTCGGAGTCCGACAATTGGGAAAAGTGCACCAGCCTCACCGGATCCACCAGCTTTCCCAGGATCCGAGACAGATTGGCTCGATCCTCCGAGGTGATGGCCTGCGGCTCTTCCGGCCGTCCGCCCTCCCGGCTGCGGGCGAATCTCACGGCGCTGAGGGCTGCGACCTGCCCTTCTCCCACCGCCTTCGCGATCTGGTAAGGCTCTCCAACGGAGTCACCCGCAGCGAAGATCCCGGGGATGCCGGTCTCCATCATACGGTTGACCTTGATGTGCCGGCCCTCGAACTCGAGCCCGTCCACCAGGGTCGACGGGGAGACACTCTCCCGGAAGATGAACACCCCATCGGCCACGAGCTCCCGTTCCGGCAGCACGACGTGGACCTTCATCCCTTCGCGGTACAGGCGGTCCGGCCGCTGCCGGGGAAGGACCTCGACCTCGGCGGGAAGCTCGTAAGGCCCTTCGTACAGCGGGATGAACTTCACCTGACAGCCCATATCCTCGGCCAGGGCAGCAGCTTCCTCCTCACCTTCCTGGGCGTAGCTGATGAAAGCCACCTCGCGTCCGGCGTACAGGCGGCCGTCGCAGTTGACACAGTAGCTGACGCCCATGCCCACCAGATCGTCCTCGCCCTCGAGGGTCGAGCCCCGGTAGACCCCGGGCGCCAGGATGATTGCCTGGGCGTGATAGTTATCCCGGTCGGTGGAGACCATCAACTCGTCCTCGCCGGGAAGAATGCGCGTCACCCGTTCTTTGAGCAGGGTCACCTCGAAGCGTTCCAGATGCTCGAGAAAACTCTCGGCGAGTTCCTCCCCGGTGGTGAAGGTGAAGCCCGGATAGTTGGGGATATGCGGCGCACGTCGGGTCTTCGAAAAGGGCCGCAGCGCGTCGAACACCGCCACCGTGCGTTTGCGGTTGGCCACATTCATAGCGGCGGAGAGGCCCGCCGGTCCCGCGCCTACCACGATCACGTCATAGCCCGACGATTTGCTCTCAGGAGTGGTCACGTCTTCACCTCGTCCGTGCGAATGGTTCCTGTCGCTTCTACCCGCGCGGAAGAGGGCGAAAAACGGGGAGGCGGGCCGAGCCCGCCTCCCCGTCGTTTTCCGACGTTCTCCTTTGGGGCCGCCACATCTCAGGGATCGGGGGTCAGGCCCCGCTCTCCTCGACCACGCGACCAGTCTCATCCACCGATTGCCAGTAGCAGCCCGTGAACATCGCGCGCGTCCGGGCGAGGGGCTGCATCAGCACCAGGTAGATGTGCACCAGCGTGAAGGACACGAACACCCAGGCAATTAGGAAGTGGATCTGCCGGGCGGTCATGAGTCCCCCGAACAAGTCCACCAACCAGAAGAGCCGGGTCGGCCAGTAGAGGGCGAAGCCGACCAGCACCATAACCGCGGAAAGGACGAACAGCAGCAAGTAGGTGATGATCTGCAACGGGTTGTACTTTCGCAGATGGATGTTCTCGTCCGTTATGAACAGGTAGTACTTGAGAGAGTTGCCCAGCCCCGACATGTTGCGCGGAGTGGGCCCTGCCTGAGACCACTTGCCGCTGGCGAAGAACTGATAGATGTGAAACAGCCCTATGAACACGAATAGGTACATGTCCACGAAGTGCACCCAGCGGGCGTTGTTCATACTGCCGAACACGTTGAACTCCGGCCAGTGGATCTGAAACCCGGACAGTACCAGCAGCACGGTGTTGGCGAGGTGGATCCAATGGCCGGTGCGCTCAATGGGATCGTGATAGCAAAGCAGCTGGCGTTTCATGGCTCCCCTTCCTCACCGCACCTTGAAGTCGAGAACCCGGTTGCTCTTCGGTTCAATCACGTGAACCGAGCACGCCATTCAGGGATCGAAGCTGTGCAGGGTGCGCAACACCTCCAGCGGCCGCTCCGGGTCGGCCACCGGCGTGCCCACCAGCGCCTCTTCCACCGGTCCCCGGATGCGCTCGGCCGTCATCCGCGGTGAGAAGTTCCAACCGGACGGGGTGATCACCGAGTAGTGGCTGACCACGCCATCATCCAATTCAACCCAATGCGAGAGTGAACCCCGAGGCGCATCCCAGCCGCTGAAGCCACGACCGCTGGGGTTGTCCGGGAAGGGCTCGAAGAAATCGAGGTCCCCACCCTTCATGTTCTCGCGCAGAGCCGCGACATAGGCCAGAGTCTGATCGGCCACCAGTTGGATCTTGAGCGTGCGGGCGGCGATCCGTCCGAGATTGGAGAAGAGCACCGGGATGTTGCCGGCCTGGCCGACGGCGGCCAGGGTGTTGTCCACCATCTGCTTGGCCGGATGGGAGTCTCCATGGACCAGGTAGGCCATCAACATCTCCGCCAGGGGGCCGACTTCGCACGGCACGCCCTTGAGTGTCGAACCGCGATCCCAGGCGTAGCGGTCCAGTCCCGCCACCTCGGTGATGCCGTGAGGGCCGGTGAAGTCCGGCCTTTGCTTGGCCTCGTAGGGATGCATGTCGTCGAAGGGCTCCTGCCAGGTGCTTGTGTACCAGACGCGCACATCCTCCAGTTGGTCGACAGGCTGAACGTCGAGGTTGCCCTCCAGCGCACCGATGACAGCGCCCTGGGGGAAGAAGCGGTTCTCGGGCCGGCCTTCCTCCATGTCGTTCCAGTCGAGCACACCCCAACTGAAGTAGTTGCCGTGGCCCTGCCCTATGGTCGCCTGGTCCAGGTAGTAGGGGGCGATGGCCAGCAGGTCGGGAACCATCTTGTTGTCGATGAAGTCCTTGACCTGCTGCACCTTGAAGGCATAGCGGTTGATCTGCTCCTCATGGGGGACCGAGGACCAGCCGCCGGGCGGAGTCGACATATGGTGCGGGAACTTGCCCCCGAAGACGGCGAAGGCCTCCGAGGCCGTAGCCTGAATGGAGACCGATTCGAGATAGTGTGCAGCCAGTTGCAGGTTGAGCTCGGGAGGCAAGGTGTAGGCCGGATGATCCCAGTAGCCGCTCTCCAGGAAGCCGAGTTGGCCGGAATCCACGAAGGCCTGCAGCCGCCGTTGCACCGTTTGCAAACCCTCAGAGGAGGCCTGTGCCCCGAGCGCGCTGGGCACGTTTACGTAATCCAGGCCGTTCAGGACGTAGAACCAGAGCACGTGGTCGTGGAGCAACTGCCCGCACTCGAGCAGGTTGCGCATCAGGCGGCCGTTCACGGGGATGTTCACGCCCGCCGCGTCTTCCAGAGCGAAGGCGGAGTTGTGGCCGTGCGGCGCTGGGCACACTCCGCAGATCCGCTCGGTGTAGTGCTGAGCGTCATACCAGGGTCGGCCTTCGACGATGGTCTCCATGCCGCGGAAGAGCGTGCTGCACGTCCAGGCGTCCGTCACCACTCCGTTCTCCACCTCTACCTCTACGTGAAGGTGGCCCTCGATGCGGGTGACCGGGTCGATGATGATCTTCGGCATCTAGACCTCCTCCTCTTCTTCGACCACCTCTTGGGTCTTGCCGAGGCGCCCCCGGGCGGCGCTGACAGCGAAGTGGGCGGCGATGGCGGCACCGGTGGCGGCAGCCAGTCCAATGCCGATGGTGTCGGCGTCGGCGCGGATCCCCCCGACTCCCGGAATGGCGATTCCGGGCATGGGCTCATAGAAATCGATCAGCTCATCCCAGAAGTCCTTCTCGGCGCAGCCGATGCACTGGCCCGCCTGCACGCACCAGGAGGTGCGCCCGTTGAAGAGGACCTGAGGACAGTCGGCGAAGGTGCTGGGGCCGCGGCAGCCCATTTTGTACAGGCAATAGCGGTTGAACTCGTCCTCGCTGCCCAGCTGCTCGACGAAACGGCCCTCGTCGAAGTGAGATCGCCGCTCGCACATGTCGTGAACCTTCTTGCCGAAATGAACCAGCGGGCGGCGCCAGCGATCCGTCTCGGGCAGAGCCCCACGGGTCAGGAAGTAGGTGATGGTCGAAGTCAGGTGAACCGGATTCACGGGGCAGGTGGTCAGCTGCACGAGCTTATCCGTGTCCATGCCCTCGCTCTCCATGAATTCCAGCATGCCCATGGCTCCGGTCGGGTTCGGGTGGGCGGCCTGGACGTTGCCGAAAGCGGCGCAGTTGCCAATTGCGATCACCAGCGCCGCCGCCGGGATGACCTCTCGGGCGATGTCGACCGAGGTCCGACCTCCGACGGTCATGGCATTCTCTATCCCGGTGGCCACCGATCCCTCGACCACCAGGACGTAGCCGCCCGCGGACACGTTCTTCGCGAGGCTCTGGTGCGCATTCTCTCCCGCGCCGGCCATGATGGCCTCGTGGTATTCGACGCTGACCAGATCGAGCACCAGGCTGACGAAGTCGGGATCGCGGCTCTTGGTGACAGATTCGGTGCAACCCAAGCATTCCTGCCATGTCACCCAGACGACCGGCCGGCGCTCGGCCGCCTGAGCCAGCGCCCGCGCAATGTTGGGAGCGAAGGAGCTCCCCAATCCCATGGCCGCGGCCAGCGTGGTGCAGCCCTTCAGGAAATCTCGCCGGCTTAGATCGTGCGCTTCCAGGGCCTTCTCAAGTCGATTCACGCCGACCACCCCTTGCGCAGGTTCTTGAGCGCCACGCCAAATCCTGTGCCGGCCAGGGCGCCGTACAGAAACTTGAGGAACTCGAGACGGGTAAGCCTCATCCATCAACCTCCTTCCGATTCACCAAGGCCCGGCGGGCGCTGCCCGGACGGGGTGCGGGAAGAGGAGACCATGGCGAGCTCCGGCCCAAGGCGCCGGACCCCAACCGGCTCTGCGCCTCGAGATAAGCTTGTACTCCAAGCCGTTTTAAGCTTGCCATCCAAGCCGTTTGCCCGCGGCGGTTCCTGCACTGCTGCCGATTCTATTGACTTTGCGCTGCCGGCGAAAGCCCTCCATTACCGGGGAATGGAAAGCGCAGCCGCAAAAAACAAAGTAGGGCGGCCCCGGGGGGCCGCCCTACCCTGCAACAGGTTGGCGAAAAAGCTATTGGCGCGGCCCTTATCCGTCGAACCGGCGAAGTTCGTCGTCGAGTCGGGCGCGCACCTGATCGGAGCCTTCTCGATTCACAGGGATCGGCACTGCGGCGGCGGGCTCGTCCTGGCGGCGCCAGCGCTGAATCACGAACAAGAGGGCGCCGAGGGCCACCAACGTGGCCAAGGTCGGGAAGAGATAGGCCATCAGGCCGAAACCCGACTTCTCGGGGGCGGCGAGTATCTGCGTACCGTAACGGTCTTTGAAAAAGCCGACAATCTCGCCCTTGTCCGAGCCGCTCACCACCATCGAACGTATCTGGGCCTTTATCTCTTCAGCCTTCTCGCTGTTGTGCTCCGCGACGGTCTGGGTGTAGCAGCAGGGAGCGATGAGCTCTCCCTCCAAGGACCGAGCCAACGATTCCTGCTCGGAAGACAGGATCTCCGCTGTATCGGCCAAAGCGGCCCCGGGAACCAAGAACATCGCGGCCAAGAGCAGAAAGGCCGAGACCACGAGGGCAAGGGGGCTCAGCCCAAGCCCTTTCCCATCAGCGCGCGACATCAATGCTCCTCTCTCCGGTGAACTCACCGAAAACGTTTAGAGCCCTCAGCCAAAACCGCTCGAGGGACAGTTGGGAGCCCCACCGGCGCTCGAAGAGGAGGAAGTGCAGGCCATGAACCCGGTGAAAAGCTGCTCGATTTCGCGACTGCCACAATCAGGGCAGAGGCGATTCTCGTCCTTCAGGAATCCCTGTACGAAGACCTCGAAGTCGTTCCCGCAAGACGTGCAGCGCAGATCGTAAGACGCCATCTATTCCAGAGCTCCCTGAGCCTTGAGTTCGTTTACCACCCAGCCGAAGGAGAGCACGGGCGGAGTCTTCACCTCGTCGCCCGAAAGAACCATGGGAAGAGGCCGGCCCTCCTCGACTGCTTTGGCCAACGAAGGATACTCCGCCAGCTCTGAATTGTCGACGTCCACATAACGAATGCGCACCTGATCGCCGTAGTCCTGCTGCAGGTAGCGGTTGATATAACCCACCGTCTCTTCCAGAGACAGAGGAGGAGCTCAACCACCCCCGCGGCACGCGTCGTATGCGTGCGAACCAACCACGACCAGCTCTCCGGTTTTTACGTTTGCCACTTTGCCTCCTAAGTGAGCCCGAACTCGCGCTCGTAGTCCTTCTGGCTCCGCGCACCGATGATCTGAGCCGAAACCTGACCCTTCTCGAAGAGGATCACGGTGGGAATGCTCATGATGCCGTAACGAGCCGCGAGCTCCTGATTCTCATCCACATTGACTTTGAGCACCTTGACGCTCTCAGTGTGCTCGCCGGCGAGCTTTTCGAGGACCGGTCCAACCATCTTGCAAGGACCGCACCATGGAGCCCAGAAGTCGACCACCACTTTGCCGTCCGCGCTGATTACCTCGTCATCAAACACAGTCGTGTCGATGTCCCGCACTTGTCCGTCACCCACGTCGAACTCCTTTCGGCGGAGTCCCCTCGAACGACCCTGCTTGACAACTAGGCTCCACGAGGCGACCGCTCCCGCTTTACGAAACAGGCCACACCGCGCCCGCCTTAATACCCAAGGGGGTATATTAGCGGCCTCCGGTAGGGAGAACAAGATCACCAATCATTATTTTGTTGATGGTCTTGGGGCACGTGGCCTCTGCTCCTCGGATTACCCGGTGCGTGTTCTCGGTAACCCGTGGCGGCCCGCGTCCTGGGTCTATAATGCCCGCCGGATGAAAGAGGTCATCGCCGACAACCATGCGCCGCAACGCAGCGAGACAGCACCCGAACGAAGAGTGCACCTCCCCGAGGGCACCATATTTCCCCGAGTCTGGGTTCGATTCTCGCGATGGGTGGTGTCCACACCCTGGGTGGTGTGGGCTCTCGTCGGCATCAACCTCTCGAGCGCTGTGCTCGGCTACATCTATTGGTACGGGGACGCGATCCTGGCCAGCCCTCCGTATTTTTGGCCTTTCGTCCCGGACAGCCCGCTCTCGGCAACCCTCTTCGCCCTCGCCCTGCTCGCCTATCACCGCGGCCGCCCGGTCCCGCTGCTCGGCCTGCTGGCCGTCACCGGCTGCATCAAGTACGGTCTGTGGACCGACTGGGTCTGGTTCACCAACTCGCTATCGGGAGGCGCTTACGACCTCGAGGCCGTGGTCCTAAGCCTGAATCATTTCGGGATGGTGCTCGAGGGACTGACCCTTCTGCCCCTTCTCAGTTTTGGGCTGCGCGAAGTAGCCCTGGTCGCCGCGTGGTACGGAGCCAATGATCTGGTCGATTACGCTCTCGGCCACCGGCCCCGTCTGCCCAACCCCGAAGATCTCCAGCTGATCGCCGGTTTCTCGGTGGCCACTACCGGGGTGCTGTCGCTGATCTGGTTGGTGCTCCGGAGGCCCCGCCATTTCGCTCCCACGCGGGCCACGTCGCGTTAATCGTAGCGCGGACGCGGCTGGGGGCCAGGATCTTGCGCCACAGGCCCGGCCTGAGAAGCCAAGTCGCGGGCACGGTATTCGATAGGACCCCCATGCCCCCGCGGGCGAGCGCCTCGTCGCGCTCGATCAATCGCACCATGCCCCCGTTGCCCCAGGGCTGCTGCAGGAACTGTCGGAGGGCGTAGGCCCCGAGGAACTCAGGCCCCAGTTCCTTCCAGATACTGCGCTCATAGCCTGCCAGTTCCCGGAGGTCGCCGGAGTGAAGGGACGCGGCTATGGCCCGCGCCGCAGCAACGCTGCTCTCCAGTGCATAGCCGATGCCCTCGCCCGATAGCGGGTCGATCAGATTGCCGGCGTCACCGACCAGCAGGACGGCCTCCCGTCTGCGACGGCCGCGGGGGAAATCGATCAGGAGGGGAAACGCCGCGGGCGGCCCGACCGGGCGTCCGCCCGCCAGGTAGGGAAAGGCGCGCGACTCGGGCCCCAAAAACCAGTCCATCACCTGGCGGACCTTGAGCCCCCGGCGCCTCAAGGCGGACACGGCCATGCCGGCGCCCACGTTGGCCGGCCCGCCCTCTCGGCTCGCGGGAAATGCCCAGCCGTACCCGGGCAACATGGGCTGATCAAGGAAGAAGCTGAGCGCTCCGTCCAGACCCTCCGCCCCGTCCAGGTACTGACGCATCGCGACGGCGAAGGGCTGCAAATGTCTCGAGGGGATAACGGTGCGCGAAAATGAGCCCCGGGAACCGTCGGCGGCCACCACCACGCGGGGACGCATCACTATCCGCCGGCCTCCGTCATCCTCGGTCTCGACAGCGGGGGCCGCCGCGGTTCCGGGAATCAGCCGATCGGCGCGGCGGCCCTCGATCACCTCGGCTCCAGCCTCACGGGCTCGCTCCACCAGCAGAGCGTCGAATTCACGGCGGGGGATCACGTAGGCATAGGGCGGGCCCTTGCCGTATGAGGGCAGGCCGGCCTTTATGGAGTCGCCCCAGGTGCTGACGATCCGGTATTCTCCCAGCGGCCGATGGCCTGCCTGCGTCAGCCGCTCTTCGACCCCCAGTCGGCGCAACACGCCGACACTCCGAGGCGCGAGTCCGTCCCCACAAACCTTGTCGCGGGGAAAGCGCGCCCGGTCCAGCACGGTGACCTCGAACCCCTGCTCCGCGAGGAGAATGGCGGCGGCGGCGCCTGCCGGTCCCGCACCGACGATGAGCACCTCGGGCCGCGGGTTCAACCCGCACCTCCACTCACGGCATCGTTGCTTTCAACGCCCGGCGATTCTGCCTACGCAGCGACCGGATAGCCTTCCTCGGCCAGGGCCGCCTTGACCTGCTCTTCGGTAATCATGTTTTCGTCAAAGGCGACGTCGACGGTCTTCTGGTCCACCTCGACGTCCACGGTCTCAATACCGCCCATCGCTCGCAGGGCGCTTTCTATGCTGGCCTTGCAGTGGCCGCACGAGACGTCCGGCACCTGATAAGTCTTCTTGGTCATTCGAGAGCCTCCTTGATCAGTCATCACGGGCGTCAGCCGCGCAGGCGCCGCCAGGGCCGTCAGCCGCGCAGGCGTCCATGGTATTCTCCCCATCGCATACCCCCTGCCCCTACTATCAACCCGCGAGGAGCGGACGATGGCTTCGTATACCCAGGACAAGTCGAAACTACTGGCCCGGCTCAAGCGCATCGAGGGCCAGGTGCGCGGGCTGCAGAGAATGATCGACGAGGAGAAGTACTGCGTCGACGTGCTGACGCAGGTCTCTTCCGTGATGGCCGCGCTCCAAGGGGTGGGGGCTCTCGTGCTGGAGGACCACATCCAGGGCTGCGTTCGCAATGCGCTGGCAACGGATGGGGCGGACGCCGACCGCGCGGTGGACGAACTGCTGGACGTGGTGGGGCGTTTCGCCAAAGCGGGTCCGACAGGCTGTTAGAGAACTAAGGCTGGGGGATCGCAGAGGGCACCGGTCGCCGTTAGGGTCCCGGTTTTTCTCCCTGGGTCGCCGAGTGCCCGTCGACTTCGATCAGAATCCGCTCCGCGGCGGCTAGAGCCACGAAAACGGATTCCTCTCCCTCGTTGCGGATCAACGCAATGCGCACCGGCCCCTCCATCGGCGCGAAGTCGCCGACCGCCAGAGTCGTGCCGGGTATGAGGCCCAATCCCTGAACGTAACCGAGCAGTTCCCCGTCTTCGCCTTCGATGCACCGCAAAACCCCCCGGGCGCCGGCCTGAGCGTCGCTCAGCCTCACCAGAGTCTCGGAGACCTGCCCGCTGCCGGGAATGGGATTACCATGTGGGCAGGTGGTCGGATAGTCGAGCACTCTCGCCAGATGGGCCTCGACCGCCGGGGAGATCACGTGTTCGAACTTGCAGGCCTCCTCATGCGCCTCCGCCCACGTCATCCCCAGGATGTCGGTGAGCAGCCGCTCCGAAAGCCGGTGACGACGAATGAGCACCTCAGCCGCGTCCCGCCCCCTCTCGGTCAGGACGATTTCCCGATCGTTCCCCACCGAGACGAAATCCTCCCGGCGCAGGCGCTTGACCATCTCGGTCACGGTCGGAGCGGAAACGCCCAGATCCTCGGCCAGGCGGGCGCCGATCACGCGGAAACCGCGTGCCTGCAACTTGTAGATGGACTCTAGGTACTCTTCTATAGCAGGTGTCGGCACCTAGTCCCCCCCCCAGGGCGGTTGCGGCGGCTATGGGCTCCTGCCCAGGCCTCTACTTAGCTTAGGCTACCCTAAACGACGGTCGCCATCACAACCCGCGTTTGCCCTGGCGGTCCCGCTCGTGCGAGAGTTCCGGGAGGCACATTCGACCGGTGGAGCTGTAATGGCGGATACCCTGATCTATGTACGCTCAGATTCGCTCGCCGAAGAGCCCGAGATCGGATCGATGGCGAAGCTGCAGGAATTGATGCTGTCTGCCCACAAAGTGATCACGCTCTGAGGAGCCCTGGGTGACTCAAGCCCCCGAAGAGATCTTTCGCGTCATCACCTATCAAACCACCCACCAGGCCATGGCCGCCGAGGAAGTGCTTCATGATGCCGCCGTGACCTTCGAGGTGGTCCCCGCACCGGAAGAGGTGAGCGCCGGGTGCGGACTCGCCCACCGGCTTCGAGAGAAGGACCTGGATGCGGCGATCGCGATCCTACGGGACGCCGGAGCGGACTACGACCGCGTGGTCGTTCCGACCCGGGGTTTTCGGCAGAGCCAAGACAGATTTGGCCAAGGCCGGATGGTAGAGTAGGCAGAGGAACCAGTCCGAGACGAGGAGTGTCCCCATCAGCTTCTTCGATCCCAACCGCCAGAATCGCGACCCGGAAGAAGAGCCAAACGGAGGTTTCCCTCAACGCCCCAACCTCTTCAGCATGATCTCTTGGATGTGGAATCGGCGCCGGGAATCCAAGCCCGGGGGTAAACGCCCGACGATGTCCCGCCGCCGCCGTCTGCTAATAGCCGCAATCGGTTTGTTGCTACTCGTCCTGTTCTCTCTGACGACTATTGCCACGCTCTGGACCGACCTGCTGTGGTATCAGGAGCTGGGCTTCGAAGGGGTCTTCTGGACGCGCATAGAGGCCTGGGCTGCTGTCGCCGCCGCCGCCGGCCTGATCTTCGCGGTGATCTTCTTCATCAACCTCTACCTGGCTCGTCGGCTCTCGCCCAAGATCCGCGTTATGGGCCGCGTGAACGACGAGGAGATAGTCGAACTCGTCCCGCTCAGCGATCGCCGAGCTTTGGGGATCATCGCCGGGGTCACCGCTGTGTTCACTCTGCTGTTCGCTCTGGGAGCGGGCAGCACCTGGAGGACGGTCCTCCTCTACCTCAACCAGGTCGACTTCGGCTACGAGGACCCTCTCTTCGGCCTGGACGCGTCGTTCTTCGTCTTCACCCTGCCTTTGCTCGAAGCGGCCTCGACCTTCCTCTGGATGACGCTGCTTCTCACTATCCTGGGCACTGCCGCGGTCTACGTGTTCGACCAGGCGGTATCCATCGAGAACGAGCGCAGCCTGAAACTGGCCCCCCACGTCAAGGGACACCTGTCGGTGCTCGCCGCTCTGGCCCTCCTGCTGGTGGCCTTCGGCTATGTTATGGATGCCTGGCGTCTCGACTTCTCCCTGCGGGGAGTGAGCTTTGGGGCCAGCTACACCGATGTGAATGCCCAACTGCCCGTGCTCTACATCCTGGCGGCCGTGGCCGCGGTCTCCGCGCTCATCTTGCTGGTAAACATCTATTACCGGGGCTGGCGTCTCCCCGCCGCAGCCATCGCCCTGCTCGCCGTGGTCTGGCTTCTCGCCGGCCAGATCTATCCCGCCTTCGTGCAGCAATACCAGGTCTCACCCAACGAAATCGAGGCGGAGGACGAGTACATCGCCTCGAACATCGAGGCCACCCGGTTCGCCTACGGGCTCGAGCGGGTGACGGTGAGGGAATTCTCGGCGGAGGAAACGCTCGAGTACGCCGACGTGACCCGCAACGCGGAAACGATCGACAACATACGGCTCTGGGATCCGCGCCCGGCGCTCGACACCTACTCGCAGCTACAGGAACTGCGGATCTATTACGACTTCCAGGACGTCGATATCGACCGCTACGACATCGACGGCAACTACCGTCAGGTCCTGGTGGCCGCGCGCGAGATGAACCAGAGCCAGCTGCAGGCCCAGGCACAGACCTGGGTGAACCAGCACCTGACCTATACACACGGCTACGGAGTCGTGGCCAGTCCCGTAAACGAGGTCCGCGGCGAGGGCCTGCCGGTGTTCTTCGTGCAGGACATCCCCCCGCGGAGCGTCACCGACCTCGAGATAACCCAACCCGCCATCTACTACGGCGAGGCGGGAGCGGATTACGTTCTGGTGCGGACCACGGCCCGAGAGTTCGACTACCCCCAGGGCGATCAAAACGTGTACGTGGACGACTACTCGGGGCGAGGTGGTGTTTCGGTGGCATCGCTTCCCCGCCAAGCCGCCTTCGCGCTGCGCTTCGGGACACTTAAGCTGATGCTTTCGGAGTACCTGACCGAAGACTCCCGCTTGATGTACCGTCGTACCCTGCAGGAGAGGGTGCCCGAGGCGGCCCCCTTCCTCCAATACGACCGCGATCCCTACATGGTGGTGCGCGCCGACGGCAGCCTCGCCTGGATCTGGGACGCCTACACCACCACCGACTACTTCCCCTACTCCCAACCCCGCAGCGCCGGCTACAACTACATACGCAACTCAGTAAAAGTCGTGGTGGACGCCTTCAATGGTGATGTCACCTATTACTTGATGGACGAAGCGGATGCCGTGGCCAACACCTGGGCCAACGTCTTTCCCGATCTGTTCACCCCCGGGTCTGAGATGCCGGATGACCTGCGGGCCCACATCCGCTATCCGGAGGATCTCTTCACGGTGCAGTCCGAGGTACTGTCGCTCTACCACATGCAAGATCCACAGGTGTTCTACAACAAGGAAGACGCCTGGGAGATCCCCATGGAGCAGTACGCCGGCGAGACCGTACCGGTGGTGCCCTATTACGTGATCATGGGGCTGCCGGGCGGTCAGGGCGAGGAGTTCCTCCTGCTGCGCCCGTTCACTCCTTTACAGAAGCAAAACATGATTTCCTGGCTGGGGGGCCGCTCGGACGGCGAGAACTACGGCGAGCTGGTGCTTTTCAGCTTCCCCAAGGACAAACTGATCTACGGACCAGCGCAGGTGGAAGCCCGGATCTCCAACGATCCCGCGATCAGCGAACAGGTGACCCTGTGGGACCAGGCGGGCAGCCGCGTGATCCGGGGGAACCTCCTGGTCATTCCCATCGAGGATTCCATCCTCTATGTGGAGCCGCTCTATCTGCAGGCCGAGCAGAGTCCCATCCCCGAACTCAAGCGGGTGATCGTAAGCTACGGCGACCGGGTGGTCATGGCGGAGGATCTCCAGGGTGCGCTGGAAGACATCTTCGACCAAGAGAGCCCGCCGGCCACGGTCACCACGGCGACGCCCGGCACCACCACCACTGAGCCCGGCGATAACACCACCACTGAGCCCGGCGCCACGACCACCACGGAAGCCGCCACTACCGGCACCACCGTTCCCGGAGGCGAGTTGCCCAGCGATGTCGACGCTCTGATCGCCCTGGCCGACCAGCACTACCAGGCCGCTGAGGCGGCGCAGCGCGAGGGAGACTGGACGACCTACGGCGAGGAAACCGAGGCGCTGGGACAGGTGCTCGAGCGTCTGCAGACTCTGGCCGGAAGCCAGGGCTAGCGCAATGCCGCCCGCGTCAGCGGGTTCGCTTTCCGCGGCCGGGGAACCGGCCGCGGAAATTAGATGCCGGTAGGAAGCTCCGTCGCGTCCGAGCGCTCCAGCCGAGCGAGGTTGTCGTGGTCGCCGGTCTTCTCGATCGAAACACGGGTGCTACCCCAAGCAAGTTCACCGGTGTCCCCAACTTCCAGCAGTTCGAGCAGGTCAACGGTGTTGACGCCCCGATCGTTGGCGTAGCGCCCGTAGGCCACGTGTCCCTGGCCCATGGGCATACCCACCACGCCGGGTGCGATTCCCTGAAACACGTACACCGGCACCTCGAGTTCGGCGCTCTGGGAGGCGACGCGGACGATATCCCCCGTCTTCAACTCGAGCTCTTCGGCCAATCCGGGATTGATCTCGACCCAGCTTTGCCAGACCACGGTGGTCATGGGGTCGGGTGCCTCCTGCAGCCAGGCCTTGTTGGCGTGGCGTCCCTCGGCCAGGAGCAGATGGGGGTAGATCTGCAGGCGATGCGGCCGGGCTTCCTCCGGACGGGCCGTCACCAGCTGCTCGAGGGCGACCTCCGAGGGCACGACGGGCGTGACCTCGGGCCGGTCTTCCTGCGTCGACCACCAGCCTCCGAACTGCCGCCACTCCAAGAAGAACTTCTCCGGATCGTTGGTCAGGATCGAACCGGTCTGAATCCGCCCGGCGGTCAGAGCCTGCTGCATGGTCTCCACCGACTGACGCACATAGGTGAACTCGTCCTCCCAGGGCAGGAGTTCGGCGTACGTCCCTCCCGCCAGCCGCGCCCCGGCCAGAAAGATGTCTACGAGCGACCTCGTGTCGAAAACGGGTGGGACCACGGGCTGCTGCGCCGTCATCGTCGAGAGCGCGGTCCCCGGTTCGGGCACACCGAAACCCCAGGACTCCAGGTAAGTGTGCTGAGGTAACCGCAGATCGGCGAATAGCTCGCTGGTATCCGTGGGGAAGGGCGAGAAGTCGATGAGGAGAGGCACTTGGTCGGCCGCTTCGGCGAAGCCCATCGCCTCAGGAAGGTCGTGATAGGGGTCGCCGTCGGCCACCAGCAGCACGTCAACTTCGCCCGCCTTCATGTCTTCGAGCAGGGCGGCGGTTTCGACATAGGAGGAAACCTCCTCCCGAGGATCGAGTTCGCCTCCCGCTGGGGCCGGCGGGCTGAGGAAGAGGGTGCGGTTGGGAGCGCCCACCAGCAAGTTGAGCGCGAGCACTGCGCGGATTGCGGCAGGAGCGTTGTCGAAGGCACTCAGGCCACCGCCGGGGATGGCAAGGGGCGCCTCGGACCGGGCGAATCTCCTGGCGATCCGCACCAGTTTCTCGAAGTCCAGTCCGAGTTCCTCCGCCAGACCGCGCGCCTCCACCTGGGAGAAGAGTGCATCCACCGAAGCGGGGCGATCGCCCGCACCCAGACGTTCGTCCAGAACGATCTTGCCTATTATCAGGGCGACCTCGCCCTCGCGCCCACCCGGTGGGGAAAGCCAATCGTCGGCCACCGCGGCCGTCGACGAAAGGCGGGGCTCGACCGCCACGAGACTCCCCCGATTGGCGCCCTTACGCAGTTCGGCGAAGCCGCGCGAGTACTGTACCGGCGAAAGCCAGGTCTCGAGGAAGGCAGCGTTGAAGCTGATGACCGCGCTTGCCGCCCCGATGTCGAACAGGGGCAGGCGCTCGGCCCCCAGGATGTCCCCCGCTGCCTGTTGCAGAAGGTTACGGCCTTCCGCCGCCCGGTAGAGATTCCATACCGTGGGCCGGCGGTTGCCGCCCGCCGCCTCCAGCAGCCGAGCGGCCACCCGATAAACATGGTCGGGCAGATGACCGCCATAGATCGCGATCCGCCCCGGGGATTCGGAGAGGGCCTGGCCCAGAACGGCCAGCCCCTCGTCCCAGTTGGTGCGTTCGAAGGGGTCGGTTCTTTGATTTGCGCGCACTTCCGGCCCCTGCAGGCGATCCGGATTATACAACGCTTGGAGACCCGCCTGTCCTCTGGCGCACAGCCGTCCCTGGCTGATCGGGTGCTGCGGATTGCCTTCGAGTTTATTCGCGCGCCCGTTCATCGTACGCACCAAGATCCCACAGCCCGCCGGGCACATCTGGCAGAGACTGGTGTAGTAGGTGAAAGTCCCGGCAACCTGCTCCTCGGGGGTGCGCAGGAAAGGAACCAGCCGCTCCTCATTGCCTCTGCCACCGCAACCGCTCAGAGCAAGCGTGCCTGCCGCGGCCAGTAGCCCGGACTTCTTCAGAAACTCGCGCCGCGTGAACTTGGGCATCATCCTATTGCTGCTCTCCCTGTCTACATGTGGCAGATATGGCAGTCGGTGAGGAAGCGTCCTTCCGGAGGGTCCTCTCCCCACAGCGTGGTTTCCTCGAGGGCGTCCTCCGGGGGATCCTCGTAGAGAGCGTAGTCGGCCGTCTTGTGACACGCCAGACAGAAACCCATATTGAGATCTTTGGCCGGCGAGCGCACGGTGGTCAGTTTGCCCACATCGCCGTGGCAGCGCTCGCACTGGACTTCGGCAACCACCACGTGCGCGCGGTGGTTGAACACCACGAAATCGGGCTGGTTGTAGACTCTCTTCCAGGATACCTGGGTGCCGTTGTTGTAGGCATCGAGCACGGCCTGGGTAGCTTCGGTCTGAGTGGAGATCCACTGATGACAGCCCGCGCAGAGCTCGAGGGGCGGCAGGTCGGCTGCCGGCCCGCGCCGCGCCGAGGCGTGGCAGAAGAGGCAATCCACTCCGCGATCCACGTGCGCCTTGTGGGTGAAGGGCAACTCCTCCGAGCCCTCGGCCGTCCGCGCACCGCCGGCGCCCGCCCCCCCTGTCGGCTCGGTAGGCTCCGACCCCGGCGCGGTGGTTTCGGTCACGCCTGCCTCCGTAGTCTGGGTCCCGCCGTCTGTGGGTTCTGTGGCCGGCCCACCCGGCTGCCAAGAGCGCAGCAACTCGACGAACGAAGCGATTTCCTCTCCCGACAGGGTTCCGCCGAAGGGAGGCATAGGTGTGCCCGACCGGCCCTGCTCGATCAACTGCTGCAGATCCCCGTCCGAGGCCTGCTGCACGAACTGGTTTTCCTGGAGCGCAGGGCCGATGCCCCCGCCCGCCCCCTCGGCGCCGTGGCAACTAGAGCAGTTCTGTTCGAAGAGGTTCCCCGCCGCCTCGAGGTTGGCGGTGCCGGCCTGAGCCAGCATGATCCTGGGGCTCTCATTCCGGTTGACCGCCCGCCGGGGCAGATTATTGGGCACCCCGCGCACCCGCGTATTCGCCACTAGGCTCCACTCGACTACGGCCAACCGGCGGTCTCCACCTGAGGGAGCAGCCCGCTCGCCGTCCAGGGTAGAGGTCCCGCTCTGCCAGCTATCGAGCAGGGCGATCACCGCCGTGATCTGCTGATCCGTCAGCCGACCGGCGAACGGCGGCATGGGTGTCCCGGCCCTGCCCTGCTCGATCAACTGCCGCAGCACGTCTTCCGTTGCCTGCTGCACCCATTGATTCTCCTTCAGGGCGGGTCCGATGCCTCCCCCTGCGCCCTCCTCCCCGTGGCAGGTGGCGCAGTTCTGCGTGAAGACCTCCTGACCGGTTGCGATCAGGTCTCCTCCGAGTTCGGTGGTGGTCGTCGCCGAGGGCGCCGCCGTGGTCGTGGTCTGCCCGGACGGCGCCGTGGTGGTCGTGCTTCCCGGGGCGCCGGGTGTATCGACCCCCGATTCCAGCAGGCGGCGGCGGGTCTCCTCGATGGCGACGGGACCTTCGCGTTGGAGCAGCTTGAGGAACTCGGCCATGCCGGCCGCTTCCTCTTGGCTCAAGTAGCCGGAGAATGAGGGCATGCCCTGGCTGGTCCGGCCCGCGATGATGATCCCGGCGATGTCCTCGACCGCGGCATCGGTGATGAAAGCCGAGGGATAGAGCGCCGGCCCCAAGGCTCCTCGCCCGGAGGGGCCGTGGCAGGTAGCGCACTGCAGGTTGTAGAGCAGAGCCGCCCGCTGAGTGGGACTTCCCTCGGCCTCAGGCGGCGGGCCGGTGGTCACGCTGCGCAGGTAATTGACCACATGCCAGCGCCCTTCCCTCTCGAGGTTCCAATCCAGGGCGGGCATCCGCCCGAACCCTTCTCCGATAACGGTGTAGATCTGACCATCGGGCAGATCCACCACCCGCTCACCCAGATCGGGAGGGGAAGGCTGGAAGAGTTCGCCCACGGGTCCGGGCGCGCCGGCTCCGGGTTCGCCGTGACAAAGCATGCAGTAGATGCCGTAAGCATTCTCGCCGCGCGCCAGGGACTCCACCGTGTACGAAACCGGGTTAACCGGAAGCCCGAGAGCTTCGGCGGCCACCGGTCCCTGAAAGGGTATGGCTTCGGCGGGCGACACCAACCGGGGCGGTTCGACGTAGCCCAGGCTTGGCTGCTCCGCCAGTTCGTTCGGCAGGGGGATCAGGCAACCGGTGAAGATCTGCGCGATCATGAAGACCAGCAGACCGACCACGAGCACCGCGCCGATCAGCTTGCCCCAACCCGTCCACGCAGGGGGTTCGGGGCGGCGGCGGACGGCCTGTTCCCGGGACGGATCCGACGCGGGGCTCACGAAGGCTCCCGTTCGATCACCAGGGCTTCTCCCTCAAGGCGCTCGGCCTCGAAGTCCTCGATCGGCAGAATGCGTGCTCCTTCCTCGCTCAGCGCCGCGCGAATACGGCCCTCGACCATGTCGGGAGGCACCTGCACGATCAGCACGTGTCCGTCGATGTCGGCCGGAATCACCCAGTCTCGCAGGGGATCCTTGCGGATGCGGTTCTCGTAGACAAAGCCGACAAAGGTCATGATGACGAGTCCCAGGATCGTCAGCTCGTACACGATGACAAAAACCGGCGGCGAAATGACCGCCTGGCTGCCCACGATCAGCGGATAGAGTAGCAGCGTGCCCACCGAAAGGAAGAGACCGAGCGCCAGCCCGCCCACCAGCCCAAGCGAGGTGAAGAGCGGCAGACGGGTGTCGGAGGTCTCGCCCCCCATGAGCGAAGGCGGGTAAGGAATGTCGGTGAGCAGTTCGATCCGCTTTCGCGAAACCCCCATTCGAGACAGACGGCGCATGGCCCGGGCGATGCCCTCTGGGCCTTCGATCACCGCAAAGATGACTTCCCCGCTCACGCGGGCACCTCTTCTGGGCGATTCTCGGACGGGGGCGGAGATGCGCCCCGCGGCTCCTGCGCCGGCTCGGTTTCTCCTTCGACAATCCCCTGGGTGCGCCACTTGTCCAGCCGCCAGCCCTCCTTGACCTCCCACAGGGAGACGAAGGGCAGCGCCTTGGAAAGGGCCACGTAGAGGAAGGCGAACATGGCGAAGGTCGCCGCGGCGATGATTATCTCGGGCAGCGCCGGGGTGTAGTCGCCCCAGTCGAACGGCAAATGGTTACGCACGTTGGAGCCCACCACGATCAGGAAGCGTTCGATCCACATCCCCATGTTGATCAGAATCGTGATCACCAGCATCGCAGGAAGCGAACGACGTACCCGCTTGAACCACAGCGTGAAGAAGGGCAGCAGCACGTTCACAACCACCATGAACCACCAAAGCGGCGCCATGGCCCCGAAGATGTGCAGATGCTCGAGCTCCCGGTCTACCGGATTGCCTCCGTACCAGTTGGTCAGCGTCTGGGCAAAGAACATGTAGAACCAGATGACCGACACGGCCAGGAGGATCAGGCCCAGCCGGTCGAAGTGGAATTTGGTGATGTAGTCCTGCAGGCCGAGCCCGCGCCGGACGAAGATGAGCACCGTGATCAGCGCCGCGACGCCGGAGTAGATGGCTCCGATCACGAAATAGGGAGCGAAGATGGTGCTGTGCCAGCCCTCGTTGGTGGTCATGGCGAAATCCCACGACACGATCGAGTGCACCGAGACCGCCACCGGGATGATCACGATGGTGTAGACCTTCATCGCCAGATGCAGCCGGTGCCACTGCTGCTGCGATCCCCGCCAACCCAGCGCCAGCACACCGTAGATACGCCGCCGGATGCCGGTGGTGCGGTCCCGCGCCGTGGCCATGTCCGGAATCATCGGCATGAAGAGGAAGAGGGCGCTCGAGGTCATGTAGGTCAGGATGGCCACCAGGTCCCAAACCAGGGCCGAGTGGAAGTTGGGCCAGAGCTCGCGGACGTTAGGGTAGGGGATCATGAAGTAGAACTTCCAAACGCGGCCCAGATGAATAAGAGGGAAAAGGGCGCCCACCATCAGGCTGAAGAGGGTCATGGCCTCGGCTCCGCGGGTCAACGGGCGCCGCCACTCTACGTTCAAGACGCGCAGGATGGCCGAGATCAGCGTGCCCGAGTGGCTCACCCCGATCCAGAACACGAAGCTCGTGATGTAGAAGCCCCAGAAGACGGGACGGTTGATGCCCGCGACGCCGATGCCGGCGAAGATCTGGTAGAGCCAGGCGCCGAACAGCGAAGCCGCCCCCATGCCCAGCACGGCGGCCAGCAGCAGATACCCCGCACCGACTCGGGTCATCGAGCGAAGTACGATCCCGTCGAGCGCCGCGTCCATCCGAGCCAGCTCTTCCTCGGTGGGGGGCACGTCCTCGATGGTTCCGTCGGCGACGGCGTCCTGAAGCGTTGAGTAAGCGCCCGGTTCGTGGCGTTCGTCCTGATGCTCGTAGGCGAGCTGCCGTTCGGCCTCGGGGACCGCCTCTTGCCCTAGGCCGCGAGTGGGACCGCCTGAGTAGCGGGGAAGCCTTGCCCAGTTTGGGAGCCTAGCCACTCTCCGCCCCAAGGCCCTTGAGGTAGCTGATCGAGGGCTCGGTGTCGATGAATCCCAGGAGGTGGTAGGCGCGGTCGCTCGCGGCCAGGCGGGCGGCCAGGGAGTCGGGGTCGTTCAGGTCGCCGAAGGTGAGGGCGCCGGTGGGACATGTCTGCACGCAGGCGGGCACCACTTCCCCCTCGAGCACATCGCGGCCTTCAGCCCGCGCCTGTTGCCTGGCCCTACGTATGCGCTGGACGCAGAAGGTGCACTTCTCCATGATCCCTACGCCGCGCACGGTGACGTCGGGGTTCAGCTGCGCGTTCATGGGCTCCGGGAACTCCCCTTTGAACCAGTTGAACACCCGCACCTTGTAGGGGCAGTTGTTGGCGCAGTATCGGGTGCCGAAGCAGCGATTGTAGACTTGGAGGTTGAGGCCGTCGTCCGAATGCACGCTCGCGAACACCGGACAGACGGGTTCACAGGGAGCGCGGTCGCAGTGCTGGCAGAGCAGCGGCAAGAAGAGCACGCGCGGCTTGGGCCACTCCGTCTTCCAGTATCGCTCGATACGGATCCAATGGAGGCCGCGATCCTTCTGGATCTGCTCCTCCCCCACGGTGGCTATGTTGTTCTCCGCATAGCAGGCCACCACGCAGGCCTGGCAAGCGGTGCAAAGATCGAGATCAATGGCCATGCCCCAATGGGGCAGGCGCTGCTCGCGCTCGGCTATGGCGCTGCCTCCTCCCTCACTTACCCTCCGGCGTGGATACGGCCCTCACGTTCCCCGGCCCGCTACCCGTAAACATCGTCCGCCTACGGCTCGCGTGTTTCGCTGAGCCCGGTCTCCTCCGAAATGGCGCTATCCAGACGGCCCTAGCCGTTGCCCCTGGCGGCGAGTTCTTACTCAGACCCTTCCTTGGCTGGGCGCGGTTCCTCGGGAACCCTTCTGATGAACTCGGTGCCCGCAGCCGAGAGCAGGGCGTAGACCTCGCTGATGTCCTCCAGCGAGACCATTCCCACGAGCTCCCGGCCACGCATGACCGGCATGGCCTTGACGTTCTTCGTGCGCATGCGGACGAAGGCGTCGTAAACGCATTCTTCCAGACCGGCGACCGGGAAGTCAGTGCGCATTGTCTCGCTAACGGGATGGTTGGGACCGAGCGTGCCCAGATTGGAGATCAGGCGTTCGCGGGTGACGATGCCCACCACGGTGCCGGCTTCGTCGACTACGGGGAAATCCTCCTGGTAGGAGTGGAAGAGGCGGGTGGCCAACTGGCCGATCACCTGATCCGGACGGGCGACCTCGATGGAAGTGTTGACTGCCTGACTCACCTTGAGGTTGCCCAGCACGCGCCGCACGCCGTCGCCCTGACCCTCGGCTTGGGCGCCGAAGAAGATGAAGACCGCGATCAGCAACATTACGATGTTGCCGGTCAGGATTCCGAACAGGCCAAGCAGGAGGGCAAAGACCTGCCCGGTGACCACCGCTATGCGGTTCGCGCGGCTACGGCTCAGCCAGAGCTGCAACAAAGAGCGGAAGACCCGGCCGCCGTCCATGGGAAAAGCGGGAAGCAAGTTGAACACGGCCAGGGCGATATTCGTCACCAGCAAATAGAAGTACGCGCCCCGGACGCTGGGGGAGAGCATGACGCCGATGAAGTCGTCGAACACAGCGCCAACGTCGAAGAACACGAAGGCGCCCACTGCCATGATGACCGCGAGGACGACGTTCGACAGCGGACCCGCTATCGAGATCACCAGTTCCTTCATGGGATCACGCGGGAACTCGCCCATCATCGCCATACCTCCGATGGGCAGCAGGGTGATATTCGTGACCTCGATGCCGTAGTACTGGGCAACGCGCGAGTGCGTCAACTCATGGACGACGACGAGGGCGAACAGCAGGATCACGAGGAGCACCCCGTACAGGGCGCCCGAGACCCCGCCTGGCTCGCGCAGCACTCCCCAGATGAAGGCGAAGTAGCCGACGATCAGCAAGAAAGTGAGGTGGACGCGTATCTGGATTCCGAAAGCCGAGAATATCCCGTAGGACCACTTCATGCTGGCGCCCCGCTCCTCTCTCCGCGCAGAATGGCATGTCGGCGGCGCCGGCTTGCCTCGCGGTTCGACACCTGCCGCCGCACCAGCCCGCGCATGGCCAATGCCTTCCGTCGAAGATTCCCTCCCCCTCCCCAGACAAACGCAAATGTGGCAGAGCGGTTTGACGCGAGGCCCCTTCTGGCATCAAAGAGGCAAAGAGAGTTCCCCGCCCAAACCGTTTCACCCGAGGTGCAGGATTATGGCAACGAGCAAGCGCCGGGAGGAGGGAATCCGCCATCTGCAAAGTGAGATGGATCGGATGCTCCTCGAGCTCACCGGAGCGCACCGCGTCTACGGTTGCGCTACATGCGCCTTCCGGCCCAACGCAGACGTCTACTTCGCCAAGAGCGACAATGCGATCGTGGTCAAGCTCGAACTGGCGGGGGTCGACCCCAAGGAAGTTCAACTGGAGGTTAAGAACCGCACGATCCGGATCTGGGGAATTCGGGAGGAGCGGACCCGGTCGGACAAGGTCTACCAACAGATGGAGATCGCCTACGGCGCCTTCCAGCGGGAGCTGAGGGTCCCCGTCGATGTTAACCTTGACCAGGCCAAAGCGGGCTATGAGGCAGGTTTTCTCATCATCACCCTTCCTGTCGTCGAAAGAGAAGCCCGCAAGATCCCCATCGTGCAAAAGACCGGCGCCGACCAGCCGCCCGCCGAGAGGGCGCAAAAGGACGGCCCCGAAGCCACCGAACTACCGGACGAGGTAGACGATGACCGATAGCGAAAAGACGGACAGACCCGAGGAGCAGACGGCCGAGGAGATCGAAGCGAAGCGGGACGATCCGGGCGCGGAGCCGGACGAGACAGCTGCCGAGGCGCCCGAAGAGACAGCTGCCGAGACGCCCGAAGAGACAGCTGCCGAGACGCCGGTGGAGAAGGCGGCGGATGAAGACGGGGGGTCCGGGGATTCAGAGCTGAAAACCCCCGAGGTGGTCGCGCTCCTGCCTCTCAAAGAGACCGTGGTCTTCCCGGAGACCATGATGCCGCTCGCGGTTGGGCAGCCGCGCTCCGTACGTTTGATCGACGACATCCTTCAGGGCGACAAGATGGTCGCGCTGGTGACGGTCAAGAGCGAAGACGTCGAGAGTCCCGGCCCGGACGACATCTACGAGATCGGCACCCTCTCGGTCATCCAGAAGATGATCAAAGCCCCCGACGACACCCTGCGCATCATCGTGCAAGGCATCCGCCGCATCAAGGTGATGGAGGTGACCTCCGAGGAGCCTTACCTGATGGCGCGCGTGCAGGACCTGAGCGAGACCGTCGAGGACACCACGGAACTCGAGGCGCTCCACCGCAATTTGGTGTCGGTCTACACCCGAATCATCGAGCTGGTGCCCTACCTCCCGGACGAACTCGAGATGGCGGCGGCCAATATCGACAACCCCGGAACGCTAGGCTATTTCATCGCTTCGACCATGCGTATAAAGGCCGAGGAGAAGCAGCAGTTGCTGGAAGAGGGCGACGTGGCCAAACGGCTGCGGCGTTTGACCGAGGTCCTGAATCGCGAACTCGAGGTGCTCGAGCTGGGCTCCAAGATCCAGAACCAGGTCCAGTCGGAGATGGAGAAGGGCCAGCGGGAATACTTCCTGCGGCAGCAACTCAAAGCCATCCAGGAGGAGCTGGGTGAGACCGACGAGACCCAGGCCGAGGTCAACGAACTGCGCGAGCGCCTGGACGAAGCCCAGCTTCCCGAGGGAGCCGACAAGCAGGCTCGGCGCGAACTCGACCGTCTAGCCAAGTTGCCCCCCGCGGCTGCGGAGTACGGCGTCATCCGCACCTATATCGACTGGATCCTCTCGCTACCATGGAACCAGTCGACCGAGGACCAACTGGACATCGCGAATGCCCGTAAGATCCTGGATGAGGACCACTACGACCTGGAGGACGTCAAAGACCGGATCCTCGAGTTTCTGGCCGTGCAGAAGCTCAAGCGGGAGATCCGCTCCCCCATCCTGACCTTCGTGGGGCCTCCGGGAGTGGGCAAGACCAGCCTGGGGCAGAGCGTGGCCCGCGCTCTCGGGCGCAAGTTCGTGCGCATCAGCGTCGGCGGCGTACGCGACGAGGCCGAGATCCGGGGCCACCGGCGCACTTACATCGGGGCCATGCCCGGCACCATCATCCGCGCTCTGCGCGACACCGAGAGCAACAATCCAGTGTTCATGATCGACGAGATCGACAAGATGGGCGCCGACTGGCGCGGAGATCCCTCCAGTGCCATGCTCGAGGTGCTGGACCCGGAACAGCACGATACTTTCCGCGACCACTACCTGGACCTGCCATTCGACCTGTCCCGGGTCTTCTTCATCACGACGGCCAATATGCTCGACACCGTCCCCGGTCCGCTGCGCGACCGGATGGAGATCATCCAGATGGCGGGCTATATCGAGGATGACAAACTCAACATCGCCCGGCGTTACCTGATCCCCCGCCAACTCGAGCGTCACGGGCTGATTCCCGAGCGCGAGGCCGAACCCGAGGGCGGCGAAACCGATCCCGAGCAGGCCGCGAAGCCGACCGAGGGCGAGAACGCACAGAGCGAGAAGGTCGCGGAAGACGCACAGAGCGAGAAGGTCGGGGAAGACGCGCCTGAGGCTCCCCAAGAGCCAGAAGAGGCCGCCTCGCAAACCGAGGACACCGTCGGCGGCGGCACCGAGCCCAAAGAAGCGCATGTGCGCGTCGGTGAGCCCTCCCCAGAGGCGCCCGAGGCAGTAAGCGAACTTCCCGAGCTGGACTTCACCGACGAAGCCCTCCGCCTGATCATCCAGGGATACACCTCAGAAGCCGGGGTGCGGAACCTCGAAAGGCAGATCGGCACCATCGCCCGTAAGTTCGCCCGAATGGTCGCCGAAGGAGAGGCCACCCACCTGGAAGTCGACGAGGAGAAGGTCCAGGAGTTCCTGGGCAAACGCCGGGTTTTCAAGGAGAGCAAGCGCAGAACCAGCGATGCGGGCGTTTCTACCGGTCTTGCCTGGACGCCTACTGGGGGGGATATCCTCTTCATCGAGGCCCGGGCCATGCGGGGGTCGGGCAAGCTAACCTTGACCGGGCAGCTGGGTGACGTGATGAAGGAGTCCGCGCAGGCCGCGCTCACCTTCATCCGCAGCATCGCCGAAAATCTCGGAGCTCCGACCGATTACTTCCAGGAGCACGACATCCACGTGCACGTCCCCGCCGGCGCCATTCCGAAGGACGGTCCCTCCGCGGGTGTGGCCATTACCATGGCTCTGGCCAGCATGGTCACCGGCCGGCCGGTCGATTCGAGCTTGGCCATGACGGGCGAGGTAACCCTCACCGGTCAGGTCCTGCCGGTCGGCGGCATCAAAGAGAAGACGCTGGCGGCCCGTCGAGCCGGCCTGGACAAGGTCTTCCTGCCCGCGCGAAACGAAGCTGACGTCTCTGAGATCAAGGAAGAGTTGGTCGAGGGACTGGAGTTCGTCTACGTGGAGCACGTGGGCGACGTGATGGATCGCATCCTGATGAGCGAGGTGCAAGAGAGCGAATCTCCGCACGTGGGCGAGGGTGCGCAGTCCGACTCCTCGCCGGAGCAAGAACCCTCGCGGGTGGAGGCGGAGAAGATCTAGAGCACGGCCGACTCAAGGGGCGACTGCGGACTCTTAGTGCGCGGCGCCCCCGGCCGCCCGCTCGAGGCACGCCGCTTGCCGCAGCCAATCCCGGATCTCCCGCGCCTCTGCTTCGGGCAGGTATTCGCTCAGCCGGAGGAGCAGGTCGGGCGGCAGTTCCCGGCGGAAGGCCGCCAGCACCGCCCGCACCGCGCGCACGGCTTCTTCCGAGCGTGCGTACTCACCCGCGCTCATCACCTCACGCGCGAGCGCTTCCATCTCGACCCTCAGAGCTCGGACCTCTTCGCGCGCCGCCCGACTCTTCTCGGTCAGCAGATCGCGGGAGGTGGTCGCCAGGCGGAAGTCGAGCGGTTCGCCCCGACGGTGGCCGGCAGCCACCTCCATGAGGCGTACGCCCAAATCCCAACCCAGGTTGCGAAGGCCTCTTCCCCGCTCGCCTGCCGCGGATAGCCGTCGCCGCAACCTCTCAACCGGCGTGTTTGATGCCTCGGTCATTTGCCACTCTCCCAATTTCAGTCATGCCGCGTCACGGTGAAGCGGTAGAGGCGATAGCGGTCTCGCTCCGGATGGATCCCAGCTTTTCGGCAGGTGAGGCGGAACTGCTGCTGCGCCTCGTCCACCCCTTCGAGATCCGGCAGCAACAATGCCTGGCGTCCGTCTTCGGTGCGTACAATTACACCGTAACGCTTTGGGTCCAGTTCCTCCACCCCCGCTATCTCTTCCGCGGGATGCAGGACGTCCACCTTGACGCGGAGCCCTTCCAGTTCCCGCTCGGCAAGAGGTGGGAAACGCGGGTCGCGCGTGGCCGCGGCGACCGCGTTGCCCACCACCTCCTCTTCGACGGTGGGCTTGGTCGCCGCGATGGTGCCTAGGCAGCCCCTCAAGGAGCCATCTGGTGAGTGCAGAGAGACAAAGATCCCGGCGCCTTCGGGCGCCACGCCCGCAGGCAGCTCGGCGGTCACTTGCCCGCCCTCCTTCACCCATTTCTCAATGGCGCTCCTGGCGAGCTCTACCAGCGGATCAGACATCGAGGCTCCCCCCGCTCGCGGATCGTTCCGTGTCGAGCATGGCCACCAGATAGCCCACCCCGAAAGGACCTTCGTACGAAAGGACCTGAGCGCTATAGGGAATATCCTGCAGCATTCCCAGGAGAACCAGGAGCGACCGGTAGCCACACTCGCCCGCGGTTTCCCGAAGGCTTTCAGGGATGGAGAGTAGATCTTCCATCCGATCCCGCCTCACGGCCTCGACCACTCGGGCGTCGAACTCCGCCGCCTCGGGTGAGTAGCCCGCCGGCGCCTCCGGGCGCAGTCGGTGGCTGAGATCGCCGCTGGCCACGAACAGCACGCGGCCGAGATGCGCCGTCAGAGCCTCGACGATGGCCCGGCCGAAGTCCACATGAGCGGGGAGGCTTCGCAGGGAAAAGGCCAGCAGGACCAGACGAGCAGCCGGGCGGATCTCATCAGCCAAAAAGTAGAGCGGAACCAGAGCCCCGTGATCCAGGGGAAAGGGTTGTCCGTCGCTTCCGCCCAAAGCCCGAACGGACACTTGGTGCTCGAGCGAGCTGCGCATGATCGCGTTCGCCAGTTCCGGATTGCCCTCGAGTTCCAGCCTGACCTGGGGTGCACCAAACACGGAGAAGGAGCCCTCGTAGCGATCCGCGACGCAGACGCCCATTGCCTCCCTCGTCAGCGGAGCGTGCGGCGAGAGCAGGACAAGGGTGTCCGGTGCCGTTTCTGCCACGAGCCCACTCAACGTCCGCATAGCCCGGATCGTCGAGTCGACCTCCGGCTGACGTGCGCCCCCAATCTCGGGGACGATGATCGGGGGGTGGGGGGTGATCACGGCGCCGACCAGACTCATGCCGGCTCCTCCGCCTCAGCCGCGGCCGCGGACCGCACGGAGTCCGGGGCGTGGGTGTCCGGCACAGCCGCGGCGCCGGCCAAGTCCGAGATGACCATTCGCAGCTCGTATCCGCAAGAGGCGCAGCGGGCGCCCTCTAGATTCAACCGGCCCAAAGCGTATCCCCGCCTTTCGATCGCGATCTCCCCGCAGGAGGGGCATCTGGTGGACTCGCCGTCGTGGCCCGGGAGATTGCCCGAGTAGATGTAACGCAGGCCCTCCTCCTTCCCGATACGGAGCGCCCGCTCCACCGCCCTGATCGGCGTAGGCCCCACGTCCATCATCCGGTGGGTCGGATAGAAGCGGGAGACGTGCCAGGGGATATCCGGATCGACCGAGGCCAGGAAGCCGGCCAGTTGCCGCAGTTCTTCCTCGCCGTCGTTCCGGCCGGGAATGAGCAAGGTGGTGACCTCGAGCCAAACCCCCATGTCATGCAGCCGCCGAATGGAATCCAGCACCGGCTTCAGCCGGGCGCCTACTATCGAGCGGTAGAAGTCGTCCGAGAAAGACTTGAGGTCGACGTTGGCCGCGTGCAGGTAACCTTCCATTTGGGCCAACGCCTCGCCGGTCATATACCCGTTGGTCACGAAGACGTTCTTCAGGCCCGCCCGGACCGCTTCGCGCGAACAGTCACGCGCGTACTCGAAGAAGATGGTGGGTTCGGTGTAGGTGTAGGAGATGCTGCTGCAGCCGCGCTCCTGGGCGCTCTCCACCACCAGGTCCGGCGGGAACAACTTCCCCCGCACCTCACCCTGGTCCCGAGGCATCTGACTGATATCGGCGTTCTGGCAGAAGCGGCAGGTGAAGTTGCAGCCCACGGTGGCCACGGAGTAGGTCTTGCTCCCCGGGAGGAAGTGAAACAACGGCTTCTTTTCGATGGGATCGACCGCTGCCGAGATCGCACAAGAGTAGGTGTAGGTATACAGCTTGCCATCGAGGTTCTCCCGCACCCCGCACAGCCCGCGCTCCCCAGGCTCGATCCTACAGTGATGTGCGCAGAGGAAGCAACGGACCGTTGGTCCGCCCCTCCAGATTTCCCATAGCGCCGCTTCGACCGGCTTGACAGATTGCCCCACGTCGACATCTCCTCGTTCAGGTTCCCGCCTTCGAGCGTGCGTACCGTCGTGTAAGCGTGTCTACCCCAGACAGAGGCGGGAGATTCGCAAGAAGACCGCGATCGTCAAACGGGATAGATGAAGCGCCGGGCTTTGTTCGCTCCCGTTCGCAGGCGATAGGCGCGAGCCCTCACGGTATCCCGCAGGCCGGCTTCGGGCACGGGACGGGCCACCCGCATCAGCCGCAAGAACGTCGCCCGGGAGGGTAATTCGGTCAGCTCGACAAAGACTCGGCCCACCTCGCCCGCGTAGTGGGCGTCACTTCCGGCGCCAAGCAGTGCGCCGCTCCGCGCGGCGAGAGCTAGCGCCTGACGGTCGAATGTCGGATCGAGGATACGGCCGTTTCGCACCTCGATGACGTCGCAGGAACGAGCCAGTTGCTCCAGATGCTTCCGCCCCATGGTCGAACGGCGCTGGGTGTCGTACGCGTGTGGAAGGTAGACCAGGCCGCCTTGAGCCCGGATCGACGCAGTGGTCTGCTCGGGCGAGAGGCCTTCGGGAATCCGTTCGGTCAGATACAGCCCAATCAGTTCGCCGCAAGAAGTCGTGATCTCCTGACCGGCCACGACGCGGGGCAGCCGGGGGTTCTCCTGAGAAATCCGGAGGCACTCCTCGGCGCCGGAAAACTCATCGTGGTCGGTGACCCCGATCAGGTCGATTCCTCGCGCCCCTGCCAGTTCGAGCAGCCGGCGCGGGGATAGTAGGCCGTCCGCGGAGGCGTTCGTATGGTTGTGCAGGTCAAGGCGGAAGCTCACGGGGTCTCCCGTGCGGGTGCAGGCCGACGCGAACTCAGAGAGACCGTCCCGCCCCGCTAGACATCAGGAAATGTGCCGGGGGAACGGCGGCGCCGGCGGTCGCGTAGTACGCGTTTGCCGCCATAGTCGCCACGTGTGCGGCGCTCGCCCTGACGTCGATCGACTACTACCTCCACGTCCTCGATGTCCGCGAAGCGCTTCCTGAACTCTTCGTAGTACTCATCGCCGAGTTCGCGGGGTATCACGTAGTAGATCAACTGCCCCTGCCTTTCGCCGTCCGCAACGCCCGCTCGCATAAGCCCGTAGGGTCTTCGTTACCCATCATAGTCGCCCTCCGGTCTTATTGTCCAAGCACCCGGTTAACCCCTGCAAAGCCGTGCACTATCTTCTGTCGGACGGGGCGCCCGGTACGAGTTTTGGGAGGCGTCCGCGAGACGAGCGGATATGCTACTGTGCGGTCGATCGATCGGACGGAGCGGCCTTGCAGGAAATGCCTTCGAGGGATAAGAAGACCGGGCTCCAGATGCCCTCCCGCCGGCCACTCGCCGGGCTCGTTCTCACCACCCTGGTCCTCCTTCTCTTCGTGGGCCTTCTCAGTTGGTGGTTCGTTTCATCGCGTGCTCCGGAAGCCGAGGTGCCGGAACTGCGCGGGTTGACGCTTTCCGAAGCCACCTCCCTGGCTCAGCTCGCCGGATTCAGCCTCACGCCTGTCGCCGGGAACAGCGCGGCCCAGACGGAAGAACCCAACGCCGTTGTCCGCCAACAGCAACCCGAGTCGGGCTCTAAAGTCACCCAGGGCCAGCCCATCGTCGTCACGCTGGGTTCCGCCACGGTCCACAACCTCACCATGCCGGATCTCTCCGGCCTCGACCTTGCCCAGGCCACGGACGCACTGGTTCGGGCAGGGTTGGTCTTGGCAGAGGTGCTCGCGGGCGAGCCGGGCAGCGGCAGCCCGGACAAGGTGGTTAGCCAGCAGCCGGAGGCGGGGCAGGCAATCGCGGCCGGCGAGGCGGTGACTTTGTGGATACCCCCCGAGCTCGCGAAGGTGCCCCGGCTCGTGGGGTCCACTCCGCAGGAGGCCCGCTCGCTGGTCCGCCGATCGGGGCTCGAGCTCCAACTGCTCGAGCAGGCCAGCGACAAGAGCCTGCCGGGGACCATCATCCGGCAGAGCCCCGAGCCCGGCAGCGAGATTGCCTCCGGAGGGCAGGTGGTGTGTGTGGTGAACGCCGCAGTCGATACGGTTGGGGAGGACGGTCCCGAAGCGGGAGGGGCTCCAGATACCCATGAGGATCTCTTCCACTCGCTTGCCTCCTGGTACTCGTTCCCTGTCCTGCACCCCGCGGTCCTGCCCGGCGACCTAAAGCTCGGTGGCGCCGCCGGAAATCCGCGGCACGTGGCTTCGACGGCGGGTGCTTCCGGCTTCGAGGTGACTTACGAGGGGCGCGGCTCGGCTGCTCGGCTCGTTTTGATGGAGGGTAACTGGATAGATCCTCCAGGTGCCCTGGAGCAGACAACTCTGGACGTGCGGGGCCACGCCGCCACGCTCTTACATGAGGGTGACGAGATCGTACTATTCTGGGAGGAGAGCGGCATCCGCTATGCCCTACGGGCCTACGGAGTGGAGAAAACCGACGTTGTTGCCGTCGCGAACCAAATGAAAGCCGTCGGAGAATGACGAACGAGAAGGATAACCCGGGGCCCGGCCCGGTTGAAGGCAAGGACCCGGACACTTCCGGCGACCCCGGCCCGAAGGCCGAGGAGCCGCGCGATCTCTACATGAACCGCTACGAACTGACCGAGGTGGTCGGCCGGGGCGGCACCTGCACGGTGTTCCGGGCGTGGGACACTCGGCTCCAGCGCTACGTCGCCATCAAGCGGCTCGAGGACCCTCTGCTTGAAGATGCGCACTCCCGGGCCCGCTTCAACCGTGAGGGCCGCGCCATCGCCCGGCTCTCACACCCGCACCTCGTGACCCTGATCGACCGCGGCTCCACGGAGGACGAGGAGTATCTGGTCTTCGAGTACGTGGAAGGCCGCTCGCTCAAGGATCTTATCCGTGAGGGCGGACCGTTGGAGCCTCGCGACGCGGTGCACATCACCGGACAGGTGGCGGAAGGGCTGGCCCAAGCCCATCGGGCGGGGATCGTGCATCGGGACGTGAAGCCCCAGAACATCCTGCTCGATGCCGAAGGCCGAGCCAAGTTGACCGACTTCGGCATCGCCACCGGCGCCGACCTGACCAAGGTTACCCGCGTGGGCGCCATCATCGGCAGCGGCCGCTACATGTCTCCGGAGCAAGTGCAAGGAAGGCCCGTGGACGGGCGCTCCGACCTTTACTCCCTGGGCATCGTGCTCTACGAGATGCTGACCGGCAGCCCGCCCTTCGACGCCACCAGCATGGCCGATATCGGCCGGCAGCACGTCAAAGACCGGCCGGCACTACCCACCGAGCTGCGGCCGGACCTTCCGCCGGCACTCGCCCGGGTAGTGATGCGTTGCCTGGAGAAGTTGCCCGAGAGCCGCTTCCAGTCGATGGACGAACTGTTGGGTGCGTTCGTGGGCCTGGATCTCTACCGCCTGGAACGGACCTCCGGCGGCCTGGTCGAGAACCTGCGCCGGGTTGGATTAGGCCGCCGTGAGCGCAGCGGCGAGAGCGGTGAATGGACACCGCCTCCGCTTGAGCCGCCGGACGAAGCCATGCCGGAACCGCCTCGAGGCGAGGTGGCCCGCGGACGTCGTGGCGGCGAGACCCCTTCTCGCCGGACGGCCACGGGACGGCGGGTGGACCGACGGCGGGAACCGGGCAGAAACAACTCCCGATACCTGTGGGCCGCCCTCCTGGCAGGTGTCGTCGCGGTGATAGTCCTGGCAGGCCTGCTGCTATTCTCCGGCCCCGGAGATGCCCCCGACGTGGTCGGGCTTACCCTGGACGAGGCCAATGCCCAGGCGAGTGAGGAGGGCCTCGATCTCGAAGTAGAGGTGGTTCCCTCTTTCGATACCGCAGCCACCGTCATCTCCCAGGATCCGGCGCCTGGTGAAGACGCCCCGGGGGGCGTGCTGCGGGTGACCGCCACCAAGGAACCCGAGGCGGTGTCCGTCGCTGATCTGTCTGCCTTGGATCCCGAGGGTGACCAGGAAGAGCACTCCGAGGAACTGAATAACCTGACCGACGATCAGGCGGATACCGCCTGGTCCAGCGAAGGCTACGGCACCGCAGACTTTGGCGCCACCGGCAAGAGCGGCGTCGGCGTTTCGTTCACCCTCTCCGGGGCCGCCACCCTGGTCCGGCTGCTGCAGACGGGACAGACCGGTTGGCAGGGGTCGCTCCAGGTGCAGGATTCCGGCGGTGCCTGGCAGCCTCTCGGCGAACTGGGTGGCGAGGATACCCAGACTCTCACGCTGGAACAGCCGATCGCGGCCGGGCGCATCTGGATCACGGCGCTGCCGCCCGAGGCGGGGGAGGACGGGCGGCACCGAGTATCGATCAGCGAGTTGGGCTTCTATCGCTAACCCAAGATGGGCGCCAAGATGCGCGCCGCGCCCCTCGCGAGTCTTGGGCGCGCCCCTGGGCCCGCGCATCGCGGCCCGCGGGCGCCTACGAATCCGTGCCCTGCTGGATCTCAGCCACGCGCTGGTCGCTGGGCAGGCCAGTGCTCAGGGTGGCGACCATGATCGTGTCCCCCTCGGACCGCGCGGCCCTGAAAGCGGCGCGCAGGGCGTCGAAGACCTGCTCCTCGGGTCCGTGGATGAGCGTGCTCAGATTCTGCACCCTGACCTCGACGCCGCTCGTCTTCGCGGCGTCAACCGCCGCCTCCACCCCCGGCGACAGGTGCTCCTGCCTCAGGGGGTATACGGAGAATTGAAGCGCCATCCGCGGGCTTTCCTGGGCGGACTTGGGCTGTCCCATGTCATGACTCCTCTGCTTGACTCTGCCGGAAGCGCACTGAAGGCTTCTCGAGACGCCTGTAGTGCATGACCAAGAGGCGACCCGCGCCATGCGTGACCTTGGCCTTTTCCCCGGTCAGGGCGTTGCTCACCCCTCGCGTGGTGCCCTGGTGAAGGGTCTCACCCTCGAGTGGGTAGAGGAGACCTTCCGTCCATACCTCGCGGACCTCGCGGCTAAGGGGCAGCAGCGACAGGGTCTCCCCCACCGCTCCCTCGATGAGGGTCTCTCCGCGAGCCAGGTAGACCTCGTGCCAGGGATCCATGAGGCGCACCCGCATCCGGGACAACCAGGGGGCAGTCAGCAGAAGCAGGGTGGCGACGAGATGATCGAGCCGGGGTCCTCCCAGCGCTCCAAAAACCGTGACCTCCTCGGCCCGGAGTTCGACCGCCAACCGAAGCGCAGTCTCCAGGTCGGTCTCGTCCTTGGCGGTCGGCAGAACCCGGATCTCCACCCCCTCGCTTTGCAGTGCCTCGAGGGTGGCATGGTCGATCGAATCCATGTCGCCCACGAGCAGGTCCGGACTGCGGCCAACGAGCCTGAGGGCGTCGGCGCCGCCATCCGCGGCAACCAACCGGTCGGCGCGGTCGATCAGATCCACATCCAGCGGTTCCTCGAGCTGAGAGCCGGCGACGATGACTAGGTGCAAGCTTTCCCCTTTCGCGGATGGCTGCCCTTGGGGCAGGATGTATCCTTGCCAGCGTACCAATCCGCCCGGAGAACGGTAGTCACGATGAAGGATCACAGTCAGGGACCCACCCAGCCACCAACCGGCGAATCGCCCGGGATCGCCCCGAGTGCAGCCGAAAAGCGGCCGCCATATGCCCTTCGCCGGGCGGACCAAAGCGATCTGGGCGACGTCATCCGCGTGGTTAGCGAGGCTTTCGGCCATCCCTATGATCCCAAGTTGGTCGAGGTCTACGAGAAGATGTTCTCGCCCGGCGCCACCTGGCTGGCGACCGACGACGAGGCCGTCGTCGGTTCGGCCGCGGGCGCCGAACTACGGCTGGCACTCCCAGGAGGTCGAGAGACCACCGGCTGGGGCCTCACCTGGGTGGGGGTGGCGCCGACCCACCGGCGTCAGGGGATCCTGCGCAGCCTGATGACACGGCACCTGGAGCAAGGCCGGGCACAGGGCCTACCGCTGGGTCTCTTGTTCGCCGCCGAAAGCAGTATCTACGGCCGCTTCGGTTACGGCGCCGCCACCCACTACGCCAGCTACGAATTGAGCCGGCGCGACGCGGACCTGCGCGATGACCTCAGCCTGCCGGCGGCCGACTACCGGGTCGATCTGCTGTCCCTCGACCAGGCGCGAGCGCGACTTCCCGACGCCTGGGAGCGCCTGCGCCTGGAGCGCGTGGGAGAATTGTCGCGGCCAGACTGGGTGTGGGCCGACTGGTTCTTCGAACTCGAGCAGGATGCCGCCCGCGCCAATGCCGCACTCTTCATAGCCGCCTGCAGTTCGCACGGCAAATGCATCGAGGGTTTCACCGCCTATTACCTGGAAGAGAATTGGGAGCGCGGATATCCGGAGCACACCCTCCAGGTGCGGGAGGTCGTGGGGTCTCCTCCGGCCCGGTTCCGGCTGTGGTCCTACTTGCTCCAACTCGATCTCGTGGGTACGCTCGCCGTCCAAAGCGCACCGCTCGACGAGCCGCTGCGCTGGATGCTTCGCGATCCGCGGAGATTGCGCACTAAACGCACGGCCGACGGCCTCTACGTGCGGCTATTCGATGTGCCGAAGGCCCTCGCGCAGAGGGCTTACCGCGGGGAGGGGCGAATCGTGCTGGAGGTGGAGGACCCGCTGCTGCCGGAAGTCGGCGGACTGTTTGAGTTGCGGGTAGAGAACGGAGGGACAGAGTGTCGCCGAACGAGTCCCGAGCCGGACCTGTGGCTCTCGGCCGAAGCCCTGGGAGCGGTCTACCTTGGCGGCGTGAGTTTCTCCGTCCTGGCCCAGGCCGGCAGGATTCGCGAGCTGCGGCCCCAGGCGCTTGCCCGCGCCGACTCCCTCTTCCTATGGTCGCCTGCACCCTGGTGCGCCACGGTCTTCTAGCCGGTCAGGATCCTCCGGACTCGCGTTCGACGAGGGCGAGGTGCACGTACATGGCCTGCCGCGCCTTCTCCGGGTCCCGCGCCTCCAGGCCTTCCAGCACCTCACGATGCTGCTCGACAAAGGACTGACGCTTGTCGTCCGCGCTCACCATCTCCTGCCGGCCCGGGCGCACCAGCTCGTCCAGCACCGCGAAGATGCCGTCCATGATCCGCTCGAGCAGAGGATTTCCGCTGGCCTCGGCCACGTGCAGATGAAAACCGGCATCGGCGGCGTCCACCGCGCCCCCCGCCTCTACCGCTCTCTCCATGACCGCCATGTCTTCGCGGAGGGCGGCCAGGTGGTGAGCGTCGGCACGGAGGGCGGCCAGCCAGGCCGCTTCGGCCTCGAGAACCTTGCGCACTTCGAGCAGATGAGACACTCCGTCCTCGGTGAATTCGGCGAGGGTCAGCAGGGGCCGGAAGAATTCTTCGAGACCCCTCCCCGCTTCCGGAGATGAGACCTCGGTGCCGTCTCGAGCATCTCCGGCGCGGGCCGGCAGATCGTTCGATCCGGGCTGGGGCGGGAAGCGTGCGCTCATGGACACATAATACCGGGAGAGGTGCGGATAGACACCATTTCCTCACACTTTGCCCACATCCTTCGCTTACGCTAAGAACCGTGAAGTAACCTGGAGACGGAGGATCGTCAATGCCATCAAGCAAGAAACTTGTAGTCGGAGCGGTTTTGATAGGCGCCTTCCTGGCGCTTGCCGCTCCCGCGCTCGCGCAATCCGGTGCTCCTGGGCCGGCCCCTGGGGTGGCCGCCGGAATCTGCAACGGTGTCGGGGCAGCGGCCGAGCGGGTCACCGACCTGCTGGGCCTTTCTTCCGAAGAGATCCAGGACGAGCGGCTGTCGGGCAAGAGCCTCGCCGACATCGCCGCCGATAAGGACGTGTCTCAGGACGAGCTGGTCGAGGCGATGTTGGAGCCTCGCCGAGCGGCCATGGAGCAGGCCGTCGCCGACGGCCGGATCACCCAAGAGCAGTCTGAGTTGAGGCTCGAGCAGATGGAGCAAATGGTGCGCGAGCGCACCTCCTCGGAGGAACTCGGCAATGGATTCGGCCGCGGCGGCGCCAGGGATGGCCTTGGGGGCGGCTGCGGTGGCGGTGCCGGCATGGGCGGCGGCATGGGCGGCGGCTGCGGTGGCGCACCTTCAGCGGAGGCCACCAGCCTCTAGACCAGTCAGTCGATCTCTCGCCTCTTGAAGACCGGCGGATCATGGATCCGCCGGTCTTCTCTTCTTGGGGGCGAGTGCTTTTCCAGGCCTGTGGTACAAACTCCTCATGCTCGCCGTTGCCGAAAATGTCACCATCCCGGAACAGGAACTGGAATACACCACCTCCCGGAGTAGCGGGCCCGGCGGGCAGCACGTCAACACCACCGATACCCGCGTCACCTTGCGCTTCGACCTCGCGGCCACCGAAACCCTGAACGAAGAACAGAAGGCGCGTATTCAAGAGCGTCTCTCTGGAAGGATCAGTCGGGCCGGCATTCTCCGGGTGACCTCCCAACGCCATCGCAGTCAGCACGCCAACAAAGAGGCGGCCACAGGGAGGTTCGTGCAACTCCTTGCCGAAGCCCTCGAAGAAAGCCCGCCTCGGCGGCCGACCTCGCCACCTCGCTCCCAGCAGCGTAAACGGCTCGAGGAGAAGAAGCGCTTGGCCCAGAAGAAGCGCGGGCGCAGCCGAGATTACACCGCTGAGGACTTCTAGCTTCCTGGTATTTCAGCCCATCCCTTGATTCTCCGGTTCATCCCATCCCTTGATTCCCCGGTTCATCCTTTGTTACCATGGCGGACATACCGGGGGGGGTATCGCCTTTCTTCCCGGGTCCGCTGAACAGGGCCGCGAGGCCCCGGGATGAAGAGGGAGGAAGACCCCACGATGGGAAGCATTTCTCGACGTGACTTCTTGAAGCGCAGCATGGGGGCGGGCCTTGCCGGAGGAGTGATCCTCACAGGCATGGACAAGGTCGCTCTCGCGTCGACCGGCGAACCGGTGGGCACTTTCATCGATCTCACCAAATGCGACGGCTGTCCGGGCAAGGACACGCCGGCCTGCGTGGCCGGCTGCCGTACGGCCAACCAGCACAAGTTTCCCGAGCCCGCGGTTGAGAATATCGCCGACTACTGGCCGCAGAAGAAGCACGAGGATTGGACGGACAAGAAGGGGCTGACGACGCGGCTCACCCCTTACAACTGGACCTTCGTGCAGAAGGTCAAGGTGGAGCACGAGGGAGCGGTGCACGAAGTATCGCTACCCCGCCGCTGCATGCACTGCGATAACCCGCCCTGCGTGAAGGTCTGCCCCTTCAGCGCCCAGGAGAAGAAGCCCGAAGGCCCCGTCGTCATCGACGACGAGCTCTGCTTCGGCGGCGCCAAGTGCCGCGACGTCTGTCCCTGGGGGATCCCCGCGCGACAGGCAGGCGTCGGTCTGTACTTGAAGCTCGCGCCGCAGCTCGCCGGGGGCGGCGCGATGTACAAGTGCGACCTCTGCTACGACCGGCTCGAGCAGGGCAAGCTGCCCGCCTGCATAGAGGCCTGCCCCAACGAAGCCATGCAGATCGGGGAGCAGTCAGAGATGCTCGAAGCGGCGAAGGCCCGCGCCACCGAGACCGACGGATACGTCTACGGCGAGAAGGAGAACGGCGGCACCTCCACCTTCTACGTCTCGCCGGTGCCCTTCGAAAAGGTGCACAAGGCCCTGATGGAGCAAAAGCAACAGCAAGAGAACCCGCAGGCCCCCGGCTTCCCGGGAATGCCCGTGAATGCTGAGAACTTCCTCGAAAGCACCAACGGGTTGGCAATCAGCCTGTTGGTGGCGCCCCTAGCGGGGATGGTCGGGGCCGGAGCCGCAGCCTACCGCACGATGAAGGGACAAGGGCAGGAAGAACCGCCCCCCATATCGAGTGGCGATACCGAGCACGAACAAGAGGTGGAGGCCGGCGATGAGTAGAACGATCGACGTGCGGCAGGAGAGGATCAAACGCCACGGTTTTTCCGGCCGCTTCGTTCACTGGACGGTGGCGCTGTCAACTGTGGTTCTCGTCATCAGCGGCCTGGGCCAGTTGCCTCTGTTCAAGCGCTACTTCGTGGACACGCTTCCCGGGTTGGGATGGACCTCGGACTTCGGCGTCACGCTCCAGCTCCATTATTTTGCGGCCGCGGCGCTGACCCTGGCAGTCGTCTACCACGTGATCTTTCACTCACTGCGGCGCGAGTTCGACATCGTGCCCCGGCGGGGCGACCTCAAGGAGTCCTACCAGATCATCAAGGCGATGTTCGGTCGAGGGGAAGAGCCCGACAGCGATAAGTATCTGGCCGAACAGCGGGTGGCCTACGCCTTCATTGGCGGAGCCATCCTCCTCGTGATCGCCACCGGTTACCTCAAGGCCGTCAAGAACCTGCCGGGGGTCGAACTGTCCTACTGGCTGCTGTGGACGACCACCACGCTGCACAACCTGGCAATGTTCCTCATCATCATGGGTATCGGGGGGCACCTGGCCGCTTTCTTGATCAAAGAAAATCGCGCTCTGCTACCGGGGATGTTCACCGGACGGGTGAGCCTCGCGTACGCCCGGGAGCGCCACTGCCTTTGGTGCGAGGGGCTGGGTTTGTCCGGCCGGTCGGGGTCCGCGTCCGACCCTGACGCCGGCGGGCGGGAGGGCGCCGCCGCGGGCGGCGCAGCAATGGCCTCGCCCGGGCAGACCGGCGATAGCCGAGCCGCGTAGCCGGGATCCTCGAGTCGGCCCGCCCGGGACGAGCCGGGCGGGCGGCCTAATCCTCTCCAGCCGACTCACCGGCGGTTGACGGTCCGCGCGAACTCGAGCGCCACTCCGGAGCCGGATGGGTTCCCCCCTCCTCAAAATCGGGTTCGCTCTCGCCGATCGGCCAGATGATGTGGGTTCGCCAATGGTCTGGATCGGGGTCTTTCAGGGGATCGGTGACGTAGACCTCCCAGGGCCCGTCCCCCTGGACCTTGCGGAACTTCGCAAACCACGAGGACAGATAGCCGAAGCTTTCACCGATGGTGGCATAGGAGCCTACGTGCCAGATGGTCGCGGCCTCGCCACCCGGCAGTTCCGAGGCCCGCACTCGGCCACCTCCAGCCACTCGCGCCCCGACCGGCAGTCCTGCCTCGATCTCCAGGCTCTTGCCCTCGCTGCGGTGAAAGCGGGTGAACGGAGGGCCGGTGGCCTCCACGCCTTCCCGACTGAGTTGCTCCATGATCTCGGGCAGGACCTCGTCCAGCGCGGATCCCAGTTCGTCGCGGTCAACGGTCAAGCGCACGCTGGCCACGGTCTGCGCGTCGACCCGGATGGTCTCGACTTCCTTCTCCATGTCTCCCCCTGTTTGGGCAGATCGCGCGGCAGGCGCGCCGCACATCACCAACTGCTCGGGTTCTTCTCCACCCTGAGACCGAGCTCCAAACCTGTTCGGCGTGCGCAGTCCGCTCGGAGCCAATACGGTCGATTGAGCAGGCTAAACCAACGGTATACGATGTTTTCCATCCGCTGGGACAAGCTCTAACGAGGGGAGGCATGGTGGAGGGACGGATCGGGATGACGTTGACCCGCCACATCTACGAGGGTCAGCTGGAGCACCCACAGGCAACCGGACAGCTCACCGGGATTCTCAACCAGATAGCGCTGGCGGCGAAGATCGTCTCGCGGGAGGTGAACAAAGCCGGCCTGGTGGAGGCTTTGGGCTTCACCGGGGATGAGAACATCCAGGGCGAAGAAGTCCGGAAACTGGACCAGTTCGCGCAGGACGTCTTCTACGCGGCCTTCGACCACCCCGGTCATTTCTGCATCATGGTCTCCGAAGAAGAGGATGCCGCGATCCCCATACCGGACGAGTTCGAGAAGGGGCCCTACACCATCGCCTTCGATCCTCTGGACGGTTCTTCCAACATTGACGCCAACATCACCGTCGGCACCATCTTCGCGATCTGGCGGCGGCGGAGCGAGGGCCAGGAGGGCTGCGAGGAGGACCTCCTGCAACCCGCGCGCGCCCTCGCGGCGGCAGGCTATGTGGTCTACGGCACCAGCACCATGCTGGTGGCAAGCACCGGGCACGGGGTGCACGGCTTTACCCTGGACCCCTCAGTGGGCGAATTCCTGGAGTCCCACCACGACATCGTCATCCCGGAGCGGGGAAAGATCTACTCGGTGAACGAGGGCAACTACCCCTACTGGTCCAAGGGCGTACAAGGCTACGTCCGCTGGATCAAAGAGCCGGACGAGAGCAGTGACCGGCCCTACAGTGCGCGCTACGTCGGCTCGATGGTGGCGGACATTCACCGCACCCTGCTCTACGGCGGGATCTTCATGTACCCGGCCGACTCAAAGAAGGGCGAGATGAACACGGGCAAGCTGCGGCTTCTCTACGAGTGCGCCCCCATGGGCTATCTGATAGAGCAGGCGGGAGGTGCGGCCAGCACCGGCGATTCATCGATTCTGGACGTGGTTCCCACCGAACTGCACCAGCGCGTCCCCTTCTTCGCGGGTTCCAAGACCAACGTGGCCGATCTGGAACACTTCGTCGCGGAGCATGACGGCACCGAGAGCCCTTCCCGCAGAGCTGAGAGAGCGGCGAGGGCGATGGCTTCCTGAGCAGCCCGGTTGGAGGGGATGGCGGCGATCCCCCGGCTTCAGGAAGTCGGGATCGTCCCCGACCAACGCCGTGCTCAGGCCCGCCCGCTCCGGCGGAACTCGTCCACCAACCGACCCCAGCGCATCGCCTGGGTGGAGAGCAGGGTGTCCGAGCGAAAGAGCCGTGCCCCGATCAGTACGAAGAAGTAGGCGATCAGCGCGAGGCCCACAAGCGCGGCCAATGGCTGCCAGAGGGGGACCGCACCCGCAGCGAGTCGGGTGATCATCGCCACGGGGGCAGACAGCGGGAATAGGCTGAGCGCGACCGAGAGCCAACCGTTGGGATCGGCGGTCAGAGCGTAGTTAAACCACACCGGCAGGATAAGCGGGAAAAGGACGACGAAGAGCAACTGCGTTCCCTCCCGTTGACTGGGAACCATCGCCCCCAGCGCGGCGACCAGAGCTCCGTAGGCGACATAACCCAGCGCCAAAAACGCGAGCAGCCAGCCGATCAGGCTGCCGGACAGCCCCACCGCGGCCAGGTCGGGTATGCCGGCGTACTGATAGAGCACCAGCAGGCTGCCGGCGATCCAAACCGTGATTTGGAGCAGGGCCACCGCTCCCAAACCGAGGACCTTGCCGAGCATGAGTTCGCGAGGTTTGACGCTTACGAGCAGGACCTCGGCGGTGCGGTTTTCCTTCTCCGCCGAGACGCTCTGCAGCAGATAGCTGCTGCTGGTGGTGATCACGAAGAAGAGGATGAAGAGCACGCCGAAAGGCACCAGGTCGGCGATGGCCGCGAAGGACGGGTCGGCGGCGCTCGACTGCGGCGTCTCCTCCGCGTTACCGTTGTCGGGAGCGCTCCCATCAGTCTTCTCTCCCGGGGAAGAGACCAGCTGTAACCGGGTATCCCCGATCGGCTCGACCGCGGCCGCAGCCTTTGCAGCGTCGCCGAGCAGGGCGTAGTTCATCACGTACTCGAAGAGGGGACCGGCAGAACCGGCCGAGAGCGGAGAGAAATCGTCCTGAACAAGCGTGGCCTCGCCGGTCGCCAGATAATCCTCCTCGACAATGTAGAAGCCCGCGATCTCTCCCGCGGCGACCGCGGCACGCGCCTCCCCCTCGCCGGAGAAGGCGGGAAAGATTTCCGGCGGCACGTCGGGGGGCAGCTGCTCGACCAGGCCGGCCCGGTCGACGTAGCCAAAGATCTCGGCCTCGGCCGAGGGTTTCAGCACTTCCTCCAGGGCATCGCCCTCCAGATCGGTGACGAAACTGCTGCCGAAGCTCATAGCCAGGATCAGCACCGGAAAGAGGAAAGTCATGAACCAGAAGGAGCGCTTGCGGACTATGGAAAGGAACTCGTGACGAAGCACGATTGCCGTGGTTCTCATGCCCTTCTGCCTCCCCGCAACGCCCGCCAGGAGTCGGCCAGGTCGAGCCGCTGTCCGTAACGCAGCATTCCCGCCCGGAAGATCCGAGGAGCCATCCAGATGCTTAAGCCGGCGGAGAGGACAAGGATGAACCAGGAGCCGGCGATTTGCCAAAACGGGATTTCCGCCGCCCCCCAACGCATGGCTATGGTGAGAAGCGACGTAGTGGGAAAGAAGCTCAGAGCCACGGCGAGGGTCCCGTTCGGGTCTTGGAGCAGGATCGTGGCAACGAAGAAGGGGATGAAGAAAAGGATGTTGATGATCGCCACCACCTGCTGACTCTGCTTGTACTCGGGAAAGGCGCTGCCGATGCAGATCATCGTTCCCGCGATCAGCAGGTAGGAGGGGATGAAGAAGGCGAACACCACTCCCAGCAGCGCCCAGGGCACGTCGACTCCGGATATCGAACCGAGGAATCGGACCCCTACAACCAGGGCGAGCACCATGCCCAGCCCCCAGACCAGAAGTTGGGTGGCGGCAACGCCGATCAGACCCAGCGCCTTGCCAAAGATCAGTTGGCCGGAGGAGACCGAGGTGGTGAGAACCTCGACCGTGCGGTTCTCTTTCTCGTCGCTGATGGTCTGCAGCAGATAACCCCCCGAGATTATTGCCGCGAAGATAAAGAGAAAACCGGCGGCGAAGGGTACGAGCACGTCGAGGAAGGCACCCGGCCCGATCTCCCGGTCACCGCTCAGTGTCCTCACGGTCACTTCCGCGCCCTCGCGGACACGCTCGGAGACCTTGGCATCTTCGCCGGCGAGCAGACTCGCGCGCAGGAAGCCACGCATGGGTTGCCAAACCTCGTCCCCGGGAGCCTCGCCCTCGTAGTAGGCGCGCAGCGTCCGGTCCTGCGGGTAGCCGTCAGGGACGATCACGAGCCCGGCCACCTCGCCCTCCGACAGGGCGGTGCGACCCGCCTGCTCGGTCTCGAAAACCACCATTTCGTCGGCAGACACGTCCTCCACGCCTCCGGCCTCGAGCACCGCGCGGTCGAGCACGCCCGCATGATCGACATAGCCGACGACTACGTCACCGCCTCCCATCGAGGTCAGCGCGCCCGCGGCCACCATGAACACCAGGAAGAGCGGCAGTCCTGCCAGCGCCAGGAGAAAGGAGCGGCGGCGCACGAAGCGGGAATACTCGTGACCTGCGACCAGCAGCAGACTACGCATCTCGTCCCGCCTCCGCGCCCGCTCTCGCGAGGCCCAGGTCTTCGGCACCGACCTCGAAGGCCCGCGCGCCTTCCTGCACCACGCTCACGAAGATGTCATCCAGCGAAGCTTCGGCGAGTTCGAAGCGGTCAAGGCGCACGTCCTCGCGCTCCACCAGGGTGCGCAGGATTTCGTGCGGATCGGCGTCCGGGGCCAGCGCCAGGTGCCATACCCCATTGGTTTGCCGCGCGTCGACCACGCCGGACAGATCGGCGAAGCTGCCTTTCCCCTGGACCACCACGGCGTTGCCGGCGAAGCGGCGCCGTATCTCCTCGACCTCGCCGTAGAGAACGACCTCGCCCTGATTGATCAGAGCGATGCGGCTGCATAGCGCCTCCACCTGATACATCTGGTGGGTGGACATGATGATGCTCTTGCCCGCGTCGCGCTGCTCGTCGAAGACCTCTTTGATGATGCGGGTATTAACCGGGTCCAGTCCGGAAAAGGGCTCGTCGACCACAATCAGGTCGGGGTCGTGGAGCAGCGTCGCGATCACCTGAGCCTTCTGTTGCATGCCTTTGGAAAGCTCCTGCACCTTCTTCTCGCGATGCTCCAAGAGATCCAGACGCCGCAGCCAGCTCTCGAGCCGCTCGGCGACCGTGGGCTCGTCGAGTCCTTTCAGCCGGCCCAGATAGGTCAGTACCGTGTCCAGCCTCTGATCTTTGTAAAGACCGCGGTCCTCGGGCAGATAGCCGATGCGGTCCTTGCGAGCCTGATCGAGCGTGCCGCCGAGCACCTGGACCGTGCCGGTGTCGGGCTCGAAGATATCGAGCATCATGCGGATGGTGGTCGTCTTGCCCGAGCCGTTCGGGCCCAGCAAACCGAAGATCTCGCCCGGGTAGACGTCGAAAGATACATCCTGAACCGCGCGCACCGGCCCAAAAGACTTGGCCAGGTTTCGCACGGAGACGCTGGGGACTGTTCCGGCACCCGCCGCAGAGGTTGGACTCGCCACGCGATTCTCCTGCCGTTAGCTAATCAGGTCTCCCTGGAGCATACCGGCAAAAGTGGGAGCGTGGCTCGGCCGGGCCGGGAGTCCGTCACCTGTCCGGGTGGCTAGTTGGGCTCATCGCAAAATGATGGCCTCGATCGCACGGTCCAGGGCAACCCCGCACCGGGAGGCGACCGCAGCTCATCGGCGTCGCTTGGGCGCGCGCTTGATCTCGCGGCTCCGCCCGCGCTCCCGCCCACGTTCTTCGCGGCGGGCCTGCTCGTCCCGCCGCGCCGACAGTTGCTCCAACTCGACTTTGAGCCGCATATAGCCTTCGAGTCTGGCGATGGAGAGGTCGCCCGATTCGACCGCGGCTTTCACCGCGCAGCCAGGCTCGGACTGGTGCCCACAATCACGGAAGCGGCAGAGGGCGGTCAGTTCCTCCACGTCTCCGTAGGACTCCTCCAGCCCCTCGTCATCCGCCCAAAGACCGAGCTCGCGCATTCCCGGGGTATCGATTACCAGGGCCCCGGAGGGTAGAACGAAAATCTGGCGGTGGCTGGTGGTGTGTCTGCCCTTGCCGTCCGCGCGGACGGCGTTGACGTCTTGGGCCGCCTGGCCGAGCCAGTGATTGACCAGCGTCGATTTTCCCACTCCCGAGGAACCGACAAGGGCCAGGGTTTCTCCCGGTCGCAGATAACGGTCGAGCTCTTCAAGGCCATCGCCGCTGAGCGCGCTCACGCCGTGGACGGGGATGCGGCCCGTCAGATGCTCGATGCTGCGTCTGGCCACTTCGACGTCATCCGACAGGTCGGTCTTAGTCAAGACCAGGACAGGGCGGGCGCCGCCTTCCCAGACTGCTGCCAGGTAGCGCTCCAGGCGGCGCGGATTGAACTCGTCCTGACCGAGCGAGGTGACCACGAACACGGTGTCAAGATTGGCGGCGATCACCTGCTCGATCGCTTCCTGGCCCGCCGCTCGACGGGAGAGCTTGCTCTTCCGCGGGAGGACGCGGTGGATCAGGCCAAGTCCGTCGTTCTCATCCCCGCCGCCTCCCGCCGGAATGAAGGCCACCCAATCACCCACCGCAGGCTGCTCGCCTCGTTCCGTGCGGGTGTCATGACGCAGGCGGCCGGCAATCCGAGCCTCGGTCTCACCGTGCTCTCCCCAAACCACGAAGGCACCGGCGTACTCGGCAACCACGCGGCCCACGCGGGCTTCCGGCTCAGCCATTTCTTCCCACGCGGAGCGGGTCTCCTCGTCCCAGCCGTAGCGGGCCAGTGCGGCGTCCAGATCGGAGTCTTCCAGGTGCTTCAGCAGAGTGCCTCACAGTACACGCGCAGGGCAATTCACAGTACACGCGCGGGGCAATCGCGCCCCGCCTTCAACTATCCACAGTCTACCAACCGGGGGCCCGGCTCACGCCTCCGCTCAAAGGGGATTTGTTTATTCGGTTCCTTATGGACTACGATCTACGCGTTTATCGATCCTGGAGAGTGCGCTTGGATACCGATGTCCTTCTGTTGGTCGCGGTCGTCGCCGTGGCCCTCCTGTTCGACATGATGAACGGCTTCCACGACGGTGCGAACGCGGTCTCTACCGTGATCTACACCGGCGCGCTGCCCCCTCGCATCGCGATCGGCATCTCCGCCTTCTTCAACTTCATCGGGCCTCTGGTGATCGGCGTCGCGGTGGCCCAGACCATTGGAGGAGTGGTCGACGCCTCGGAGGCGACTGCGCACTTGGTCATCGCCGCCATGTTGGGAGCGCTGCTCTGGGACACACTCACCTGGATCTGGGCACTCCCGGTGAGCTCCTCCCACGCCCTGGTCGGCGGTCTGCTGGGAGCCGGCTTCGCCGGGCTCGGACTGAACGGCATCAACATGGACAAGCTGGCCTTGGTCATGGCCTCCCTGCTGGTGTCGCCTTTCCTCGGAATCCTGGCCGGATTCATTCTGATGAAGGGCGCCCGGGCATTCTTTCACGTGGTCAAGATGGATCTGCGGCGCGCCGACAGCTTCTACAAGCACATGCAGATTCTCTCTTCCAGCTGGGTCTCTTTCAGCCACGGATCGAACGATGCCACCAAGGTGATGGGCATTATCGTCATCTTTCTCGCCGCCAAAGAAGACCTGAGCGTGAGCGCTTACGTCGACGAGTTCGGCTTTCCCCTCTGGGTAATCCTCTCAGCCGCGTCGGCCATGGCCTTCGGCACCTACCTCTCGGTGCGCTCCTTCAGGCTCATCCGCACCATGGGGGAGCGCATCACGCACCTCCACCCGATCAACGGCTTCAGCGCGGAATCCGGCGGAGCCATCATCATTCAGCTGGCCTCGGTGTTCGGCCTGCCCGTTTCCACCACCCACGTGGTCACCTCCTCGGTGACCGGGACCGGCCTCGCCACCGGACTGTCCGCTGTCAGCTGGAAGGTCTTCCGGGCTATCATGCTTGCCTGGGTGATTACGTTGCCTTTTTGCGCGGTCACGGCATACCTCTTCTACCAGGTCCTCGACCTCTTCCTCTAGTCTCCAGTATCGATAGGAGTGCGACATGGACAAGTCTCCGCTAGACAGAATCCGCAAGAGCCTGGGGGGCCCTACCGGTCTGGACAGTGCAATAGACGCGATGGCACAGGAACGGCAGGAACAGATCCTCGAGCGGATCTTCGACTTCAGCGACTTCGTGGTGGTCATCGTCAAGGCGCTGGAAGAGGTGGTCGAGAGCTACGTAGCCGACGACTATCAATCGATGAACCGCAAGGTAGAGGAGATGGAGCGTCTGGAAGACGAGGCCGATGACCGCAAGCAGGAGATCGCGGATCGTCTCTCCGTGTCCGGGGCCTTCCATATCGGCCGGGGCGACCTGGCCCGCCTGGTAACCTCGCTCGATATCATCGCCAACTACGCGGTTGGCGCCGCCGACCGGATGGCCATGCGGCCCTTCACTCTGCCCGAGGAAATCAACGACAAGCTCTTGCGGATGGCCGGCGTCTGCGTGGAGGCCGTGGAGCGCCTGCGCGACGCGATTCGCGCCCTGGACGAGAGCTTCCGCAAGGCCATCGAGGTGGCGGGCGAGGTGGACGCCATCGAGAGCAAGGCCGACAAGCTCTACGCCGACATCTACACATTCATGTTCGAGTGGGAGACCGACTTCAAGACCTTCCACCAACTGAAGTCGATCATCGACCGTCTGGAGTCGGTGGCCGACCGCGCCGCCGAAAACGCGGAGATCATCCGGCACATGTCGCTCGAGTACCTGGAGTAGCCGGAACGACTCGACGCCGCCGGGCCCTTGCTCGCGGCTCGGCGCGGCGCGACACGGCTAAGCGGGGCGGCTCGGCGCAGCGGCTTCGCGGGCTCGCCGGTGCGCCTAAGTTGGCGGAGCTTCCCACACCCAGCCTCGGGGCCCGCGGTGAAAGCCGTGACGGGTCATCAGGCCCCTCGCCTCCTTGGGCGGGGGACCGCCGTTCCAGCGCTCAACCGAGATCCGCGAAAGCCGCGTCCCCAGGTAATCGATCAGAGCTGCAAAGCCCTCGTCGACCAACTCCGCCGACGCCCCCGTGCGCACCTCGATTCGGGCGCCGCTGTCCGCCGCGACCAAAAGGGGCAGGCCTCGCTGCTGCACCACCCAGGTGGACGGAACCCTGCTGAAGGTCAACCGGCCCTCCTCCGCCGTCTCCTCGATGGCCTTCAGCAGAGCGGGGTCGAGGGCGTTCATGACCACGAAACGCGCGGGGTCTTCCTCGAAGGACCGGAGGGCCTCGACCGTGTCGGGCAGGGCATGCTGGACCCCGGGTAGGCCGGCGACGAAGTATCCCCGGCGGACCTCGGCGCGCATCTCCATGCGTTCCAAGGTGCGCTCGGCCGAGTATAAATCCCAGGCTCCTTTCTCCCTCTCGCGAGAGCGCCGGGTAACCACCGCCCAACGCTCGAGCAGCTGCCGGGCCTGACGCCGGGCCCGCTCTTCGGGCTCGAGTTCCGGTCCCAGCACGGGCAATCGATGGACGAGCGTCCAGCGGCCTTCGTGGAGGTGACGAAGCTGCTCCTCGACCGGCTCCGTCTGGCCCAGCCTCTCCCGAACCCTGCGGGAGGCGGAGCGCAGGGCGGTCCGGCTGGGGCGGGCGCCCATCCGGGTGCGCCCGGGACGAGGACCGAAGCCATGGGAATGCCGCGCTCCCGGCATATCCCCCGGTCGGCGCTCGGAACGCAGCCGCTGGAGATCCTCCTCCAGGGAGCTCCTCTGACCGGAAACGCTCCCGCCTCTACGCGAAGGGGGACCCATGTGCGCGGACAAGCGGCGAAGCACATCAAGGCTATCGTTTGTGGTCATTCCCGCGGCGGCGAGTTCGGCGAGAGCCGCTTCCGCGGCGGCGGGCGAGAGACCCAGGGCCGCCGCGATGTCGGCCAAGAAGAGCGCGCCCTCTCCGGCAAGCAGTTCATGCACCCGACGGGCATTCTCACTGAAGGCGGCGATCTCCGGGGGAAGGCCAAGGAAGGCACGCGCCTCCCCCCGGAAGAAGAAGGCCACCGCCCCGCGCGCGAGATCCTGTCCCGCCTCGGCCACCCAGACGACTTCCCCTTGGCGGCTCAGTCCGTCCAGCAGGGCGGGCCGGTAGCCAGGTACCCGGGAGGGCAGCACGTCCCGCTCCCAGACGCTCATCGGGAGGAAGAAACCGCGCAGCTGCCCCAGCACCTCGCGCAAGGCCGCGGGGCCGGGGGCGCCGGGGGCGCCGGGGGCGAGATGCTGGTGAGCGGTGAGGAAATCGGCATACGCGCTAAGGGGCACGGCGCGGACCTGGCGCCGAAGCTGAGCCAGGGAGCGGCGATGCATGCGCTCGAGGTTGCCCACCTCGACGTATTCGACGGAGCGCTCGCCGGCCCAGGCGCGAGGACCGCCGGCCCAGGCGCGGGGATGATCTTCCGCCGGGCCTTCCCCGGGGACGCCGGCGGCTCCACGGGGTCCGGCCTCCGCCCCTTCCCCGCGGAAGCGGCCCCTGGCCACCAGGCGTTCGTCTACTAGTCGTTCGAGTTCCGCGCGCACCCGATCCTCGGGCAGGCCGTAACGCGCCGCCGGCTCGCGTGCCTCGAGCACGCCGCGCCGCCGAATGTATCGCGCGATCAGCCGCCGCAGATTCTCCTCGTCCACCTCGTCCTCGTCCGAGGCCAGGGGTCGGTAATCGTCCAGATACTCCACGGGCACCCAGCGCAGTTCGGGGTGCCCCTCAGACCCGGAGAGCTCCACCTGCGCGACGCGGCCCTGAGCCGCCAGCCGCTCGAGCCACTCCCCCGGATCGACTTCCGATCTCGCCCCGAGTTCCGCCTGCGACAGGTCCCCCAACTGCTCGAGCACCAGCAGCAACTCCTCCGCCGTGCGCGCCCGCGCCCCCGGGGCCGTGCGCTGAAGAGACTCCTCCACCTCGCTGAGCGCCTCCGGTTGGAGAAGATCGCCCAGGTCCACGCCCCGCAGCAGATCGCCCAGCAGTTCGCGGCTGACCTGCAGTCTCCCCAGGCGGCCTTCGGCCTTGGGCGTATCCCACTCATAGAGATACTGGTTGGTGAAATTCCAGATGAGGCTCGCAGCAACAGGAGAGGGCGTAGATGAGTGAACGATCCTCACCTCGATGGCGCCGCTCCGCACCTCGGCCAGCACCTGTTCGAGCGCGGGCAGGTCCATTACGTCCTCGAGCACGTCCCGGTAGGTCTCCGCCACCATCGGAAAGTCGGGGAAGCCCTTGACCGCCTGAAGCAGGTCTTTGGCGCGCAGCCGCTGAAGCCAGAAGGGAGTGCGCCGGCCCCGCGACGCCGGCAGCAGCAGCGCCCGCGCCGCGTTCTGCCGGAAGCGGGCACCGAATACGGGTGAGCTAGGCAGGTCGGCCAACAAGCGTTGGCGAGCCTCCTCCGGACCGATCGAGGTGACCAGGTCATCCGGGAAGGCCGCCTCCGCCTCGGGGAAGCGCAGGAGAATACCGTCGTCGCCCGCCTGGGCCTCTACCTCGACGCCGGTCCGCTCCCGCAGAGCGTCCCGCAGGACCACCGACCAGGCCCCGTTCACCCGCCCTCCGAAGGGAGAATGCAGCACCATGCGGGGATCGCCCACGGCATCCTCGAAGAACTCGACCACGAGCCGGAGGTCGGTGGCCAGCGCTTCCCGCTCCACCTGCCCGGCCAGATACTGGAGTAAGTGGCGGGCGGAATTCTCGTCCAGCGCGTGCTCCTGCCCCAGCCAGTCGACCACCTCTCGCACCGCGGAGGCCTCCCAGTGACGGCCTATCTCGCGCAGGTCGTCGAACTCGAGCTGCTCTCCCACCCGCTCCAGCCGCTCCCCCACCTGCCGGCGAAAAGCCCCCAGACGACGCCCCAGAGCCGGCTGACGCCAGGGAAGATCTCCGTGCCAGAAGGGCATGCGGGCGAAGGCGCCCGGTGCCTCGGAGACCACCACTCGGTCGTCGTTGATGTCGAGCACCCGCCAGACCCGGCTGCCCAGCATGAAGCAGTCCCCCACCCTCGTCTCGAAGACGAACTCCTCGTCGAGCTCCCCCACCTTGGTCTTGCGGTCCGGCAGGTACGCGCCGAACATGCCCGTGTCGGGGATGGTCCCGCCGTTGGTCAACGCAAGCATGCGCGATCCCGGAAGGGCGATCAGCCGATCGTTGACCCGGTCCCAGGCGAGCCGTGGCCGGAGCTCCCCGTGGGCCTCGCTGGGATAGCGTCCCGAGAGCATCTCGAGCACCCCGCGGAAGGCCCGCTCGCTCAGCTGATGGTAGGGATAGGCCCGCCGGACGAGCCGCAGTAGCTCCGCCGTGTCCCACTCCTCCACGGAAACCATGGCCACGATTTGCTGGGCCAGGACGTCGAGCGCGTTCTGGGGCGTGCTCACCTCCTCGACCTCGCCGGCGAGCATCCCGCCCGCCACCGCAGCAGCCTCCACCAGATCCTCTCGGTGGGTCGGAAAGATGCGGCCCTTGCTGGTCTGGCCCACCAGGTGACCCGACCGGCCGACCCGCTGCAATCCTTGCGAAACCCCCTTGGGAGACTGCAGTTGCACGACCAGGTCGACCGAACCGATGTCGATGCCCAGTTCGAGAGAGGAGGTGCCGACGAGCGCCCGCATCCGTCCAGCCTTGAGATCTCGCTCAAGCCGCAGGCGGACCTCCTTGGACATGCTGCCGTGATGGGCCCGTATCGGATTCTCGTACAGACCGCGTCCCAGTGCCGCGGTGCCGATCCCCAAAGCCACTCCGTCTGCCATCAGACCCGAAGCGTCACCGCGGGCCTCGGCCGCGAACTGCTCGTTCAACCGGTCCGCAGTGCGCTCCGCGAGTCGACGGTTGTTGGTGAAAATCAGCGTGGTGCGGTGTTGGCGGATGAGTTCGGTCAGCCTTGGAATGATCGCCGGCCAGATGGAATCGCCGGGTGGCCGCATGTAGTCTTCGAGCACGGTCTCCACTCGCAGTTCGAGCGGCTTGTGGTAACCCGAGTCCACGATGGTGACCGGGCGGGACGGCGCGGGTTGTTCATCGCCCAGAGGGCCGGGCCCGTCCAGGTCGGGCGATTCGCCGAAGCCGCCGAGAAAGCGGGCAACCTCCTCCAATGGGCTGATGGTCGCCGAGAGCCCAATGCGCTGAACGGGCTCGGCGGCCAGCCGCTCCAGCCTCTCCAGACTCAAGGCCAGGTGCACGCCACGCTTGCTCCCGGCCATCGTGTGAATCTCGTCCACGATCACCGTGTGGACCGTGCGAAACATTTCCCGGGCGCGCGGACTGCTCAGCAGGAGATACAGAGACTCGGGTGTGGTAACCAGGATGTGTGGCGGACGGTTGGCCAGAGACCGCCGTTCCCGGGCCGGGGTGTCGCCGGAGCGAACCGCCGCACGCACTTCGGGAAAGGGAAGGCCGAGCTCTTCGCCGTGGTCGCGAATCCCCCGGAGCGGCACCCTTAGATTGCGGTGGATGTCGTTGTTCAGAGCCTTGAGCGGGGAGAGGTAGACGATGCGGACACCAGGCTCGGGGGCGCCCCCGGCCCCCGCAGTCGACCCCTGCGGTGCGGCGGGTGCGGCGGACGCCGCGAGCTCTCGCCCCAGGCGATCGATTCCCCAGAGGAAAGCGGCCAGCGTCTTGCCCGAACCGGTCGGAGCCAAGATGAGGGTGTGCTCGCCCGCCTGAATGGCCGGCCAGCCGCGCTCCTGCGGGGGCGTGGGGCTGCCAAAGGCCTCGGCAAACCAGGCACGAACAGGGGCAGAGAAGCTATCGAGAGCTGTCATGTCACTAATGGTACCCGTGGGCGCGGCGGTCGGCGCAAGCGTGGCCATTGGCGACAGCGCCCGCGGAGCTCCTGCGGTTGCGGGAGGCCGACCGACACTCTTCGGGCTTGCCGCAAGAGGGTATGCTCAAAGGCAATGGAGGCAACCACCCGCCCCAATAGGCCCGCCGAATCCGCA
>JAGXFV010000033.1 GCA_024637095.1 Actinomycetes bacterium
AGCTGACCGGGATCTTCGTCGACCGCGAGGTCGAGGATCCGCCTCCGGCCCCGGCGGTGGCTCCGTCTGAAGGTGAAGGCTGAGGCGGTTCTGTGGCACCGGTTCCGGTGCCAAAGAAGGTATGGGTATTCGACGGCGGAGTCGAGCAGTATCCCAGCGTCCTCGGCAGCGTTCACTTCCAGTCTCGTGACTGCGTCGATTGCCATGGCGGCGACGATGCCGCCAACACCCGGATGGGCGCCCACACGGGCGACTTCCAAGCCATTCCCGGCGGCCCCAACTGCGCGGACGGCTGTCACGATGGTGCGGTGGACACCGCTCAGGACGGTCTGCACACGACTCTGAACGGCTACCTCAGCATCCTGGGTGACCGGGGATTCCCCGCAGGCGCTAGCGACCAGACCGCGGCCATGGAGCGCTACGAAGAGCAGTGCACCAAGTGCCACACGGCCAACGAGTTCGACCAGACCGCCTGCGGCTTCTGCCACGTGAGCGTACCCACGCAGGCAGGTGGCGGCTTCCTGAACGGCCACGCCTTCCAGGGCGTTCCGTCCATGGACAACAACTGCACCGCCTGCCACGGCTCGCGGGTCAAGGACGAGTACTACGGGCTCAACAACGCCCTGCTCGACCGCAACGCGGCGGCCTACCCCGCGGGTCATCCGTACGGGGACACCACCTTCAACCTGAAGCCCGACGTGCACAAGACTGCCGGGCTGACATGCATGGACTGCCACGGGATGGCCGAGATGCACGGCGAAGGCCACCCGGCGGAGGGCGATCGCTATGACGTGACCACGGCCCCCGCGTGCGTCGACTGTCACCCGATCGATACCGCCTTCGAGGCCGTCACTCCGCTGCACCAAGGCGGCCACCAGTCGGAAATCGACTGCTACGTCTGCCACGCTCAGCCGTACAAGAACTGCTACGGCTGCCACACGGACGTGACCGAGGCCGGAGTCCCGTTCTTCAAGAACAACGAGAGCGACCCGACTCTCGCCGATCGCAAGGCCGCTGCCAGCGACCCGGCGACGGTGGCTCCCGACTCCCTGATTACGTTCCGCGCGGGCATCAATCCCAAGTTCGGTGATCCCGGGCAAAAACAGTACTCGGTGCTGCGTCACGTGCCCATCGACGAGGACGCGTTCACCTACACGGGTGCGAATGCGATCGACGGACTGATAACCAGCGCGATGGTCCGGGCACTGCCGACGTGGAAGTATGCGACTCCGCACACCATCCAGCGCAACACCGCCATCACGACGGCCTGCGCGAACTGCCACGGAGCGAACTACGCCAAGTTCTGGTTGACGAATCCAGTGGCCAATTCGCTTGGCTGGGTAGCGGCGGATGACGAGGCGAACGAGGCTGCGGCCAACGCCGGCGTCACCCTCGATGCGCCCATATCCTTCATCCCCTAAGGGGGAGCGCGAGGACACGAGATAGAACGGCGGCCCGGCCGCCCCAAAGATAGGAGGCGAAGGAGGCCCTGCGGGGCCTCCTTCGCCTTTCTGTCATCCCCCGGCGCATTTCCTTCATCCCCCGGCGCAGCGCCGATTCGTCCTGGTCCAAAGCACGGGGCCTGGCTATCCTCGAGGCGGGGAGGCCAACCCTGCGTTCGCAGGGCGATAAACCACGGGGCGCCGTCCAGAATCATGCTAAAGGCAAAGCGGCGAAAGGAGCCGATCATGATTCTGGACAGAGTGGCAATCGCGAAGGGGCGCTTCCTCCGCCTGAGTGGTCTCGTCCTGGCGCTAACGCTGTTGCTCCTGCTTTCTCCCACAGCCGCGCTCGCGGTGGGGACCGGCAGTTCAGAGTCGCCCGATGCCACCATCATTCGACTGGGCGAGGATGTCCGCGTGGCACCCAACGAGTCCGTGGAGACGGTGGTCGCCTTTGGCGGAAACATCGTCGTGGAAGGCCAGGTCCGGAGTACCGTCATCGCCTTCGGTGGTGACGTCGAACTACACGACGGCGCCGTGGTCGGCGACGGCATGACCGCGGAGGACTTCGCGGTGATTTCCTTCGGGGGCAGCGTCTCGGAGGCCGGCGGCGCGGACGTGGTGGGCAAGACCGTGGACCTCGAGGGCCTGGATTGGTTCGAGGGAACCGCAGAGGCTCTGGGCGCTCCCTTCCGCCGGGGCTCGGCCACCGGATGGGCGATCGGCCTGGCCTTCTGGCTATTGGTCGCCTTCCTCGCCGGCCGCCTGGCCTCCCGTCAGGTCGAGGCGGTCGCTCAGCATCTCGAACAGCGTCCTTTGGCCAACCTGGGCTGGGGCGTGCTCGGGGCGCTGATCATCTTCCCTCTGATAACGCTCCTGCTGGTGATCACGGTGGTCGGCGTCTTCGCGGCGGTGCCGCTGGCGCTGTTCATCATGCCGATTCTCTTCCTGGCGGGATACCTGGCGGCAGCGAGCATCCTCGGGCAGAGGGTGCTCCGAGCCGTGGGTAGCGCCGAAGCGGGGCTGATCGCTGCGACCATGGTGGGAGTTGTCGTGCTGGAACTGCTCTCGCTGGTGCCCGCTCTCGGGGCCCTGCTCTTGGGACTGGTCTGGCTGGCGGGCTTCGGAGCTACCGTTTCTGCCCTACGTGACTGGCGGCAGAACCGAGGGAAAAACCGCATGGCGTCACCCGCTCCGACCTCCAACTCCGGGCAGGGGAATGTTTCCGTTGCGCCCTAGGGCACAAGTCTGTCCTGCCCGTATGCGAATCAGGAATCGCCTTGCCCGCGTTACTTTCTTGTCTCAGTTGCTCTGCTCCCGGTTTACCTGAGATGGGTATGGGCATTCTGAAGGCAAGCGACTGCAAAGCAGAAGGAGGGCTCAAATGTACATCGGTGGTGGGTTGCTGTTATTGATCATCATCATAATTCTGCTCATCTGGCTACTCTGAGTTCGATCTGGGGTAGGCCTAGCGCAAACTTTGGGGTAGACCCAGCGCAAGAAGGTGAGCCGAAGGAGCCCCGGCCTTTGTCGGGGCTCCTTCCATTCGGCGGTGCTCCCGCTCTAGCCCCCGGGTTGCTCTTCCAGAAATTTCTCCACCACGGGCGCGGCCACCTTGAAGGCCTCGAGAGCATTGGGAACTCCGGCATATACTGCGGCCTGCAGGAACACCTCTCTGATCTCCTCAGGGCTGCAACCGTTACGGAGCGCACCCAAGGTATGCACCTCGACCTCCTTGGTCTTGCCGGTTGCGGTGAGGATAGCCAGGTTGACCAGGCTGCGGGTCTTCCGTTCCAGGATGCCCCGCGTCCAGATGAGTCCCCAGACGTTCTCATTGAGGAACTCCTGCAGCGGCTCGCTGAATTCGGTGCTGTTGCTCCGCGCCCGATCAACGTAGAAATCGCCCAGTACTTCCCTGCGCACCTGCTCACCCTGCTTGGCCCGCTCACTCATCGCTTCCTCCTCGATTGAATGATTTGAGTACAAAGCCTACCCAACTGAGACCCAAAATCCGCTCGATCGGAGCAGAAGTCGGTTCTGATCATTGCCACTGACGCACATATCCCTCAAACTATGAGGCAATTCGTGGAACTCCAAATGCCTGCGCAACCGAGAGCGCAGCGGGGGGTTAACGGCAACTATGTCGGCGTTGGGAAAGCGGCCGGGGCTCCTGCAGGCGCTGGTCATGTTCGTCGCCCTGGGCGTGGGAGGCTGGTCATGCGCCGGAGACGGGAGTCTGAACTCCCAGACTCAGACTCCCGTCTCCGCGGGCGAGGCAGGGCAGCACGAGCCCTCCACCACCACGACATCCCCCCTGCAAAAGGATGAGACCCGCGTGCGGGTGCACGCGTCCGGCGGTGAAGCCGCGGAGGTGGTGGCCGAAATCGCCGACGACCGAGAGGAACGATCCCAAGGCCTGATGCATCGGGAGAACCTTCCCAGAGACCGAGGAATGCTCTTCGTCTATGAAGTCGAAGGCAACTACGCCTTCTGGATGAAGGACACGTCGATACCGCTCGACATGATCTTCATCGACAAGGCACAACGGGTGGTGGGCGTCGTGGAAAGAGCGCAGCCGCACACCACCGAACCCCGGAGCGTCAGCAGTCCCAGCCGGTACATCCTCGAGGTCAACGGGGGCTGGGCAGAGGAACATCAGGTCACGATCGGGGACAGGGTCGACTTCGACCCCTCGCCGACGCTGTAGTCCCTCACCCCTGCCTTCCTCTAGGTGGTTATGCCCAGGCTACGCCTCATCTTGGCGGTGATCTCCTGCGAGTCCTGTAGCTCGAAGTAGGCCCCCCAAGGATCGCCCTTCAGCTGGGCCAACCGCCGACTGAGGTTCTGCACCGTATAGCCGTCGGCCCGATCCAACCGGCCCAACTCCTCCCACCGCAAGGGGACGGCAACGGTGGCATGGGGCTTGGCCCGCGTGGAAAAGGGAGCAATGGCCGTGGCCGTCCGCCCATTGCGGAGATAGTCGACGAAGGTCTTGCCCTTGCGCTTGGCTTTCGACATGGTCGCCGTGTAGCGATCGGGTTCCGCCGCCACGACGGTCTCCGCAACCCGGCGGGCGAATAGCTTGATCCCCTCCCAGTCCTCGCCGGGCCTAACCGGAACGACGACGTGCAGCCCTTTGCCGCCGGTGGTCTTCACGAAGCTCTCCAGCCCGAGATTGGTAAGCAGCACTCTAAGCAGGCGGGCGCCCTCCACCGCTCCGCTCAGGCCGGCCTCCGGGTCGGGATCGAGGTCGAAAACCACCATGTCGGGACGCTCGATGTCGGGCCAGCGCGACCCCCAAACATGGATCTCGAGCACGCCCATCTGGGCCAGCGCGACCAGAGCGGCCGGATCTGTGACGGTGATGTAGGTCTCCGGCCCCTTCGACTCCACGATCTCGACCCGCTCGAAGGGGCCCGGGAAGTCGGGGCCGGCGTGCTTGTGGAAGAAACAGGGACCGCCCTTCTCCTCGTGGAAATCGGGAGCCACTCCCGCGACCCCCTGCGGACACCTGACCATGGACATCGGCCGGTGCAGAATATGGGGCATGATCCAGTCGGAGATGCCTCGGTAGTACTCGATGAGGTCCAACTTGGTCACCTGGTCGGCCGGCCAAAACACCCGGTCGGGATTTGTGACCCTTACGCCGAGAACCTCGGTCTCCGCTTTCCCCCGCCCACCTTTGACGTCGCCTCCCCGGCCGCCGTCACCCTCGGCGCGGCCATCTTTACCGTCTGCTTTTTCGGCTTTGGCTTTCATCCCGCCACGCTCCTCTTCTTCCCGGACGCCGTTGGGATCGGCTTCCGGCTCCGCTGGGCTCTCGGCGACCACGCTCCCAGGGTCACGGTCCTCGCGCAGCCCCTTGAAACTGGGATGGCGGATTTCGCCTCCCTGCGTCCATTCGAGAAAGGCGACCTCGGCCACCCACTCGGGACGCACCCACCGCGCGGTTTCCGACGCACGCCATGCTCCGGCGGCGAAAGGTGGACTCTCCACCCTCATCGCCTCCAGCCGCTCAGCGAGCTCACGGCGCATCCGGTCGGTGAAGCCGGTGCCCACCTTACCCACATATCGCAGGCGCTCGTTCTCGTAGACCCCGATCAAGAGGGCACCCAGCACCGAGGAACGCCCCTCCATGGGCGTGTAACCCCCGATCACGAACTCCTGCTCGTTGAGACATTTGATCTTTTGCCATTCGCCCCCGCGCGAGCCGGAGCGATAGGAACTGGAGAGCTTCTTGCTGATCACTCCCTCGAGCCCAAAACCGCAGGCCTGCTCGTAGAACAACTCACCCTCCCCCAGAACGTGCGCGTTGTAGCGCACCCGCTCGAGAGCAGAACGCGCCAGCAGCCGTTCCAGGGTCCCTTTCCGCTCCTCGATGGGGACGCCGGTCAGATCGTACCCATTCAACTGGAGCAGGTCGAAGGCGTAGTAGAGCAGACGGTCGGTGCGGCCGGCCCCCAGGTCACCCTGAAGCGCCTGGAAGCTGCTATTACCATCCGCCAGCTGGACGACCACCTCACCGTCCAGGATCGCCTCCGCGACCGGAAGCCGGGCGAGCTCCTCGGCAATAGAGCGGTACCGGGCCGTCCAGTCCTTCTCGTTGCGCGAAAACATCCTGATCCGGCCCCCGTCGATGGTGACGATCGCGCGGTAGCCGTCCAGCTTCATCTCATGCAGCCAACCCGACCCCTCGGGCGGGGCGGACATCAGCTTGGCGAGTTCCGGCTTGACGAAACCCGGCTTCGAGGAGGCCTTCCTCGCTCCCGGTAGACGGGCCGGGTCCAGACGGAAATCCTCCGCCGGCCTGACCTCGGTCTGCCGGTCGGCGGGCTGGTTGCTGTGCCAGACGCTACCGGTCTGGTCGGCGGTAATCTGGTCCAACGTGCGCCCGCTCGCCACCGAGGCTGAGCGTTCGGCGAGGATCGCCTGTCCCTCAACGTCGACGGCATGCTGGTCGCGCCGTTTAATGAGCAGCCACTCCTGCCGGTCCTCGTCGACGCGGCCTTTGCGGGTTAGGAGCCAGCCGCCCTTGAGCTTCTCCCCGTGCAGGGTGAAGCGCAGTTCCCCTTTGCTCATGCCCTCGTCGGGATCTCCCTCAGGTTCCCAGCTTCCCCGGTCCCACAACAGCACTGTTCCGCCGCCGTACTCATTCTTGGGGATGGTCCCTTCGAAGCTGCCGTACTCGACCGGGTGATCCTCGACGTGCACGGCCAGATGGGGTTCGCCCGGATTCAGCGAGGGGCCTTTGGGCACCGCCCAAGAGAGCAAAACGCCGTTGTGCTCCAGTCGAAAATCGTAATGCAGGCGGCTGGCCGCGTGCTTCTGAATCAGGTAGGATCGGCCGCTTTCCGACCGAGCGTCTCCGCGAGGCTCGGGTGTCTTCTCGAAATCCCTCTTCTCGCGGTAGGCCTCGAGTGACATGCGCTCTCCGTCCCCAGCGCGGGCTCATCCATCGTTCTCTGCGCTTCTTCCCGCAAACCGGGGTCAAAACTCAGGTTAGGTCAAGGCAGGAGGCGGCGGGCCCTGACCCTACAGATTTCGAACAAAGCGGTCGAGCACGAGTCCGAAGAGGACGCCCGAAACGGCGCCCACCAACACCACGATCAGGGCGACGGTGCGCGCCTCTCCCAGGCTAAAGACCGATTCGGGCTGGGCGCTCTCGTCCAACTGCTCCGGGGGCAGTCCGGCGAGGAACCAGGAACCCTCACCCGGGGGCACATGGACATTCGAGGAATGGCACTCCATGCAGACTCCGGCAGAGTCGTCCTCAGTGTAACCGGGGTGGACCGCGGGGACGTCGTGGCAATCCATGCAAATCGCTACGGTCGGCTCGGGGCGAAAATCTTGGTCGTGGGTGCCGTGGCATACGGGGCAACCCACGCCGTTCTGCCCGTGATTCTGCGCCTGCCAACTGTTGACCACGTCCTGGCTGACGAACGCGTGACACTCGATGCAGACATCGGGCGAGACTTCATCCGAGGTTTGCGCCCAAGAGTTCCCCGCCAGCAATAGGAAGACAAGCGCAGTCAGCAGGCCGATCGCGGGGAGCCGGCTCAGGCGGACACCCATGTGCCCCAGGCTATTCAAAGCCCAACAGTCCCATGATGCTGAGCAGGGCGGAGACGAACACGCCGATGGCCACGATGACCTTGAGCGCCGTCCAACCCCAGGAAACACGGCGGACAGGCCCCCAGAAGAAGGGAACTACGAAGAGCAACACCGGGAAGACGATAAAGCTGAAGCCCACGCCCAGCCATCGGGGCACGTACTTGAGCAACTGATACACGGATAGGAAATACCATTCCGGTTCGATGCCGGGAGGGGTGCTCAGCGGATCGGCCGGATCGCCGACCGGCATGGGCACCATGCTGGCGAAGAAGGTGAGGACACCCACGATCATCAGGATGATGATCCCGAACTTGAGCAGCTCGTGTGGGAAGAAGAGCTCGGTCTCCTCTTCCTCGTAGCCCGGGGTTATCGGGTAATAGACGGTGCGCAGGGCGCTCTCTTCCTCGGTGTGCTCATGACGCACGGTCGATATCGTCGAGTGATGTTCGTGTTCCTGCTCGGCCACGTTACCTCCCCCCTACAATGGGTCGCTGATCCCCTGGCGGCGGATCATGGTGAAGTGGGCGGCCAAGAGCACCAGGATGACTCCGGGAAGCACGAGCACGTGAAGCGCAAAGAAACGGGTCAGAGTGTCCCCCGTGATCTGCGATCCGCCTAGCAGGAACACCTGGGCGTAGCCCCCGATGAGAGGCATGGCCCCGGCGATCTCGGTGCCCACCGTGGTGGCCCAGTAAGAGAGTTGGTTCATCGGCAGCAGGTAACCGCTGAAGCCGAAGGTCACCGTGACGAAGAACAGCAGCACCCCCGAGACCCAAGTGAACTCGCGCGGCGGGCGGAAAGCGCCTATCGAGAAGACCTTGAGCATGTGCAGGATGGCCATGGCGATCATCGCGTTGGCCGTCCAAGCGTGCAGTCCCCGCACGAACCCCCCGAAAGGAACCTCCTGCATGATGCGCAGGATGCTGGGATAGGCCTCGTCCATGGTGGGACGGTAAAAGAACGCCAGCAGGACGCCGGTCAGAAGTTGTATGCCGAACATCACGAAGGTCATGCCGCCGAAGCAGTTGGTCCAGTTGAGACGCGAGGGGATGCGCTTGTTCAGCTGGTATTCGAGCGGTTCGCGCAACCGGTACCGCCGGTCGAAGAAGTGGAAGACGCGTCGGGCCACGTCCATCGTTACACCGTCCCCTCGACGTAGATCTCGTCCCCTTCGACGATCACGTTGAATTCCACTAACGGCGACGGGGGCGGGCCGTCGACCACCTCTCCGGTGGGGGCAAACACCCCAGCGTGGCAGGGGCAGAACCAGATCTGCTCTTCGGGTTGCCAGCCGACGATGCAGCCGAAGTGGGTGCAGATCCGGGAGAAAGCCTTTGGAGTCCCATCCTCGAGCAGGATCAGGCCGGCGGGCCGCTCCAAGTAGTCGAATTGGATGGCTTCCCCCAGGGGGGTGAGCTCGGAGAGGTTGGCCACGAGCTGACGCGGCTCCACCTGCGTATGCGCGACGGGGTAAGCGTAGCGCACCATTGGCGCGGCGAGTCCGCCGAAGCCCACCGCCCCGGTGACCCCGAGCAGGTAGGTGAGGAATCTCCGGCGGGTAATCGGTGCTTCCGCCATTAGGAGTCCTCCTCCTCGGCCGGGGGTTGGTCATCCGCTCCTGTCACGGGCCGAGCTTCGGCCGGCGCGACGGTCCCAGCCCCGGGACTGGCGGGAGCCGCCATATCCGTCTCCACGGGCTCGGGCATCTTGGGTCCGATGGTGCGCTTGCGCGGGTCGGGCACGTAGATCTCGTCTTCCTCGGTCTTGGGCAGCAGGAGCAACCTTAGGCTTCCCGGTTTGACCACCCCCTCGTAGATGACGAGCAGGATAATGGCAGCGCTCACCAGGAGATAGGTGATCCAGACTGTGGTCGGCCCTATCTCCAGAGAGCCCGTCTCTTTGATCAACGTATCCCGGACGATCAGGTAGAGAATGAAGACGTCGGATGCCGCCAGCGCGACCGAAATCACCTGCATCCAGCGCGAGCCGAAGACTTTGGCCTTGTTCGCCGGCCGAAGAACCACGGTGGCGCCGAGGAAGATTCCCATCACGGCAAGGATGCCCAGGGGAAGCCCGCTCGCCCGCTGAGCCGCCGTCGAAGTCCGGAACTCGGGCACCCGCGCGGCGTGGCAACTGCGGCAGACCCGGGATTGGGTGGGTTCGTCGTGGCAGGCCAGACAGGTATCGCGCTCGATCTGCTGGTACGGGAATCCGTCGATGACCGCGGGGCCATTGGCGACCCGCCAATGGATGTTCCGCCAGACGTTCACATCTATCTTGGGAACGCCGGGGTGCTCCCGGCCGGCTTCTTCGATCTCGCCAAAGAGGATGGGGGCGATGTCCCCCGTGTGACAATTGTTGCAGAATGCGGCTTCGGCGCTTGCGTGCGGGCGATCCTCGCCCACGAGCTCGACGCCGTGGACCACGGCGCTATGGCATTCCGTGCAGGCCAGGTTGGCCTCTTCCACGTGGAAGTTGTGGGGGATGAAGCTGACCGATTCCTGCTCGTGGCATTGGCGGCAGGCTCCTCCAACCACGGTGCGGGTGGCTTCCGGCTCTATCTCGGTGCGCCCCGCAGCCCACTGCACGAGCTTCATGACCGAGTAGATCTTGCCTTTGACGTAGCCCACCGCCCCCGGCTCGAAGTGGCACTCAACGCACGTGACGTCGGCCTCGGCGTGGCTCGAGTCCTCCCAGGTTTCGGCGAAGGGCTCTACCGGGTGACAGGAAGAACAGAAAGACGGCTGGGAGGTGTAATTGAGGAAGTAGGCGGCGCCGCCGATCAGGGCGAGAAGCAATACGCCCTGGATTATCAACAGACCACGTAGCCTACCCACTATCCCTCCCTGGTCGCCCGGCCTGTATTGGCCTGACCTTATTACTCTATCAATCAGGAGGGCCTCAGCAAGCCAAAATGATTATTCGTCCTGGGGCATTAGCAGGGCGGATATCCGTCTGGACTACTCCATGGGAGAGAAACCCTTGAAAAGCCCCGACCCAGAAGGGTAGGGGCTTTGTCTTTGGGTGAACCCCCGGCCGGGTACCCACGACCGTTATCTCGCGGCGGCGTGGATTCCGTGGCGCCGTGGAGGGTGAATCTATTCCTCGTCGCCGTAGAGAGTGAAGTGCCAGTCCTTGCGGGCCTTGCCGGAAAGATCGGCCATCACGTGCTTGAGAGTGGTGTATTCGTCGAACGAGTAGCGGGAGAGGTCGGAGCCGAAGCCTGACTTCTTCACGCCTCCATGCGGCATCTCCGAGACCAGCGGCAGGTGATCGTTGATCCACACTTCGCCAAAGGCCAGCTCTTTCGAGACCCGCAGAGCGCGGAAGACGTCGCGGGTCCAGACCGAAGAGGCCAGGCCGTACTCGACTCCGTTGGCCCGCTCAACCGCTTCGTCCTCGTCGGAGAAAGGCAGCACGACCACTACCGGGCCGAAGATCTCCTTCTGCACGACCTCGTCCTCGTCGGAGGCTCCCGTGAGGATCGTGGGTTGGTAGTAGAAGCCCTTGCCGCCGAGGGCCGAACCGCCGGTCACGACTTCCACGCCTCGGTCGCGAGCACTCCGGACGAATCCGTCCACTGTCTCCCTTTGCGACGCGGAAATCAGCGGCCCCATATCCGTGGTCATCTGGCTGGGGTCGCCGGTGCGAATCTTCTCGACCGCGTCCTTGAAACGCTCGAGGAACTCCTCGTAGCGCGGCTGCTGCACGTATACGCGCGTGGCCGCCGTGCAGTCCTGACCGGTGTTGATGTATCCACCGACCACGGCCCCCTGGACGGCGGCCTCCAGATCGGCATCGTCGAAGACGATGAAGGGCGCCTTGCCGCCGAGTTCCAGATGAACCCGCTTCAAGGTGGGAGCCGCCTGCATCATGATGCGCGAGCCGGTTGCAACATTGCCTGTGAGGGAGACCATGCTGACCCCTGCATGCTCGGCAATCGCGGCGCCCACGGTTTCTCCCGGTCCCGTGACAACGTTGAGCACGCCCGGGGGAAAGCCCACCTCCCGGGCGGCCCTGCCCACTTCGATCGCCGTCAGCGGCGTGTTCGAGGCGGGCTTGAAGACCACGGTATTGCCGGCCGCGAGGGCGGGCCCCACCTTCCAGGCCATCATCATGTAGGGATAATTCCAGGGAGCGATCGAGCCCACAACTCCCACCGGTTCGCGGCGCAGCATGCTGGTGTATCCCTCGAGATACTCACCCGTTGCCGCACCCTCCAACACCCGGGCCTGCCCCGCCATGAAGCGCAGGTTATCGTGGGCAAAAGGCACATCGGTATTGACCACCATCTTGATGGCTTTGCCGGTGTGCGCCACCTCGAGCTCGGACAGCTCCTGCGTCCGCTCGTCCAGGGCGTCCGCCAGCTTGAACAGGAGTGCGCTGCGATCGGCCGGAGCCAGGCGCGACCACTCTTTGAAGGCCTTCCCGGCCGCCTCCACAGCCCGGTCGACATCCTCGGAACCGCCCTTGGGAACCGTCCCCAGCGGTTCCTCGGTCGCCGGGTTGATCACCTCGACCGTCTCGCCCGACGTCGCCGCGACGTCTTCCCCTCCTATCACCATCAGCAGATCATCCTTTGCCGAAACCGCCATAGCATTCCTCCAAACCGGGCTTTGCCGCCGGGATTCTCCCCCGCCCCACGCGCGGTCAATCGAACCGCCATCGGCAATGCAGACACTCGCAGGGCCGCGATGCCAGATCGATGGAATCCTGAGGTTGAGGGCCAGGATCGGGGTAGAGGGCAGGCGGAGACCGCTTACACGAGACCGAGGAGGCGAGTTTTGAACCCGATCGAGCTGCTCAAGCAGGAGCATGTGGTCATCCTGCGGATGGGACAGGACATAGAGCGCAGGCTCAGATCGTTCCGGGAGCAGGATCAGGTGGATCCGGCCTATATTGACACCGCCGTCGACTTCATCCGCACCTACGCCGATTTTTGCCATCACGGCAAGGAGGAGGGGATCCTCTTTCGCGCGCTCGAGAAGAAGGAGCTCGAGCCGCCTCTGGTACGTCTGATGAAAGAATTGGTGCAGGAACACGATTGGGCGCGGGCGACCACCAAACGCCTGGCGGAGGCGAACCGGGCGTATGCCGAAGGAGACACCGATCAACTGGCGATCGGGCTGAGGCTGCTGCGCCAGATCCAATCCTTCTACCCCGGGCACATCACCAAGGAGGAAAGCCGCTTCTTCAACCCCTGCCTGGAGTACTTCTCGGAGGAGGAGCTGGAGACGATGCTGGTCGAGTTCGCCGCCTTCGACCGCAAGGTGATCCACGAGAAGTACCGACGGCTGGTGGAAACGCTCAGCGACGAACAGCTCGACCCGGCTTAGGCGGGCGAAGACTCAAGCGCGCCGCAGAATGAGCTCGATAACCGGTCCAGCCAGCCACCAGTGGCGCTCCGGGGACCGTACAAGCTCGAGTCCCGTGCGTTCGAGGATCTCAAGCAGCTCCTCCCAGTCCAGCATGTTCCCGCACCGCTCGGCTACCAGACCAGCTGGTCGTCGACGGGAACGTTGGTGACGATGCGTTCCGCGGTCTGCACCAGCCAGGGCTCACCCTGATCCATCCACGTAACCTCGATTCGGGCGGCGGCAAAGAGTGGGGTCTGGCCCTCGGGAGCGAAGTTGCGCCAGTCCGCCAGTTCGACGTGCCAGGGCCGTTTACCGCTGGTCGCGCTCTCATGACGCATTGTGTCCAAGGTCTTCAGGAAACCCGTAGCGGGGTCAAAGGCGGCATCAAAGTACTCCTCCGCGGTCGTGCCGTCGGGCCGTTCACGGATCAGGACCAGGCGTGCGTGCTGGTCGTCGGCTCCCGATTCCCAGCGTACCCTGGGATCCAGGATCCAGGAACCGGGGAATCCGATCTGCTCCGCCTTCACCGCAAGATACGCGCCCTGGTTCAGGTAGTCCCCGGCCTCGGCCAGGTCGCGGCCCGCCATTTGCGTGCGGCCCCGGTTTGCGATGTAGTCGTCGACACCGCTGACCACCCCCAGGCCGAACCAGGTCAGCTCCATGTCGCTGTGGCGTTCCTCGCCGATACGGCTGACGATGTTGACTCGGAAGGGAAGTGACAACCCGCCGACCTTCATGGTTCCGTGACCCTGCTGAACAGCGGTTTCGTAGCGGGGAGTGGTCTGGGGAGCCTCGTACCGCGGGCCGGTGCTGCCTCCGTCGACCGCGGCGACAAAGCGAAGGACAGGAGCCGGGAGGTCCTGCGGCACCGGCACCGAGCCAAGGTCCCGAGAACTCGCCGCGGTCGCTGAGGGCGCGCCGGGGGCCACCCGGAGGCCCGCCCACCCCAGGGCGACCAGAGCCATCAGGGCTACGGAGGCGAGGAGCCCGCGCCGCTTCCAGGATCCCATCCCGCGGGGGTTCCCGATTCTCTCAGGTGCAAATCCGTTGGCGGCCCGCATCGCCGCCCCCCTCTCGTTCGTTCTCGATGCGCATCTCAATTCTAGGAGCCCGAACCCCGGAGAAACCCCCCCATCTGTCCAGACTTCGCTCGATCGATTGGCCGGTCTCTGCGGCTGCGTGCAACTCGGCTGCGGGCCTCACTGCAGGGCGCATTCCATGTGCTCACTTGGTGTCCTAGACTCGTCAGCTACAAATGGAAAAAACCAGCCTCACCAAAGACCAACAGGCATCTGCCACCTGTCAGCGCGGGGATCTCGGTGTCGGTTCTGGTTGCTGGTCCCGATGCCGGGGAACACGGAACTCGCTACCGGGCGGGCTACGTCGCTGCCTCGGCCCACAACGCAATCGGATTGCTTGCAGGATTGGCCGCCGCTTTCGCGGCCGGAGTGCACCGGCCCTGCTCGACGCCGTGGTGGGACTCGGCGTGATCGGCGTCTTGGTCAACGCCCTCAGGGAGGCGACCCGCAGGCCGCCCGTCTTTGGCCCGATGTATGTTTTTACCGTTTCGCAATCCGGCCTATCCCTGTTTGGTTTGGGAGCCTTCTTCTGGGCGCCGGCTCTGGGACTCGCGGCCTCGTTCCTGCTCGAAAGGGACGGCTGGAAAGAACTCCGCGGCCTTACCGAAACTTAACCCCCGCTTCACCCCACCTAAGTCATCCCCGGCGATGATGACCCAGACGCGGAATCGATCCGCTCGAACATCACCGTCCCCAACGGATAGCGCAACAGGAGGCCTTTACATGACCAGGATTCAACCCAAGACCGTGCTTCTCGTGGTGGTGCTGGCGCTCGCCCTCGCGGCGCTGCTCGCGCCTGCCGCCATGGCCGCCCAACCCACTGCCGACGGCGCGGCGTTCGGGGAACACGTGTCCAAGATGGCCAAGATGGGACACCTCGGCAAGGATTGCAATCCCGGCACCCACCAAGGGATTACCGGGTGGCACAAGGGTGACATGATGCCGTGCATGCCCATGCCCATGCCCGCAGCCTAAGCCCTCGCGATACCGGTTTTCGAAGAGCCTCGGTCACCCCGGCCGGGGCTCTTTCTTTGCCCGCCTAGACGAAAACCCCCGATTAATTGCTCTGAGATACCCAGGGGGTATGGCTGACTACTACCTATGATAGTAGGTTGGTCGAGAACTATGCGACGTAGTACGACGGTTACTCAGAAGGAAGGGGACGATATGCCGTTAGTCCGAAAGAGGTTGTCGGTCGAGAAGCTACCGGCCGCCCGTAAACACCAGGAGGAAGGCGCCTATGTAGGCGGGCGCCGCCCTATGGCCCTCCTCGCTTCGCTTTTCGCCCTACTTGTTCTCTTGCTCCTCCCCGCTGTAGCGGGCGCGAGCTCCCTGGAGGCGAGCAGTTCCCGGCTCGCGGTTTGGCCCGAGTACGATGATCCCCGCGTCCTGGTGATCATGGAAGCGGACCTCACCGAAGAGACCGAACTACCCGCCACTGCCTCCTTCAACATTCCCAAAGGGGCGGAGATCGGCATGGCCTGCGAGGTGGACGGCGGCGGCGGCCACGCCTGCAAGGCTTACAAACTGGAAGACAAAGGCGACTATCAAACCTTGACCTATCAGGTGGAAACGCAGAAGAAGCTCTTCGTCGAGTACTACTACGAGGCCTTCCCGGCAACCCCGGGTGAGCGGCAGTTCCAGCTGGACTACCGTCCCGCCTTCCCCACGGCGAACCTGGAGATCGAAGTGCAGGAGCCCGCGCGCAGCACCGGCTTCGCGGTGGAACCAGACTTCGCCGCGGGCGAGACCGACTCCAACGGCCTGCAGTACTTCAATAAGCAGGTCAGCACCCCAGTGGTCGAGGAAGTCCTTCCGGTTAACATCTCCTACTCCAAGCCCGACGCGGAACCATCGGTCAAGGCATCCACGCAAACCGATGCCGGTGCCGGCGGACTGGGAGGAGCGGCATCGACCGCCACCTCCCGCAACTCACTGATTACCATCGCCGCCGTCATCGGCTTTGGCGCGCTCTTCTTCATGGGGTACCGCACCTTCCGTCCGCAGCCCATCGGCGGCGGTTCGCGTCGCGGCGGACGAGGACGCAATGAGAACGTGGTCCGTTCGTCCCCGGCCAAGCAGCGAGGCGGCGGCAAGTCTGGGAAGGACCGCAGCTCCCGAGGCGCCTTCTGCATTCATTGCGGAAGCCAGGTCGTGGCGGACGCCCACTTCTGCTCCGAGTGCGGCTCCGAGAGAGACGGCTAGAGGATGCCTGATGGCCACTAGCTTTCCGCTCCGGTCCGTCTCACTGCTCCTCGCGCTCGTGGTGCTGATGCTTCTGGCAGCAGCACCGGCGCAGGCCGCGGTCAGGCAGGACTCGGTGACTCAAAAGATCATGTGTCAATGCGGGTGCGGGGCAGTTCTCGAGAACTGCCCCCACACCGAGTGCGGCTGGGGCATTCCCGCGAAGGAGTTCATCAGGGAGCAACTCGAGGCGGGCAAATCTCCGGAAGAGCTTATCGAGTACTACGTCTCGCAGAACGGCAAGCAAATACTAGCGGCGCCTGAGAAACAGGGCTTCGGCCTGGGTGCCTGGTTGACTCCTTTCGCGGTCATCATCGCCACGGCGATCGCCATCTACTCCATGGTAAGGCTGTGGGTTCGGGACCGTGGGGAAGCAGCCATGCCACTGCCCGAAGCTCCCGCGCTGCCCAAAGACAAGTCCGACCGCTTGGACGAGGAACTGAAGAAATTCGATTGATGGGAGAAGCGTGGGTCCGAATGATCAATTGAAGGATGGTATCGAGGAGCCGGCAGATGGTTTCGAGCAGCCAGGAGGGCGGCTGGCCGAAAGCCGCGATCGCTTCGAGAGCGCCGGTCACTTCCCCGCCAAGAAACTGTTCGTGGTGGCGGTGCTGCTCTTCGGGTTGCTCGCCGGCGGTATGACCGGCTACGAGCTGCTTTTCGGCCCCGAGGAGGTGGGTGGCCCCCAAGTAATGGAAAGCGTCAGCTATCCGCCTGAGGGCGCCGAGATCAATCGCCTCTCCGACGGAGTCGAGCAGAACGAAGCCGGCGTGACCTTCCCGCTGTCGGCACTGAAGGACAACCTGATCGTGGGGGTCGACTACCAAAGGACGAGCCCTCTTCCCGAGGACTACCAGCTCGCGGCCGGCGGAAACGTGCTGCCGGTCCTGGCCTACGTCACTCCCAAAGGGCGCATGGTCACGGCCACCTCATTCTGTGAGCCGTGCCGTTCGACCGAATTCCACCTGGACGGCAACCTGTTGGTGTGCGACGTCTGCTTCACCCGGTGGGACGTCTCGACCCTCCTGGGGGTGAGCGGGGGTTGCTTCGATTACCCTCCCGAGGAGGTAACCGCCAGCATCTCCGGCGATCAGGTGGTGATTCCGGCGGCCGACCTGGAGGCCTGGCAGCCACGAGCCTATCAGGATGTCGAGGTGGACGACATGTAGGCAGCGGTTCGGCCGGGAAATCCCCCGGCCGCCGCCCGCCCACGCCGAGCCGGGCGCCCTACTCCGGTGGGCCGCCCGGCAACTCCATCACGAAGGTCGACCCCTCACCGAGAGTGCTTGTAGCACTGATGGTGCCCCCCATCTGCTCGACCAAGCTCCGCGCGACCGCCAGACCGATCCCGGTGCCGCCCCCCATCTGCGAGCGGGACTTGTCCACCCGGTAGAAGCGCTCGAACACGTGGGGCAGGTCTTCTGCGGAAATACCGACCCCGGTGTCGGTGATCCGCAGCAGAGTCATGGCACCGGTTCCCTCCTCCACGGTGACCGTCACCCGACCGCTCTTGGGCGTGTGCTTGACCGCATTGTCCAGCAGGCTGACAAGCACCTGGACCAGCTTGTCCTCATCTGCCCACACCGCGAGGTCTCCCTCCGCTTCCCGTTTCTCGAGCGCGACTCCCTGCTCATGAAAGAGTGGGCGGATGCGCTCGATGACCTCGGACACCAGAGGGCCGGCGGGGAGTAGATTGGGCCTGGGCGGCTCCACTCCGGCCTCGACGCGGGAGAGCCGCTCCACGTCCTGAACCAGCCGCGCCAGCCTTCCCGCCTCGCGGTAGACCAGCTGATAGGTGGCCGGATCCTCCGGAACCACCCCATCCATCAACCCTTCCATATAGCCCTGGATGTTGCTCAGCGGGGTGCGCAACTCATGTGAGATGGTCGCCAGCAGTTCGCGACGGAGGTTCTCGGTCTCCTCCAGGCGCTCGGCCATCTCGTTGAACGCCCCCACAAGCTCACCGACCTCATCGGTGCCGGTGTATTCGATGCGTTCGTCGTAGCGGCCCGCCGCGATAACCCGCGAGACGCGGGATAGACGGGTGAACGTGTGAGACAGCCGGTCGGAGACCAGGAAACTGGCCGTGATGGCGACCAGAATTCCCAGGCCCAGCCCGATGAAGACCGCCTGGGTGATGCCCACGGCGACAGCTTCCTCTATGTCGGCCGCCATGCCCGGCATCATCGAAGCCATATCAGCCATGTGAGCACTGGCCGCACTGATGGCGATGTTGCGCAAAGACACGAGCAGAACCAGAGTCATGGCGGCCAAAGGAAGCAGGTAAAGCAAGAATAGGCGCCAGCGGAGGCTCACCCGGGGGTCTCCGATTCGCCCTTGCGGAACTTGTAGCCCACCCCGCGGATAGTGGCGATGAAACGGGGAGAGGAAGAGTCATCGCCGATCTTCTTGCGCAGGTTGGCCACGTGCACGTCGACCACACGCGAGTCCCCTAGATACTCGTATCCCCACACCCGCTCGAGGAGTAGTTCCCGCGAATAGACCCAACCCGGGTGCTCAGCCAGAACCTGAAGCAGGTCGAACTCTAGGGTGGTCAGTTCCACCGGTCGGCCGTCGACGGTGACCTCGCGGCTGCGCCCATCCAGCACCAGCCCGTCGCGGACGATCGGCCCGTCCCCCTCCTCGGGCGTGACTCCGACACGGCGCAGGATCGCTTCGACCCTGGCGACCAGCACCTTGGGGCTGAATGGTTTGGTGAGATAGTCGTCGGCGCCCGCGTCGAAGCCGGCCAGCACATCCTCTTCCTCGCCGCGAGCGGTCAACATCAGGATGGGGATCTCGCGTGACGCACGCACCCTTTTGGCGACCTCAAGTCCCCCTATCCCGGGAAGCATCAGGTCGAGTATCAAAACCTCCGGCTGAAAGGCGGCGAATTGACGAAGCGCCTCCGCCCCATCCGCCGCCGAGGCGACCAGATAGCCTTCGCGCTCGAGGTAAGCGGAAACGAGGAACCGCACGTTGTCATCATCGTCCACGACAAGAATTCGAATCTGCTCCTGCGCTTCGGCCAAAAGAGTACGTCTCCAAAAATAGAAGGGGCCGGCTTGGCGGCCGGCCCCTCATTCATCCCGTACGGTTAACGGAGGCCTACAAGCCCATCATCCCCCCGTTGCCTGTTCCCATCATACCGGTGCCTGTTCCCATCATACCGGTGCCTTCGCCCATCATAGCGCCGCTCATGTGGGATTCCCCATCAGCGCCGCCGCAGAACTCAAGCATCTCCTGAGCGTCTTCGCCGTGAATCTCCTGCATATGCTCGGCCATGGACTCGGCGAGTCCCTCGTCCCCGGCAAACTCAGCGCCCATGTGCTCCTCGATCATGCCGCGAACGCCGTCCACATAGCTGTCGGGAGTGGTCGATTCGACCGCCAGTGCATTGTCCACCAGGGCGCCGCCCGCGGTGCCTAGGCTCAGCACGCCGAGCAGGCCGCCGGCTACCAGCAGGAAACCCAAAACACCTTGCAGTTTCCGCGAAGCCAGCCGTTCTCTCATAGTCATCTTCATACCGTTCTCCTTTTTCTCTAGATTGTCTTGCATTGTGCGCAACCCTTCCAAGTTGCCATCACCCCTCGGGGTCGGGATGCAGGGGGACACGCGAGAAGCCCAGCTGGAGCACCATCAGCCCGACCAGCAGTGGAACCATTGCCAGGGCCACTCCTTGCGTCAGAGTCAAATCTGCCAGGAGTCTGGGATCCGCCCCCGCCGTGTCACCTGCGGCGCGCAGCAGATCGAGCAGTCCTCGGAAAGCCAGATACGCGCTCGCGGTCAGGAGCCCCACCAGGCCGTATGACTCCACCCGCCGCAAGAGCCAGAACGCCATGCCGGCCAGCACGAGACCCAGTGCGGCTTCGTAGAGGGGAATAGGATGACGAATCGCCCCCAAATAATCGATTCCCCAGGGCAACGAGGTTGGCTTTCCTGGATGCAGCCCGGTCAGATAGCAGCCGATCCGGCCAATGGCGAGGCCAACGCCGAAGCCCGGCGCCACCACATCGAGCATTCTCAAGATGGGCTCACCCGTCCGGCGCAGGTACACCGCCCCCCCAACCGCCGCGCCGATAAGCCCGCCGATGAAGGTCAGTCCACCGTCCCATACCTGTAAGGCAATCAAGGGGTTATCCAGCGTCCGGTGAATCACGTCCGGCTGCAGAGCCCAGAGCACTCGTGCCCCAAGGACACCCGAGAGCGCCGTCACCAGGGCCAGCGACCAAATCCGCTCAGCCGGAATACCGCGCCGCGCCGCGAGCCGAGTCGAGATGGCGGCACCGACAAGCAGGCCCAGTCCAACCATCAAGCCCCATGTCCTCAGATGCAGAGGTCCCAGGTGAAGAACCTCGATCGTCACATATGCCATTGCCACCCCCTTCAGAACCACCGGCGCGATTATCGCCAACGCTGCAAAGCAAAGTGTAGATTCATTTTGTTAAGTGGTTGTAAGGACTTTACGGAGAAGGCCGGCACGCGAACGGAGAGGTTCCCCCATTGCCCTGGCGATTCTCTACTTCCTCGCCGTATACGTGCTACCTATGTTCTAGGAGCCGCGACGCCGAATCACCTCGCTGCGAACCGATTGGGCAGTCGGCGCAACCGGCCGGAGAAGGCTGGTCTCGGCATCGCTTTCAAGGAAGAGATCGTGGATTTGGACCGCAAGGACTGCAAACTGCGTCACGGTTCTGGGAGCAAGGTCTTCTTGGAGAAGGCCTCGATTTTCCTCCAAGAACTTGGCCGCAGCACGAACCGCTTCATGCGTCACCCGGTCGACTTGCTTGGGAAAGCTGAACTGCCACCACCTTACTCGGCGGGCGATCAACACCTGGTTTTCGTCGATGATCTCAAGCCCGGTCGCGGCAAAGACGCGGCAATCATAGGTGCGGCAGGTACGGGGGCGGTGGGCATAGATCGAGCACCCGTTCTCGCCGAGCAAAGGGCAACGCCCGCTCTCGTCGTAGCCGAGCAGCACGTGACCTTCGGGCATCAGTGGCGCGGGAAACCTCAGCTCCGGCGGTACGTGGGCGAGCGTATCGGTCTCGTCCGGGCCTATGTGAACGAATTGAGACGACGTGCAGCAGGCGGTGCAGTCGCCGCAAGGCACGTCGGACACGGTCTGACCGGAGATGGCCAGGAGCACCTGCTCCAGCCAAACGGAAAAGGGGCCGGCGCTCAAAGAAGAATCCCCTCCTTCGCTGCCCACGCTCGAGTGACCCTGCCTACTCGGTCGCCTCAGTGGTCTCCCCACCGCCGCTCTCGCCGTCGGCCGCAGCCCCCTCGGTGGTGGTCGGCTGATACTCGAGATCTTCCTGAACGGTCACGTCGAGCTCTTCCTTGACGTTCTCCAACCACTCCTCCCAGACCGCTTGCCCTTCCTCGGCCGCGATTTGGGCCCGCAGGCCTTCCCGCGCCTCCTCGAGGGCGGGAATGTGCTCGGGAATGATCTCCTCTACCCGAATCAGGTGATAGCCGTATGGGGTGCGGACAGGCTCGGAAAGCTCGCCCTCCGGCAAGCCGAAGACCGCGTCTTCGAATTCGGGGAGCAGGGCACCCCGCTCGATCACGCCCACGTCGCCCCCCTCATCCTTGGAACCCGGGTCGTCGGATAGCTGCTCCGCCAGTTCCGCGAGGGCGGCTCCGTCCACGATCTGCTGGCGAACCCGCTGTGCTTCCTCGAGAGCGGCCTGCCAGTCCGCCTCGGTGACTTCCGCTTCGTCGTCAGCCCCCTCATTCTCGGGCGAGAAAAGGATGTGGCTGACTCTCCGGGTCTCGTCGACGCTCAGCTGTTGTTTCTGCTCTTCGTAAAAGGTGGCTACCTCTTCGTCCGATACCTCGATGTCTTTGTTGACCTCTTCGATCATCTTGGTGATCAGACCCTGTTGGCGCAGGTTCTCTCTCAACTCCTCCAGGGACAGGTTCTGTTGGGCGATCGCCTGTTCGAACTTTGCCTCGTCGCCGCCATAGGGCTCTTTGAGCTTTGCCAGCTGCTCATCGACCTCCTCTTCGGTGAGCTCGACGCCGGCTTCGTCGGCCTTCTGCGTGACGATTTCCAGGGTAACCAGATAGTCCAGAACTTCCCGGCGGAAAGTGTCGTAGCCCTCAGGGTCGCTCTCCTCGCTCGGCACCTGCTCTCCCAGCTGCTGCTGGATTTGCTCCACCCGCTCGCCCAGCTGAGCCTGCGTGATCTGAACACCACCGACCTCGGCCGCCACATCTTCAGCGAGGCTCTCGCCGCCACAACCCAGGGCCGTCAGGGAGAGCGAGAGAACCATCAAAAAGCCCAACAATGACTTTCGCAACTGAAACTTCAAGGAAGCCCCTTCCATCTAGACTCGGCGCCACTGGAGAGTTCGACCCCAGGGGGACGGGCCGTTCGTAGCCGGAAACGAAAAGGAATTGTACCAGTCCCATGTGCTAGAAGACCGCCCCCGTTCCCGCTAGAATCGCCGGATGGCAACCATCCTCTACTCCTTGGCCCTCTTTGCCGTTGCCGGTCTTGCCGAGATCGGCGGAGGCTATCTGGTCTGGCTTTGGCTGCGGGAGGATTGGGCCTGGACGGCCGGAGCCATTGGTGGCTTCATCCTGTTCCTCTATGGGATTGTGCCGACACTTCAGCCCGAGGACCGCTTCGGGCGGATATACGCGGCTTACGGCGGGGTCTTCATCGTCCTCTCAACCTTTTGGGGGTGGTTCGTCGACCGCAAGCAGCCAGACGCCTACGATTGGATTGGCGCCGGCATCTGTCTGGTCGGGGTCTCGATCATCATGTGGGCGCCGCGGGGATAGCGGCGCCCACAGCACGCTCCCAGTCGTGCAGGTCCTAGTCGTGCAGATCCTGTTTCTGGAAGATGAGTGTCGCCGCCACCATGAAGAACAGGGTGTACATGGCGATAACGGCGGC
>JAGXFV010000034.1 GCA_024637095.1 Actinomycetes bacterium
TGGCGGAAGATCTCCCGGGCGGCGGCTTCCGGGACACTGTTGGCCACCGCATGATGCACAAAAGTCTCGCCGATCTCGCGCATCTGTTCCCGGTTCTTGTCCCGCGTCATCGCCCGACGCAGGCTGTCGGCCTCGGCGGGGGAGAAGCCCGCCACCAGCTGGGCCACCCGCAGGACCTGCTCTTGATAGAGGATGACTCCGTAGGTGTCGCCCAGAGCCTCGGCCATAGTGGAGTGGGGGAGCTCCACGGGAGCCATGCCCCAGCGGCGGTCGATGAAGGGCGTGATCATCTCGGCTTCCAGAGGCCCCGGCCGATAGAGGGCGATGGCGGCGATAATGTCGTCGAAGGTGCGCTCGCGCAGGCGGGTGGCCAGGTTGCGCTGTCCCGCCGATTCCAGCTGGAATAGTCCGATCGAGCCCCCGTTCGAGATGATTTCGTAGGCAGCGGGGTCGTCGGCTGCAGGGTCCTCGGGGGAGAGTTCGTAGGGTTCGATGCGGCATCCCGTACGTTGGCGGATGAGGTGCACGGTCTCCATCACCGCGGAGTGGGTGCGCAGCCCGAGGATGTCCATTTTCACGAGCCCCAGGTCGGCCACATCATCTTTGTTGAACTGTGTCACCACCACGCCTTTGGCCGCCCACTGCAGGGGGGCGTAGTAGGTGACCGGTCGGTCGGCGATGACGAAGCCACAAAGATGGGTGCCCAGATGCAGGGGAAAGGAGTCCAGCCGCTCGACCAGATCGAGCAGAGGGCCGTAGCGCTTCTCGTCCTGGAGCAGCGAGTCGCGCAGTTCCGGCCACCCTCCCGCCAGGTACTCCCGAATCTTGGCGGAGTCTCCGTGGCGGGGAACGTGCTTTGCTAAAGTGTTGACCTCGAGCGGGGCGAAGCCCAGGGCTTCGGCGACCAGGCGTACCGCCGAGCGCGGGCCGGCCGTGTTGACATTGGCGACGACGGCGACGTTCTCGTCGCCAAAGGTGCGGTAGATGTGCTCGACTACCTCTTTGCGGCGCGCGCTGCAGAAGTCCACGTCGATGTCCGGCATCTCCCGCCGGTTGGGGTTGAGAAAGCGCTCGAAAAGCAGGTTGTGCGCGATCGGCTCCGACGCGGTGATATCCAAGACGTGACAGACCAAGGAGTTGCCCGCGCTTCCCCGGCCGCTGGCGGCGATCCCCTTGCTGCGGGCCCAGCGCACGATGTCGTGCACCACCAGGAAGTAGTGGGCGAAGCCCATTTGCTCAATCATGGCCAGTTCGTGCTCGAGCAACTCCACGGCCCGCGGAGGGACGGGGCGGTACCGACGCTCGATCCCGCGGAAAGAGCGTTTGGCCAGGAGTGAATAAGCGGTCTCCCCGGAAGGAATGGGGACCTGAGGAAAGTGATAGCGTCCAAACTCCAGGTCCACCTGACAACGCTGGGCGATCAGCCAGGGGGTGTCCAAGGGGGAGACGTCGAGCAGTGGCGGAGCTTTTCTGGGCCCGTCAGCAGACTCTCTTTGCAAGGATGATTGCGCCTTTGGGGCCGTAGTTGGCTGATGTGTGCTTCCTGCACGCAATCCTTCTTGCAGTGCTTCCATGGGCGGTTGAGCTTCTGCAATGGGGGAGGGTTCCGGCGTGGTCTCCCCTTCTGCATTAGAACGTGCATTGTATTCAACATGCAAAGAAAATGGCTGGTTGAGTTCGTTGGCCAAAGCGGCGCGCGGCCGCAGACAACGTATTCCGGGCGCCTGCTCGGGGTAACCGGACAAAGGCTGATCTCGACCGGCCGCGCGCAGCACCAGGTGAAGCCTGCGGTCCTCGGGACGGGAATAGTAGGCGTCGGTGGTGACCACGGCGTTCAAACTGCACCGGCGTGCAAGTCTGAGAAGGTGATCGCAGTAGGCTCCACACGAGAGTTTCCAGGAACCCCCGGCGTCGTGGAAGCCCACGTCGTAGTCCGCTGGGTTAAGCCGCTGCGGGTGATCCCGGGGTAGGTCGGGCCGGTCCGCCGGATTCGAGGGGCGCGGAGCGCGGCGGGGACCGGGGTCCCGCGGCGCACTCGGTGTTCCTCCTCGTCCAGGGTGAGGAGCAGGTCTCGCCGCCGGGTGCCCGGGGTCATGGGGATAGTGCCGCAGCCTACCGTCGTCGCCGCGCACCTTGTGATAGACGGGGGCGCCGCCCTGGCCGGCTTCCGCCTCCCGATGCGGCTCGTAGCCAAAGTGGGTGAGCTCGACAAAGAGGTTTTCGGGGGTGAAGATGCCCCGAAGCTCCTCTAGAACTCTTTGCGCATCCCTTCCCCGGCCGGCGTCCACCAGCCTTCCCACCTCTCCCTGACGGCCTCCGGTAAGGCAGATCAAACCGGTGCGATGCCGGCGCAGCAGCTCTGCGTTCACGGTGGGGGGGCGGTCGCGGTCGGGCGTGGTGAGATGGGCTTCGCTGACCAGCCGGCAGAGGTTGGCGTAACCCTCGCGGTTTTCGGCCAGCAAGACCAGACGGTAGGGATGCATGGCCGTCGCCAGGGGGGTCGCCAGGGGGGCGGCTTCCGACGCCTCACCCGCCTCCGGCGAGGGGTCATGCGGTGGTTCCTGTGGTGACTCCTCCGGGAGCACGGGCTCCACGCAAAGCTCCACGCCCAGGATGGCCTTGACTCCCCGCCGCTCGCAGGCCTTAGCGAAGCGGACGATCCCGTACAGTCCATCGCGGTCGGTGAGGGCCACGGCGGGTTGGCCCAGTTCGACCGCGCGGTCGACCAGCTCACCGATGCGGGCGGCTCCGCTCAAGAAGGTGAAGTTGGAGTGGACGTGCAGATTGATGAAGGGATAGTCCTGACCGGAGCCGTCCGGGTCGACTCGCCCCGGGACTGCTGCGGCGTCTGCCGGGTCCGCGGGCGCGCCCTCCGCTCCCGTCGCACCAGCCGAATCCGCCGAGGCCGCGGCCTCCCCTGCCGAGCCTGCGGCCTCCCCTGCCGTATCGTTCTCTGTGCGGTGGTTGTGGTGGCCGTATCCGAACTTGCTGCCGGCATCGGTATGGCGGCCGTCGTTGTAGAGGGCGCCGTAGGTGGGGGAAAAGCCCTTGACGGGAAAGGAGCCGAGGTTGGCCTTCCCTCGCTCATCCTGCTTGTCTGGTCCGGAGCCCGCTTTTGGTGTCATCTGGGAACCGCTACCTCTCTTACGCCCGGCATTTCCGCCGTGCCGGCAAACACCACAGCCGTCTCTCGGGGGTGCTGTCCTTTGCCCCGGGTCGGCAAGTATAAACGAACATTTGTTCGTAAAGCAACCACGCCCGCACGGTAAAACCACGCACGCACGCCCGCACGATAAGATCTTCATACTTCTGCAAAAAGGAGCCTCTTGCTGTACACCGTCGGACATTCGACTCTCTCGCCTTCCGCCTTTCTCGACCGGCTACAGCCTGCCGCCTTGGTGCTCGACGTCCGCGCCCATCCGGGATCACGCAAGTTCCCCCACTTCTTCCGAGAAGCGCTTTCCGATTGGCTGCCGGCGGCCGGAGTGGGCTATGAGTGGCTGCCGGCACTCGGGGGACGGCGACGGCTGCCCGCGGGCATAAAGCGCGGTGCCTCGGGTTGGGAAGACCCCAGTTTCGAGGCTTACGCCTGGCGGACAGCCGAGTTGGAGTGGCTCGAGGCGGCGGAGGAGGTGCTGCTTCGAGGTGAGAAGACGGATCTCGCGCTGCTCTGCGCCGAGGCTCTATGGTGGAGGTGTCACCGCTCCCTGATTGCCGACTATATGGTCTGGCGGGGACGCGAGGTTCTCCACCTTCCAGGGGAAAAATCTCATCGCGCAGCCGCTCAAACTCGACTGGAGCGTTATCCGCGCGAGGTCATCGAGTCCTGGAGATCCTGGGCCCCTTTGAAGCCGGAGCAATCCTAATCCTCTTCGTTTCATCCCTTGTTCTCTGAGCGTGTTGTGTTAGGAATGAGTGAGAGGTCGGTAAGAGGGCTCTTAGGACTGCCCAGCCGGGCATGCCGGTGCCGGGCCGGCGACATCAAGGCACCGGGGAAAGGAGAGAGTTTATGTGAGGCGCCATATGGGGCGAGCCGCGTTTGGGGGCAAGACTCGTCCGAAGCAAGCCTCGAGCCTCCGACAACTCTCAGTAACTCTCAGTAACTCTCAATTAACGATTGGAGTCAGAATATGCGATTAGGTGGCAGGGTCCGCTGGGTTTTGTTCGGCGGGTTGGCGCTTATGCTCCTCTTCGGTTCCGTGGGTGCGGCCCTCGCATGGGAGCCGGTGGAGGTTCCCAAGTACGTAGAGCCTCTGGTGATCCCGCCGGAGATGCCGGAGTCGCCGAAAGACGCCAATGTGGTCGGGCCGCGCAACTTCGACTACTACGAAATCGCGGTACGGCAGTTCGAGCAGTACATTTTGCCGACCGATTGGTCTGAGGCCAACGACATCGGCCCCACGACTGTGTGGAGCTACGGAAGCGTAGACTTTCCTGAGACCTTCAACTATCCGGCTTTTACCATTGAAGCCGATGTGGGCACGCCGACTCGGGTCAAGTGGATCAACGACCTGGTCGACGAGAACGGCGACTACCTGCCGCATCTTTTGCCCGTAGATCAGACCCTTCATTGGGCCAATCCACCCGCGGGCCCCCAGGGGCGCGACATGGAAGGGACTAGTCAGGACCCCTACACGGGTCCCGTGCCCATCGTCAGCCACCTCCATGGCGCGGAAGTCACGGAAGACAGCGACGGCTATCCCGAGGCCTGGTACCTGCCGGCCGCGGATAACATCCCCGCCGGCTACGCCCTGGGCGGCAGTCTCTACGATTCTTACAAGCAAGAGTTCGAGGATCGTTGGGGCCAGCCTTGGGAGCCCGGCACCGCCGTCTTCCAATACCTGAATCGGCAGCGGGCCACCACTCTCTGGTATCACGACCACTCGCTGGGTATCACCCGCTTGAACGTCTATGCGGGTCCCGCCGGTTTCTACCTTCTGCGCGGAGGCGACGATGACGTGATCACGACCGAGGGCGGTGAGGAAGCGGTTCTCCCGAGCCCGGCGCCCGCCATCGGTGACGAGGCCGGAACCGACTACTTCGAGATCCCCATCGTCGTGCAGACCCGTTCGTTCAATCAGGACGGCGAACTCTTCTATCCCGACAACCGCGAGTTCTTCGAAGGTCTGGAGGACGGAGCGCTCGACTCCATCCCCTTCCGGCCGGACTCGGAGATCGCCCCGATTTGGAATCCGGAGTTCTTCCCCGAGATCCCGGTGGTCAACGGCAAGACCTGGCCCTATCTGGAGGTCGAGCCCAAGCAGTACCGGTTCCGTCTGCTGAACGGGAGCCAGTCACGCTTCTACATCTTCCGCATGACGACCGAAGACGTTCCCGCTTCCTACGTGACGATCGAAGACCTCCCCGGCTCCGACCTGGACTTTTACCAGATCGGGGCTGACGGCGGATTCCTGGCGGATGTCGCCGAGCAGGAAGACCTGCTGATGGGTCCGGCCGAGCGTGCCGACGTTATTGTCGACTTCTCCGAACTGCCGGTGGGCACCGAGGTTACGATGCTCAACCTCGCCGGCGACGAGCCCTTCGGTGGCGGTCAGCCGGTGGTCGACTTCCCCGCTGCCAATCCCCAGACCACGGGCCAGATCATGAAGTTCGTGGTCGTCGCGGGCGAGGGGGCCGATCCAAGTACTCCCGTGGAAGAACTCATCCTGCCCGCGATCAACGGTCTGGGCGAAGCCGACGAGGTGCGGCATCTGAGCCTCAATGAGAAAGAGTCGGAGGAAGTCCTCGTCGAGGTGGACGAGGAGGGCAACTACGTGCTCGACGAATCGGGCCAGGTCATCCTCGACGAAGAGGATGGCGCTCCCTTCGGGCCGAGCGAAGCCCTGCTTGGAACCTTCGAGCCGGCGACCGGCACTGCGGTGGCGCTGGACTGGGATGAGCCCATGACCGAGATGCCTCTCCAAGGCGCGGTCGAGACCTGGATGCTCCACAACTTTACCGCGGACGCCCACCCCATCCATCTGCACCTGGTGCAGTTCCAGGTGCTGGAGAGGCGGATCGAGTCGTCGGACTCTCCCCACTACAATCCCGCGGAGGGAATGGACATCGGAGACGTGGTGCCGGCGGTTGACACGGAGGACGGCTGGAAGGACACAGTCATCTCCTACCCAGGTGAGGTCACCGAACTCAAGACCCGGTTCGACCTGGGCGGCCTCTTCGTGTGGCACTGCCACATCCTCGAACACGAGGACAACGAGATGATGAGGCCCTACTTCGTGGAGCACACGCGGGTGACGTATTTCGACGACGTTGCGCCGGATCACGAATTCGCTCCAGCCATCGAAGCGCTGTCCCTGGCCTCGGTCGTGGACGGTTATGAGAACGGTGAGTTCGGGCTTTCCGACCCGGTTCTGCGGGCGCAGATAGCCAAGATGACCACCATCGCCTACGGCCTGCACGATGAGGCGATCGACAATATGAACGATCCGACGTTCGGCGATGTGATGTACGAGGGCGAGGTCTATCCCTTCGACTACATCGAGGAAGCCGCCGAGGCCGGATTGGTGCTCGGTTACGTCAACGGCAACTTTGGTCCATACGATCAGCTGACGCGGATTCAGCTGGTGCGGATACTGGTGCGAGCGGCCGGCGGCCGGCTCGACACCCCGCCCGCGAGCTACCAAATGCCCTTCACGGATGTGGCGGCGATGGACCGCGAGGTTCTCGGCATCGCTCACTACAACGAGCTGCTCGACGGAACCAGCGCGACCACGTTTGACCCCTACGGAACGGCGACCCGTGGTCACGTTTCCAAGATCCTCTACAATTCCCTGATGAAGTAGAGGGGAAGACCAGAGTAGCAAGCAAGCAGCATAAGGTAGCTAGGTCACGGGGGCCGGCCGCACGCCGGCCCCCGTGCTTCCTTTTGGCCCTATGGGCCCTGCTGGTCTTCGCGGTCCTGCTGGTCGGCTGCGGAGATGGGCCGATCACACTCCCGCCTGGGGAGGGGGTGGATCCGGCCACGCTCGACCTGGAGGACGACGCTTTGGCCGCGCAGTCCCTGCTCGCCTACGCTCGGCTCAACGACTACGCGAATTCCTGGACGTCTCTTGGTCCGGAAGGCGGCTACGCGGGTCATCCCAACCATGCCTCGCGGCTGGTGACGTACCTGGATCCTGTCGCGGCCGAATGGCTGGAAGGCGCGTCGAAGGATGGTGCCGGCGACCCCGCAGCCATACCCGAAGGCGCCCTCATCCTGCAGGAGGGTTACTCCTCGGAAGGCGAGTTTCAGGACATCTGGATGATGCTCCACCGTGAGGGTTACGACCTAACCGGACGGGAGTGGTTTTGGGCCAATCTCTCGCCCGAGGGAAAGGTGCGGGCTTCGGGCAAGCCGGAACAGTGTTGGTTCTGCCATTTCTCCATGCGGTCCAACGAGATGGTCTTTTCTTTCCCCGTGCCGGGCGTGGTTCCGCTCCGGGGAGAAGGCGAGGGCGAGAGCGAGGGAACCGAAGCCGCCGTCGAGATCAGCCAGGCCGATCGGCGTGTGGCCGAAGAACTCTGGCGGTCATTGGAGGAGGCCGACTACCGGGAGGAGTGGACCACCGGACTCAAGGACCCCGGCTACGCCGCGGTTCGTGATGCTCGAAGCGTCCACAGCGAGTCGCTGGCGCTGTATCTAAACGACGCTGCGGCCGACTGCCTGGAAGCCACTCCGGAAACGATGCCGGACGGCGCCGTGCTGCTGCTCGAGCATCTGGACGAACAAGGCAACGCTCAGGCCTTAGACGTGATGTGGAAACGGAAAGGCTACGATCCCGAGAACGGGGACTGGTTCTGGGCGGAGTTCGCGGTTGACGGCCGGTTGGAGAAGGCCGGCGCCGGCGCCGGTTGCCGAGACTGTCACCAGGCCGCCCTGACCAACGACTACCTCTTTCGCTACCCTGTGGCGATCGTCCACTTATGAACGGATTGAGGCGCCCGTGAGGCGACCGGTCAGTCCCTTTCGGCGGCTGGGACCTCCGGCGCGAGACGATCGCCGGTAGCGGCGTGCCGCGAGGCTCGACCCTTAGCGCCGGGGGCGGAGGAGCAGTGCCCCGAGCAGCGAAATCGCCTCCAAAGTAACGAGGGTCGTTAGCGATCCGGTCAGAAGATAGGCCAAGATGCCTGCGTGCGCCACCCCGTCAATCGAGAACAGCCCGGCGATGTAGGTGCTCACCGGCGTGCTCATCGGTGTCCAGGCCTCCCGATTTCGGAACACGACGTTTAGTGTGAAGAGCGCGGCGATGACGAAGGCGCCCTCCATCAGGAAACTGGTGACGGCGGGGTCTTCCACCGAGATCGACCCGAGGAGCACCACGGCCAGATAGACAAGCGGAGAGGCCAAGCCGATGGCCGCCCAGAGGAGAACCCGGTTGAACCAGGAGGTGCCTTCTTGGGTGGCGGCCGGGACGCCTTTGGCCGAGACCGCGCCTGCGTAGCGTCTCTCCCGCCGTTCGGCCTTCCTCTTTGCCACCCGGTCCTCCCGTCGCTTGCGTAGGTAACCGGGGCAGACTACCACGCGCCCCCCGCGTTTCGTGTACCGAACCTCCCAGGTGGGAAAAAGACCTGCAGAACAAAACTTTCGGACGGCTCGGCGGCCGAGGAATGGAGTGCCTTCATGGCGCAAGAGAAGACAGAGAAGCAATCACTCTCTCCGGAAGAGCTCAAGCAGCGTTTGACCTCCGAGCAATATCACGTGACTCAGGAGCAGGGGACGGAGCGACCTTTTGCCAACCGGTATTGGGACTTCAAAGGGAGAGGCGTCTACCACTGCGTGGTCTGCGGCAACGATCTGTTTGGCTCCTACGCCAAGTACGATTCGGGGACGGGGTGGCCGAGCTTCTACGAGCCTCTGACCGCCGGCGCGGTGGGGGAGCATGAGGACCGCGGACTCTTGATGGTGCGTACCGAGGTGGTCTGCGGGCGTTGCGGGTCGCATCTAGGGCACGTCTTCAACGACGGACCCGAGCCCACCGGTCTGCGCTACTGCATGAACTCGGCCTCGCTCGACTTCGAGGAGCGCGACGATGAGGGCCGGGCTCTGCGTGGCGGAGGCGCCCGTGCCGAGAAGGGGGAGGAGGCCTGATGTTCCGTTTGGGGCGAAACGAAGGCGCGGCGGCGCGCGCCGAAACCGGCGCTGGGGAGGAGCAGGCCCGGCTGCTGGAGTTCCCGCCGATAGACCTCGAGATTCCGGAGCAGGTCCAAACGGCGACCTTCGCCCTGGGCTGATTCTGGGGTCCTGACGCCCAGTTCGGGGCGTTACCTGGAGTGCTGAGAACCCGCGCGGGTTATGCGGGGGATCCGCGCAAGGATCAGCCCACCTACCACGACCTTGGCCTTCATGCGGAGACGCTCGAGGTCGATTTCGATCCAGCGGCCATTTCTTACGAGGAACTGCTGGACATCTTCTGGAACAGCCACAACCCGACATCTGCCGCCTGGTCGCCGCAGTATCGCTCCGCCGTCTTCACCCACGACTCGGCCCAGGCCGAAGCGGCCCGCAGGTCGGCCGACCGTTACGCCGGACTGCTGGGACGGGAGGTGCGGACCGAGATCACCCCGTTGAGTTGTTTTTGGCCGGCGGAGGAGTATCACCAAAAGTATCGGCTACAGCACAACCGGCTGCTGCGGAACGAGTACCGGGAGATCTATCCGGTCTTCAAGGACTTCCTGAACTCGACCGCAGTGGCGAGAGTCAACGGTTACCTGGGAGGCTACGGCTCGTCCGCGCAGTTGGACCAGGAACTCGACCTCCTGGGGCTGGGCGAGCGGGGGAGGAAGGAGCTGCGCTCGAAGCTGGGGTCACGTCGACGCTGAGCGACGCTGACCCCTAGAGCGCCGGGCCGACCACGGCACCCTCGATGGCCGGGTTGCCGCCCGCGTTGACGCCGGTGAAGACACCGGTGGCCTCGACCAAGTCGCCCTCATACAGTTCGCTGGTGTCGGTTTCCACCTTGACCAGGCTGTCGTCCTCGCAGCGGAAGGGGTTCACGAAGACGAAATCATCTTCGACGCGTTTGACCCAGCCATAGAGGGTCACTTCGGTTCCGACCGGGCCGCCGTCTTCGACCAGGTCACAGTAGTCCACGGTTTGTCCAACGGGCACGGACACGGGCTCTGGGGGAGCCGAGGGGGAAGCTTGGACCGCCGCAACCACGACGATCATCAGGACGAGGGCGAGCGCGAGGGTGGTGAGGATCCGACGCATCATATGCTCCTTTTCGGCACGAGTTTTACCTACGTGCCCGGCCCCCATCGGCCATCTGTCGATGCGCCGTCCGCTTCTCGACCCAGAGAAGCGCCGGACGAATTAACCAAAACTAGTATAACGGTTGTGAAGGATTTGGCAAGAGGAGCCGAGTGCATCTCCGCATTCTTCTTGCGTCCGAGGCCCCGATCGGGAAAGCTGTCAAGGATGAAGGCTCCTCCGCAAATGAGTGAATGGGCGTTCGAGTTGCGCGAAACTGCTATTGAGGCCGGATTTGTCTCCTTTGGACTCGTAACCCCCGAAAAACTGACAGCCTTGCCCGACACCGCCGACCCGGCCCGCCATCTTGTCGGCTACCGCTCCATCGTGCTCGTGGCCGCGCCGGGGGAGAGGGTTACCAACCTCGGCCCGAAAAGCCAGGCTCTGCTGGACGACCGGCTTTCTCTGGGGCTTGCCCGCCTGCGCCAGGATATCTCCGGCGAGGGTTATGCGGCACTTCCATTGGTCGATTCCCGGCTCTCCTTGCCTCGCCTGGCGGTGGCCGCCGGAATGGGCGCGCTCGCTCCCAACGGGATGCTCGTGGTCAACCGCTACGGCCTCAATCTGTATCTGCTGGGTCTCATAACGGAGGCCCCGCTGCCGGCGACGCCCTTCCCCGGTCTAGTGGCCGACACCACCATCTGCCGGTCCTGCCGCCTTTGTCTGGACGACTGCATCGCCACCACCGAGCAGGTCGGGTTCAATCGAGAGTGGTGCTCCGGTTGCGCCGAGTGCGTTTCCCGTTGCCCTCTGCAGGCGAGGTAGCGCCGATTTCAGGGTCTCCCTGGATTAGAGCTGCGTTCAGCGCTGCCCGCTCGAGGCTGGGGAGCGGATGAAGTCCGCAATCACGCTGATCACCTCGGCCTGCACTTCCTCGTCTGAGCGGTCCGCCCCTTTGCGCAACTCGTAGGAGTGGCCGCCGCCTTCTACGAAGTGAACCCGCGGAGGGGAATCGAGCGTCTCTAGGACCTCCCGCAGAAGCTCCGGTCTGCAGAAGGGATCGCGGGAGCCTTGGATGAAAAGGCTGGGCACGTCGATTCGCCGCAAGGGTTCGGTTTTCAGCCTGTCTGAGCGGCCGGGCGCGTGCAGGGGATACCCCAGAAACACCAGGCCGGCCGCCAGCAGGCCCTCGGCCTCGTGGCCGCGGGAGGCGAGCTCCGCCGCGACCCGGGCTCCCAACGACTTGCCCCCCAGAAACATAGGGCCGGCGGGGCATACCTCGTCGTCGGCCAATGCGTCGTGGGCATGTCGGTAACTAGACTCCAGCACTCGCGGCGAATCCGGAGAGGACGCTTCCCGCTCTCGGTAGGGGAAGTTGAAACGAAGCACCGAAGCCACATCCGCCTGGGCAAGACCGAGCGCCACCGCCTCGAGGAGCGGGTGGCGGAGGTCGTTGTTCTGGCCATGCGCCAGGATCAGCCCAGGCGTGACTCCCGGACGGCACCCTTCCGGCCGGTTGACGAGGGCGCTCACGTCCGCGGCCCCATCCACCGGTATCCGCCTCTCTCGAACGATCATCGCTTTCCCCTCACTCCGGTCTGAGCTTGATAGATAGACATAACCTTCCCTCAACCGGCTTCTGCTATCGTTCCTGTTGTCCGCAATCCGGCTGAGGACGGAGTCGCGCATATGGAACGCATCATCGGTAACCTCGAGAAGGTCAAGCTCAAGCTCGACGAGGCCTTCTTTTACCTTGACGAGATCGAGGAATTGGTCGAGGAAGACGGTCTGGACCAGGAAGAGGGCGGACGCGTGGCGGCGGCCGGAGATAGATTGCGGGAAGAGCTCGGTAATCTGACCACCAAGGTGGCCGAACTGCAGAACATCCTGGAGATGCTGGGCGAAGATGAGACCGGGGAAGACGTGGTCGACGGCACGGTGGAAGAGGTCTGAGCGGTTGACTGAGCGTGGGCCGGCGGGCAGGGAGGAAACCTCCGGCCGCAAAGAGCCCCTTCTGGTGAGCGCCTGCCTCCTGGGGCTCTCGACCCGTTACGACGGCGGGGATGAGCGTCGCGACGCCGTAAGCGCTCTGGGGGCACGCTTTTTTCTGGTACCGGTGTGCCCCGAGCAACTAGGAGGTCTGCCCACGCCCCGTCCCGCGGCGGAGATCGTCTCGGGTGACGGCGACGACGTGTTCGAGGGCAGGGCGCGAGTGGAGACCGCGGACGCGGTCGATGTATCCTCTGCGTACGTGAGGGGGGCCGAGGAGTCGGTCAAACTGGCGGGCATCCTGGGCGCACGCCAAGCGGTCCTAAAAGCACGCAGCCCCTCTTGTGGTTGCCGCGAGATCTACGACGGATCCTTTCGGGGTGTGTGCCGGCCGGGAAGGGGTGTCGCGGCGGCTGCCCTGGCCAGAGCCGGGGTAAGCTCATGGGACGAAGATGATGTGGCCGAAGGGCGCTTCGGCCGGTAGGAAAGGCATTCTGGTGGTGCAACCCAAGACGATAGCCCTCTTGTCCGGGGGGCTCGATAGTCAGCTTGCGATCAAACTGATGCAGGAGCAGGGCATCGAGGTGCTTGCCATGCATTACGAGAGCCCTCTCTGCGGGACCGAAGAGCAGGACTGCGCGGCGCCCGGGCGCAGGGCGGCGGCCAGATTGGGCGTTCCCCTGGTGGTCAAGAACACCTGGGACCAGATATTAGAGGCGGTCAAACACCCGCGCTACGGCCACGGAAAAGGGGTCAACCCCTGCATCGACTGCCGCATTATCCATTTCAACCTGGCGCGTCGCTTGATGGAAGAGGAAGGGGCCGACTTCATCGTCACCGGAGAGGTTCTCGGCCAGCGCCCCATGTCTCAGCATCGCCAGGCACTGGCGACGATCGAGCGTGAGGCCGGGGTCCAAGGCAAGGTCCTCCGGCCGCTGTCCGCGCACAATCTCGAGCCGACTCAGGCGGAGCGCGAGGGGCTGGTCGACCGCAGCCGCCTGCTCGGGCTCACCGGGCGCAACCGCAAACCGCAGATGGCCTTGGCGGAGGAACTGGGACTCAAGGAATATCCCATGCCCGCCGGGGGTTGCCTGCTCACCGAACCCGGCTTCGGCAGACGCTTTCGCCGCCTGCAGCAATACCTCGAGGGGCGAGGGCAGGAGATCGACGTGGAGCGGGCGTTGCTCATCAGCGCCGCCCGCCACTTCATCTCCTCGGACGGGGAGTGGATCTCCATCGCCCGCAACGACGAGGAGAACGATCGACTACTGAGGAAGGCCGAACTCTTCTCGGCCCTGGGCTGGGGGACGGACGCCACCGGCCCGGTGTGCGCGGTGCTCACCGAAGGACCGCCCAGCGACAGCACGCTTGGCGAAGCAGCGGACCTGATAGCGAGGTACGGTCAGGGCCGCGGGCGCGAGAGCGTGACCGTCATTTTCGGCCCCGACAGCGACCGCGCCGCCGACGAGGCCTGGCAGCGCGAGTTCCAGGGCTCACCGCAGAGGGGCAGACGACTGGCGGAGAAACTCGAGCGGGCTTAGCCCGCCGCCCTGCTCTCTTCCGGCACCTCACTGCTTGGCCGGGGACTCTCCCTCGTCCGGCGCACTCCTGATAGGCTTTTGGCGTCGATTGCCCGCCCCGAGCGCTGGAGGATCCGTGGAAGTCAAAGTTACCTACTTCGAGAAGATGGGCCGGGAGAATACCGCCCAGGTGTTCGAGCTGGTCCGCGTCCGCGCGGGGGAGCTCGGGGTGAAGAAGGTAGTGGTGCCCACGACCGGCGGCGACACCGGTCTCTTGGCGCTCGCTGAGCTCGAGGCGTTTCAGGTGGTCGCCGTCACACACCCGGCCGGCTACAAGGAGCCGGGCGAGATCGAAGTGCCGGAGGACAAGCTGCGCGACCTGAGGGAACGGGCCCATGGAGTGGTGACCTCGACTCTCGCCTTCGGCGGAGTGGGGCGCTCCGTACGGCGCAAGTTCGACACCTGGCAGGCCGAGGAGATCATCGCTCAGACGCTGAAGCGCTTTGGCGCAGGCGTGAAGGTGGCGGTGGAGTGCACGCTGATGGCGGCCGATGCCGGGTTGGTCAGCCCGGAAGAGGATATCGTGGCCTGCGGCGGCACCGGCCGCGGTCTGGACACCGCCCTCGTCATCCGGCCCACCAACGCGCAGACCTTCTTCGAGATCAAGATCCTCGAGCTGATCTGCAAGCCCCGGGAGTTCTAGAGGTCATACCGCCGCGGAGGAGGTGTCCTCCTCGGGATCCTCCTCGTCGACGATGAGTCCATCGCGCATCCTCACGATCCGCTCCGCATAGGCGGCGGTGGTGGGATCGTGCGTCACCACGATCAGCGACTGCCCGTTCTGATTGAGGCCCGAGAGCAGCTCCATGATCAGTCGGCTGCTGGTTGAGTCCAGTTCGCCGGTGGGTTCGTCGGCGAGGATCAGCGCGGGCTCCATCACGAGCGCCCGCGCGATGGCCACCCGCTGCTGCTCGCCTCCCGAGAGTTCGGTGGGGAGGTGGTGCAACCGGTCTCCCAGGGCCACCATCTCCAGAAGCTCCGTGCCGCGCCGACGCGCCTCGTTCTTGGGCGACCCCTCGTAACGCAGTGGCAGCACCACGTTTTCGAGCGCGTTCAGGCTGGGAATCAGGTTAAATCCCTGAAAGATGAAGCCGATCAAGCGCCGGCGGATGTCCGGCAGGCGGCTATTTGGCACTTGGGTCAACTCCCGCCCGTCCAGCCAGAGCCTGCCTTCGCTGGGCTGATCCAGGGTGCCTACCACGTTGAGCAGGGTGGACTTGCCCGAGCCCGAGGGCCCCATCAGGGCAAGGAAGCCCCCCCGGCGTAGATCGAGGTCCACCCCGCGAAGCGCGTCAACGCAGTTGTCGGTGCCCATGGGATAGCGTTTGAACAGGCCTCGGGCGCGCAGGATGAGGTCATCGGGCGGGGGGTTGCCTTCCCCGCTGGTCAATATTCCGAGGCCTTCGCTCGAAGCGGCGCGGGTATCGATTCCGTCGCTCACATCGACCTCAAAGCCTGAACGGGGTTCATCCGCGCGGCGCGCAGCGCGGGATAGATCCCCGCGACCGCTCCCAGCACCAGCGAAAACAGCAAGGCACCCAGTGCCAGGCGTGGCGTCATGGTGAATAGCACGGTGCCGGTGTCGCGCGTCTGATCATTGATGATCAGCGTGAGGATCCAGCCGATGACGAAGCCGGTCAGCCCACCGATGAAGCCGATCAGGGCCGCTTCACCGATGTACTCGGCCAGGATATGGCGCGTCTTCGCCCCGACCGCGCGTTTGATGCCGATCTCCCGGGTGCGCTCACTGACGCTCATGATCATGGTGTTGATCACCGAGAGCCCGCCCACCACGATGGCGATCAGAGCCACACCGAAGATGATCAGGTTGAAGATGACGGTGCCCGATTCGATCTGGCTGCGTAGCTCCTCGGGGGATTCGGCACGTACTTGGGGGAGTTGATCGATCCGGCTCGCCAGCTGGTCTAGATCCACCCCGGGCTCGCCGTATACCTGTATCCCCGTGGCCACATCGGAGGTGGTCAGCAGGGGGAATTGCTCGGCGAGGATCTCCTGGGTGTCCTCCAGCGAGGTGAAGGCGAAGGCGTCCGTGAACTGCAGGGAGCGCTGGAGGATGCCCACCACCTCGAAATCCCGGGTCTGCACCCGTGCGGTGGTGCCCACTTTGAGATCTTCCGTGTCCGCCAGGTCCGAGCCCACCACGATCTTGCCCCGGTCCCCCGGCTGAAGGAAACGCCCTTCGACCACTTCGAGCCCCTGCTCTTGTACGCGCTCGACCCAGGCCTGGCTCAGGCGGTTGCCGAAGACCAGGTTGGGTGCGCCAAAACTGAACCCCTGGTCCTCCGGGTTGCCGAAAAGCACGATCGCGCTCGGGGTGGCAAAGTCCACTCCCTCCAGAGCCTCGATCTGCTCGGTGACGGAAACCGGGAAGAAGCCCCCGAAGCCGCCACCGCTTTCGGGTTCCACACTGATCGACTCCCCCCAGAAATCGAGGGCTCCCCCGACCAGCTGATTTATCTTTTCCGCCATCGAACCCATCACCGTGAAGGCGAAGATGCCGATGGCGATTCCGAAGATGGTCAGCGCGGCGCGCAGCTTCCGTCTGCGTAGGTTGCGCAGCGGTTCCATTAGGAGGCCGACCTCTCCGCGGCGAGCAGGCGTCGGCGCAGCAGATCGAGGGCGCTGTTAGCGGTGCGTAAGCGGACCGCCTCGCGGTCACCGGGAAGGTGGAGTTCCTTGACCTCGACGTCGTCGGCCGAAGCCAGGCCGACGTAGACCAGCCCCACCGGTTTCTGGTCGCTGCCGCCCCCGGGGCCGGCCACGCCGGAGGTCGAGAGAGCGAAGTTGGCGTCGGTGAGCCTTCGCGCTCCGCGGGCCATCGCGGCGGCCACTTCGGGACTGACCGCCCCTTTGCTTCGCAAGAGAGCCGGATCGACCTCGAGCAGGGATTCCTTGAGCCGGTCGTTGTAGGAGACGACGCCCCCCAGGTAGTACTCGCTGCTGCCCGCCCGGTCGGTGAGCAGTTTTCCCAGTAGACCTCCTGTGCAGGATTCCGCCGTGGCGACGGTAGAGCGACGCCTCAGTAGCAACTGGGCCACCGCGTCCGACAGGCCTTCGCCGTCGGTGCCGTACACGTGAGGTCCGAGCCGCTCGCGCACGGCCCGTTCGACTTCGTCGAGCCCTCTGCTGCGCGCCGAAGCTTCCTGTTCGCCCGGCGTTTCTCGGTCCCCGGCTGCCTGCCGGGCCCGGAGCACGATCAGTACGCCGTCCGCGTTCGAACGGGTGCCGATGGTGACCGGGCCTCCCCGCCAGTCCAGGTCGCTCAGCCGGTCCGCCACGCTCGACTCGCCCAACCCGAACAGCCGCAGGCGCCTGACGAAGCTATGATCTTCACCGGCTTTTAAGCCGAAACGGTCGCGCAGCAGAGGATCGACCTGTTCCGTCCACATTCTGCGCAGTTCGGCGGGAGGGCCGGGCAGGGCGATGAGAAGTGCGCCTTCCTCCTGCACATAGAAGCCGGGGGCGGTCCCCACCGGTTGCAGCGCTTGAGAGCCCCGGGGGATGGTCGCCTGCTTGAGATTGCTGTTCTCCATCGGGCGGCCGAGGTCGGCGAAACGGCTCTCGAGAACGCGCAGCAAATCCTCCCGCTGCTCGAGCCTGCGGCCAAGCGCGTCGGCTACGGCTTCTCGGGTCAGATCGTCGGGGGTCGGGCCCAGCCCGCCGGAAAGCAGGAGCACGGCCGGTCGGCGGGCGAGCGAGTCCCGGATGGCGGACGCGATCTCCGCTCTGCCGTCGGGAACACAGAGGGCCAGGGTGGTCTCTATTCCCAGCAGAAGCAGCGCCTCAGCCAGGAAGGACTGGTTGGTGTTGACCACCTCACCCCGGAGCAATTCGTCTCCGGTGAAGATAAGCTCAGCCTGGGCCAAGTTCTTCTCCTGCACGTCGTATGAAATCTGATGGATTTCTGGATATCATGTGCAGGTATCCTGGCGAAGGCATCGTCAACCACGGCTATGGCTACTACGGAGATATGGTGCAGGCAGCTTCCGCAAAGATCTTCCTCCCGAATCATCGGGGCCCCTCGCTGAGCGCGGCTCCTGGCGGGCTTTCCCCGCACGGCGCGCTCCTGGCCCACAGCCGGCTTACTTCCTGGTTCTAGCCCTTCGCTTCGGCGAGGGGCGCCCCCACCTGGGCGGGGACTACCCGCCTATCCTGGTACCCTAGCCGCGTCCACGCGGTCTTCCGAGGAGTAAGCCGTGTCGAATGATCCGCTTTCGAGTAACGATCCGCTTTCGAGTAACGATCCGCTTTCGAGCAACCCGCCCCTCTTCAGCATCGATCAGGTTCGGTTCGATGGGCAAGGCCTGGTGCCCTGCATCGTCCAGGAGTGGAACGGCGGCGAAGTGCTGATGCTCGCCTACATGAACCGCGATTCGCTCGAGAAGACCCTGGAAACGGGCACCACCTGGTTCTGGAGCCGCTCCCGGCAGAGTCTCTGGAACAAGGGGGAGACCTCGGGCAACGTGCAGCGCGTGCGCCAACTCCGCCTGGACTGCGACGGGGATACTATCCTGGCCTTGGTCGAGCAGACGGGGCCGGCCTGTCATACGGGCTCGGCCACCTGTTTCACCGATCGGCCTCTGGGCGCGCCGGATTCCTTTGCGGCCAAGCCGGGGGTAAAGAGGCCGGTGGAGACGGGCGCGAAAGGGCCGGGCATTGAGGCGCCGGCTCATCCGGGGCGCTATGCTGGGAGCCGCAGGCCCGGCGTCCCCACTCCGCCGTTTCTGGCGCTGCCCGACCTCTACGCCACTCTGATCTCGCGGCGCGGAGCGCCACCGGAGAGTTCCTACACCGCCCGTCTGTTCGCGTCCGGGCCGTCGGCGATCGGCGCCAAGGTGACCGAAGAGGCCGGCGAAGTGGTGGAAGCGGCGGAGAGTGGAGACCGGGCGCATACCATCTACGAGACGGGGGACGTCCTCTACCATCTGCTGGTTCTGCTCGCGCGACTGGACATCACCCTATCCGAGGTGTGGGAAGAACTCGACCGGCGGAAGGGGTAGAGATGGACAAGCCCGATCTCTTTCCCAGTCTGGAGGAAGTGCGCGCACTCTCCGCCGAATACGGACTGGTTCCCGTCACCCATCGGTTCCTGAATGACACCGAGACCCCGGTTTCGGCTTTCTTGAAGTTGCGGGCCCCATCGGGGTCCTTTCTGCTGGAAAGCGCCGAGCAAGGGCAGCTCTTCGGCCGCTACTCCTTCATCGGCTTGGCCGCGCGGGAGAGTATTCGGCTTCGCGGAGATCGCCTGTTGGTGCGCTCCGGCGGGGTCGACCACGAGTACGGGCTCGAGGCGCAGGGGGGCGACCCCTTCCGCTTTCTGGCCGACTATATGAGCCGTGCCCAGATCGCGCCGATTCCGGATCTGCCACCCTTCGTCGGCGGCGCCGTGGGTTACTTCGGCTACGACCTGGTACGTCGGGTAGAGCGCCTGGGGGAGGGCCCGCCGGACGATCAGGGGCTGCCCGACATGGCCTTTCTGATCCCGGACGTCGTGGTTGCCTTCGATCACCTGAGGCACTCCATCAGCTTGATCACGGTGCTGGCCACCGACGACGACCGTGGCTTGGAGGCCGCTTATGCCGCGGCCCAAGACCGGGCAGCCTGGGTGCGGGAGCGCCTTTCCGGACCGGTTCCCGAGGTGCCTCAGCGGGAGGGCGCCGCGGCGCCCGCGCAGATCGAATCCAACTTCCGCAAGGAGGATTTTCTGGCTTCGGTCGAGCGCATCCGGGAGTACATCTACGCAGGCGACGCCTTTCAGGTGGTGCTTTCGCAGCGCTTCCAGCGGCCCGTCGAGGTGGGTGGCTTCTCCGTCTACCGGGGCCTCCGCGCGGTCAATCCCAGTCCGTACATGTACTACCTATCTTTCCGCGACTTCGAGGTGGTGGGCTCGAGCCCTGAGCCTCTGGTCAAGACGGCAAACGGCGTGGTGGAGACCCGGCCCATCGCGGGGACGCGGCCGCGAGGAGGCACTCCCGAGGAAGATCTGCGTCAGGCGGAGGAGCTGCTCGCCGACGAGAAGGAGCGGGCGGAACACGTCATGCTGGTAGACCTGGGCCGCAATGACCTGGGCCGGGTCTGCCGCCCGGGGAGCGTGCATCTGGCCGAGTTCATGGGCATCGAGCGCTACAGTCATGTGATGCACTTGGTGTCCACTGTGGTGGGCGAGCTCGAAGAGGGCGTCACCGCCGCCGCGGCTCTCGAGGCCGCCTTTCCCGCGGGCACCGTCTCCGGCGCCCCCAAGGTGCGGGCCATGGAGATCATCGACGAACTCGAACCCACCCGCCGCGGTCCCTACGCCGGCGCCATCGGCTACCTGAGCTACAACGGCGAACTCGACTCCTGCATCTACATCCGAACCATCGTGGTGCGGGACGGGGTGGCCTACGTCCAGGCGGGAGCGGGCATAGTCGCCGACTCCGATCCGGAGCGCGAATACGAGGAGACCGAGAACAAGGCCCGGGCACTTTTTAGCGCAATTGAGTTGGCCGCCGAGCAGGAGGGGTGGGCGTGAGCGACCACATCTTGATGATCGACAACTACGATTCTTTTACGTACAACCTGGTCCAGTATCTGGGCGAAGTATCGGGCGGCAAGATCGAGGTGCACCGCAACGACAAGATCGACGTGGCCGCGGTGCGCGCCGCCAATCCTACCCATGTCATAATTTCGCCCGGGCCATGCACGCCCAACGAGGCGGGAGTCAGCCTCGGGGTGATCCGGGAACTCGCAGGCGAGTTCCCCATGCTCGGTGTCTGCCTGGGCCACCAGTCGATCGGCCAGGCTTTCGGGGGGACAGTCACTCGGGGCGAGGTTCCGGTGCACGGCAAGACCTCGGAAGTGCATCACGACGGCCGGACGCTGTTTCGCGGACTGCGCAGCCCTTTTGTTGCCACGCGCTATCACTCCCTGGTGGTCGATCGGGCGACGCTGCCTGAGGTTCTGGAGCTGTCGGCTTGGACCGCCGACGGCGTGGTCATGGGCGTCCGCCATCGCGAGTACGTGGTCGAGGGAGTTCAGTTCCACCCGGAGAGCATTCTCACCGAACCGGGCAAGGACCTGCTGCGGAACTTCCTGGCTCTCAAGTCGGCGCGTTGGGAGGATATACCCGCCGAACTCAAGGCTCCGGCACCGGGCTGGGAAGCGAAGGGCGCTGCCGACGGGGATATCCCCGGGAGAGCCGAAGGAGTGCCCCGATGACCGTCAGTTCCGCTCTGCCCGAGGTGAGCCGCGCGCTCGAGCGCCTGGCGAACCGGCAGGATCTGGGCCGCGAGCAGGCGGCGGAGGTCCTCCAGCTGATCATGGACGGGCGCGTGGGCGAGGTTCAGGCGGCGGCTTTTCTGATGGGGCTGCGCGCCAAAGGCGAGACCGCGGACGAGATCGTCGGCCTGGCCCAGACCATGCGAGACCTCGCCGAGCGGGTACGCGTGGACTGTCAGGATCAGCTGGTCGACACCTGCGGGACCGGCGGCGACGGGCTGGGGACTTTCAATATCTCGACCACCGCGGCTTTCGTCGTTGCCGGGGCGGGCGTACCGGTGGCCAAGCATGGCAACCGTGGGGCCACGTCTCGTTCGGGCTCGGCCGATCTGCTCGAGGCCCTGGGGGTGAGGATCGACCTCGCTCCGGAACAGGTGGCCCGCTGCATTCGCCAGGTGGGCATTGGCTTCATGTTCGCCCCCCTGCACCACAAGGCCATGCGGTATATAGTCCCGGTTCGGCGCGACCTGGGGATCCGCACGGTTTTCAATTTCCTCGGCCCGCTGACCAATCCGGCAGGCGCCAGGCGGCAACTGGTCGGAGTCAATTCTCCCGATTACGTTCGCGTCTTGGGGGAGGCGCTGGCCTTGATGGGCGCAGAGCGGGCTTTGGTGGTTCACGGCGAAGACGGTCTGGACGAACTCTCGGTCACCGCGAGTTCCCAGGTGATCGAGGTGCGCGACGGGGTGGTGGCTGCGGAGTACCGGCTGCAGCCCGAGGCCCTCGGGCTGCAGCACTGGGAGCTTGCCGACGTGCGCGGCGCCGGCCCTGAGGAAAACGCGCGCATCACCTTGGCCATCTTGGAAGGGCGCACCTTTGCCGATGCGCCTAGCCAGATCACGTTGCTGAACGCGGCCGCCGCGCTCTACGTCGCTGACGCCGTGGATTCTCTCCCGGCTGGAATCGATGCCGCCCGGGAGATCGTCGCCTCCGGAGCCGCTCTGGAGAAGGTAAGGCAGCTCACCGCGGTCAGCCACGAGGTGTAGATTGGGCTACCTGGAGAACATCGTGGCCGACGTCGGGAAGCGTCTCGCCCAGCGACGCGCGCTGGTTCCTCTCGAGCAGCTTGCGGGGCTGCCCACGCCTGCCCGTCCGCCGATCTCCTTTCGGGAGGCCGTGCTGCTCCCGGGTATTTCGATCATAGCCGAGGTGAAGCGGGCCTCGCCCAGCCGGGGGATGCTGCGGCCCGACCTGGACGTGGCCCAGATGGTGGAGGCCTATGCGGCCGGCGGAGCCCGAGCCGTCTCGGTGCTGACCGAGCAGGATCATTTCCTGGGCGATCCGGAAGACCTGCGGCTGGCCGCGTCCCGCTCTCCCATCCCGGTGCTGCGCAAGGACTTCATCCTGGAGGAATATCAGCTCCAGGAGGCGCGGGTTTGGGGGGCTTCCGGGGTTCTTCTGATCGCCGCGTTGCTCGAGCCGGCCCGGGTGGGTGAACTCACGGAGTCCGCGCGGCGGTTGGGCCTCGACGTGCTGCTCGAAGTCCACGACAGGGTGGAGCTGGACTGGGTCGCCCGGCTGCCCGGGGTGGTTCTGGGCATCAATAACCGGAACCTCTCCACTTTTGAGGTATCGCTCGAGACCACGCTGGGGCTCATGCCCTCCGTCCCACCCAACCTGCCGGTGGTCAGCGAGAGCGGCGTTTCGAGCAGGGAGCAGATCCTTCAACTGGAGGAGGCCGGGGTGGCGGGAGTGTTGATAGGCGAGCATCTGGCCCGCTCCGCCGACCCTGGTGAGGCCATCGGCGAGCTACTGGGTAGGAACTGAAAACGAAGCGTCCTTTTGAGTCGCCAAACAGGGGAAGAAAGAGGTCCACATGATCAAATCCATTCTCGTTGCCGCCGATGGATCGGGGCACGCGCGCGCCGCCCGGGAGCTCGCGCTGTCGCTGGCTTCGGCTTTCGAAGCCCGGGTTACCGGCGTGCACGTGGTCGACGTCCGGCTGCTGGAACAGCCGCCATTCGTGGTCGGAGCCTATCCCGTGGAGACGATCGCGCCCTCGCAACTGCCTATCGAGATGCTGGAGGGCTTCCGAGCGCACGCGGACAAGATCATGAGCGACTTTCGGGATGCCGCCTCCGCCGGAACTGAGGTTGAGTTCCGCATCGAGGAGGGCGTTCCCGCGGAGACCATCGCCGACGTCGCCGAATCTTACGATCTCCTCATCCTGGGCAAGCGGGGGGCGCACGCGCAGTACTCGGATGACCTGGTAGGCTCCACGGCGGATCAGGTGGTGCGAAAAAGCGGGACGCCGGTACTCCTGGTCGACGGGGAGACGCCACCGCTTCGGCGCGTGATGGTCTTCTACGACGGCAGCGGGCCGGCGAACAATGCCTTGAAGTTGGCCGCGGAGATGGCCTCCACTCTGGGGGGTGGGCTCAGGATTCTGACGGTGGCGGGCGACTTGGACGAGGCCGCGAAGACCCAGCAAGATGCGCGTGAGTATCTCAGCGCCTACGAGATCGAGGCGGAGTTCCGGGTGGCCGAGGGCGAATTCGTCTTCGAGGCTCTGGAGGACCTGGAGACCGAGCCGAGTGATCTGGCGGTTCTGGGGAAGCACGGGCACTCTTTCCTGCATGACCTGATCCTCGGCGGCACCACCGAGCAGTTGATGCGCCAGGCGCGCATTGCGCTCTTGCTGGTGCCATAGGGACTCGATGCAGTTGAAGGATCGACCCACGCTGAAGGTCTGCGGGCTCACCCGGGAGCGTGACGTACGCCTGGTGCGGGAGTTGGGCATCTCGGCGGCCGGCTTCATCCTGGCGCCGAGCCCCCGCCGCGTGTCGCGCGGGCAGGTCCGGGAGCTGGTGAGAGCCCTGCGTCGCCCGTCCGGCCCTGGGGTGCCCGGCTCTGGTGAATCGGCGGGCCCGCCGTCTGCCGCCGGAGTTCCCCTGGCTATCGGTGTTTTCGGAGATGCTTCCGTGGACGAGATTGCCGAAGTGGCGCTAGAGGCCGAGCTGGACGGGATTCAGCTCCACGGCGCGACGTCTCTGCGAGAAATACGGGAGTTGCGAGGCCGCCTGACGGCGGATGTCGTCCTGATCAAAGCCGTCGGCGTCGAGGCGGAGTACGTGGCGCCGCCGCAGGAGCCAGGGCAGGCCGCGGCGAGGCTGCGTGCCGGGGAGGCGGCGAGCCTGGCCGCAAAGGGGGCGGAGCTCAAAGGGTTGGTCGACCTGATTCTGCTCGACACCTGGGTTGCGGGTGGTTCGGGAGGCACGGGAGTGACGTTCCCCTGGTCGCTCGCCCACGGGCTGGAACCGGAACCGCCTTATCTGGTGGCCGGTGGTATCGGTCCGCAAAACCTATGTCGGGCTTTGACGGAATCGGGCGCGGCCGGGGCGGATGTTTCGAGCGGTGTCGAATCGGCGCCCGGAATAAAGGATCACGACAGGCTCAGGGAACTGGTGGATGCCTGGCGAAAATGCACCAGCCCGGATGGAGGAGCGGTGTCGGCGGAAGTAGCACGAGGGAAGGGAAGGGTGTGACCCTCTCACAGAGATTCGGAAAGTACGGCGGGCGCTACGTGCCCGAGACTTTGATACCCGCGCTCGACGAGCTCGAGCAGGCCTACGAGCGCTATCGCGAGGACCCAGAGTTCGTCGCCGAGTTGGCGGAGCTTCAGCGGGACTACGCCGGAAGGCCGACGCCGCTGTACCGGGCACGGCGCCTGTCCGAGAAGGTGGGCTTTCGAGTCTACCTCAAGCGCGAAGACCTGGCTCATACCGGGGCGCACAAGATCAACAACACTCTGGGCCAGATCCTGTTGGCCACGCGGATGGGCAAGCAGCGTATCATCGCCGAGACCGGGGCGGGTCAGCACGGGGTGGCCACCGCAACGGTCGCCGCGCTGGCCGGGTTGGAATGCCATGTCTATATGGGCGAGGAAGACATCCGCCGACAGGAACTCAACGTCATACGCATGCGCCTGCTCGGGGCCGAAGTGATTCCCGTGACCAGCGGCAGCGGCACCCTGAAGGACGCCACCAACGAGGCCATCCGCGACTGGGTTACCAATGTGGGGACGACGCACTACATCATCGGCTCGGTCGTTGGGCCGGCGCCCTATCCGACGATCGTGCGTGATTTTCAGACGGTCATGGGGGTGGAGGCGCGTCGGCAGATTCTCGAAAAAGAAGGACGCCTTCCCGACGCGATCATCGCCTGCGTGGGAGCGGGGAGCAACGCCATCGGCATTTTTCACCCTTTCTTGGAAGAAGAGGAGGTTCGCCTCATAGGCGTGGAGGCGGGAGGTTACGGATTGGACTCGGGCAAGCACGGCGCCTCACTTGCGCTCGGCGCCCTCGGCATATTGCACGGTTCCTACTCCTACGTGCTTCAGGACGAGGACGGCCAGATTCAGGAGGCGCACTCCATCAGCGCGGGACTGGATTATCCCTCGGTGGGACCCGAGCACGCGTTTCTGCGCGACAGTGGCCGCGTGGCCTACACGAGTGTCACCGACGATCAGGCGCTCGAAGCCTTCACCATGCTCTCCCGTCTGGAGGGCATCATTCCGGCGCTCGAGAGCGCGCACGCCATTGCCTACCTGTCGAGCCCGGAGTGCCCCTTCGGCGAGGGGGACATTGTGATCCTCAATCTTTCGGGCCGCGGAGACAAGGACGTCTACTCGGTGGCCGCCGCCCTGGATATGGAGGGCGCGTGAACCCTCGTATGCCGGACCCCAGCTCTGCGAACCCGCCCGCTGCCGCGGTGGGCGAAGAGGCCGAATCCCGGCTTACGCAGGTCTTTGCGCTTGCCGGACGCCCCCTGCTGATCCCCTACCTGACCGGGGGTTATCCCAGCCTGGAGGGTTCCCGCGCCTTGATCGACCGGTACCTCGATAGCGGTGCCGATATCGTAGAGATAGGGGTTCCCTTCTCGGATCCCCTGGCCGACGGCCCAACCATTCAGGCGACCTCCCAGGTCGCGCTGAAAGCCGGAGTCACTCCGGCTGACGTCTTCCAGTTGGCGGCGTACGCGACGGGCCGAGGAGCTCCCGTGGTGCTGCTCGCTTATTTGAATACCATCCTCGCCCGCACCCCAGAGGTCTTTTTCGAGCGCTGCCGCGATTCGGGAGTGCTGGGCGTGGTGGTCCCGGACGTACCGGTCGACGAGGCGCAGGAACTCCAGCGCGTTGCCCGGACGAACGGGGTCGACGTGGTTCTTTTGGCCGCACCCACGAGTACGGATCCGCGGCTGGACCGAATCGCCGCTTCCGCTTCGGGCTTTATCTACTGCGTTTCAGTGGCGGGCGTGACCGGGGCCCGCTCGGCGGTCAGCGCGGATCTTGCCGGGTTCTTGCGGCGATTGCGGGCCCGCACCGAACTCCCACTGGCAGTGGGTTTTGGGATCTCCACGTCGGAGCAGGCGGGGGAGGTGGCGAAATCGGCCGACGGGGCCATCATTGGGAGCCGGCTGATGTCGTTGATGCAGGAAGCCGCGGGCGAAGAAGCAGGCCTTGAGGCGGTGGGCGAGTTCCTTTTGGCGGCCGCGGACGCCGTCCGGAAGGCAAGGTCTCGAGAAGACCTGCCCGGATCTCCTACTGCTCGATGATCCCTTCGGATTCGAGCCGTTCCTTCAGCACCTGGGGACGCAGACCGTAGAGTCCCGAGAGGTACTCGAGGTCATCCTTACGGATGGTGAGTATTTGGCTGCCGTGATCGTTGCGCAGGTTGCGCAAGAACTCCAGGTAGTTCTCCAGGGGGCGCCGTTCCTCGTCGGTGAGTCGCTCGAGGTGTTCCAGGCGGATCCGTAGGGGGCGGTTGCGCGACAGGTTGGGGGTCAGTTCGGCGCTATCCTCGACTTCGATCAAAGCCGTTGGTGAGACGCCGTAGATCTCAGCCAACTCAAGCACCCTCTCCAGACTGAGGCTGCGCTTGCCCCGCTCATAAGCACTGAGAGTGGATACGACGAAGGAGTCCCCGGACCGGTCGCACACCTGCTGCAGACTCATGCCCCGGTCGGTCCGCAGTCGCCGGAGCTTCTCTCCAACGAGCCGCACGTAGCGCTTGTGCTCCTGGCCTTTGTCCCTTTGCATATCAATCACTCTACCCGTACGAGAGATAGTCCGCTGCTCTTCCGCCGACGCGTACTTGCCTCTTGAGTATAAAGCTCTACTCTCAAAGGAGACACTACCCATTTCCCGCGAAATCCAGGTCTTCGGCGCCGTGTACTGGGCTAATTCGACCTCTGCGGGTCAGATTCCTCCGGACAGGCGGATCATGTCTAGTCCGGACAGGCGGATCATGTCTAGTCCGGACATGCGGATCACGGCGGATCACGGCTTCTGGATTGCGGTTAGCCGAAGAAGACCGAAGCGATGTCGAAGAACTCCCGAGGGACGTATTTGCAGGTTTCGACAGCGTCCGCGAGTTCCACCTCTACGATGCTGTCGCCCCTGAGAGCCGCCATTTTGCCCCAGTGGCCGGCCTCGATCATCTCGGTCGCCTTGATGCCAAAGCGGGTGGCGAGTACGCGGTCGCGGGCTGTGGGCGTGCCGCCGCGCTGAATGTGGCCCAGGATGGTAACCCGGGTCTCAGCGCCGGTGAGCCGCTCGAGTTGCTGGCCCAAGACCGAGCCCACGCCGCCCAGCCGCACGTGGCCAAAGGCATCGGTCTCGCTCGAAGCCAGGATGGATTCTTCGGCTCCCGAGCGCCAGGTTAGCTTGGCGCCTTCGCTGACCACAACGATCGAAAACTGCTTTCCCCGATTCTGCCGACGTGTTACCAACTCGGCCACCTCTTCGACGGCCAGGGGGAACTCGGGGATCAAGACTGCGTCGGCGCCGCCGGCTATGCCGGACATCACGGCGATCCAACCGGTATGGCGACCCATCACCTCTACCACCATGGTGCGGTTGTGCGATTCCGCGGTGGAGTGCAGCCGGTCGATGGCCTCTGTGGCAACGCTGACCGCGGTGTCGAAGCCAAAGGTGTAGTCGGTGCCGGAAAGATCGTTGTCTATGGTCTTGGGCACGCCTACGACCTGCAGGCCGAAGTCACGGTGCAGCTTCATGGCCACGCCCAGAGTGTCTTCGCCGCCGATCGCCAGCACTGCGTCGATCCCCTCGGCCTCGACGTTCCGCATGATCTGCTCGGCCCCGCCCTCTTGATTGAAAGGGTTGGTCCGGCTGGTGCCCAAGATGGTGCCGCCAAGGGGCAGGATACCGCTCACCGTACTGAGGGTGATCGGCTTGTAATCGGCCTCGAGCAGCCCCTGCCAGCCGTTCTGTACGCCGACCATGTAGTCCCCGCAGGCACGGCAGCCGCGGGCGGCGGCGCGGATGACCGCGTTCAGCCCCGGGCAGTCGCCTCCGCCGGTGAGGATGGCCACCTTCACTACGACACCTCGTTCAGCGTGAAGTTCACGGTGATGTCGAAGGTGTTGGGCCCTGAGAGCAGCGGCATCTGGGTGGCATCCGGCACGTCCTGGGTGTCGAGGGTCATATCGACGACCGCGGTCAGGTCCACATTGGCGGGGAAGCCGCTGTCCGTGAAGACCGACATGGTGCCGTCGACCGCCGCGCTGCCGTCGAGCAGCATGGTGAAGCCGGGAAGCTCCAGATTCTCCATGCCCTCAATGGTCTCTGGAATCGTGGGGTCCGGAGAGGCCGAATCGCCTTCGGGGAGCTCGAACCCCTCCATGTTCTGCATCTGGCCCGCCATCTGCATGAACTCCCCGAGGTTCATCCCGCCGAAAAGCTTCCCGAAATCGATGGTGAGGTCGACCGGTGCGTCCACGTTGAAGGTGAGGTTCGCCACCTGCCGGCCGTCGCGGTCCGAGATCGACTCCAGTTCGCCGGAGGTCTCGACCACTACCTGCTGATCGAGGAAGGGGAGGGGATAGGTGATTTCGGACGTCCAACTGTCACCGGGCTTCGCGATGCCTTCTTCAGGAAAGATCACGTCGGTCTGAGGAGCGAACTGACTCGGATCGAACGGCAGTCCGCCCATGAACCCCTGCGGCAGCGAGTCCTCGTTTCCCTCGGGCTTCAGAGGATCGCCATTGGCCGAAATCAGCTTGCCGTCCTGGTCGACCTGAATGGTGAAAGGCTCGTGGGGCGTTTCGGAAGCTTCCTTGGACTCTCCGTCGACCGTCACCGTCGCGTCTTCCACCAGCAACTCGAGAGTGGCCACTCCGGCCGCGTCCACCTCGGTGACCTCGACCGCGAGCCGCGCGTCAAGCGCTGCGTCTTGCGGCATGTCCTGCTGCTCGAAAGCGGGGCCCGTGACCTCCGCCTGCATGTGGAGGTTCAGGTCGTAGACGTACCGATCCCCCACTCCGAAGTCGTACTCGAGGGCGACCTGGTCACTCTGGGCGGCACTGCCGCATCCCGCGAGCACAAGAGCCGCGGCCGCGATCAGGAGTAGAAAGGTTGTTCGCAAGGTGGCCATCTTGCTCCTCCTGTCTGTGGTTGTTGTTTCAAGGTCGGGCGCTTAAGTGCCGAAGGCGGGAATCGAACCCGCACGAGGTGTTACCCCCACCGGAGTTTGAGTCCGGCGCGTCTGCCAGTTCCGCCACTTCGGCTCACGCGACAAGGAGGCGCCTTCCTTCCCCGTCGGCACGCACATTATACCCTCCCTATCGGCCCGAACCGGCAAGGCTGAACGGGAGCCTTTCTGTCTCCGGCGGCCCGTAGGCCGCTCTTCGCCCCAACTTGCGTGGTCTTCGCCGCGTCTTATACACTTAGCCGCCGGTGCGGAGCCAACCTTAGCGGGACGCCCACCGGGGACTAGGGGAATTGAGAACATCGGAAGGAGACGCATGAAACTGCCACGCTACCTTGTGCTTGTTCTCGCTGTGGTCATGATCTTCGGCGTAGTGGCCCTCGTGGGCTGCGGCGACGACGACACCGCCACTGACGAGACCGAGGACACGACGGCCACCGAGGACACAGGGGCCACCGAAGACACGTCGGGAGAGGCCACCGATAGCACTGACGAAGCGGCCGCCATGGACGGCGCCCCCTTCAAGTTTGGTCTCGCTGGTCCTATGACCGGCCAGTACGCCAACTACGGCACCTCGCACAAGGCCGGAGCCGACATCGCGATCGCCGAGCTGAATGCCAACGGCGGCGTGAATGGCGGCGAGGCTTCTTACACCACCGGCGACGACCTGGGCGATCCCAAGGAAGCTGTTCTGGTGGCTCAGAAGTTCATAGACGATTCTGAGATGCTGTTCGTGAACGGACACATGTTCTCGGGAGCGACCATCGCCGCGGGCCAGAATTACAACGGCGCCGGCCTGACGATGGTATCTCCGTCGGCGACCAACCCGGACATCACCGACTTGGGTAAGTACATCTGGCGGATCTGCATGACCGACGCCGTTCAGGGCGAAGGCCTGGCCAACTACTCAGTGAACGACCTGGGCATGACCAAGATCGCCATCATTCACGACGATTCCGACTACGGCCGCGGCCTGGCCGATGCCTATGAAGAGGCCGTCGTCGCCGCCGGCGGGGAAATCGTCGGGCGCGAGCAGTACACCACCGGCGACGCCGACTTCAACAGCCAGCTCACCAACATCAGGCAGGGTGAGCCCGAGCTTCTGTTCATGTCCGGCTACTACCCTGAGGGTTCCAAGATCGCCCAGCAGGCCCGCGCTCTGCAGATGGACGCCCAGTTCCTCGGCTCTGACGGCTACGCGGCCGACGAACTGATCGAACTCGGCGGTGCGTCCGTCGACGGCATGCTGGTCTCGACCTTCTTCGACTACAGCAAGGATGATCCCAAAGTCCAGGCGTTCGTCGAGGAATTCAAGAGCAACAACGACGATGCCAACCCGGATTGGTTCGCCGCCAACTCGTACGACGTGATCATGCTCGTGGCGGAGGCCGCCCGGCAGGCCGGCAGCAACGACCGTGACGCGATCAACGAGGCGCTTGGCACCATGGATACCTACTCGGGCATCAGTGGTGACATCACCTTCGACGAGAATGGCGACGTGGTCAAGCCGCTCAGCATCGTCGTGGTTCGCGACGGTGCGCTGGCCACCGCCGACGTGCAGCCGCAGTAGCAGCAACTGCGGCCTCTAGGCCGAACTGCAGGTGCTCGGGCGGGCGGGGACGATTTCGTCCCCGCCCGCCCTTCTTATTGGACCGTCCTGCCAGCTTTTCGGCTTGCGACTCCGACTCGCTATTTGTTAAGATGCGGCGCTCTCTGGAGACGGTTTATTGGCGATTCACCTAGAGTTATCTGGAGTTTCTTGGACTACTTGATACAACAGCTCCTGAACGGACTCATGCTCGGTAGCCTGTATGCGCTGATCGCCGTGGGCTACACCATGGTCTACGGCATCATCGAACTGATCAACTTCGCCTTCGGCGAGCTCTTCATGTTTGGGGCGTTTATCAGTATCGCCATGATGGTCGACTCGATGGCCATTTTTGGGCAACAGGTCAACTTTCCCGGCCTGCATTTCCTGCTCGCCGTCCCCATCGCCATGGCCGTCGTGGCCGGCATGGGGGTGGCGATCGACCGCATTGCCTACCGCCCATTGAGAAACGCGCCCCGGCTGGCCGCGCTGATCTCGGCCATCGGCATGTCGATTCTGCTGCAGAACGTGGCTCAGGCCATGTTCGGCTCGAGTCAGGTTTTTTTCCCCGACATCGGCATGTTCACCAGCGACAATGGGTTACCGAAATACATCACCGTGAGTAACGCGCAGATCACATATCTACAGATCTTCGTGGTGGCGGTCACCGTGGCGGCCATGCTGATCCTCAATTTCTTCGTGCAGCGCACCAGAATCGGGCGCGCCATGAGGGCAGCGGCCCAGGACAAGTCGACCTCGGCGCTCATGGGCGTGAACGTCAACCGAGTTATCGCGATCACCTTCATTATCGGTTCGGCGATGGGTGCCCTGGCGGGCGGCATGTATGGGGCCATCTACCACTTCGCCAAGCCGGACATGGGCTTCATCCCCGGGCTTAAAGCGTTCATCGCCGCGGTGCTCGGCGGCATCGGGAACATCCCCGGAGCCTTCTTGGGGGGCATCACCCTGGGAGTGATCGAGTCTTTGGGCTCGGCGTACATCAGCTCCGAGTACCGGGACGCTTTTGCCTTCGTCATTCTGATTCTGTTGCTCATCTTCAAGCCGTCGGGCCTGCTCGGCAGTCACATCTCGGAGAAGGCGTAGTGTCCATTGCGAGCAGGATCGATCAACGCGTGCGCGGGCTGGGCTGGTACGGCGCCTTTGTGATCGCCGCGGTTGCGGTGGCCATGGTGCTTCCCCTGGTGATCGACTCCGCCCGCTGGCTGACGCTTCTCACCATCGTGCTGATCTACGTGGTGCTGGCCTCGGGACTGAACATCGTAGTTGGCTTCACCGGGCTGCTCGACCTGGGCTACGTGGCCTTTTACGCGGTTGGAGGCTATTACACGGCGATTCTCTTCATCCAGGTGCTCGAGACCAGATTCGGGGTGGCCGTCAGCGAGGTGTGGTGGCTGTTCTGGGTCAACCTGCTGGTCGGCGGCATCCTGGCTTCGATCGCCGGGGCGATCATCGGTTATCCGACACTTCGCCTGCGCGGTGACTACCTTGCCATCATGACCCTGGCCTTTGGGGAGATCATCCGCATTGTGGCCAATAACTGGGACGCCGTCACCCGGGGCCCCTCGGGCATCTCCGTCCCCGATCCGGCCGTGGCCGGCTTCGTCTTCGGCGACGCCCGGCGGCTTTATTGGCTCATCCTGGGCCTTGCCATCCTCTCGGTCTTCCTGATTTCGCGGGTGATCCGTTCGCGTATCGGCCGGGCTTGGACCGCCATCAGGGAGGATGAGATCGCGGCGGAGGCCATGGGCATCCATACCTCGCGCTACAAGTTGCTGAGCTACGCGGTCGGCGCCTTCTTCGCCGGCGTCATGGGTGTGTTCTTCGCCCACTACCTCAACTTCGTCCATCCGAGCAACTTCAAGCTGATGGAATCAATCCTGATGGTGAGCCTGGTCGTCCTGGGGGGGATGGGTAACCTGATCGGACCCATCGCGGGTGCCGTGCTCTGGATCTCCCTCCAGGAGTACCTGCGGGACTTCGAGTTCATCCAGGCGCATCCGGAAGTCCGGGGGATTGCCATGGGCGCGGTGCTGGTGGCGATGATGGTCCTGCGGCCTCAGGGCCTGCTGGGGAGCCGGAGGGTGGCTCTCGAAATGCGTCCCCGCACAGTTCACCAGAGCGAGCAGGAGCGTCAGGCTGTGGCCGACGTGCGCTCTCGCTAGGGGTGGGGATGGCGGTCCTCGACGTAACCGGTCTCAGCAAGAGCTTCGGCGGTTTGACCGCGGTCAACGACGTGGATTTCCACGTGGACGAGCAGGAAATCGTCGGCCTGATCGGGCCGAACGGCGCCGGCAAGACCACCTTCTTCAACGTGATCACCGGGGTGTATGAGCCCAGCGAGGGCAAGATTGAGTTCCTGGGCACATCGATCGCCGGTCGCCTTCCCAGCCAGGTGACCAAGCTGGGCATAGCGCGCACCTTCCAAAACATCCGGCTATTCAACGACATGACCGCGCTCGAGAACGTGATGGTGGGGCAGCACTGTAGGATGAAGACCAACGTCTTCTCGGCTATTCTGCGCACCCCGCGGGCGTTGCGTGAGGAGGAGCAGGTCCGAGACAAGGCGCTGGCGCTGTTGGACTACGTGGGTCTCAAAGGCCATCCGGGCGAACTGGCCATGAATCTGCCCTACGGCTCTCAGCGCCGTCTGGAGATCGCGCGGGCCATGGCCACCGATCCCCAGTTGCTCTTCCTGGATGAACCCGCGGCGGGTATGAATCCGCAGGAAACTGAGGACCTGATGCGCCTGATCCGCCGGATCCGCGACGAGGGGATGACGATTATTCTGATCGAGCATGATATGCGCCTGGTGATGGGCATCTCCGACCGAATAGTGGTGCTGGATCACGGCGAGAAGATCGCGGAAGGCAGTCCGGACGTGGTCAGGCAAGACCCCAAGGTGATCGAGGCCTACCTGGGCCACGCAGTGGAGGCCTGAGTGGCGGAAGTTGGGGACAGTTCTATGAGCGAGGCAGCTCTGCTGCTGGTCGACGATATCCACGTCTACTACGGCAATATCCACGCGCTCAAGGGGGTCTCCCTGGAGATCAAACGTGGGGAGATCGTCACGCTGATCGGCGCGAACGGCGCCGGCAAGTCCACCACGCTCAACAGCATCTCCGGACTGGTGCGGCCTCGCAGCGGTGCCATTCACTATGACGGGCGGGATATCACGAACGTCCCTGCGCACAAGACCGTCACCTTGGGGCTTTCCCAGTCCCCCGAAGGCCGCAAGATCTTTCCCCGCATGAGTGTGCGCGAGAATCTGGAGATGGGCGCTTTCAGCCGCAGCGGGCAGAATCTCAAGGATGATTTCGAGCGGACCTACGATCTCTTCCCGGTGCTTCGTGAGCGCCGCAATCAACCGGGAGGTACGCTTTCCGGTGGCGAGCAGCAGATGCTGGCCATGGGCAGGGCGCTGATGGCGCAACCCAAGCTGCTGATGTTGGACGAACCCTCGATGGGCCTGGCGCCCATGCTGGTGGAAAAGATCTTCGAGATCATCCAGGAGATCAACGATCAGGGGATGACCATCCTGTTGGTGGAGCAGAATGCCAACGTAGCCCTGGAGATCTCGCACCGGGGCTACGTGATGGAGACGGGCACCATCGTCCTCACCGCAGATTCACAGGCCCTGCTCAGCAATCCCCAGGTTCAGGAAGCCTATCTGGGCGCGGCTTAGCCGGCGCCCCTTTTCCTCGTGATTTTGGGCGTCGACGTCGGTGGCACCTTCACGGACGCGGTGCTGGTCACGCCGCACCGGGTTTTTAGCGCAAAGACCCTCTCCACCGATCCTCAGTCCGAGGGCGTATTGACCGCGGCCAAGGCGGTGCTCGGGCGGGCGGGTGTCGCGCCTGCCGGCGTCACGAGGTTCGTGCACGGTATGACCGTCGCCACCAACGCCCTGCTCGAACGGCGCGGAGCCCGTACGGTTTTCGTGACCACCGAAGGCTTCCGTGACCTGCTGACCATCGGACGGCAGGAAAGGCTTCATCTCTACACCCTTTTCCCCGAGCGAACCCCGCCGTTGGTGGCGCGAGAGGACTGCGTGACCGTGGCCGAGCGGGTGGGGCCGGCCGGCGTGGAGAAGCCGCTGTCGGCCGAGGAGGTGGAGCGGGTCGTGCGGCTGGTGGCGGCTTGCGAACCCGAGGCGGTGGCGGTTTGCCTGTTGTGGAGCTTTCGCCATCCCGAGCACGAGCAGCGACTGGCCGCCGCTCTTCAGACAGCGCTGCCGGAGGTACCGGTGGTTTCCTCGGCGGAACTTGCGCCGCTCTTTCGGGAGTTCGAGCGCATGAGCACGGCGGTGCTGGACGCCTACGTCACCCCTCGCACAGGAAGATACCTCGAGCGCCTGGCGGAAGGCTGCCGCAGCGCCGATCTCCCGGTGCCGGAGATCATGACCTCTAGTGGTGGCACCTCGCCCTACCAGCAGGCGCGCCGCCACGGCGCCCGCCTTCTGCTTTCGGGACCCGCTGGGGGAGTGCGCGCGGGCGCCGCTCTGGCGAGGAGCCTGGGTTACGAGCGGGCTCTTACCTTCGACATGGGCGGGACCTCGACCGATTGCGCCGCCGTCGATTTGCGAGGGTGGCAGCAGGCCGGAGTTCCCCTGCCCACCTCAACCGAGCGAGAGGTGGCGGGCTTCCCCTGCCGGCTGCCCATGGTGGACATCCACACGGTTAGCGCGGGCGGGGGCAGCATGGCCACGGTCGATTCAGGGGGCGCCCTCAAAGTCGGACCGCAGAGCGCGGGCGCCGAGCCGGGGCCGGCCTGCTACGGGCGGGGCGGTGTCGTCGCCACCATGACCGACGCAAACCTGGTACTCGGGCGAATCCGGCCCGACCAGCCGTTCGCGGGTACGGTGAAGCTGGTTCCCGAGGCGGCCTGGGAGGCGCTTGGGCGGCTGGCGCCGGAAGCGGGGCTGGGGGTGGAGGAGGCCGCCGAGGGCATGCTCCGGGTGGGAGTGTTCAACATGGCGGCCGCCCTGCGCAAGGTGACACTGGAGCGGGGGTTGGACCCCCGCGGCTATGTGTTGCTCGCCTTTGGAGGGGCCGGGGGTCTGCACGCCTGCGAACTGGCCGACGAGATAGGCGCTCCTGAGGTGCTCCTGCCGCTCAGGGCAGGGGCCTTCAGCGCGGAGGGGCTGGCCGCCGCCCCGAGCCGCTTCGACCGCACGGCGAGCCTGCTCTGGGATTTGGAGACTCTGACCGACGAGGAGTGGCACGTGCGCTGGGCCGCACTGGAGGAGGCCGTGGCGGCTGACCTGGCGGCGGCAGGACGACACGGGGAGCCGGTCTCCGAGGAGGGCGTAGAGCAGGGCGACAAGATGCGCCTTGACTGCGTCGAAGCGGACGACAATGAAGGCGTCGACTACCGCTGGGAGGTGGAGGCGCGCTACTCGGGCCAGGCTTACGAGCTGGGAATGGTGGTGGAACGTATGAGGGGGATCGGTCCACTGGCGGAGCAGTTCCACCGGCTGCACGAGGAGCGCTTCGGCTACGCCGAGGCGGCCGGCAGCATCGAGGTGATCGCAGCCCGGGTCGTGGCCGAGATCCGGGCGCCCCAGGCCGAGGAGGAGCGGGTCCGGGCGCGGCTTCATCGGGCCGGCGGCGGATTGCTCTATTCGGACCAAGGTTGGCACCAGATCCCTTACTACGAGGTGGTGAGTGAGGACGAGGGCGGGACTGCGGGTGCGGAGGCCGCCCTATCCGGGCCGCTGGTGGTGAGCGCTGAGCAGTACAGCGCCTACGTTCCGCGCGGCTGGCAGGTGAGCTCGCTGCCGGGCGCGCTCCGGCTGCGCCGCCTCGGCGCCGCCGAGGGGCCGGGAGGTCTTCTTTGAGCGACCGGCGAAAGTACGGCGCGATGCCCCCGGCGGGCGAGGCGAACTTCGGTCCGGTCGACCTCGAGTTGGCGGTGGGAACCTTTCACGCCCTGGCGGAGGAGATGGGCACCTCGCTGGTGCGTTCGGCGAGATCGGCCAACATCAAGGAGCGCCGGGATAGTTCGGCTGCTCTGCTCGACGGCGACGCCAACCTGGTGGTGCAGGCGGAGCACATCCCGGTCCACCTGGGAGCGCTGCCTGCTTCAGTGGCGGCGATCGCCGGGCGCGTTCAGGCCGAAGGCGACGTCTGGGTTCTCAACGACCCCTATCGCGGGGGCACGCATCTTCCCGACATCACCATGGCCGCTCCCTGGTTCTCTCGGGGGGAGGTGGTCGGCTTCGTGGCCAATCGGGCCCATCACGCCGACGTGGGCGGTGCCTATCCGGGATCCATGCCTGCCACCAGCACCTCGCTTTTCGCGGAGGGCCTGGTGATTCCCCCGGTCCGCCTGGAGGCGGGGGGATGCCGGCAGGAGGATGTGCTGGATCTGATCCTCGCGAACACCCGCCGCCCGGCGGAACGCCGCGCAGACCTTATGGCGCAAGCTGCGGCCGTGCGGCTGGGTTTGTCCCGACTGAGCCGGCTGGAGCAGGAGCGAGGGGAATCGTACGTGCAGCGGGCTTTCGCCGAAGTCCGCGCCTACAGTCTAAAGCGCGCGGCCGTTTCCTTGCGGCGTTTGCCCGCCGGGACGTACCAGGGCTGTGATCTGCTGGAGATCGACGGGCTGGAGCACGAGGTAACCCCCATCCCCATCCCCGTCGAGGTGAGGATCTCGGCTGAGGAGCTGCTCTTCGATTTCCAAGCGGCACCGGACGCGATCGCGGGCAATCTCAACTGCTCAAGGGCGGTCTCCGTTTCCGTCTGCCTCTTCTTCGCGCGGGCCCTGCTCGATCCGAGTCCATACGGCGCGGCCGGCTGTCAATCGCTGGTGCGGGTGCTGACCCGCCCCGGGTCGCTCCTTGACGCAAGAGCGCCGCACGCGGTGGCCGGCGGCAACGTGGAGACCAGCCAGCGCATGGTCGACGCCATCCTCGACGCCCTGGGAGAGCCCCTCCGCCTGCCGGCCGCTTCTCAGGGAACCATGAACAACCTGGCTCTGGGCGGCCCGAGCTACACCTACTATGAAACCCTGGCGGGCGGGGGTGGCGCTTCCGCGGAGGGCGCCGGCACCGACGCCATCCATTCGGGGATGACCAACACCTTGAACACTCCCATCGAGGCGTTGGAACGGGACTTCCCGCTGCGGGTCGAACGGTATGAAATCCGTGAGCGCTCCGGCGGTGCCGGCCGGCACCGCGGAGGAGACGGCCTCGTGCGCAGTTTCCGCGTCCTCGAGGGGTCTTCGCTTAGTCTGCTCACCGAGCGCCGCCGCTTCCCTCCGCCGGGGCGGGCCGGAGGCGTGGCCGGGGGAGTGGGGCGTTGCCTGGTCAACGGCAGAGAGGTGCCCGCCAAGGGCGAGCACTGGTTGGAGCCGGGAGACACCTTCACCCTGGAGACCCCCGGCGGCGGCGGCTGGGGAGAGCCGGACGTGGGTAAGGAAGCCAAGAGCCGGTCCGGCAAAGAGTGACACAAGATGGGGGCGCAGGTGGACACAGGGGCCTATGAGAAATTGGCGCAGCTGCCTCTGAGGATAGAAAAGCATGAGCTGCGTCTGCATGAAAGAGAGGTTTCCAGCGGCTTCACTCGGGTGACCACTGAGATCATCATCGAGGGGGACGGGCAGCAGGGCTTCGGCGAGGACGTCAGCTATGACGAGCAGCTGCAGCGGGCCCGCTTCGATGATGTGGCCGCCCTGGACCTCTCCACCACCTCGACTTTCGGCGGCTTTTCCGAGCGACTCGAGATGCTGTTTCCGCATGAGCAGGTGGAGGAGAAGCTCTATGCTCGCTGGGGCTTCGAGGGTGCCGCGCTGGATCTGGCGCTCAAGCAGGCGGGACTGTCCTTCCCCGAGGCGCTCGGGCGCGAATACCGTCCATTGCGCTTCGTGGTCTCCACGCGGTTGGGCTCTCCCCCCAGTGCCGAAATCCCCAAGGGCTGGCTTCGGTTCCATCCCCGTCTCGAGTTCAAGCTCGACCCGCAGAGTTCGTGGAGCGAGGAACTCTTCCGAGAACTGGCGGAAACCGACAGAGTGCGCATCCTGGATCTCAAGGCGGCCTACGTGGGCACCCCTGTGGACCAGCCTTACGATCCGGATATGTACGAGCGGGTGAAGTGCTACTTTCCCAACGCGTGGATCGAGGATCCCTCCAGCGAGCCCGAGGCCGTGACGCAACTCGACGAGGTGCGCGACCGCTGGAGCTGGGATGCCATCGTCCACTCCGTCGAAGACGTCAAGTCTCTTGACCACCGGCCGGGAGCGATCAACATCAAACCGTCGCGCATCGGCACACTGGAAAGAGTGCTCGAAACCATCGAGTATTGCCTGGAGCAGGAGATCCCGCTCTACGGCGGAGGACAATTCGAACTGGGGCCCGGCAGAGCGCAGATCCAGGCGCTGGCCTCGGTTTTCTATGCGGACGGCCCCAACGACGTAGCCCCCGGGGGCTACAACCACGGTGATCCGCGGTCCGGTCTGCCGGCCAGCCCGCTAGCGCCCTGGACCGCGAAACCGGGCTTCCGCTTTCCCCTGGAGTAGCCGCGGTCGGCGGGCCACGAGTAACACCCTCCGCGGGAACAACTGCTTTTGCCCCGCCGGGGAACAACCCCTTTGGCCAAATGGCCCATCGCAAATCCCATTGGTTGCGACATATGGATAGAATCTCAGCGCCACCCCGTTGCTAAGCTCCCTTTTCTGTAGGGCGCCGGAGTTGGAACCTCCAATCGCATTGGGGTTGGTATGAAGCGTATGTCGGTTTTCTGGGGCTGCACGATCCCCGCCCGCTTCCCGTTCATCGAGAAGTCGACTCGCCTGGTGCTGGGCGATATGGGCGCGGAGGTGGTCGAAGTCGAGGGCTATACCTGCTGCCCCGAAGGGACGCTGGTCAAAGCGGTCGACGAGGACGCCTTCTACGTGACCGCCGCGCGCAACCTGGCCCTGGCCGAGACCGCCGAACTGCCCATCCTCACTCCCTGCAACGGCTGCTATTCGACCTTCAAATCGACCAAGGCGGATCTAACCAGCCAGTGGCGCCGCCGCGCCCGTGTGAACGAGCTGCTGGCCGAAGTCGATCTCGCCCTGGGCGAGGGCCCCGAGGTGCGCCATTTCGCCGAGTGGATGTTCGACGAAGTGGGGCCGGCCGCGCTCACCAAGCGGGTCAGCAAGCCCTTCTGGGGAATGCGCCTGGGCGTGCACTACGGCTGCCACCTGCTCCGACCCAGCCCGGCGGTGCGCTGGGATAGCTCGACCAATCCCACCAAGTTGGAGGATCTGGTGCGGGCGCTGGGGGCCACGGTGGTGGACTACGAGACCAAGATGGACTGCTGCGGCGGCGCCCTCGACCGGGTGGGCGAGCGCGAGGGCGCTCTGGACTTCTGCCGACGCAAGCTGGCCGATCTGGCCGCGCACGAAGTGGACGCCCTGGTGGTGGTCTGCCCCAGCTGCTTCCAGCAGTTCGATCTCAACCAGGCGAGCATCCAGCGGCAGGCTAAGGCGCAGGGCATACCGGTCTTCTACTACGCGGAGTTGGTGGCCTTGGCTATGGGTCATCAACCTGAGGAGCTCGCTCTGGGCATGCACCGCGTGGGAGTCGAGGGCTTTCTGGAGAAGTGGGAGGGCTGTATCGAGGACCGGCAGGAGATCGCCCGCGATTTCAACGTGGCCGAACTGCAAAAATGCAGCGAGTGCCGCGCCTGCGAAGAGGACTGCCCGGTGGCCAAGGTGCAGGAGGACTTCAGTCCCACCCAGATCATCGGCGAAATCCTGCAGGGCGATTTGGACGGTCTGCTGGAACGCGGGGACCTGTGGCGCTGCGTCGAGTGCTACACCTGCTACGAGAAGTGCCACAGCCGGCTGGGAATGGCCGAGGTGTTCCGCAGGTTGAAAGAACTCGCGCTGCGCAAGGACAAAGTGCCCGCGCAGGTGCTCTCCGCATACGAGACGTTCCTCAGCACGGGCGCTCTGGGTGAGCCCCGAGAGAGTCAGCGCAAGAAGCTGGGCCTCGAACCGATGCCCCCGCGCGGCCATGAAGCCCTGACCCGGATCTTGAACCGGCGCAGCGCCGAAGAGAAAGGTGACGCGGCGTGATCGACCGACCCGCACGCAAATACGGCGGACTGACCTTGCCGGGGACCCGGATTCCCGACGTGGGCCGGCGCCCCAGCTACACGGTCGAGGCCGAGGAGGGCATCCTCGGCAACTGTGGCCTGATGGGCGTCTGCGACGAGGCCGGTGAACGCATGAGCGGCGAACTCGCGGTGCGCAGCATGGCCTCCATGCACGACCGGGGCAACGGACTGGGCGGCGGCTTCGCGGGCTACGGCATCTATCCCGAGCACCCCGATCATTACGCCTTCCACATGATGTACGCGGACGAGGATGCCAGGCAGGACACCGAGTTCTACCTGGCCCGCCAATTTGCCATCGACCACGAGGAGCCCATCCCCACGCGGGCGGTGCGCGGCATCCAGGACGAGCCCCTCCTGCACCGCTACTTCTGCCGGGTGGATGCTGAGCGCCTCCAGGAGACTCAGCTCTCCGAGGCTGATTACGTGGTCCATGCCTTCATGGATATCAACTCCGGCATCGATGGGGCTTTCGTGGCCTCGGCCGGGCGTAATATGGGCGCCTTCAAAGGCGTCGGCTTCCCCGAGGAGATCGGCGAGTTCTACCGGCTGGACGAGTACGCGGGCTGGACCTGGACCGGTCACGGCCGCTTTCCCACCAACACGCCGGGCTGGTGGGGAGGGGCGCATCCTTTCTGCCTGCTCGACTACTCCATCGTGCACAACGGCGAGATCAGCTCCTACGGCATCAACAAGCGCTACCTGGAGTCGCACGGTTACCAGCTCACGCTACGCACCGACACCGAGGTGGTCACCTACCTGTTCGACCTGATGCTGCGCCGGCACGAACTGCCGGTGGAGATCGCCTGCCGCGCCCTGGCGGCGCCCTTCTGGAAGGACATCGATCTGATGGCCGCGGACGACAAGGAGTTCTACACCGCCCTGCGCACTGTCTACGGTCCGGGCCTGCTCAACGGACCCTTCGCCGTGGTGCTGGGCATGGCGGACGGCATGGTGGCCCTCAACGACCGGATCAAGCTGCGCCCGCTGGTGGCGGCGCGCGACGGCAACCGCGTCTACGTGGCCAGCGAGGAGTCGGCCATCCGCGAGATCTGTCCCAAGCCCGAGAAGAGCTGGATGCCCCGGGCCGGCGAGCCCGTGATCGCACGACTCAGAGGGGCGGCGTTCGGCGCGGCTCCGCAGAGCGTGCCTGCCGAGGTGAACTAGATGGCTGAAGTGACGTTCACGAGACCGGAGTTCCGGGTCAGGATCGATAAGGAGCTGTGCCAACAGTGCGGGCGCTGCGCCCACCAGTGCGGCTGGGGCGTACACAAGATGGACGAGGAGACCGGCTATCCCGTGCCCGACTCCTCCAAATGCGGCGCCTGCCACCGCTGCGTGACTTTCTGCCCGGCGCAGGCGATCCTTGTGGAGAAGAACCCGCTGGCCTACAAGGGTTCGGACAGCTTCTCCCCGGAGCTGCGCAAAGCCGTATGGCGGCAGGCGGAGACGGGCGGGGTGCTTCTGGCCGGGATGGGCAACGACAAACCTTACCTCCGCATCTTCGATCACCTGCTGTTGGACGCCTGTCAGGTCACGAACCCCTCGATAGACCCGCTGCGCGAGCCCATGGAGCTGCGCACCTTCCTGGGGCGCAAACCGGACAAGGTCGAGGTGGAGTACGTCCCGGACGGCGACGGCGTCAAACCGAAGCTGAAGACCGAGATGGACCGGCTGCTCCAGATCGAGACCCCGATCGTCTTCGGCGGCATGAGCTACGGCTCGGTCTCGCTCAACGTCCACCGGTCTTTGGCGATGGCGGCCAAAGAGCTGGGCACCCTGATGAACACCGGCGAGGGCGGCCTTCACGCCGACCTCCAGCCCTACCAGGACAATATCGTGGTGCAGTGCGCCTCGGGGCGGTTCGGGGTGCACGCGGACTATCTGAACGCCGGCTGCGCCGTGGAGATCAAGATCGGTCAGGGCGCCAAGCCGGGGATCGGCGGCCACCTGCCGGGCGAGAAGATCAACGAGGAGGTCTCGGTCACGCGGATGATCCCGCAGGGCACGGACGCCCTTTCGCCCGCGCCGCATCACGACATCTACTCCATCGAGGACCTGCGCCAGCTGATCTACGCCCTCAAGGAAGCCACGGGCTACAAGCCGGTGTCGGTCAAGATCGCCGCCGTCCACAACGTGGCCGCGATCGCCTCGGGCGTGGTGAGGGCCGGCGCCGACATCGTGTATCTGGACGGCTTCCGCGGGGGTACCGGCGCGGCCCCGACGGTGATTCGGGACCATGTGGGCATTCCGATCGAGCTCGCGATCAGCGTGGTGGATCAGCGTCTACGCGACGAAGGCATCCGCAACCGGGCTTCGGTGATTGCGGCCGGAGGCATCCGCAGCTCCGCCGACGTGGCCAAGGCCATCGCCCTGGGCGCCGACGCCTGCGCCATCGGTTCCGCTTTGCTGGTGGCCCTCGGCTGCCATCTGTGCCAGAAGTGCCACACGGGTTCCTGTTCCTGGGGTATCTGCACGCAGAAGCCGGAGCTCACCCGCCGTCTGGATCCGGAGTGGGGAGCCGAGCGAATCGTCAACCTGGTCACCGCATGGAGTCATGAGATCGCGGAGATTCTGGGGGCGCTCGGGGTGAACGCGGTCGAATCCTTGCGCGGCAGCCACGAACGGCTTCGCAGCTTGGGTCTCGACCAGCAAACTCAGGAAATCCTCGGCGTGAAGCCCGCCGGGATCGGCCATTAGGCAAAATGAACGACGACAATCACGGAGAGAGAATGTCACCCGATTCGGCCACCATCAGGCGCGTGCCCACCGGTCCCGCCCGGCGGGGGCCAATAGGTGCCGAGCCCGCCCGCAAGGTTGCGGGGCAGCCGGGGACCGACAAGGGCGCGGTGAGCCACGAGGGCACCCAGGCCCGCATCGATGCGGGCGGCGTCTACTACAAGACGCTGAACGAGCAGATCCGGGAGGAGATGCTGAACGGCGCCCAGACGGTAATCCTCGAGAACGTCAACGGCCAGCGCTATATCGGCGGAGGGCTTTCCGGAGAAGACGTCCGCGTGGTCATCAACGGGGTGCCGGGCAACGATCTGGCCACTTTCATGACCGGTCCCACGCTGATCGTCAATGAGAATGCGCAGGACGGCGTGGCCAACACCATGAACAGCGGCCTGGTGGTCATCAACGGGGACGCCGGCGACGTGCTGGGATACGGCATGCGCGGAGGCCGACTATACGTGCGCGGCGACGTGGGCTACCGCGTGGGCATCCACATGAAGGCCTACGAGGATCAGCGCCCGGCGATGGTGATCGGCGGCAAGGCACGGGACTTCTTTGGAGAGTACATGGCCGGGGGTGAGTTGGTGCTGCTCGGCCTGGGCAGCGACGGCGAGGACATCGTGGGTTCCTACCTGGGCACGGGTATGCACGGGGGAGTCATCTTCGTGCGCGGCGAGGTGGCCGAGCACCAGTTGGGCAAAGAGGTGAGCATCGCCCCGCTCTCGGCCGCAGAGCAGAGTCGGGTGGAGGAACTGGTGCGCGATTTCGCCGGCTGGATGGGGCTGGATGCAGAGGAAATCCTGGAGCGCCGCTTTATCAAGATCTTCCCTTATACTCATCGGCCCTATGGCAAGCTCTACGCCTACTAGCCATAGGTACAAGTACCAGGGTCTATCTTTAGCCAACTGATTGTTGTCCAATAGGCAGGTTAGCCGCTACCCTGGGATTCGCCCCGTGAGATTTTCAAGGAAGGTGCGCATGAGCAAAGGCATGACCAGAGAAGACGTACTCAAATACGTCAAGGACAACGAGGTGCGGTTCATCCGCCTGTGGTTCACCGACATCCTCGGATTCCTCAAGAGCTTCGCCATCACCGATCAGGAACTTGAAGGCGCGTTCGATGAGGGCATGGGTTTTGACGGATCCTCCATCGAGGGCTTTGGCCGGATCCAGGAATCGGACATGATCGCCTGGCCGGACCCGAGCACCTTCGTCATGCTGCCCTGGCGCAGAGAGGCCGGCGGTACCGCCCGCATGTTCTGCGATATCAAGAACCCGGATGAGACCCCCTTCGAAGGCGATCCCCGGAACGTGCTCAAGAAGACTCTGCAGCGGGCGGCGGACAAGGGTTACACCATGTACGTGGGCCCTGAACTCGAGTACTTCTACCTGCGCGATAACTGCAGCACCCAGGTGATCGACTCCGGCGGCTACTTCGACCTGACTCCCCTGGACGTCGCCTCCGATCTACGCCGCAAAACCATCATCGCCATGCAGGAACTGGGCATCCAGGTCGAGTATTCGCACCACGAGGTGGCTCCCTCGCAGCACGAGATCGATCTGCGCTACAAGGAAGCCGGGCTGATGGCCGACCAGGTGATGACCTACCGGCTGACCGTCAAGGAGATAGCCCAGGCGCACGGTATCTACGCCACCTTCATGCCCAAGCCGATCTTCGGTGAGAATGGCTCCGGCATGCATACGCATCAGTCCTTGTTCGAAGGCCCGCGGAATGTTTTCTTCGACGCCAACGACGAGTACAACCTGTCGAAGGAAGGCAAGTCCTACATCGCCGGCTTGGTCAAGCATGCTCCCGAACTGGCGCTGGTGACCAATCAGTGGGTCAACTCCTATAAGCGCCTGGTGCCGGGCTACGAAGCGCCCATCTACGCTTGTTGGGCCCGCCGCAACCGCTCCGCCCTGGTGCGGGTGCCCATGTACAAGCCGGGCAAGGAGCAGGCGACGCGCGTCGAGCTGCGTAACCCGGACCCGGCCTGCAATCCGTACCTGGCCTTTGCCGTCATGCTGGGTGCCGGCCTCAAAGGGATGGAGGAGGGCTACGAGCTGCCGCCCGAGGCCACCAACAACATCTATGAGATGACCGCTCAAGAGCGCGAGGATCAGGGCATCGAGTCGTTACCCGAGGACCTCTACGACGCCATCAACAAGTTCAAAGAGTCAGAGGTGGCCCGCGAGGTGCTGGGCAACCATGTCTGCGAGAGTCTGATCATCAACAAGCAAAAAGAGTGGGACGAGTACAAGGCTATCGTGACGCCTTACGAGCTGGAGCGGTACCTGCCGGTTCTCTAGCACCGTAGAAACCAGGACCCAATGCGGGGCCGGGCCGCCGACAGGCGGTCCGGCCCTTCTTTTATGCCGCGAACGGCGATGCCGGTGGTCCACCCACGGCCCGAACCGGTCTGCGGGGGCCGCCCGCCTTTCTTAGGTGGGACAAAGCCGCCGTCGTCAAGTGTCGAATGGCCAAACTATCGAGGCAGGTTTCCGACAGTAGTACAAAAGTAGTGCTCAGAGGCCTTCCCGACTTGTCGAATGGCGAACACTTGAGTACAACTGTCACCTCCACGATGTACGAAAGGCCAGCTCCGCCGTCGCGCCGGTCAAAGATGGACCAAAGACGGCCAAAGACGGCAGATCACTTTTGCAGGAGGTGCCATGACTTACAGTCATCCCAACCGCTCGCAGGCGACGAAGACGCGGACACGCCTGGGCGACGACGTCAATCCTCAGAGCGGCCTTTGCGTCGTCTGCCAGGAGGATTGCGCCGGCTATTGTGAGGTCGCGCAATCGTCGATGAGGGGACCCGAGCTTCTCTATCCCAAGCCCTACGGCCACATGACGGCGGCCGCGCAGAAGGAATACCCGGTCGACTACTCGCACATGAACATCATGGGTACCGCGGTCGGGGCGCACGGAGTCGCCGCCGACCCGGACGAGGCCATCTTCCCTAACGCCGATGTCTCCACCACGCTGGGGCACGACAACGGGATCAGCTTGGACTTCCCCATTGTGGTACCGGGTCTGGGCTCGACAGACGTTGCCCGGCGCCACTGGGAAGGGCTGGCCGTTGGCTGCGCTATCTCCGGCATCCTGCTGACCATCGGTGAGAACGTGGTGGGCATGGACCAGGAGTCCGTGATCGAGAACGGCGAGATCAAGCAGGCCCCCGAGCTTGCCCGTCGAGTTGAGCTCTACCGGAAGTGGGCCCGGGGCAAAGGCGCCATCGTTATGCAGGAGAACGTGGAGGACAACCGCCTGGGGGCCCTCGAGTTCGCCGTCAAGGAGCTCGGCGTCGAAGTGGTCGAGCTAAAATGGGGTCAGGGCGCCAAAGACATCGGCGGCGAAGTCAAGATCGATGACATGGGCAAGGCGCGCATGCTCAAGGAGCGCGGCTACCTGGTTCTGCCTGACCCCCGCGACAAGCACGTCGAGCAGGAGTTCGGCCGCAGCTTCAGTGAGTTCGAGCGTCACAGCCGTATCGGCATGGTTACCCGTGACGGCTTCCACGATCGAGTACAGCAACTCCGCGACGCCGGCGCCAAGTACGTCTTCCTGAAGACCGGGGCCTACCGGCCGGCCGACCTCGCGCGGGCAGTCAAATTCGCCTCCGAGGCCAAGCTCGACCTGCTGACCATCGACGGCGCCGGCGGCGGCACCGGGATGAGCCCGTGGGGCATGATGAATGAGTGGGGCGTGCCCACCTTCTACCTTCAGTCTCTGGCCTACGAGTACGCGCAGCGGCTGGACCAGAAGGGCGAACACGTGCCCGCCCTCGCCATGGCCGGCGGTTTCTCCATGGAAGACCACCTCTTCAAGGCGCTCGCCATGGGGGCTCCTTACTTCAAGCTCGCCGGTTTGGGCCGCGCTGCGCTGACCGCCACGATGATCTCGCGCAACATTGGCCTGCTCCTCGACGAGGGACGCCTACCCAAGCACATCCTGGAGCACGGCCAGCAGCGCGAGCAGGTGTTCGTCTACTACGATGAATTGATGGAGGAGTACGAGGCTCTGGGTCCCGTGCCTGACGGCGCCGTCGGTGTCTACACCTACATCGCCCGCCTCAAGCAGGGACTGCGCCAACTTATGACCGGCTCGCGAAAGTTCGGCCTGGAGCACCTGAGCCGGGATGACCTCGCCTGCCTGACGCGCGAGGCCGCGGAGATCTCGGGGATCCCGTACGTCACCGAGGTCGATGCCGACGAGGTGGGAGAGATCCTCGGGGCCTAGAAGGCAGCGCCCGGATCCGAAAGGGACCCGGTAGAAGGCCGGAGTGAAGGGCCGCTCCCTCCGGGAGGCGGCCCTTCACCCATCTGATTGGCCGAAAGAGTACGGCTCCGTCCCCGCGGTACAATTCTCCCATGGATCAAAACGCTCCCACCAGAAGCACCTCAACCGACAAGCAGGCCGGGCACGAACACGGCCTGCTCTTCCTCCTAGACGGCAACAACATCGCCTACCGGGCCTTCTATGCCCTGCCCGACACCATCGCGACCAGCACCGGCTTTCCCACCAACGCCCTCTATGGCTTCTGCTCCATGGTCATCAAGATCCTTTCTGAGTACCGGCCCGAGAGCGTGATCGTGGCCTGGGACTCGCCGGGCAAGACGTTCCGGCACGAGGAGTTCGTGGAGTACAAGGCCCAGCGCAAGCCAATGCCCGACCTGCTGCGGGAGCAGTGGCAGTACTTCGAGGAGCTCTGCGAGGCCTTTGGCTTCGTCAATCTGAAGATTCCCGGCTTCGAGGCCGACGACATCCTGGCCACTCTGGCGCGCCAGGCGGATGCCGAGCGGCGCGAGACGGTGATCGTGACGGGGGACCGCGACGCGTTGCAGTTGGTGTCCGATGACGTTACGGTCATGTCCACCGGGCGCGGTATCACCGAGGTCAAGCTCTACGACCCCGAGGGAGTGCGCGAGCGGTTCGGCATTCCTCCCCGCCTGATCCCCGACATGATCGGCCTCAAGGGGGACACCTCCGACAACATCCCGGGCATTCCCGGGATAGGGGAGAAGACGGCCGCCACGCTGCTCCAGCAGTTCGGCTCGGTCGAGGAGGTCCTCGCCAACAGCGATAAGGTCAGCGGGACGAAGCGCCGGAAACTGCTGGACGAGCATCGAGAGATCGCGCTGCTCTCCAAGAAGCTCGCTCTGCTGGATCGCGAGGCCCCCATCGATATCCACGCGGCCGAGGTGCAGCCGCAGGAACCGGACCGGGAGAAGTTGCGCGATCTGTTCCTGCGCTTCGAGTTCTCGAGCCTCTTGGACCGCCTGCCGGCCTCGGTGCCGGAGCCGCAGGCGGCAACAGCCGAGGCGATGGCGTTGGAGGTGCGCCCCATCTCGCCCCGCGATTTGGAATCCGCGTTGGATTGGCGGGAGCCGGTGGGCCTGGCGCTCGTAGGAGACCCCGGAGTCGAGCGATTGCGCCTGGGCCAGCTTAATGTGACGGTGGGAGTGCCCGGTGCGGTTCTCTTGGAGCTCTCCGAGCTGGCGGCGGTGAGAGGCGTCTTGCGCGATCTGTTTGCCCGCGGTTGCCCGGTCGTCCACGACTTCAAGCGTCAGACGCTGCTGCACGATCTGTTCGAGCAGGCAGGCCACGACACGGTGTTGGCGGCCTATCTTCTGGCGCCCGGGCGGCGATCGTACGATTTGGAGGAACTTCTGGGCGAGAACGGGCTTCCGGCTTACGCGGCCGGGCAACCCGACGGCGAAGGGCTTCCTGGCGACGGCGCCGGGCTTCCTGGCGGCAACGGCGAGGCGCCCGATGGTGACGGCGAGGCGCCTACCGAAGAAGAGCCGGCCGAGCTCGGCACGGCCGCAGCGGAGGCGGTCAACGTGCTGTTGCTCGCCGATCGACAGCGGGAGCAGCTGCAGGAGCAGGGTGCCTGGGAGCTCTTCACCGACGTGGAGCTTCCCTTGACCCGGGTCCTGCTCGACATGGAGCGGGCCGGCATCTTGCTGGACTGTTACCTCTTGGGAGAGATCTCGGCCAAGCTGCAGGACCGCATCGAAGAGTTGGAACAGGAGGTCCTCGAGTTGGCTGGGGAGGAGGTCAATCTGGGTTCGCCCCAGCAGCTCTCCGTGCTCTTGTTCGAAAAACTGGGTCTGCCCGTGCAGCGAAAGACCAAGACCGGCGTCTCCACGGACGCCAAGACTCTGGAAGCGCTCAAGGGTCAGCACCCGGTGATCGAGCCCATTCTGCGCCACCGCGAGCTCTCCAAACTGCTTTCCACCTATCTGATCTCGCTCCCGGCGGCGGTGGACATGGGGGAGAGGCTGCATACCACCTTCCATCAGGCGGTCACCGCTACGGGAAGACTGTCCTCCAGCGATCCGAACCTGCAGAACATACCCATCCGCACTGCCCTCGGCGCCCAGATCCGGGAGTGCTTCGCGGCTCCGGAGGACCACCTCCTGGTGGTGGCGGACTATTCGCAGATAGAACTGCGCATCATGGCCTACCTCTCGGGAGAGGAGGCGCTGATGGAGGCCTTCCGCCGGGGAGAGGACATCCACGCGCGCACCGCCGCCGAGGTTTTCGATATGCCTGAGGGCGAGGTGGACTCCATCCATCGCGGCTACGCCAAAGCGGTCAACTTCGGGATCATGTACGGGATCTCGGCCTTCGGGTTGTCGCAACAACTCGGCATCTCCCGGGAAGAGGCCGGAGCCTATATCGAGCGGTATTTCGACCGGCTCCCCAAGGTGCGGCAGTTCATCGACGAGACCGTGACCGACGCCCGCAACCACGGCTGGGTGTCCACCGTCTTCGGGCGCCGGCGTCCGATGCCCGAGATCCGTTCCACCAATTTCCAGACCCGTTCGTTGGGAGAGCGGTTGGCGGTGAACTCCATCATCCAGGGCAGCGCCGCGGATATCATCAAGGTGGCCATGGTGCGCATCCACCGCCGGCTTCGCGACGAGGCGATTTCGGGAAATCTGCTCTTGCAGGTGCACGACGAACTCGTGGCGGAGGCGCCGGTGGACCAGGCGGAGCGGGTTCGGGACCTCATGATGGAGGAGATGGTCGCCGCTTATCCCATGGAGCCGCCACTGCAGGTCGACGCCGGCATCGGCCGGAACTGGCTGGCCGCGAAATAGCAGCCTGGGCGGCGCATCATGAAGGCCCATGCTCCGCCGGCAGTTGCGCCTGGAGACGGGCATTCACTCCATTGGGGAAGATTTGCTTTTGACAGGGGGGCAGGTATACTTGCCCCGCGCCAAAAGCCCCTCAGGGGACCTTTTTGGCCCGTTTTTTTGTCGGGATAAAACCAAGGGAAGACATGAACCAAACAGTCAACGACGAGCAGACACTGTCAAACGGGCAAGACCTCATGATCGAGGTCGATGGGGAGATGGTCCCCAACTACGATGCCGTTATGGTCACCTTCGAAGAGGGCGAGATCGTCACCGGTACCGTGGTTCGCGTCGACAAAGACGAGGTGCTGGTCGACATCGGCTACAAGAGCGAGGGCGTGGTTCCGTCCAACGAGCTCTCGATCCGCAAGTCGGTGGACCCCAGCGACGAGGTCAATCTGGGCGATGTGATCGACGCCTTGGTCATGACCAAGGAAGACGCTGATGGGCGTCTGATCCTCTCCAAGAAGCGCGCCCGTTTCGAACGTGCCTGGCAGCGGATCGAAAAGGCCGCCGAGGAAGGCGAGCCCGTGGAGGGCACCGTCATCGAGGTGGTCAAGGGTGGTCTGATTCTGGACCTGGGCGTGCGCGGGTTCCTGCCCGCTTCGCTGGTGGACATCCGTCGGGTCAACGATCTCGAGGAATTCACCGGTCAGACGCTCAAGTGCCGTGTGATCGAACTCAATCGCTTCCGCAACAATGTCGTGCTCAGCCGGCGCGCCGTGCTCGAGGAGGAGCGCCGCGGGGTCCGCGAGAAGATTCTCGACCGGATGAACGTGGGCGACGTCGTTCAGGGCACCATCTCCAATATCGTTGACTTCGGCGCCTTCGTGGACCTGGACGGCATCGACGGCCTGATCCACATCTCCGAGCTGTCCTGGAGCCACGTCAATCACCCCTCCGAGGTGCTCGACATCGGCAAGGAAGTCAACGTCAAGGTGCTCGACATCGACCGCGAGCGCCAGCGGATCAGCCTGGGCCTCAAGCAGACCCAGAAGGACCCGTGGCAAGAGGTCTTCGAGAACCGGCAGGTCAACGAGATCGTGCATGGCAAGGTTACCAAGCTGGTGAGCTTCGGCGCCTTCGTCGAGATCGAAGAAGGGGTCGAGGGCCTCATCCACATCTCCGAACTGGCCCAGCACCACGTGGAGGAGCCGTCCGAGGTCCTGCAGCCCGGCCAGGAAATCAACGTCAAGATCATCGAGATCGACCCGGAGCGTCGTCGGCTGTCGCTCAGCCTCAAGCGCCTGGAGGCCGAGTACCGCATCCACGAAGACGTGTACGAGGATGAGGAGTACGAGGAAGAAGAGGGCTTCGAGGGCGAGGAAGCCGATGGCGAAGGTGAAGAGCCGCAAGGCGAGTCCGAAGCGCTCGAAGGTGAAGCCGCCGACGATGAGGTCGCGCCCGAAGGCCAAGCGTCCGAGTCCGATGCGGAAGCGGCTGAAGGCGAAGAAGCCGAGGCCGCCGAGGCAGAGCCCGAGGTTCCAGCCGAGCCCGAAGCCGAGACTGAAGTTGAGCCCGAGGCAGAGGCCGAGCCCGAGGTTCAAGTCGAGCCCGAGACGGACTCCGAATCCGATTCCGGGAAGGACGCCGATGAGATCGACGCCGAGAGCCTGGGTCTCTCCGAGGAGGTGTTCCGCTCCGAATAGGCGCGGAACCAGTGATGGGTTTCACGGGAAGGGGGGCGCCGCAGGCGCCCCCCTTTTCGCTTTCAAAGGAGGATGCGGTGAGTGACGGGCCCGGAGTCGCGAGACCTTCACCCCGGGTGATCAGCCTTGGCCTCACCGGAGGTCAGGCAGCTGGGAAGAGCACCGCGCTGCGGTTCTTCGCCGAGAGGGGTGCCCTCCCACTTTCCTCGGACCAGATCGTCAGTGACCTCTACGGCCGTCCCGGAGTGATCCGTGAGGTTCTTGACCGATTCGGAGAAGGAGTCGCGGCGGGCGACGGCGGGCTTGATCGCGCTGCGCTGCGCAAACGGACCGCCGGCGATGCGGGCGCACTCGACTGGCTCGAGAAACAATTGCATCCCCGCGTCGGCCGCGAGATTGCCGAGCAGATCGCCCGAGCCTCGGCAGGAAGCATCGTAGTGGTCGAGGTTCCTCTTCTGTTCGAGGCGGGCTTGGAGGACGCTTTCGATTTCGTGGTTACCATTGAGGCGCCGCTGGAAGTTCGGCGAAGGCGCGCCTCCGGGCGAGAGGGTTCTTCTCTATTCGAGGTGCTCGACGAGCGGCAGCTCTCCAGCGAGGCTCGCCGGGCGGGGGCCGATTTCGTCTACGTCAACGACGTCTGTCCGGAAGACATGGCACAATTCGTGGACCAGGTTATCGAGCAGGTGCGCCGGGAGTCGGCCGGCTAGATTCCGACGAGGGCCGCCACCGATAGCGCAACCGGGAACGCGAAAGCCTTAGCAGCAGCCGAGGGGCAGGAGCTTGGCCACGACGCAACGTCCCTATACCTGTTACGACGCATCTTCGCGCCGCAAACCCCGGGCGCGGAAGCTTTGGCCTGTCATGATGGCATTGGGGATCGTGATCATCGTGGCGATGGGCATTCGCTCCTTCGAGATGGAGCAGTTGCCGGCAACGGTGTTGGCCCGGCTCTACCCGATCGAGTATCAGGAGCAGATTCAGGCGGCCGCGGACGCCTACTCGGTGGATCCCTATCTGGTGTCGGCCGTGGCGCGCGCGGAGAGCGGCTTCAAGGCGGATGCGGAATCGTCCGCCGGAGCTCGAGGCGTGATGCAGTTGATGCCCGAGACCGCGGACTGGCTGGTTCAGCGCGAGGGTTACCTGGGTTCGGCGGAACCCAGCCTGGCGCGCGCGGAGGACAACATCCACCTGGGCACGTTCTACCTCTCCTTCCTGCTCGAGCGTTTTGACGGCAACGAAGCTACCGCGCTCGCCGCATACAACGCGGGGCACGGAGTGGTAGGCCGCTGGGTCAACGAAGCGCAGGCCGCGGGGGAGAGCGCCGCCTCGGATACTGCCATGGGCGAGATTCCCTTCCCCGAGACCCGGCGTTTCGTGGAGCGGGTGCAGCATTACCGTGAGTTGTTCAGGAAGGGGCACCCCGATGCCTTCGTCGACTAGCGACTTCCGCATTCAGGCGGGGTACGAGCCCAAGGGCGATCAGCCCCAGGCCATCGAGAAGCTGACCGCCGGCGTCCAACGGGGCGACCGCCTGCAGACCCTGCTCGGGGTAACCGGTTCCGGCAAGACCTTCACCATGGCCAACATCATCGCCGACGTCGGCCGGCCGGCGCTGGTCATCGCCCACAACAAGACGCTCGCGGCGCAGCTCTGCAACGAGTTCCGCGAGTTCCTGCCCGACAACGCGGTCGAGTACTTCGTCTCCTACTACGACTATTACCAGCCCGAGGCCTACATTGCGGCCACGGACACCTATATCGAGAAGGATTCGTCGATAAACGACGAGATCGACCGCCTGCGCCACGCCGCCACCAGTTCGCTGCTCATGCGGCGCGACGTGGTGATCGTGGCCTCGGTCTCCTGCATCTACGGTTTGGGCTCGCCGGAGGAGTATCTGGCCCAGGTGGTGCTTTTCAAGGAGGGCGAGCTCATCGACCGGGACGAGGTGTTCCGCAAGCTGGTGGGCATCCACTACGAGCGCAACGACGTGGGCTTCGCTCGGGGCAAGTTCCGCGTGCGCGGTGACAGCTTCGAGGTCTGGCCAGCCTACGACGACAACGCCCTGCGGGTGACCCTCTGGGGCGACGAGATCGAAGAGATCAGCGTGGTCAATCCCGTGACGCAGGAGGTGCTTCGCCGGCTGCGGAGCACAGCCGTCTATCCGGCCACCCACTTCGTCACCAGCGCCGACACCATTGAACGCTCGGTCCGCGAGATCGGCGAGGAACTCGAGACCCGCGTCAAGGAACTCGACGCCGAGGGCAAGCAACTCGAGGCCTTCCGGCTACGGCAGCGCACCCAGTACGACATGGAGATGCTGCGCGAGCTGGGCTACTGCAACGGCATCGAGAACTACTCGCGGATCATCGCCGGGCGCCGGCCGGGAGATCCGCCCTACACCCTGCTCGACTTCTTTCCCGACGATTTCCTGGTGTTCATTGACGAGAGCCACAACACGGTTCCGCAGATCCACGGCATGTATCATGGCGACCGCAGCCGCAAGCTGACGCTGGTGGAGAACGGATTCCGTCTCCCCTCGGCCCTCGACAACCGGCCCCTGCGCTTTGAGGAGTTCATCGAGAAGGTACCTCAGGTGGTCTTTGTCTCGGCCACCCCAAGCGACTACGAGACCTCCGCCTCCACCCAGGTAGTGGAGCAGTTGGTCCGGCCAACCGGACTGCTCGATCCCGAGGTGGAGGTACGGCCGACGCGCAACCAGATAGACGACCTCATGAACGAGGTCCGGCAACGGGTCGAGCGGAACGAACGGGTGCTGGTCACCACCCTTACCAAGACGATGTCCGAGGACCTGACCGACTACCTGGTGGAGATGGGTTTCAAGGCCCGCTACCTGCACTCCGAGATCGACACTCTGCAGCGCATCCACATCGTCCGCGAGCTTCGGCTGGGCGAGTACGACGTGCTGGTGGGAATTAACCTGCTGCGGGAGGGCTTGGACCTACCTGAGGTCACCCTGGTCGCCATTCTGGACGCGGACAAGGAAGGCTTCCTCCGCGGGGAGACCGCCTTGATCCAGACCATCGGCCGGGCTGCCCGAAATGCCCACGGCAAGGTGATCATGTACGCCGACCGCATGACTAAGGCTATGGACAAAGCGTTGTCCGAGACCAACCGGCGGCGGGCCGCTCAGGCGGAGTTCAATCTGGAGCACGGCATCACCCCTCAATCGATCGTCAAAGGCATCTCCGACATCACCGAGCTGCTCGGGCTGGGACAGGCTCTGCCCGCTAAAGAGCGGCGGCTCGACCGGACGGGCAAGCAGATGGAGCCGGAGGAACTGGAGAAGCTTATGGCTTCGCTCGAGGAAGAGATGTTCGCCGCGGCCGAGGAACTCCGCTTCGAGTATGCGGCCAAGCTCCGGGACGAGATCAAGGAGCTCGCCCGGGAGATGCAGGCGCTGCAGCGGGCATAGCCAAGGGCCGGGTCCGCGGCGCGCGGCGTATTCACCGCGTTGGGCCGCTGCTCTTCGGTCAGTCGGCGCTGACCTCCACCGAGCCCGAATCCCGCGAGATGTTGGACATCAGCTCGTTGCGGCTGACGCTTTCGGGAAGCTGCAGGCCGAGGTGCACTATCCGCCGGTCGGCGTCTTCCAGATCCGAGTTGAGCCGTAGCACCGTCACGTGCCGCTCATCTAAAACCCCGATCAGCCGGGAGAGATTGCCATACTCCTCCCGGGCGAAGCGCACGTGTAGATCCATGCGGCCTTGGCCGCGGCTGTCAGCAATACGACGTTCCAGAAAGCGGAGACCGCCGAGGCTGACGAGCACCAGCAGCGTGGTGGCGGTCGCCAGTCCATACATGCCCGCGCCGCTCAGCATCCCGATGGCGGCAACCGCCCAGAGGCTCGCTGCGGTGGTAAGGCCTCGGACGGACATGCCGTGACGGATGATGGCCCCCGCGCCCAGGAAACCGATGCCGCTGACGATTTGCGCGGCGACGCGGGAGGGATCGTATGTCTGTCCTTCGGCTGCCTGCTCGGCCGTCAATTGAAAACCGTTCATCGAGGCCAGCGTGAAGGCCGAAGCGCCCACGGCAACGAGGATGTGCGTGCGGAAACCGGCGGCGCGCTCCCGCAGTTCGCGCTCGAGGCCGATCGACCCACCGAGGACTAGGGCGACGACGATCCGGAGGACTTCGGTCCCGAAGAGTTCCCAGTCCACCGTCACAAGTGCCCCCGTCATACTCGCCAAGGCCGACAACCTTAGAGTAAGCCTTACCCAGGAATCTCGTTTCTCTTGCCCGGGGCGGTCGGGAGGCCCGGTTTCCAGAGTGGGAGCCCGGTAAAGTCTGTTACCATACCCCGACCGGTATTTGTCTCCTGAGAGGGCGGCGGTTACGAGGAGGAAGGTGAAGACTTGGAGATCGTGGTTTTGATTCTTGTACTGGCCTATTTCGGTTGGGCGATGCGCCGGCCGGGAGGAGGAGGAGGCTGAGGCTGCTGAACCGGCTTCCGTGAGGAGCCCAATTCCGGCGTTTGTTCGGGGCCTTTCGACAGACTAGAATTACCGGTCTGACAGGTGGAGTCACCCGCCCGCCGCGCGGCGGGATGACCATATAGAGGAAAGGTCCAGGATGGCGCTGAAGTACGATCTGCAGGAGATCGAGGTCAAGTGGCAGGAGGTCTGGGAGCGGGAGAAGACCTTCGTGGCGCTGAACCCGAGCCAGGACGACGTCGATCCGGGGACCGAGGCCAGTTCCACCTACGTTCTCGAGATGTTCCCCTACCCCTCGGGTAGCGCCCATGTGGGCCACGTCAAGAACTACATCGTCGGTGACGTGATCGCCCGAGTCCGCCGCCATCAGGGTAAGCGCGTGCTCCATCCCATGGGTTACGACGCCTTCGGTCTGAACTCCGAGAACGTCGCCATCCAGACCGGCGAACACCCCGCGGCCTTCACCGAGCGGGCCATCTCCACCATCAACCGTCAGCTCCGCCGCTTGGGCGTCTCCATCGACTGGACGCGAGAGTTGGCCACCAGTCGGCCCGAGTACTACAAGTGGACGCAGTGGCTGTTCATCCAGCTTTACAACAGAGGCCTGGCCTATAAGAAGGCCGCCCCGGTCAATTGGTGCCCCTCGTGCCAGACCGTGCTCGCCAACGAGCAGGTGATCGAGCAGCGCTGCGAGCGTTGCGACACCGAGGTCGAAACCAAGAAGCTCGAGCAGTGGTTCTTCCGCATCACCGACTACGCCGAACGCCTGTTGCAGGACTTCGACAAACTGGAGTCCTGGCCCGAACGGGTGATTACCATGCAGCGCAACTGGATCGGGCGCTCTCAGGGCGCCGAGGTGGTCTTCCAAATCGCGCCCCTGGACTCCGAACAGTTCCCGGGTGTGGAGGACCTCTGCGGCTCGGAAGAGATGACCGTCTTCACCACGCGTCCCGACACGCTCTTCGGGGCCACTTTCTTCATACTGGCTCCGGAGCACCCGATGCTCGAGGACCTGGTGGCCGGTCTTCCTCAGCAGGAGGAAGTCATGCGCTACGCGCGCAGGGCGATGAATACGCCTCAGTTTGAGCGGGCCAACGCTGAGAAGGAGAAGACCGGGGTCTTCACCGGCCGCTACGCCGTTAACCCCGTCAACGGGCAGGACATCCCCATCTACGTCGCCGACTATGTGCTGATGGAGTACGGCACGGGCGCCATCATGGCGGTCCCCGCCCACGACGAACGCGACTTCGAGTTCGCGAAGAAGTTCGATTTGCCCATTATTGAGGTGATCTCTTCGCCCGAGGAGTACAAGAACGAAGCCGGCGAGATGGCCGAGGCCTATGCCGGCGAGGGCGGGATGGTCAACTCTCCCGGCTTCGAAGGTCTCTCCAAGGAAGAGGGGATCGAGAAGGTCACCCAGTGGCTCAAGGAGCAGGGTAAAGCCGATTTCGCCGTCAACTACAAGCTGCGTGACTGGCTGGTGTCGCGGCAGCGCTACTGGGGCGCGCCTATCCCCATCGTCTACTGCGAGACCTGCGGCGAGGTGCCCGTGACGGCGGAAGAGCTGCCGGTGCTTCTCCCGGAGATCAGCGATTATGCGCCCAAGGGACGTTCCCCCCTCGCTGCGGCCGAGGATTGGGTGAGCACCACCTGCCCTCGGTGCGGCAGCGAGACGGCCCGCCGCGAGACCGACACCATGGACACCTTCGTGGACTCGTCCTGGTATTACCTGCGCTACGTCTCGCCGTGGCGCAACGACGTCGCTTGGGACAGGGAGGCGGCCAACTACTGGTTGCCGGTCGATCAGTACATCGGAGGGGTCGAGCACGCGATTCTCCATCTGATGTACTCGCGGTTCTTCACCAAGGTGCTCTATGACCTGGGACTGGTCGATTTCGAGGAGCCCTTCCGCAACCTTTTTACTCAGGGGATGATCTATTACAAGGGCGCCAAGATGTCCAAGTCCAAGGGCAACGTGGTCAGTCCGGACGAGTACGTGCAACGATACGGAGCCGACGCCCTGCGCGCGTATGTCCTCTTTATGGGTCCCGCCGAGAGCGACGTCGAGTGGAGCGATCAGGGCATCGAAGGGATTCACCGCTTCCTGCAGCGCGTCTGGCGCCAGGTGACCGAGGCGATCGAGGCGGGCTGGTTCGGGACCCCTCTGGCGGGGGCCACCTTCTCCGCCGGTCCTCAGCCCGATCCCGACACCCTTACCGCCGACGAGCGTGCCCTGCTGGTCAAGACCAACCAGGTCATAGAGAAGGTGACCGACGACATCGTCGGGCGCTTCCACTTCAACACGGCGCTCGCCGCCATCATGGAACTCAACAACGAGATCTCCGCGGCGAAGGGTGACGGCGAGGGGTTGGCGGCGACCGAGACCGGCCGGCGGGTGCTCATCGAGGCGCTCGAGTCCCTGATCCGGCTGCTAGAGCCTTTCGCTCCCCATATGTGCGCCGAACTCTGGGGGCTGCTGGGTCGTGAGCGCATCTGGGAGGAGCCCTGGCTCGAGGCCGACGAGCGCTTCTTGGAGCACGACACCGTGGAGATCGCGGTGCAGATCAACGGTAAGGTGCGGGACCGCGCCGAGGTGCCCGCCGAGGCGGATAAGGACGAGATACTGGCCGCTGCGAAGGAATTACCCGGTGTGCAACGTCACCTCGAGGGCAAGACCATCCTCAAGGAGATCGTCGTCCCGGGCAAGCTGGTCAACCTGGTGGTCCGGTAGATGAGTCGCACCGGCAAGCTGCCTCTGGCGGTCACCCTCCTCATGATGTTCTGCACCACCGCCTGGGGCGCGAACGTGGTCGCCATCAAGCTTTCGACGACCGGCATGCCGCCCATTATGACCGCGGGTATCCGCAATGCCGGGGCCGGAGTGCTGGTCGCCCTGTACATCTTCATGCGAGGAGGGGCCCTGTTCCACCGTGACAAGCGTTTTTGGCACGGAGTGGGGCTGGGCGGAGTCTTCGCGCTCAACTTCCTATGTCTGTACTTGGGGACGTCGCTAACCGACGCGTCTCGGGCGGTCGTCCTGCTTTACACTCAGCCGCTGTTCGTGGCGCTAAGCGCCCATTTCCTCTTGCGCGGAGACCGCTTGACTCCGCTTAAAGCTGTCGGGCTCACGCTCGCGTTTCTGGGCGTGGCCGCGGTGTTCATGGGTCGGGGGGGAGGGAGTTCGGGCTCGCTCGAGGGCGACCTCCTGATGCTCTCCACAGCGGTGGTTTGGGCGCTCAACACCGTCTACGCCAAGTGGGCGCTGACGGAGTACGACCTAGCTCCGCGCAACGCCCTACTCTATCAACTGGTGTTCTCCGCGCCTTTGCTCCTGGGGGCCGGCTGGCTCCTGGAGGGGGGCCGTGCCTGGAACCTGACCACCTCGGTGGTCTCGGCGGTGGGCTTCCAGATCGTCGTGGTCGCAGCGGTCAGCTATCTGGTGTGGTTCGAGTTGATCGAGCGTCACCCGGCCAGCGTGCTCTCCTCGTTCCTGCTTCTGACTCCACCGCTGGGCGTGCTCGCCGGTTGGGCCGTGCTCGGCGAACACGTCGACCTCTTTTTGGCCCTTGGGCTTGGCCTGATACTGGGCGGGCTCAATCTGGTCAGCCGGAACCCGCCGCGGTCGGACGGCTCGCGGCGCCCTCAATCCCCATCTGTTCATCAGCACGGCCCGCCGGTACGAGGTCTGGACATACTGGTGGGCGAACTGGAGCCCAGTTCCGAGGGATAGGCTCCAGGCTCAAGGTCCCAGGCTCCAGGCTCCAGGCTCCAGCGGTGCGGCCAGCGCCCTAGGGCCGGCGCCCAGTGCAGGGGCTAGCTCTGGTTTCGCTCCCGCTCCTCGACCGCGCCCATCGGGCAGTACTGTGCGCAGAGCAGGCAGCCGGTGCAGGCGTCCTCGTCGACTTTCCAACCGTGACTGCTGCCGCCGAAAAGGCCAAACAGGGGACCGCGCCCTTCGCCGGCGCCGGAGTCGTCCGGAACCACGGCGTTTTTGGGGCAGACCCGAACCACGGGGCAACCGGGGGAACGATCGCATACCTCGGAATTTATGGTGGCTACGGGGCGCGCCTTCTTGCGATCTCTGGGGCCGGCAGTTTCGGTCGTGATCTCCCGCGGCATGCAGTTTCCTCCGTTGGAACTGGTGTGTGAGCGTGCGTATACCCCAGGGGGTATGGTTGGTCAGTTTAGCGGAGCCCTCGCAAAACTACAAGAGAGAAACCTAGCAATAGGTCGCTCTAGCGGGAGTCGTCACCCGGAGTCATGCCCGGCAGATCGCAGGGGATGACGGGGTGTTTCTTGAGCCACTCGGCGGCGATAGCCACCTGCCTTTGGAGTTCCTGGGGATCGAACTCCACCACCACGCTGTAACACCCCTCGGAGAGGTGGGTGCGTACCGGCTGGGAGCACTGCTGGAAGAGGTGGAGCATCAGCCGGTTGGTGGCGAGGATCTCCGCGGTGAAGCCCCGGATTCCGCGCTGCATGGCGAGTTCGATCATGTAGTCGAGCAGTATGGTGCCGACGCCCCGGCGCTGCCAATCGTCCCTGACCAGTAGCGCCACCTCGGCCAGATTCGTGCTCGGGTTGAGGCTCCACTCCGCCAGCGCCACCAGCTTGTTGTGAGCGTCGTCGAAGGCGGCTAGGCTCATGGTCGAGCAGTAGTCCACGTTGACCACGCCCTGCCGCTCGCTGCGCGGGAGCGTTGTCTTGGTGTTCATGTAGCGTTGATAGAGACTCTGCTCGCTGGCGTCGTAGAAGAGGTCGCGGATCAGCGGCTCGTCGGTGGGGCGCAGAGGACGAATCGTCACCTGGCCTCCGTCGGGCAGTCCTTTGAAACGCTCCAACTCGTCGGGGTAACGGGCGCTGACCGGCGTCTGCTGATCCAGGAAGACATAACGGCGCTCCTTGGCGTGATCGAGGAGCTCGGTGCGGTGCTCTGGATGGGCGATCTGGATGAGGGCCATGGCCCGTTCCCGGATGGACTTGCCGTGCAGATAGGCAATCCCGTACTCGGTGACTATGTAGTGGACGCTGCCCCGGGAGGTAACGACCCCCGCTCCTTCAGAAAGCACGGGAACGATGGTGCTGCTTCCGTCCGGCGCCACGGAGGAGAGGCATATCACCGGCCGTCCTCCCCGCGAGCGCGACGCCCCCCTCACGAAGTCAACCTGCCCCCCGATGCCACTGTAGAAGCTGTATCCGAGCGAATCCGAGCACACCTGACCGGTCAGATCGATCTCGAGCGCCGAGTTCACCGCAACCATCTTGTCGTTCTGCCCAATCACGTAGGGGTCGTTGGTGTAGTCGGAGGGATGGAACTCGCACTGTGGGTTGTTGTCGACGAAAGCGAGCATTTCCGGCCCACCCAGACAGAAGGAGGCCACGATCTTGTCGCGGTGCAGGGTCTTGCGGGAGTTCGTGATCACCCCGGCGTCGACAAGTTCGATCACGTCGGCCGTCAGCATTTCCGTGTGGATGCCCAGGTCTTTGCGGTCGTGCAGGAACTGCAGGATTGCGGGAGGGATGTGGCCGATACCGATCTGCAGGCAGGCCCCATGGCCCACCAGCTTGGCCGCCTGACGGCCGACCTCGAGGGCGGTTTCGTCGAGCGCGGGCGGGCGCCACTCGAGCAGGGGTTCCTCGAACTCGACGATGGCGTCCAGCTCGTCCACGTGAATGAAGCAGTCGCCCAGGGTGCGGGGCATGCTGGGATTGATCTGCGCGATGCGACAGCGGGCGGCTTCGGCCGCGGGCTTGGTGATGTCGACAGCGACGCCAAAGGAGCAGTAGCCGTGGGCGTCCGGAGGTGAAAGTTGAATGAGGGCCGTGTCGATCGACAGCTGGCCACTGCGGAAAAGTCGAGGCACTTCGGAAAGGTAGACCGGGGTGTAGTCGGCGCGGCCTTCGGCCACGTCGTTGCGTACGTCCGCTCCGATGAAGAAAGAGTTGAGGCGGAACGTCTCGCTGAAGCGGGGAGCGGTGTAGGGCGCTGTGCCCAGGGTCAGCAAGTGATAGACCTCGGTGTCGGCCAGACGGCTGCCCGCCTCGGTCAATTCGCGGACCAGCGCCTGCGGCTCTCCGCAGCCGGCGCCGATGAAGACATGGTCACCGCGGCGGATGAGCGCCAAGGCCTGGGGTAGAGAGCGCAGCTTGCTCTGGTATCGGTGCCGCCAGCTCTCGGGAGCCGCGCTGGGCGTGCGAGTTGCGATGGCCGCCTCCCTCTCCGGTTTCGAGTCCGCGCCTCGGCCTTGCTGCCCCCTGAACAAACATATATCAGACGGTCCCTGCGGCCAAATCCGCCGTGGAGACGGGGGTGGGCCTGGCGATCGTTCATTGGGGCAAAAGCAAGGGGGACGGCCGAAGCCGCCCCCCTTTGCCGAAGCGGAGGTCCGCCGCCCCCGACAAGTGGGGGCGAGGTCTTCCGGGTGCTACTTGTCGGCGCCCGCCCTGTGATCCACCAGATTCTGCACCACGCTGGGATCGGCCAGTGTTGAGGTGTCGCCGAGTTCCTGGACTTCATTTGCCGCGATCTTCCGCAGAATCCGCCGCATGATCTTTCCGCTGCGGGTCTTGGGCAAGCCCGGCGCCCACTGGATGACGTCGGGCGTGGCGATCGGCCCGATCTCCTTGCGCACGTGCTTGACGAGAGCCTGACGCAGGTCGTCCGATCCCTCGATGCCGGCGTTCAGGGTGACATAGGCGTAGATGCCCTGCCCCTTGATGTCGTGTGGCATCCCTACCACCGCGGCTTCCGCCACCGCGTCGTGGCTGACCAGGGCCGACTCCACCTCGGCGGTACCCATGCGGTGCCCGGAGACGTTGATGACGTCGTCCACGCGCCCGGTGATCCAGTAGTAGCCGTCCTCGTCGCGACGGCATCCGTCGCCGGTGAAGTACTTGCCCGGATACTGGACGAAGTAGGTGTTGTAGAAGCGCTCGGGGTCGCCGTAAACGCTCCGCATCATTCCCGGCCAGGGCCGGCCGATGCAGAGGTTGCCCACACCCGCCCCCACGATCTCGTTGCCGTCCGCATCGACCAGGACGGGCTCCACCCCGAAGAAGGGCAGCGTTGCCGAACCCGGTTTGATGCTCACGGCTCCGGGCAGTGGAGTGATCAGGATGCCGCCGGTCTCGGTCTGCCACCAGGTGTCTACGATGGGGCAGCGGCCGCCGCCGACAACGTTGTAGTACCAGAGCCAGACCTCGGGATTGATCGGCTCACCCACGGTGCCCAGGAGCCGCAGCGAGGAGAGGTCGTGCTTCTTCACATGCTCGTCACCCTCGCGGGCGATGGCGCGGAGCGCGGTGGGGGCGGTGTAGAACTGATTCACCTTGTACTTCTCGACCACCTCCCAGAAGCGGTCCGGTCCGGGGTAATTGGGCACCCCCTCGAACATCACGCTGGTGGCGCCATTGGCCAGCGGGCCGTAGACGATGTAACTGTGCCCCGTAACCCAGCCGATGTCGGCCGTGCACCAGAAGACGTCTTCGGGATGGTAGTCGAAGATCAATTGGTGGGTGAAGCTGGTGTAGACCATGTAGCCGCCGGTGGTGTGGAGCACCCCCTTGGGCTTGCCGGTCGAGCCCGAGGTGTAGAGGATGAACAGCGGGTCTTCCGCGTCCATCTCCTCCCAGGGGCTGTCCCCGGCGACATCGTCCGCCTCCATCTCCTCGTGATACCAGTAGTCGCGGCCGTCTTGCCAATCGACGTCGGCGCCGGTGTGCTTGACCACTAGGAAGGTGTTCAGACTGGGCGCTTCTCTCGCCGCATCGTCCGCCGCCTTTTTCAGGGGCACCTGCTTGCCACCCCGCAGGCCGGCGTCCGCCGTGACCATGAGGCTGGAATCGGCGTCGTTCACCCGGTCGCGGAGCGAGTCGGCCGAGAAGCCGCCGAAGACGATGCTGTGAATGGCGCCGATGCGGGCGCAGGCCAACATCGCCACCACCAGTTCGGGGATCATGGGCAGATAGATGGTTACCCGGTCGCCCTTCTTGGCGCCGTGTTTGCGGAGTACGTTGGCGAACTTGGCGACTTCGGCGTGAAGCTGCCGGTAAGTAATCTCGCGGGTGTAGGTGGGGTCGTCGCCCTCCCAGTAGAACGCCACCTTGTCGGCGACGTCTGTCTCCAGGTGGCGATCCAGGCAGTTGTAGGCGGCGTTCAGCTTGCCCCCCTCGTACCAGCGGATACGGGCGTTGGCGAAGTCGTGGTTCTGCACCCGGTCCCATTTCTTGAACCAGGTGATGCGCTCGGCCGTGTCGGCCCAGAAGGCGTCGCCGTCCTCCATGGAGCGGCGATACATCTCTTCATACTGGTCGAAGCTCGAAATGAGGGCCTTCTGCCGGAAATCCTCCGGGACCTCGAATACCTTGCCTTCGAGCGTGGGTTCGTCGGCCACGTTTCCCCCTTTGCTGGTGTGACGGGTTCTTGGTGCAGTCCGGCCACTCTTTACCCCCCGGGGAGGTGCCGGCACGCGCGATGCGTGGGTTTCGCGCAGCAAAAACGATATCAATGTACAGTCCATTGCGGCAACTGGACTCGACATCTATTCCATGAGCGGGCGGGGAGGGAGGGCGACCGGCAGGAGAGGGACGCCACCTGCTGGGCGGGTACTCTCGTTGTCGAGGGGAATCGCCCCCGACAGCCGCCCGCGGCGTCAGCTATGGGGAATCCTAGCCGTTGAGGAACACGCGGCGAGCGCGACGCGGGAAGATGGAGCAGGTCACCTCGTAGTTGATGGTATTCAGCCAGCGGGCAACTTCCTCGGCAGTGATCCGCTCCTCGCCCTGAGTGCCGATCAACGTGACCAGGTCGCCTACCTCCGCCGGCTCGTCCCCCAGGTCGACGGCAAAGGAATCCATGGAGACCCCGCCGACCATGGGGCGGCGCCGGCTGCGGACGAGGACCTGTCCCTTTCCCTCGAGTCCTCTGCGCACACCGTCGGCGTAGCCCAGCGGCACCAGACCGACCCTGGTGGGGATCTCGGCGCGGAACCTATGGCCATAGCCGACCCCTTCCCCCGGCGAGAGCTGCTTGATCGAGGTCAAGGTAGAGTGCCAAGTGAGGGCCGGCCTCAGCCCATCCCGCTCGGGGTCGCGCTGGAAAGGGGAGAGGCCGTAGAGCGCCACGCCGACCCGCACCGCATCCAAGTGGGCCTCCGGATGGCGGAGCGTGGCCGCGCTGTTGGAAGTGTGCCGAACCGCCTTGGGCCAACGGCGGCGGACCAACTCGCTCAATCTGTCGAACTCGGCGAGTTGGCCGGTCACCGAAGCCTTGTCCTCGTCGGCGCAGGCCAAATGGGTCATGACGCCGTCAACCGAAACTTCGCGCAAAGTCTCCAACCGGTCCAGCGTTCGTTCGAGTTCGGGTTGGGCCAGTCCACGCCGGTGCATGCCGCTCTCTAACTTCAGGTGAACTCGGAAGGTGGTTGCCGTCTCCGCCGGAGAAGGAACGAATCCCACAACACGGGTCTCCGCCGCCGCCCGGGCCAGCAGATCGAGTCCCCACTCCTCGGCCAGCGCGATCTCCACTTTGGCGGCCGCCAGACTTCGCAGTTCCTGCGCTTCTATGAAAGGTCCCAGGGCGAGCAGCCGGCCACCGTAGCCGCGCTGCCGCAACTCGAGGGCCTCGTCGGTGGTCACGACCACGAGTGCAGTCGCTCCCGCTTCGACCGCGGCGCCGCCGGCTTCGAAAGCGCCGTGCCCGTATCCGTCCGCCTTCACCACGGCCCAGATTTCGGTGGCCGCGCTTAGCTCAGCCCGCAGTCGGCGCACGTTGTGGCGGATTCTCTCCAGATCGACCAGCACCACGCTGCGCCCAGGCAGGATCTCAACTGGGCCATCGGGAGCCCGCGAGTGGCTGTTTGCCTCGCCCTTATGCATGAGAGAGCGGCTCCATGGTAGGAGAATGGACGACCGATGATATAACACGCTGATTCGCTGCTGTCGAAACCGGGGCAGGTCTCTTAGGGGGACGCAGCCCGTTTCCCGAAAGGGCTTCTCATGGCGCACGATCCGGTATGTGGAATTTCGCTTCGCGAGAGTGAAGCCGAGGCCGCCGCCGTCCACCGCGGCCGGCTGTACTACTTTTGCTCCCTCGAGCATCGCGAGATATTCGAGTCAGGCCCGGAGCTCTACTCCAAGAACGTCAAAGCGCTTCCGCTGCAGGTTGGGGTGATGGGCGCCGCCTCGGGCCACCTGTCAGAGGAGGTGCGCGAACAAGCCTACCTCGTAGGCAAGGCGATCGCCGAGCGGGATATGGTGCTGATCACCGGGGCCGCGCCGGGGCTGCCCTACGAGTCTGCCCGGGGCATTCACGAGGGTGGGGGCATATCCGTGGGCATCTCGCCGGCGCTGAGTCTCGACGAGCATCGCTACGTCTATGACTCGCCCGCAGATGTCTTCGACGTGATGATCTACACGGGCAGCGGGCTGATGGGCCGAGAGATCGTCAACATCCGCTCCAGCGACGTGGTGATAATCATCAACGGGCATTCGGGCACCCTGGGAGAGTTCGCCATCGCTTACGACGAGGGCAAGTTGATCGGGGTGGTTGAAGGTAGCGGCGGCATCGCCGACTCCATCCCCATGCTGCTCGAGGCCATCGGTAAGGAGACCGGCGCTTTCGTCATCTACGACAGCGACCCCGAAGTGCTGGTGACACGCCTGGTGGAGGCCTACGTGGATTCCCACTACAAGCACCCCTCGGTCTTCGAGATCAATCAGATCGAAGGGCGCAGGATGCCCAGGGGCTAACGGTTTATGATTGCCGAACGTTTCGGGCCGCGGGGGCGGCGGCGCTGCCGTCGGTATGGGGGCATGACACCCGGGCGGTGCGCCCGTGCCGCCATACCCGCCTCGCGGTGGGGTACGGCGTAAGGGCAACAAAAAGAGCCCCGAAGGGCCCATTTGAATCGAATACGGGTTGGTGGCGGTTAGGCCGTCACCACCGAACTCTCAAGCCGCGCGGTCGAAGCCGCTACGGTCTCCGCTACCCAGCCTCCACACGCCGGGCAGACCCAGACGGAATGGGGGATCGAGGTGCAGCAGTGTACGCAGGTTGTTGATTGTTTCATTAGGTCACCTCCTTCAGACGAGACCATCTCGCCATTCGCTCAACTAATCACGTTGGGGGTATTCTAGCGCGAATTTGCCTCTTGAGTGTTAAAAGAGGGTTTCAGCGTGAAGATCTGTTCGGGTGTTCCTCCGTTGCGTCGCCCTGGCAAGTGTAGGAAGCGGGTAAACGCGGAGATAGATAGGAAACCATCGGGACCGTGTCTCTGGAGGGAGCGCGGTGGCCGCACTCGCATTTGCTGGGCGAGGGCATGACGCAAGTAAGCTTGGAGGAAGGGAGGTAGGGCCGTGCCCGTTACCACGCTGGCACAGTTCTCCATCGAGCGGGTCGAGGTTATGGATCATGAGGGGAACGTGGACGAGTCCCTCATGCCCGATCTGTCGGAGGAGCAGATCCGCCATCTGTACGAAACCATGGTGCTCACCCGGCAGTTCGACGAGCGGATGCTCAAGCTCCAAAGACAGGGGAGGCTGGGCACTTTCGCGCGGGTAATGGGCCAGGAGGCGGCCCACATCGGCACCACCTATGCCCTCGAAAAGGGCAAGGACTGGCTGGTCCCGGCCTTCCGCGAGACCGGCGCCTTCATCCTCTGGGGGACTCCCTTGGAAAGCATGCTCGCGGTCAATGCCGGTGACGAACGCGGGCAGAAGATCGACGAGGGGGTCCGAGTGCTGCCGGTCTCCGTCCCGATCGCCACCCACCTGCTGCACGCCACCGGAATAGCCTGGGCCATGAAGCAGAAGGGCGAGGCTTCCATCGCTTTGACTGTGTTCGGCGATGGCGCCACCTCGGAGGGAGACTTCAGCGAGGCCATGAACTTCGGCGGAGTGTTCAAGTTGCCGATGATCTTCCTCTGCCAGAACAACCAATGGGCTATCTCCGTGCCCTATCACAAGCAGACCGCGGCCGCCACGGTCGCGCAGAAAGCCATCGCTTACGGCATGCCCGGGGTGCAGGTGGACGGCAACGACATCTTCGCCGTCTACCGGGTGGCCAAGGAAGCCGCAGACCGGGCCCGTGGCGGTGGGGGACCCACTCTGATCGAGGCGCATACCTACCGGTTGAGCGACCACACCACCTCGGACGACGCCCGCCGCTACCGCACCGCCGAAGACCTCGATCCCTGGTTGAAGAAGGACCCCATTCCGCGCCTTGCACGCTACATGCAAAAGCAGGGCATGCTGGACGACGATGGGGTCGTGCAGGTGCGGGAGCAGGCGATTCAGAAGGTGGCCGACGCGGTCAAAGCCTTCGAGGAGATAGAGCCCGCCGATCCAGAGCGGATCTTCGACAATGTTTTCGAAGAGCGCACGGCCAACCTCGAGGAGCAACTCCGCTGGCTCAAATTCCGCACGGGAGAGGGGAGGTAGCAGGTGGCTCGATTGAACATGGTGCAGGCGATTGACCAGGCCCTCCAGCAGGAGATGGAACGGGACGAAACGGTCATCGTCTTGGGAGAGGACGTGGGGAAGGACGGCGGGGTCTTTCGGGTGACCGAGGGCTTAGTAGAGCGGTTTGGCGAAGACCGCGTGATCGATACGCCCCTGGCGGAGTCGGCCATTCTCGGCTTTTCCATCGGCGCCGCCATCGCGGGTTACCGTCCCGTGGCCGAGATGCAGTTCTCCGGCTTCAGCTACCCGGCCTTCGATCAGATGATCAGCCACGCCGGCCGCATGCGCAAGCGCAGTCAGGGCACCTGGACGGTACCCTTGGTGATGAGAACTCCTTACGGCGGCGGCATCCGCGCTCTGGAGCACCATTCCGAGAGCATGGAGGCCATCTGGGCGCATATCCCGGGGATAAAGACCGTGATCCCGTCGGATCCCTACGACGCTAAAGGCCTGCTCACTGCGGCCATCCGCGACCCCGACCCCGTGGTCTTCTACGAGCCCAAGCGGGTCTACCGGGCGATCAAGATGGAAGTGCCTGAGGAGCCGTACGACATCCCGCTGGGCAAGGCGAAGATCGTGCGCGAAGGCACCGACGCCACGTTGATCGCCTGGGGCGCTCAGGTGCGCACCTGTAAGGCGGCGGCGGAACAGATGTCTGAGGAAAAGCGGGGCGAGGTCGAGGTGGTGGATGTGCGCACACTCAATCCCTTCGACCGCGATACCGTCATCGGCAGCGTGCGCAAGACGGGCAGGGCGGTGATCGTCAGCGAAGAACCGCCGACGGCTTCGTTCACCTCCGAGATCATGGCGCAGATCATGGAGCATGCCATCCTCAAACTGGAGGCCCCCGCGCGGCGGGTCACGGGCTTTGACACTCCTACGCCGCTGGCCAAGCTCGAAGACTGGTTCCTGCCCGACGTTGATCTGATCGTGCGTGAGACCCTCAAGACGCTGGAGTTCTAGCCATGGCTTTTGAGTTCAAGTTCCCGGATGTGGGTGAGGGCATCACCGAAGGCGAGTTGCTCAGCTGGAAAGTGGCCGAAGGTGAAGCGGTGGTGGAGGACGATACTCTTGCCGAGGTCGAAACCGACAAGGCGGTGGTCGAGATTCCCAGCCCGCGGACGGGCAAGATCCTCAAACTGCACGCCGAGGAGGGAGACCTGATCGAGGTCGGCCAGGTCATCGTCAGCATCGAGGAGGGTGAAGCCGCCGCCCAGCCGGCGCGCGCCGAGGCGCCTCCGGAAGCGGCCCCCGCCGCCAAGGAACCGGAGCAGGCTTCCGGCCAAGCGAGGCCGGCGGCGGCAGAAGAGGTAACTCCGCCATCGCCCCCGGCGCCCCAGCCGTCCTCGGCGCCGCCTTCCGAGCCCGAGCGGCCGGCGGAAAACGCGGCTGAGTCCGAGGAAGGCGAGGCAGAGGCCGAAGAGTTCTACACGGGGTCCGTGGTCGGGCAGCTCGAAGAGGCGCCGGACGAGGAAGCGGCGCCGGCGCAGACCGCGCGCACCGAGGCGGCGGAGCAGCCGGAAGAGGGCGGCGTTCTGGCCATGCCCTCCATCAGGCAACTGGCGAAAGAAATGGGAGTCGACCTCGGGAAGGTGAGCGGAACCGGGCCACAAGGCCGCATCCTGCGTCAGGACGTGGAAGATCACGCCGAGGCCGCGGCCTACGGCCGCGAAACCGTGCAGGCGCCCTCGGTCCAGCCCCAGGAGATGGAGCAGGCCGAGTCCTGGATGGGCGGAAACCTGCAACAGGACGAGCATGGCGTTGTGGAGAGGGTGGCCTTCAAAGGCGTGCGCCGCATCATGGCTCACCGCATGGCTGAGTCCCTGGCCAAGCAGGCGCAGGTGACCACCACCGACGAAGCGGACGTCAGCATCCTGAAGCGCATCCGCGAGAAGGAACGGACTCTGGCGGCCGAGCGCGGCGTCCGCCTGACCTACCTGGCCTTCGTCATCAAGGCCTGCGCGGTGGCGTTGCAACGGTTCCCGCGGGTGAATGCGGTGCTCGCGCCGGACTGCGACGAGTTCGTGCTCAAGCGCTACTACAACATCGGGCTCGCGATCGATACCAAGGCCGGTCTCATGGTGCCCAACATCAAGAACGCCGACCGTAAGAGCATCTTCAAGATCGCCGAGGAGATTATCGATCTGGTGGAGCGCGCGCGGGACCGCAAGCTGGATCTTGCGGCGCTGAACGGCGGCACCTTCACCATCAGCAACTACGGCGCCATCGGCGGTATCAACGCCACGCCGGCGACCAACTACCCGGAGGTCGCCATCCTGGGGATGGGCCGAGTCCGCGAAATGCCGGTCGTGATCGACGGACAGATCAAGATCCGGCACATGCTGCCGCTGTCCCTGACCTTCGACCATCAGTTGATCGATGGAGCCGAGGCTTCCCGCTTCCTCAATCTGATCATCGGTTTCCTGGAGGACCCGGATCGGTTGCTCCTGGAGTCGATCTAACGCTTGGAGGGGGAGATCCCGATCGGAAGTAACCGGGATCTCCCCGACCTGCGCCGTTCCGCCCGATGCGACCTGGGCGCTCAGGAGCTGAATGAGCTGCTGCGGGGAGTGGGCCTTGTCCTCGCAGCGCCAACCCTGCCCGAGATCGCGCCTCTGCGCGCAGCCCTGCGCGACGCCGAGTCTCTGGAAGTGGCCGGGAAGCCCTGGTGGCTTGGACACCTCGCGTCGCGCGGCGCTGGGGCGGCCGCGCGGGTCCTCGTGGCCCTCACCGGTTACGAAAAGGCCAACGTCGCGCATGCCCTGACCAGCGTGCTGCAGGCCGGGCGTCCTCGCGCGGTGATTCTCTCGGGAGTGGGCGGCGGCTTCGCTCAGGCCGGGGTGGACGTCGGTGATCTGGTCGTCGTCGAGCGCGAGGCCTACGGTGACACCGGGGCCTGGTCGGCCGAGGGAGAATGGCTCTCGGCCGAGGAACTGGGCCTCCCTCTCGCCGAGGTCGCGGGCCGGTCCATGTGGAACGAGTTTCCGCTGGACGCCGTGCTCGCCCGGCGGGCCCACGATCTCTTGCGTAAGCTCGCGTCGGAGGCCGAGGACCGCGAGGCTGTTCCCGTGGAAAGCCGCACGGGACTGCGCGCCGAAGCCCGGGTCGATGGTAGCGAGGGGGTTCATCGTGGGCTGGGGGTCACCAATTCCACCGCCTGCGGCACGGCGGCAGGCGCCGAGAGGCTTTGGAAGCGCTGGCGGCCTCTGGTGGAGAGTATGGAGGGGGCAGCCGCAGCCCACATCTGTCTGCTCTACGGCGTGCCGCTGGTTGAACTGAGGGGAATCAGTAATTTGGTTGGTCCCCGGGACCGGTCTTCCTGGCAGTTGGAGGCCGCGGCGGAACGATCGGGGAGGGCGGCCGTCGCTGTCGCCATCGACCTGCTGGGAGAAGAGCCGTCCGCATGATCCTGGCCTATTCGCCCTGCCCCAACGATACCTATATCTTTCATGCCTGGATTTCGGGCCTGCTACCCGGCGCGCCCCAAGTCGAAGAACGGCTGCTCGACATCGATGCGCTCAACGATCTGGCGCGCGTGGGCCAAGCGGATGTCTGCAAGATCTCCTTCCACGCCTTCGGGCACCTGCGGGACCGCTATGCCCTGCTGCACTCAGGGGGAGCCCTGGGACGGGGATGCGGACCCTTGCTGGTGACCCGCGCCGACAAGGCATCGGGGAGACCTGCGGACCCTGGCGCCCTAAGCGGGCTTTCGGTCGCGATCCCCGGCCGCTGGACCACGGCCGCGCTTCTCCTGCGCCTCTTTGCTCCGGGGCTGGAGGGGCTCAGGGTGATGCCCTACGACCGGATCATGCCTGCCGTAGAAGCCGGAGAGGTCGATGCCGGCCTGATCATCCACGAGAGCCGCTTCACCTATCCCGACCACGGACTGTCCGCCCTCGTGGATCTCGGCGAGTGGTGGGAAAGGGAGACCGGGCATCCGATCCCTCTGGGCGCCATTGCTGTGCGCCGGGACCTGGGCGAGGAGTTGGCCGGCCGGGTGGAGCAAGCGGTGAGGGCAAGTCTGGAGCACGCCCGGGCGAACCCCGCGGCCTCGCGCGCCTATATCGAAAGACACGCCCAGGAGATGGACCCCGATGTCTGCCGCCGGCACATCGATCTGTACGTCACCGGTTTTAGCCTAGACTACGGGGACGAAGGCGAGACCGCCATCCGCGACCTGCTGCAGAGGGGCGCGCAGGCCGGGGCCTTCCCCTCATCGGAAAAAAGCCTATTCTGGGACAGGTAGCCCCGATCAGGAGAACCGGCCGCTTCCGTCGGGGCGCCGATGTCTGACTCGCTGTCCCTGTCCCAGCCCGCAGGCCGTCCGCCGCCTGCGGTATCCTCTCCCTATGATCCATCTGAACGAACTCTCCAAGACCTTTGGTGCCCAGGTGATCCTGGATGAGGCTTCGCTGCACGTAAAGCCGGGCATGCGCCTGGGGCTGATCGGCCCCAACGGAGCCGGCAAGACCACTCTGTTGCGGATCATCACCGGGGAGATGTCGGCCGACAGCGGCGAGATCAATGCGCGCAAGGATCTCAAGATCGGTTTTCTGCCCCAGGAGATCGAGGAGATCGCGGACCACACGGTCATGGAGGAGGTTCTCGCCTCCTACGCAGAAATCCTCGATCTCGAGCGGAGGATGAAACTTCTGGGAGAACGGCTGGCGGAGTACGGGCCGGCTGAAGGAAAATCCGCGCCAGGAGTCTCGTACGGAGGTGACGGTGGTAATGGCGCCTCCTCCGATGCGGAGCAGGACGCCGAAGACGTGCTGACCGAGCTCGGTTCGCTGCAGACCGCCTTCGAAGCCGCCCACGGGTACGAACTCGAGGCGCGGGCGCAGTCGATCACCCGGGGCATGGGTTTTGGCGAATCCGACTTCGACCGCCCCATCGTGGAGCTCTCGGGGGGTTGGCGAATGCGCGTCGCTCTGGCCCGGCTGCTAATGGAGCACCCTGATCTGCTGCTGCTGGACGAGCCCACCAACCACCTCGATCTGGAGAGCCTGCTTTGGTTGGAGGACTTTCTGCTCGAATGGTCCGGCAGCCTGGTTCTGATCAGCCACGACCGCTACTTCCTCAATCGGTTGGTCACTCATATTGCCGAACTCGACCGCGGAGTGATCGACCTCTACGCCGGGGACTACGATTCCTTCGAGAAGGAGAAGCGGCTGCGTTACGAGTCTCTGGTCAGCACCGCCAAGAACCAGCAGAGGGAGATCGACCAGGCGGAGAGCTTCATCCGCCGCTTCCGGGCGAAGAACACTAAGGCCAAACAGGTTCAGCAGAAGATCCGGCATTTGGAGAAGATGGACAAGATCGATGTCCCGGATCTGGGGCGTAAGGAGATTCGCTTCCGCTTTCCCCAGCCGGGGCGTATCGGACGGGTGGCCGCGGAAGTGTCCCACGTGCGCAAGGCCTATAGCGAGACCGTGGTCTACGACGACCTCAATGTCGTGGTCGAGCGCGGTGAGAGGATCGCACTCGTGGGCCCCAACGGCGCCGGCAAATCCACGCTGCTCAAGCTGCTGGCCGGCGTGATCGAGCCCGACGCGGGTCTTATCAAGCTGGGCCATCAGGTGCGGCAGGAGTACTTCGCTCAGCACCAACTCGAGGTCTTCGATCCGCGGCGAACCGTTCTCAAGACCATGGAAGAGGCGGCCGGGCCGGTGGACCGGGTCGATCAGGTACGGGACTTCCTCGGGGCCTTCCTCTTCACCGGGGACGACGTTGACAAGCCCGTGGGCGTGCTCTCCGGGGGAGAAAAAGCACGGCTCGCCCTGGCGCGCATGCTGCTCGATCCCGCGGGGCTGTTGCTCCTGGACGAACCCACCAATCACCTGGATATGGCTTCGCGCGAGGTGCTGATCGAGGCGCTGCGGCAGTTCCAGGGATCCATTGTCTTCATCAGCCACGACCGGCACCTGATCAACAGCATCGCCTCGGAGGTGATCGAGGTCGATTCCGGGCGCCTCGTCCACTACCTGGGCGACTGGGAGTATTACCAGTGGAAAAGGGGGCGCGGCCCCGAACCAGTGCCGGTAACCGCCGCGGACGCACCGGCGGGCGGCAAGCCGGCCGTGGACGGAGCGACCAAGACCGTGCGGGGCAATGGAGCTGGGAGGCGCATCAGCCGCGAGGAGCGAAAGACCCTACGGCGTCTCCACTCCCGGGCAGAGAAACGCATCCTCGAACTCGAAGAGCGCCAGGAGGAACTGGCCCATATTCTCTCCGACCCGGAGTTCGCCAGTGACCACACTGTGCTGGCCGAGGCGAGCGAGGAAGCGGGTGCGGTGGGCGAAGAGCTCGGCTCGCTCTACGAAGACTGGGAGGAGCTGGCGGGGAAGGTCGCGGACCTGGACGACTAGCGGTACTTGCTGAGCGTGGGGTAGGGGTTGGTCGGCGAACCGCCTCCGGGGCGGATCTCGAAGTGCAGGTGCACTTCGGTTCCCCGGGCGTTACCCGTGTTGCCGGCATAGCCGATGACCTGACCCGCGCTCACGCTGGTCCCGGCGCTCATGCCCGAAGCCAGCGAACTCAGGTGGGCGTAGTAATAGGAGTTACGGTCGTTGCCGCGCAGCCAGATGGTGATCCCGCCAAGGCCGCTCTCATAGGCCTTCGCCTTGCTGATCACGCCGTCGGTCACGGCCACGAGCGGCGTATTGCGGGCTGTCATGATGTCAGTCCCCTGGTGGCTGCGGCCGCCGGAGCGCGCGTAACCCCAGTCGTCGATGAAGCTGTTGGGACCCTGGACCGGGAAGACCCAGGAACCGGACGCGATGACGCCGCTGGCCCGGCTGGAGGACCCGTCGGAGCTCGACGAGGACGAGCTCGACGAGGACGAGCTCGAGCCGGTCGCGCTTCTGGGTTCGCTCGAGCTGCGGGAAGCTGCCGCCGCCTGCTGTGCCCTGCGCTCTTCGGCAGCCTTGCGGGCCGCTTCCTCACGTCGGCGCTCCTCGTCTTCCAGACGGCGCACCCGCTCGCGCAGGGCGTTGTACTCGTCCTTGGAGGCATCCAGCTGCGCAAGGGCACGATTGTTGGTCTCCTCCAGAGAGTCGAGCGCCTGGGTCTCCTTGCGCTCCCTGGTGGTGAGTTCCGCCTCGAGTTCGTCCAACTTCTCCAGATGGCCCGAGACCTGATCAAAGAGCTCACGATCGCTTTCGGCCACGTCGGAGAGGCCTCGGTAGCGCCGGAGGATCTCGCTGAAGCTGAGGTCTTTCCTAAAGAGCGCGGAGAAGAAGGCGGTTTCGGTGCTGCCCCCGCTCATGTACATCCTGCGTAGCCGCGAGGCCACTTGGGTTTCGAGAGAGGCCAGATCGGCTTTGCTGCGATCCGTGGCGGCTGCGGTCTCGCTGAGGGCGTCCCGCGTCTGGTGCACGGTTTCCTCGGCGTCCGCTTGTTGGGCTGCCAGCTTGTCCAGTTCCGCCTGTTGGCGCTCCAGTTGGGCTTTGGCCTGTTCCAGTTCCTTCTTGGCGTCTTCGACTGTGGCTGCCTTGGCCGGCGTCGCGAAGGGCGTCGGGGTGAGGCCGCCGCCGGTGATCGGGGCGAAGGCCAGCATGGGGAGGACGATGAACATCGCCAAGGCCACCACGACGGCGCTTCGGAAGCGAAAATGGGAATGGCCCGCAAATGCGGCACGTATTTGTGTTGATGGGTCGAACACGGCGGCGGAGTCTACAGGCGGGTGCTGGAGATGAAAAGGCGAGAATGTAAAGTTTCTGTGCGGAATGGGTTTTTCGGGTAGCTCCAGAACGGGACTTTCAAGAGGAGGTGGCACGCAGATGCCCTCATTCGACGTGGTAAGCCGAGTCGACATGCAGGAGCTGGACAACGCGGTCAACATGGTGCGCAAAGAGGTTGCCCAGCGCTACGATTTTCGCGGCTCGAAGGCAGAACTGGAACTGGACCGCAAGGAAGGAGCGGTTAGCTTCTTGACCGAGGACGAGATGAAGCTTCGAGCCTTGCGCGAGATGCTTTTGGCCCGCGCGGTCAAGCGGGGGATCGACACCAAGGCATTCGACTTCAAAGATCCTCAGCGGGCCGGGGGAGACATGATGCGCCAGGAGGTCGACATCGCCACCGGGCTAACTGAAGAGGTGGCCAAACGCATCGTCAAAGCGATCAAGGGAACCAAGATGAAGGTGCAGTCCTCGATCCAGGGCGATGAGGTGCGGATCACCGGCAAGAAGCGCGACAATCTGCAGGAAGTGATCTCGTTCCTCAAGGAGCAGGATTTCGAGGTGCCGCTGCAGTTCGTCAACTTCCGGGACTGAGCCGTGGCTCCGGAGCACGTGGTCTTCGGGGGCATCGGCATGGGCCTCGACCTGGCGGGCACCCTGGAAGGGGTGCTGGAGGAACCTCAGAGTTCAAACGAGACTGCTTCTGCCGGAGGTCTGGTCTTCGCGCACCCGCATCCGCTCTATGGCGGCACCCTTCGCCAACCGCTGGTCCACCACGTGGCGAACGCCGCGCGGGAAGCGGGCTTCAGCACGCTGCGCTTCAACTTTCGCGGAGTAGGGCGGAGTGCGGGAGAGTTCGACGGCAGAGCCGAGCGTGATGACATAAGGGCGGCGGCGCAGTTCATGCGGAGGCGGCTTCAACCGTCACGCCCGCTGGTGTTGGGCGGTTTTTCCTTCGGCAGCATCATGACGGCCGCCGCGGTCATCGCGGGGGAGCCCGCCGACGCGCTTGTGCTGGTCGCTCTGGTGATCCGTTCGGAGGAGTTCAGCGAAGAGGAACTGGTAGGGCTAAGCCGCTTTCGCGGGCCCGTGCTGGCCGTCTGCGCCGAGGAGGACACGCTGGCGTCTCCGGAAGTCGTGGGGCCGTTCCTGCAGAGTCTCGATCTCGACCTCACCTTGGAGGTGCTGCCCGGCGCGGATCACATGTTCAACGAGCGCCAGCGCGAGGTGGGGGCGGTCGTTAAAGGGTTCTTGGAACGGCGTTTTGTCGCGACCGGCACGGAAACCACAAGAAGATAGGCTAATATTCTCCATATGAATGAAGATAACGTGCGCGAAAACGAAATGAACTCCCCCGAGCCGGCAGATGAAGCAGCGGCCGAGGTAGCCCCCGAGATCAGCACCGACGAAGTCGATAGCGCGGCCGAAGCCGAGGCGGAAGCCGAACACGTGGAAACCGACTCCGAATCAAAGGAGACCGAGGACGTCGGATCGTCGAGCGCCGAGACCGAGCCTCCTGCCGAAGAGCCCCGAGAGCCCCAGTCGCCTGCGGCGGAGCCGGCCGTCGAGCCCGAGGCGCAGGCTGCAGATCCTGCCCAAGAGGTTGAGACCCAGCCTGCAGACCCGGCCGAAGAGGCCGAGGCCATGCCTGCCGTTTCGCCCGATGCCCCGGAGGAACCCGTCGAAACGCCCGTAACCTTCCAGGACTTCAATCTGACGTCCTCGGTCATGCAGGCGATAGACAAGATGGGATTCGTCGAGCCAACCCCCATTCAGAAGAAATCCCTCCCGCTGGTCCTCGAAGGCCGGGATCTCCTGGGTCAGGCGCAGACCGGGACGGGCAAGACCGCAGCGTTCGGTATCCCCATGGCCCAGAACCTCGATCCGGAAGGGCCGGTGCAGGCCCTGGTTCTCTGTCCCACCCGGGAGTTGGCCGTCCAGGTCTCGGAAGAGCTTCACGAACTCAGTCTCTTCAGCGGCCAGAAGGTCCTGCCCATCTACGGCGGACAACGGATCGACCGTCAGATCAATGCTCTCAAGAAGGGTGTGCAGATCATCGCCGGCACCCCCGGGCGCGTGCTGGATCATCTCGGCCGCGGAACGCTCGACCTCACCGGGCTCAGGATGCTGATTCTGGATGAGGCCGACATGATGTTGGATATGGGCTTTCTGCCCGATATCCGCCGCATCCTCCGGCAATGCCCCGAAGATCGGCAGACCATGCTGTTCTCGGCCACCATTCCCGACGACATCCGGAACATCTCCGACCGTTACATGCGGGATCCGGTGTCGGTTTCCGTGGTTCCGGAGACGCTCACGCTAGACGATACCGAGCAGATCTTCTATGAACTGCCCGAGGACGAGAAGCTGGAAGCTCTCACTCACCTGCTCGACTATGAAGACGAGAGCGCTTCAGCCATGATCTTCTGCCGGACCCGCCGAAACGTGGAGAGGCTCGCGCGCAAGCTCAAGGGCCGCGGCTACGAGGTGGAGGGCCTGCACGGCGATCTGACCCAGCAGCAGCGCGACCGGATCATGGAAGGCTTCCGCGGGGGAGAGTTCCCCTACCTGGTAGCCACCGACGTCGCCAGCCGCGGGCTGGACATCAGCCACGTCACCCACGTGATCAACTACCACATCCCGCAGGACCCGGAAGCCTACGTGCATCGAATTGGCCGGACGGGGCGCATGGGCCGGTCGGGAGTTGCCATCACCTTTGTCACCCCCGCCGAGTACTGGGACCTGCTGCGCATTCAGGAGTTCTCGCACGCCCAGATCGAAGAGGGCGAACTCCCCTCGGCCGAAGAGATGGAGGAGCGACGCCGTGCCGCCAGAGGCGACGAGGCCGCCCAGGAAAGTGTGCGCCGCCAGGAGAAGGCCCGAAGGGAAGAATCGGTGGCAGTCGAGCAACCCGCCATAGCCGAGGCATTGGCGACAGTCGAGCCGGGAACCCTTGCGGCATCCGCGGCGATAGCCCCCGATCAAGTTGAGGAGAAGCCCCGCCGTCCCCGGGAGCGCCGTCGGCCGGGCAAGGGCCCTCGCGATGAAGAAAAGCGTTCTTCCTTCTTCGATGAGCTTCGCAGCATGACCGAGGGTGCGCAGACCGAAGCCGAACGCCACCAGCGGCGCTACACCCTGCGCGATATCGACAAGCGCATCGAGGTGACCGGTGTCGAGGAGGTGCTCAAGGAGGCCGACCGGCTGGAGCGGGAAGCCCTGATCTCCGAAGCCCAGCTTCAGGCGGAGAGGGAGGCCGGCGGACAGGCTCAGGAAGCCTCGGCCCGCGGTGCCCTCGAGGATCTGCGCCGGCGGGAGCGCGCCGAGGCGGAGCAGTTGCGGCGCAAGGATGTCGAGGAACGCATGCGTGACGCCCGGCACGCGGAGGAGATTGCCGCCAAGAAACCGGCGCGTCCGGTTCGGCCAAGGCCGAGCGCGAGGCCGGAACCTGTGGCCCAGACGCCCGTCGCGGCCGTCCCCGAGATGCCCGCCATCCCGGGGGCTCCACTCACACCCGCCGAGATACGTCCGGCGGCGATGGCGGAACTATCCGAGGAGGAACGCATTCTTCGCGCCCTCCAGCTGCGCGATCATCTCTCCGGCCGGCTGCAGGAGCTCGATTCGCATTCGGTTCGAGACTATCTCGCGGTTATCGACCGGCTGGCCGTCGACTTCGCCCCCAAGCTCATCGCCGCATTTCTGCTCGGCGCCTACTCCCAGTCCGGAGCGGTGCCCTTCCGGCGTGAACCAGAAGAGAAGGGGAAGGCGGCCGCGGCGCCGGGTCGCAAGCCCGAGGAGGGCGATTCCCCCGACGAGAACGGCGACATGACCCGGCTCTTCATTTCGATCGGGCGACGGGCGAAGGTTAACCGACAGCAGCTCGAGGATTTGGTGCGGGAGACCGCAGGCATCCACGAGGAGGATATCGGGCGGATCGACCTACTTCACCGCTTCGCCTTCATCGAGGTGCGAAAGGCGATCGCATCGAAGGTGATCGAGACCATGCAGGACACCGTCTTCCGAGGACGTGAGATCTCGGTGGAAAGGGCGAAAAGCCGGCCCGGCGAATAGCCGCTCGCCGCTGATCCTGCGTACGGGGCAGTGCATCCCTCGAGACAGGGACGGCCACTCCATGGGGCGGGGCGCCCATCCCCCAACCAAAGGCCGATAACCTGCCCGAGGTTTGCGGGCTAGGGTTGCGGCATGCCCTCGCTGCCCACATCCCGAGTTCTGGTGTACGCGGCCTTTGCCCTGATTGTCCTGTTGGCCGGAGGGTGGAGTCTGGCCAAAGCCGGACGAGCCGCCGATTCCGCCGGGAGCCGGGAGGCTGACGCGGCCCTGGTGGTGACCCTCCCGGGGCAGGTGATGGGCTCGGGCGCGGACGGCGAAGGCGCGCAGGAGGGAGTGGGGGGCATCCAGTCCGGATTCGCGTCCACCACCACGACTTCTGGTCCTCCCATTGTGGTTCACGTGACCGGCGCGGTCGTGCGCCCCGGTGTCTACTCGCTCGAGCCAGGTGCGCGCGTCTTCGAGGCGGTGGCCGCGGCGGGTGGGCCGATACCCGAGGCCGACGAGCAGTCTCTATCCCTGGCAACGCCGCTTACGGACGGCGCTCAGGTGGTCGTTCCTGCAGAGGGGGAGGCCGGAGGGGTGAACCTGGGGGGCGGAGGCGGAGCGGTCGCGGGAGGCGTGGGCGGCGCCGCCGGAGGTTCGGGTGCCGGAGGCGGCGCCATGATCTCTCTCAATACGGCGACGGCGGCAGAGCTCGAGGAGCTACCGGGAGTCGGACCCAAAACGGCCGAGCAGATAGTGGGCTCGCGTGATGCCGAGGGGCCCTTCGCCTCGCTGGAAGACCTGGAGCGCGTTCCCGGGATCGGTCCCAAGACGATTGAACGCTTCCGGGGCTTGGCGCAGCCGTAGGATTTCAGGTCATGGGGCCATTCGAGCGCTGGCTGGTTTGGCGGGTAGGCGTCCCCCGGCTGTGTTGGGTTCTGCTGGTCCTGGGACTGGTTTTGGGATCGCGGTTCCCTGGGGCATCATCGCGTCTTTTGCCCCTACTCATGGTGCTCATCGTGCTACTCGTCCTTACCCTGGTCTCTTCTCGGCGGGTAGAAGGGCCAGGGTCTGGGGCGGGAGACAGTATCCGGGCGGAAAACGGGGTACGCGGCGGACTCCCCCGCATCGCCTTGGTCGGAGCGCTCATCTTGACGGCGGGAGCCGTGCTCGGGACGGGAGACGTCCTGGGGACTCTGACGGCGATCGATGCCGACTCCCCCGAAGCGCGGAGCGGTGGCTTCTGGGGAGCGATGCGTGCGCGTTCAAGCGGGTATCTGGGACTGGGGTTGGGCGGGCCTCAGGCGGGCCTTCTCCGCGGGGTCGTGCTCGGGGAGCGGGACGGAGTTCCCCGCGAACTGATCGATGCTTTTCGGGCGAGCGGCCTGGCCCACATCCTCTCCGTTAGCGGTCTCCACGTTGCCGGGCTGGCCGGCGGGGTGATAGCGATCGCCGGCGTACTGCGTCTGCCGCGACGCCCCGCACTCTTGCTGGCGGGCCTCTGCGCGGCAGTCTTCGTTCCTCTGACGGGAGCTCGGGTGCCGGTTATTCGGGCCTTCGTCATGCTGCTCGCCGTGCTTTCCGCCGAGCTTTCGGGCAGGCGGCGCGACTCCTGGCTGGTGCTTGTTCAGGCTGCCACCGTGGTGCTCGTCTGGGATCCTCTGGCGTACACTGCGGTGGGTTTTCAACTCTCTTTCGCGGCGGTGGCCGGCATTCTGGCCTGGGGCAGTAGACTGCAGCGCGCACTCGGCTTTCTTCCCGAGTTGCTCGCACAGGGGATGGCCATCTCGCTCGCCGCCACGCTCGGCACCCTTCCTGTGTCTCTGCTGGTGTTTGGCAGCGCCTCGATCGTCGGCGTCCTCGCCAACGTATTCGCCGTGCCGGTGCTGCCGGTCGTGATGGGCTTGGGCATGGGCTCCCTGCTAAGCGGCTTCTTGGGAGAGGCACTGCCTGTGGTGTTCAACCGGCTGGCGGCGGTTCTCCTCGCGTACGTGACCGAGATCGCGATGGTCTTCTCCCGCGCACCTCTCTTGGAATTCCGCATGGTGGCGCCTCTTCTCGGGCTGCTCGTTGGCGGGGCGGCTGCCTACGTCTTGCTCTTGCTGAAGCGGCGAGAGGACGCGCGGGCGGGGCGGGGTTTTGCGCTTCTCCCAATTCTGGCAGCCGGAGGACTGTTGGGTTTGGCCTTGTGGACGGCCGCAAGTTTCGTCCATAGGGAAGCTGTACTGGCCTGGGGCAGGGAGAGCTGGCCCGAAAGGCCCGAACTGCGCGTGCTCGATGCGGGAGAGGGAGCCGCCGTACTCGTGCGCACGCCGGGAGGGAAGACGGCCCTGATCGACGGAGGCCCTGCTGAGATGGACCTGGGAGGGCAACTCCGAGCCCTCGGCGTCCGGCGCCTCGACCTGGTGGTGATCACGCACCCCCACCTGGATCATTTCGGTGGGTTGCTCGAGGCGCTCGCGGAGTTGGAGGTCGAAACCTTCATCGACCGAGTTCGGTTGACGGAGGCGGACTCCATGGCGCCGGGCGGCGGAGTCGATGGGATTGTGGACGGGGTGCGCGTCAAGGGTGTCGACCAGGCGTGGGCGAAAGAACCGTCTCGCGATTCCATGGCTTACTATGCTCTTCTCGAAGCCCTCGACGAGCAAGGCTCGCGCCGGCTGTCCGGCGAGGAGGCCTTGAAGCTTCGGCTGGACGGGCTGGAGTTCGAGTTCCTGGCCAGACGGCCTCCGGTGTTGGTCGACCGAGGCGCGGGCAAGGAACTCGACGGCGATCGGGTAAACGACGCGTCACTCGTGACGGTGGTTCGCTGCGACGGCGTTGCTATACTCGTCCCAGGCGATGCCGAGGCGCCTGTCCTACGGGCGCTCGGGATACCGGTGGTTGCGTTGGTCGTGCCTCATCACGGCAGCAAAGAGGCCGTCGATGCGGCCCTGCTCATGCGGTTGGCGCCAAGCATCGCCGTCATCCCCGTCGGGCCCAACACTTATGGGCATCCGGCTCCTGAAGTTATTGCTGATCTCGCGGCCAGTGGCGTCAGCACCTTCCGGAGCGATGCGCACGGCTGGGTAGCCTTGGAGTTCGGTCAGGGGCGACTCGCGGTGCGCACGCAGCACGGGTCGGGAGCAGTGTCCGCCCGTCCATCGACGGACATGGTCTGGTGGATGCGGGAACAACGGCAGAGGGGGATCGTCAGTGCCCGGAGGCAAGGGCGCAAAGAGCAGCGGGACCGGCGGGGGAGAGGCCAGGCGGCCTTTGTCCCCGGCGTATCTCATCCTTGGGGACGACGAACCCAAGGTCGAACTCGCGCTCCGCCGCCTGCGTGCCCGCATAGTCGAGGAGTCGGGCACCGAACTGAACATCGACGAGTTCCGCGCGGGCGACCATCCGGCACGCGAAGCGGTGGCTGCCGCCAACACTCTGGCCTTCTTGGAGGGAATCCGGTTGGTCCTGGTGCATGACGCTCAGGCCTGGCGCAAGCCGGATAAGGAGGACATCGCCGCCTATCTCGAGTCGCCGGCGCCTGACGCCTGCCTCGCCCTGGTGGCAACCACGCTTCCGCCCAAAGACCCGCTGCGCAAGGCTTTCCAGAAGAAGGGCGAGGTGCTCGAGTACCGAGCGCCCAAGAGCTGGGAGCTCCCGGAATGGACGGTCAGGCAGGCGAAGAAGCTCGGGGTCAGCCTTGGTTCGGCCGAGGCCAAGCTCTTGGTCGAACGAGCGGGCGCCCACCAGCAGAGTATCCTGCGCGAACTGGAGAAGCTGCTCAGCTACAAGGGGCGCGCCCGGGTGACCGCCGAGGACGTGGAGCTCCTGGTTCCGCGTACTCTGGAGGCCCGGGTCTTCGATCTGGTCGATGCGGTGGTCGATGGGCAAGGGTACGCCGCCTTCTCCATCGTCGAGGATCTCTACGGATCGGGCGAGAAACCGAATGGCCTCTTCTACCGGGTGCTGCGTCACTACCAGCAGCTTGCCCGGGTGCTCGCACTCCGTGAGGAAGGCTGGCCGCAGGCGCAGATTCAGTCGGAGCTCCAGCTGAAGCCCTATCCCGCCAAGAAGATCTTCAAGCAGGCGGGCAATTACTCGGTCGAGCGGGTGCGGGCGGCGCTTGGTCACCTTGCCGAGACGGACGCGCGCATGAAGGGCCAGGCGAACACCCCTGCCGAATTCGAACTCGAGCTCTGCTTGGGGAGACTGCTCGCGCTACGCTGAGGTCATGAAGGGACGGCGTGACGGGGGTGCTGATGGGTAATGTGATGGGCGAGGAAGAGAGGCCCAGAGGGGCCGGGCGTGGAGGCGTGCCTCCGGCCCGGGGTCCCTACTCTTTGGCGGAGAGTTGCTGGACGAGGTGATCGACCTTCGACTTCTTGCGGGCCGCGTTGTTGTCGTGAATGGCATGCTTCGCCGCGGCCTTGTCGATGGTGGAACTCAGCTTCCGGGCTATTTCCCGAGCCTGATCCTCCTCCTTGGCCGCCACAGAGTCACGAAGGCGGCGGAAGTACGTCTTGATCGCGGACTTGTAGCGAAGATTCTCCATGCGCTGACGCTGCGCGATAACCACGCGTTTACGCTGTTGTCTGCTGTTGGCCACTTGTCACCTCCTCCCACCGAATCGCAGGGGCTATTGCGATGCCTTCCCTTGAAGGCCGGGGGAGTTTAGCATAGCCCCCATACGTGGGCAATCGAGGTAGACAGGGTCTGGCGGCCGCGGCCGCCTTTCTAATGGTCGCGACGGCGGCCTCGCGGGTGCTCGGCCTTTTCCGCGAGCAGGTGATGCTCTCGGTGCTGGGGCTAAACGCGCAAATGGGGGCCTTCACCGTCGCCTTCAAGATCCCCAGTCTGGTCCGCACGCTGGTCGCCGATACCGCTCTGAGCGCCGCCTTTATCCCCGTGTTCAGCGAGCTCCTGGCCAAGGACCGGCGGGAAGAAGCCTGGCAGGTGGCCACCACCATAATGCTGCTGGCCACCCTTGTCCTGGGCGTCATCAGTTTGATGGGAGTGCTGTTCGCCCCGCAGGTGGTTGCGCTGGCCGCGCCCGGCTTCGAGGATCCGGCGACAATCGAGCTGGCGGTGGAGCTCACCCGCATCATGTTCCCCACCGTGCTCATCTTCGGTCTAACCGGAATCATGATGGGGATTCTCAACTCATACGATCACTTCACCCTCCCCGCGCTCGCGCCCATCGTGTGGAACCTGGTCATCATCGGTGCGGTGTTCTTCTTCGCCGACGACCTGGGCTTTCAAGCCTTGGCCTGGGGCATTGTCATCGGCACGGTGCTGCAGTTGGTCATCCAAATACCAGCGGTGACCTCCCGGGGCGGGCGGAAGATGCTTTCGGTCTCGCTGCGCCACCCTGCGGTCCGTCGGGTGGGGATCCTGCTGGGGCCGGTGATGCTCAGCCTGGGCGTGGTCAACTTCAACGTGCTGATCAACACCATCATCGCCAGCTACATAAGCGAAGAGGCGCCTGCCGTCATCGACAAGGCTTTCCGTCTGTTTCAGCTTCCCCAGGGGATGTTCGCCATCGCCATCGGGACGGTGCTCTTCCCGGCGCTCTCGCGACTGGCGGCTTCCGATCAGCTGACCGGTTTTCGCTCGACGGTCTCGCTGGGGGTGCGGCAGATCCTGTTCGTCACCCTGCCCTTCACCGGGTTTTTCATCGTGCTCGGTCAGCCCACGGTGCGCTTGATCTTCGAGCACGGGTTGGTCTCCCCCGAGGACACCGGGCAGATCGCCTGGGCGCTCGCCTTCTACAGCGCGGGCATGGCCTTCGTAAGCGCCAACACGTTGCTGAACCGGGCCTTCTACGGTTTGCAGAAGGCCTGGCTCCCGTTGATGGTCGGCGGCATCAATCTGGTTTTGAACGCGGCTCTAAGCCTGGCTCTGTATCGTCCCCTGGAGGAGGGCGGCATCACCCTGTCCACCGCGTTGGTGTCGGCATTCAACTTTCTCGCGCTGATGTGGCTGCTCAAGCGGGAGGTAGGCACGGTCGACGGCCGGGCCATAGCCTCCTCCGGGTTCAGGTCGGTGGCTTCGCTCGTTCCGCTTGGCCTGGCGGGCTTCGGGGCCTGGTATCTGCTTGACGGCCTCGTGGGAAGATCGCTGCCGGGGCAGCTGGTCTCGCTGGCAGCGGGGTACGCCGCCGGACTCGCCGCCTACGCCATCGCCGCTCGGCTCCTGCGAATGCAGGAACTGCATGAAGTGCTGGCGGTGTTACGGCGGCGTCGCAGCCGGGCGGCCGTGGGCGAGGCAGGGGTAACCGCGGGCACGGAGGCGGGATCCGAGGGGGGCGACATCGCTCCGGGATTCTCCCGCTCCTCGGCCGACTCGACAGACGAAGGAGACTAAGGTGAACTCGACGAGCGCGGACGATCCCATTCGGGTGACGGTGAAGCTCGGCACGGAACTGCGCGCGAAGGTGCCTCAATTCGAGGGGGGAGAAGGCCAGGTCGAACTTCCGCCGGGAGCGAGCGTGCGCGACCTGATGGCCCAACTGGGGATTCCCGAAGGCGAGGTCAATCTCATTTATCGCGACTTCAAGCCGGTGGTGCCCGAGGCCGAGCTTGAAGACGGCAGTCGAGTCGCGCTCTTTCCGCCCAACTTCATCCACTTCTCTCAGTTCTACCTCAAGCGGGGAGAGTAGGCGGGTTCACGCCGGAGTGGCGCGCGATTGAGCGAAGCCGCAGGTAAAGGCGTGGCTGGGGAGCGTGCTGGCGGGCTCCCGCGGGTACCGGAAAGGCTACGCCTTGGGCGGAAGAGTTGGTAAAGACACCGCGGCACACGAGGGGTGGTCATCGATGTCGGAGCGGATGATCGAGATTCGGGGGTACTTCACCCTCGGCGACCGTATGGGAGGCAAGCGCCGTATCTCGGCGGATCGGGATTGGACGGTCTCGGACCTTCGCGAGGAGGTGGGCCTAGCCGAGAAGGAGGTGGGCTTCACCATGGTGAACGGCTGCTGGGCGGATCCGGCCTCCGAGGTCCTGGGGGGTGACCGGGTCGCCTTCTTCCCCGAATACGTGCCCTACCACAAGGTCTACGGGATGTGCGTGCTCTAACAGGCCGTTGAAGAATGACGCTTCGCCGCGGGAGTGCGCTGGGTACGCGCAAGGCAAGGACGCAGGGAGCGTTCGTAGCAGCGCTACGAGCGCGACCGAGGACGACGCATGGCGCCGCCCAGTGCGGTCCCGCGGCCGCGGTCTCGTTCTTCAACAGTCTGCCAAGGCCGCCCCTCACGGCGGTGTCCAACCGTCCGCTTTGGCGGCCTGGGGTACAATACGTGGCCGCATGGACGCCTTTTCTCATATTCGCAACTTCTCCATCATTGCCCACATCGATCACGGCAAGTCGACGCTGGCCGACCGCATCCTGCAGATCACCAAGACGGTGGCCGAGCGCGAGATGCGCGAGCAGATGCTGGACCGCATGGACATCGAGCGGGAGCGGGGGATCACCATCAAGGCGCAGGCCGTGCGCGTCTACTACAAGGCTTCCGACGGGCGGGACTATCAGCTCAACCTGATCGACACCCCCGGCCACGTGGACTTTACCTACGAGGTCTCGCGGAGTCTGGCTGCCTGTGAAGGGGCGTTGCTGGTGGTGGACGCGAGCCAGGGCATCGAGGCGCAGACCCTGGCCAACACTTACCTGGCCCTCGAGCACGACCTGGAGATCATCCCCGTGCTCAACAAGATCGATCTGCCCGGCGCCGAGCCGGAACGTCGCTCGGAGGAGATCGTCAACCTGATCGGCTGTGAGCCCCAGGATATTTTGCACATCTCGGCCAAGACGGGAGCCGGGGTTGAAGAGGTGCTCGAGGCCATCGTGCACCGGATCCCGCCACCGCAGGGGGATCTCCACGGCCCGCCCCGCGCGCTGATCTTCGATTCGCTCTACGACCAGTACCGTGGCGTTGTGGCTTTCGTGCGGGTGGTGGACGGCAGCTTCAGCAAGAACGACCGCATCCGCAGTTATGCGACCCAGCGCAAGAGCGAAGTCGAAGACGTGGGCATCTTCAGCCCGGACATGCTGGCTACGGGTACGCTCAGCGCAGGAGAGGTGGGCTACATCATCGCCGGGATCAAGGAGGTGGCGGACCTGCGTGTGGGGGACACCCTGACGCACATCGACAATGCCGCTCCCCACCCGCTGGAGGGTTACCGGGAAGCGACGCCGATGGTGTTTTGCGGGCTGTTTCCCATGGAGGGCGACGACTACCCCGCGCTGCGTGAGGCTCTGGAAAAACTGGCTCTGAACGACGCTTCGCTGCATTACGAGCCGGAGACCTCCAAGGCGCTGGGCTTCGGCTTTCGCTGCGGATTCCTTGGTTTGCTGCACATGGAGATCGTGCGCGAGCGCCTGGAGCGGGAATTCAACCTGGAACTGCTCACCACGACTCCCAACGTGCGCTACGAGGTGGAACTACTGAACGGTGAAGTGCGCATGGTCAGCAACCCGGTGGACTTTCCCGATCCCGCCGTTATCGCGGAGGTGCGGGAGCCCTATGTGGCTGCCAGCATCATGGTGCCCAGCGACTTCGTGGGCACGGTGATGGAGCTCTGCCAGGACAAGCGGGGAGCCTTCCGCGACATGGAGTACCTCTCCGAGGAGCGGGTTCGGCTCGCCTACGACCTTCCTCTGGCCGAGATCGTGCTCGACTTCTTCGACCTGCTAAAGACCCGCAGCCGGGGCTACGCCAGCCTGGATTACGAGATGAAAGGGTTCGAGCAGGGCGACCTGGTCAAGCTGGACATTCTGATCGCCGGCGATCCGGTGGACGCGCTCAGCCTGATCGTGCATAGGGACAAGGCCTACCAGGCGGGGCGGGACATCGCCGAGCGACTGCGCAAGCGCATCCCGCGGCAGATGTTCGAGGTTGCCATCCAGGCTGCGATCGGGAGTCACGTCATCGCCCGGGAGACGGTGCGGGCCATCCGCAAGGACGTCTTGGCAAAGTGCTACGGCGGGGATATCACTCGCAAGCGCAAGCTGCTCGAAAAGCAGAAGGCGGGCAAGCGGCGAATGAAGACGGTGGGGCGCGTGGAGATTCCGCAAGAAGCATTCCTCGCCGTGCTGGACCTGGACGACAAGGGCGATTAGCCCGGTGGGCTGCACTTGATTCTCGAGTACCTTATCGCCGGGCTGATCCTGCTGGTCCTGGGTGGGGTTCGGTTGCTGCTCCCCGATCCTGAGGGTCGTTGGCTTTCGAAGGCGCTGGGCATCGCCGCACTGCTGTTCGGCCTGATTCTTTTCGTCGCGGCCCTCGTACTCTGATGGCCGCGACGGGCGGGAGTGCGGTAGGCGCCCGTCACCTGTACGTGCATCTGCCTTTCTGTAGACGGCGCTGCGCCTACTGCGACTTCGCCTCGGAGCCGCTGGCGGCCCATCAGGCTTCCGGGCGGGTGGAGCCGTATCTCAGCCGGGTTCGAGAGGAGATCGAGGCGGCCGGCGAGATCTTGGCTCCCGCTCTGGAAACCATCTACCTCGGGGGAGGCACGCCCACGGCTTTGCCGAGGGAGTTGCTGCTGCCCTTCGTGGGAGTTCTGGCCGAGCGGCTGGCCCCGGGCGGGGAATTCACCGTCGAGGCCAATCCCGAGACCGTGGACCGCCTGCTGCTCGAGGAGTTGAGAGCGGCCGGAGTCAACCGGCTCTCCCTGGGCATTCAGTCCTTCTCCGAAGAATTGCGCTGCACGCTGGGCCGTCAGGTGCCGCAGGAGGCGGTGAACGACGCGATCGAGACGGTCACAGAGGTCGGCTGGCGGGAGTGGAGTCTCGATCTGGTCTACGGCATTCCCGGGGCCTCTCTGGACGACCTGCTGTCTGATGTGGAGCGTGCCCTCTCGTGCGGCCCTGCCCATATTTCGCTCTACGATCTCACTTACACCGACAGCTTCGCCGCCCGACTGCGCCGACGCAGCGGGCCGCAGACGCGCGAGCTCGCCGAATCGGCGGCCGAGGAGCACTACGCGCAGGTGGTGGACCGTCTGGAGGAGGCGGGCTACCGGCGCTACGAGGTATCCAACTTCGCCCTCGCCGGCCACGAGAGTCGGCACAACCAGGCCTACTGGCGGCTGGAGGACTACATGGGCGTGGGGGCGGCGGCTGTGTCCACGGTGGGACTCCGCCGCTGGACGAACCCCCGGCGCGTCCGCGCCTACCTCGAGGCACGCTCGCCCGAAGCCGAGACGCTCGATGAGCGCACTAAAATGATCGAGCGGGCAATGCTCGGTCTGCGCACCCGAGAAGGCGTCTTGATGGCCGAGGTCGGCCTGGTGCTGGACGAGGACGGCCTCGCCAGGATGAGGGAGGCAGGCTTCGCCCAGGTAGAGGAGGGGTATTTGCGCCTCGGCCGGCGCGGCCTGGATCTCGGCAACTCCGTGATAGCCGACCTGCTGCTCCTGGACTGAAAGGGCGCCCTCGGTGGCAAGGGAGCCGGGTCGCATCGACCTTCGTCAGGGGTCCCGTTATACTCTGCAACACCCATTGACTCAATTCGACGCTGAGAGCGAAGCACGTTAGCGAATGCCTGAAGGGCACTCAATCAAATCAGTCACCAAAGAACTGGGCGCCGGGCTCACCTCGCGCCAGCACGTCATCCTGGGGCTCGTGGCCCAGGAATACATCCGCTCGGGACTGCCGGTTTCTTCGAGACTGGTGGCCGGCCGCGCGGGCTTCAAGGTGTCTCCCTCGACCGTGCGGAACGAGTTCGCCGTGCTCGAGGATCGGGGTTTTCTCACCAGTCCCCACACCTCAGCCGGCCGGGTGCCCACCGACATCGGCTACCGTGACTTCGTCGACTGGCTGTTGGGAACGAAGGGCGGCCAGGAGGCGCCGCCGCCGGTGCCCGAGCCGCGATTGGCCCAAGAGGTGGACGACGCCCTGCAGCAGACCAGCGAGGCCATGGCCCAGGCAACCAATCTCCTGGCCCTGGTGGTGGCCCCGAGTTCAAGTGGCGAGCAACTGCGGCATATTGAATTGCTTCTGCTGCAGTCCAATCTGTTGATGACCGTCTTCATCCTATCGACCGGTAGAGTGGCCAAGCGGATCATCGACTTCCCTGAGCCGGTCGACAGCGCCCTGGTGGACTGGGGCCGCAGCTACCTCAACGAAATGATGGGCGAACGCCGTCTGAGCGAGCGTCTGGTGCGCCGGGTTCTGGACAACCCCGAGCTCTCTCGCCGGGAGAAGGCATTCCTCGAGAGCCTGGCCCCTGCCTTTCAGCGCTTCCTGGATGAGTCGGTCGACGCGCTCTACGTGGGCGGAGCTTCGCGGCTGCTTTCCGAAAACCACTTCGACAGCGTGGAAGATCTGCGTGAACTGCTGAATCTCCTTGAGCAACGCTACTTCCTGCTGCGCCTGCTGCGCCGCGCCCTCGACGATAAGGGCGTGGTGGTGCGGATTGGCTGCGAGAACGAAGAGCAGTCCCTGCACCGTTTCTCTCTGGTGGCGGCGGGCTACGGCCTCCCGCACCGCATGCTGGGCACGGTCAGCCTGATCGGCCCCACGCGAATGGACTATGGAGCGGCTATCGCCACTGTCAGGGGCACCGCTCAGCTACTCAGTGACTATCTGGAGGACCGGTACGAGTGAAGCGTGACTACTACGAAGTGCTCGGGGTGACCCGGGGGGCCGAAGTCCACGACGTGAAGAAGGCCTACCGGCGACTGGCCCGCGAGCTGCACCCGGATGTCAACGGCCACGATCCTGAGGCCGAAGAGAAATTCAAGGAGGCCACCGAGGCCTACGAGGTGCTGAGCGATGCTCAGAAACGCCAGACCTACGACACGTACGGCCACGACGGCCTGCGGCGTGGCGGGGGAGCCGCAGGAGGTCCCTTCGCCGACTTCTCGGACATCTTCGACGCGTTTTTCGGCGGCGACATGTTCGGTCGCGGCGGGGCGGACATATTCGGGCAGGCCACGGGTCGGCGCTCACGGACGAGCAGGGGGCGAGACGTAACTCTCCCGCTCCAGATCGACCTGCAGGAAGCTGCCTTCGGGGCCAATCACGAAGTGGAGATCGAGCTTCTGGATACCTGCATGGCCTGCGGCGGGGCTCGGACTACCGATCCGGCTTCGGTGAAGTCCTGCGCCGACTGTGGCGGCACCGGCGCTCGGCGAAGCGTGCGTTCTACTCCCCTGGGCCAGTTCATCCAGACCGGCGCCTGTCCGACCTGCCGGGGAGAAGGCCAGATAATCAGCCAGCCTTGTGAGGAGTGCAAGGGGCAGGGCCGCACCCGTCAGGGCAAGACCATCGAAGTGGATGTGCCTGCTGGTATCGCCGATGGGCAGCGACTGCGCTTCGGAAGTCAGGGAGAGGCCGGAGCCGGCGGCGGTCCCCCCGGCGACCTCTTCGTGGAGATCTCGGTGGCGCCTCATCCCGAGTTCGAGCGTGACGGTGACGACATCCTCTCGCGCAAGGACATCACCATGGTCGAAGCCGCTCTGGGAACCACCGTCTCCGTGGCCACACTCGACGGCGAGGAGGAGATGGTGCTGCCTCCGGGCACGCAGCCGGGCGAAGTCAAAGTACTGCGGGCGCGCGGGGTTCCGCATCTGCGGCGGAGCGGTCGCGGGGACCACCACGTGCTCTTGAATGTGATGGTCCCGCAGGACCTCACAGGCACCCAGAAAGACCTGCTGCGCGAGTTCGACGAGTCCTGCGGACCGGAGCATTACGACCTGAAAGAGGAAGGGATCCTCCAGCGGATCAAGCACCTCTTCACCCGCTGACTTCCGGCTGATGGGCGCCGATCCCGCGGTCAGAGTCACTATTCCCACTGCTTGGGCCGAGATCGCCGGGGCGCTGCTCTATGAGCGGCTTGGACCTTTCCAGGAACTGGGGGAAGGGGAGCGCAGGCACCTCATCTTCTACCCCTTTAGGCATGGCGCCGGGTTCGTCGAAGACGAGGAGATCCTGGCGCCGTTGCCCGAAGAACTCCGTGCTCTGATCTTTCTCGAACGGGTGCTCGTGCCGGGCGGCTGGGAGGACTCCTGGAAGATCCACTTTAAGCCGATCGTGATCCGGCATTTGGCCGTGCGCCCGCCGTGGGAGCCCCCGGTACCCCATGTCGAAACGGAGTTGGTGCTGACTCCCGGTCTGGCCTTCGGCACCGGACTGCACCCCACCACCCGGGGGATCCTGTTGTTGCTCCAGGACGGCGAAGCCCGTGGTCCGTTGGTCGACGTCGGCACCGGCTCGGGCATACTGGCGCTCGCCGGGCACGGGCTGGGCTTTGCTCCGATCCGCGCCGTGGACAACGATCCCATCGCGGTGGAGGCGGCGCGCGCGAACGCCGGCAACCATTCGGCGGCGATCGAGGTGCAATGCCACGAGCTTGAAGACGTCCCGCTCGAGTGGTTTTGGGCGGCGACGGTCTTGGCGAACATCACCCTGGAACCGGTTTCGGCCCTGCTGGAACGTCTGAAGGGTTTGGAGATCCGACGGCTCTTGGTTGCCGGCATACTCTCTGGCGAACAGGAGTTCCTGCTGGAGGGTCGGGCCCGGGAGGCGCGGCTGAGGATTGCGTCGCGGCTCTACGAGCACGAGTGGGTGGCCTTCGATCTGCGTCCGCAATCCTGCGCGGCGGGGGAAAAGCGGGAGTAGATGGACCGAGGCCGAATCCTGTTTCTGACGCCAACCGGGGTTTAAGCCCGCGAAGGGAGTAGATGTGGCTCGAGGTAGGAAGCCCAGCGGGGGTGCGCGAAAGCCTGGCGGGGCCCCCAAGAAGGGCCGTGGCGCGCATGGTTCCGGGGGCTCATCCTCCCGAGGGCCGGCGCTCTCTTCGCGCAAACGGGCGGGTGGCGAGAGGAAGGCCTCCGGCAATGGGCGCCCCGGCGCGGGCAAACGAGGCACGGACCGCGCGGGGTCGTCCCGTGGGCTCTCCGGTCCGAAGCACGTAGCCGGGGTTGTGACCCGGCGGGGTAAGCACCTCGAGATCGAACCTCTTTTCCAGACGGGTTCCCCGTTCCTGATCGCCCGTGAGGGCAGCCGGCGGGTCGAGGTGGGCGACGTGGTTCTCGGACAGTACTCACACGGCCGGCGGCTGCGGGTGACCCGCAAGATCGGCCGGCGCGACCGCTTGGAAGACGTGATCGAGGCTTTGATGCTCGACACCGTGGTCGAGCGCGGGTTCTCCGCCGAGGTCCTGGAGGAGGCCGCGGAAGCAACGAAGGCCGGTGAGCAGCACGACCGCTATCGCGCGGACCTGCGCGACCTGTTCACCTTCACCGTCGATCCCGAGACCGCCCGCGACTTCGACGATGCGCTCTCCTTCGAGGCGGCGTCCGCGGGTGTCCGGGTCTTTGTCCACATTGCCGATGTGTCCTACTTCGTGGAAGAGGAGACCGAACTCGACCGCGAGGCGCTGCGGCGCGCGACGTCGATCTACGTCCCCACCGGCGTCGAGCCCATGCTTCCCCAGATCCTGAGCGCGGGTGTCTGTTCACTTCAGCCCGAGGTGGACCGCAAGGCGGTGACCGTCGAGATGGAACTGGACCGCGGCGGACGGGTGCTCTCGGTCAAGTTCTACCGCTCCCTGATTCGGAGCGACCTGCGGATGGACTACGATCAGCTCGAGGAGATCTTCCAGGATCGCCGTATGCCGAGTCCCGAGCTCGCGGCGGCTCTCGAGTTGGGCAGGCCTCTGGCTCAAACGCTGCGCGAGAACCGTTACGAGCGGGGAAGTCTGCGCATCACCTCCACCGAGCCGGAATTCCATTTCGAGGGTGATCGCATAGTCTCCGCCCATGCCGCGGAGGAGCTCGAGAGCCACAACTTCATCGAGGAGTACATGGTCCTCACCAACGAGCAGGTGGGGACTTTTCTCGAACGCGAGAAGGTGCCCAACGTCTACCGGGTGCACGACACGCCCGACCCCTTTGGCCTGGATCGTCTGCTGAACGTGCTCGAAGAACTCGAGGTGCCCACGCCCCCCTTCGACGCGCTGACGGCCACGCCGGGCCAAGTGCGGCGCGTCATGCGCGAGGTGGCGGAGATGATCGAGCGCTTTCGGCCCGCCGGCCTCGGCCGGGCCGCCCTGGTACAGCAGGTGCTACGCGCCCAGTCTCGAGCCGTCTATCAGACACAGAACATCGGCCACTTCGGCCTGGCCCTTGCGACGTACAGCCATTTCACCTCGCCGATCCGACGCTACCCAGACCTGCTTACCCATCGCGCGCTGCTCGGGCATCTGCAACTGGGGCCCCAGCCAACCACCGCCACCCTGTCCGAGTGGGCTCAGCACTGCTCACTTCGGGAGCGCGAGGCCTCCAAGATAGAGCTGAAGGCGGACGATTTGGCCCTCGCCTTCCTGCTCGAGCGGAGATTGAAGGAGGAGGGCCGGGACACCGTCTTCGAAGGGCAGATCATGGGCCTCGTGGGATCGGGGGCCTTCGTGCTGTTCGATCGGCTGTACGAGGGCTTCCTGCCGGCCCGGGCCCTGCCCGACGATTACTACGAACTCAACGACCACGAGACCGCACTGGTCGGCCGCCGAACCGGCCGGGCATTCCGTTTGGCGGATGTGGTGCCGATCCAGGTTTCGCAGATCGATGCCGCGCGCGGACGCGTCGACCTGGTTCCGGCGCGGCCTGGAGACGGCGGCGAATCCGCCGGCAGGTCCACCAAAGGATCCGATTTCAAGGAATAGCCTGGATAGGTGTCGAAGCAAATTGGGCTGTGAATAGCGGCTCTTGGCGAAAGGAGACCGGATGGAGTACGGACGGGCATTGAGCTTTCCCTGGAAGAGCGAAGGCTGGATATCGAAAATTGTCGTCGGCTCCATCCTCAACCTCATTCCTGTGCTCAACCTGGCCAATTACGGCTACGGCATGGAGGTGGCCCGCCGGGTGGCATACGGGGATGTCGAGGAGCTACCGGCCTGGGATCAGCTGGGGCGCTACTTCGTCCGCGGTTTGGCGGTTGGCCTGGCGGCCTTTCTCTACATGCTCCCCGGCATGCTGCTTGCAGGGCTGCTGCTCGTGGGGACGGATTTCCAGGGTGACTACGCCCCCTCGGCGGCAGCAATCTACTTTGGCTGGAGCTTCATTCTCATGCTGATGATGCCGATCGCGGTGCTGCGCTACGCCCTGACCGATCGGTGGTTCACCATGTTCGACTTCGGTTGGATCTGGTCGGTCATTGGCCGAAATCTGGGCTCCTACCTCGCCATTCTCATCGTCGGAGCCGTGCTCTCGACGCTACTGGTCCTACTCGGCACGCTCGCCCTGGGAATCGGAGCGATCGTCGCCGGCTTCTGGAGCGTGCTGATGTTCTTTCACCTCTTCGGGCAACTGGGGCGCAGAGCGGTGACCGGGTAGAGGTTATACTTGCTGGATGGCACGAGACGGAAGCAGACTGATCGCCAAGAACAAGAAGGCATTCCACGACTACTTCGTCGAGGAGACCCTCGAAGCCGGGCTGGTGCTCACCGGCACCGAGGTCAAGTCTCTGCGGGACGGCAAGGTCAACCTTCGTGACGCCTATGCCAACATCGACGGCGAAGAGGTTTGGCTCCTGGGAATGCACATCAGCCCGTACGAGCAGGGCAACATCTTCAACCACGATCCCCTGCGCGAGCGCAAGCTGCTGCTTCACAAATCGGAGATCCGCCGACTCTTGGGGAAGGTCCAGGCGGCCGGCTACACGCTGGTACCCACCAAGCTCTACTTCAAGGACGGGCGGGCCAAGGTGGAAATCGGCCTGGCTAAGGGCAAGCAGCTCCATGACAAGCGGGAAACGCTCGCCCGCAAGGAGGCCGAACGCGAGATGCAGCGCGCCTTCAGAGACCGGCAGCGCTAGGCTCCGCGGCAGCGGGGAGTGGGGCCGGATGGTATACTAATTATCCGGCCTTATGGGTCCGCTGACCCGGCCGCTTCCTCATGGGGGCGACATGGTTTCGACGGGGCTAGTGGTCTGGATGAGAGTAGCGAGCCGAGATCCCAACTTCTCGTTAAACGTTGGAACACTTATAGCTGGTAAGCAAGAACTAGCATTGGCCGCCTAACTAAACACTAGGTAGGCCTGTCGTCCCTCCCTCTCCTGCCGGGGAGTCAGACGGCATTATATTAGGCGGGATAGCCCAGGGCGAATGCCATCGGCGCCCAGGGGACTTTAGATGGCTGGCTAATCGGACCCAGCTTCTGCGGGGTCGAGAGGCGAGGAGATTTCGAAAATAGCAGGGGCTACGCTCGTAGAAGCTTTCATCAGACGAGTCTCGGACGGGGGTTCGATTCCCCCCGCCTCCACCTTCGTTCTTCGTTGCTGCGATAGTCTGGCTGCATGACTATCGGCTTTCTCCTCGCACTCCTCACCGTGGCCGTCAGCGCCGGCTTCGTCGGCTCGTTGGTCGGTCTGGGCGGGGGCATCGTCGTCATTCCCGCTCTCACCCTGCTCTTCGGGGTCGACATGCACTACGCCGCGGGCGCGGGGCTCGTCACGGTGATCGCCACCTCGAGCGGCGGCGCGATCCGCTACCTGCGGCAGGGCCTCTGCAACATCCGGGTGGGAGTCTTCCTAGAACTGGCCACCACCGTGGGGGCCCTGGGAGGCGCCCTTCTGGCGGGAATGCTGGCCGGCCCTTCCCTGCAGGTGATCTTCGGCGTGGTAGTTCTGGGCGCCTCGGTCATGGTGCTGCGGCGCCAGGAAGAGCACGGCATTTCGCTCGAAGGCGACCGCCTCTCCGGTCTACTCCGCCTGAGCGATGAGTATCTGGATAGAAAGCATGCCACCCTGATCGAATACCATCCCCAGCGCACTGTCCTTGGGTTCCTGCTGATGATCGCGGCGGGAGTGCTCTCCGGCCTTTTGGGGATCGGTTCAGGGGTCTTCAAGGTTCCGGCCATGGACACGGCCATGGGGCTGCCCATCAAGGTATCCGCCGCAACCAGCAATTTCATGATGGGAGTCACTGCCTCTTCCGGCGCCGCCGTCTACTTCGCCCGGGGCGATATCAACCCGATCATTGCTGGGCCGGTCGCGATCGGCGTGCTGCTCGGGGCCCGCCTCGGCTCGGGGCTCTTGCCGCGCCTTCCCGCGGCCGCCGTCAGACGGCTATTCGTGGCGGTGCTCGTGGTCGTTGCCCTGCGCATGATGCTGGAGGGTCTGGGCGTATGATGCCCGAGGGAAACCTGCGCGATCCGGAACTGGGGCGCCGGCTGAGTCAAGTGCTGGCGGTGGGCGTGTGGGCCGCGGTGGCGTTGCTGTCCCTGGGCATCCTCATGCTGCTCGTGCGCGGCCCCGGCGTGACCGAAGGAACCGATCTCCTGGCCTATCCTCAACCCCTCTTCCGCGAGGACCCCATCGCGGTGCTCCGCCGCGCCTCGAGGCTGGAGGCGCTTGCTCTGGTCGAGGTGGGTCTCCTGGTGTTGATCGCTACCCCTGCCGTCCGGGTTCTGGCTTCCGGTTTCCTGTTCCTCAAAAGACGGGAATGGATTCTCGTCGGCATTTCCGCCGTCGTGCTTATAGTGATCACCCTGGCCTGGTGGGGTTGAGGAGGCCGAGGATCGAGGAGCTCACCCAGAACAAATCAGACTCGTGCGCTGCCTTCGGGGTGATCGCCCAGGCGATGGACGAGGGACGGAGCGCCCTCACCGAGTCGGAGGGCAAGGCCCTCCTGGCCGACTACGGGATAGCGGTCGCAGAGGGCGCGCTGGTGCACGACGAGGCGGAAGCTCTGAGGGCCGCACGCCGCCTGGGATTCCCGCTGGTGCTCAAGGGGGCTTCCTCTCAGATCCTGCACAAATCGGATGCCGGCCTCGTGGTCCTCGATCTGCGGGACGAAGCCGCTGTCCGCCAGGCCTATCGCGAGTTGGTGGCGCGGGGAGAGGGACGGCTCGACGGGGTGCTGGTCGAGCAGATGCTCGTCTCTTCGCGGGAATTCGTCTGCGGACTGATCCGCGATCCCCAGTTCGGGCCGGTGGTGATGTTCGGCCTCGGCGGAGTGCTGGCCGAAGCGCTCAATGACGTGGCCTTTGGGGTGGCGCCCCTCAGCCGGCGGGAAGCCGAGTCCCTGCTCGACGCCATTCGCTCGCGCGAGCTCCTTGGGCCCTACCGCGGGGCGCAGCCGGTCGACCGCCGGGCGCTGGTGGACGTGCTGATGGCGCTGGGCCGCATCGCCGAAGAGCACCCCGAGATCAGGGAGATGGACATCAACCCCCTGCTGGTCCCCGAGGGCCGGCCGGTGGCTGCCGACGCCCTGATCACGCTCGGACCTGCCGTCGAGCCGGCGCCGCGCTTCGAGATCGACTTCGAGCGGTTGGACGCGGTATTCAATCCGCGCTCCGTGGTGGTGGTGGGCGCTTCGTCCACGGTCACCAAGTGGGGCGGAACCATCATGACCAATATCCTGGCCGGCGGTTTCGACGGCCCCGTCTATCCGATCAATCCCGGGGCGCAGCGCATCTTCGGGCTACCCGCTTATCCGAGCGTTGCTGCCTTGCCCGAGGTGCCCGACCTGGCGGTCGTCGCGGTTCCGGCGCGGATGGTGCGCGCGGTGGTCGAGGAGTGCGCCGACCGGGGCGTGCGCGCCGTCGTGGTGGTCACCTCCGGTTTTTCCGAAGTCAGCGAGGAGGGAGCCGAGGAAGAGGAGCGCATCGCCGAGATCGCCCGGCGGCACGGCATGCCGGTGGTAGGGCCCAATTGCATGGGCATCATCTCCTCTTGGTCCCGGTTCTATGCGACGGGAGCCGTGGTGATGCGGCCCGGTCGCGGTCCGGCCGCCTGCATCTCGCAATCGGGAAACATGGGCATCCAGCTGATGTCCTCGGCGGAACAGCGGCAGGGCGGTATCGGCCGCTTCATCGGCGTGGGTAACGAGGCCATGGTCGACTCCACGGACTTCCTCGAGTACCTGCATCGGGACCCTCGGACGGGGGTGATCCTCATGTACATGGAGGGCGCGGACGACGGCAGGCGTTTCCTGGAGATCTCGCGGGAGACCGTGAGGGACAAGCCCGTAGTGGTGCTCAAAGGGGGATCGAGCGACTTTGGCAGCCGTGCGGCCGCCTCGCACACCGGCGCGATGGCCGGTTCCGCCGAGATCTTCGAAGCCGCCGCGCGGCAGGCCGGCATCAACCTGACCTACGACCCGGACGAGTTCCTGGACCTCGCCTTCGCATTTTCCTATCTGCCCATCCCTGCAGGTCGGCGCACGGCGATCGTCACCATGGGCGGCGGCTGGGGAGTGGTGGGCGCCGACGAGGCCGCCCGATCCGGTCTCGCTCTGGCCCGACTGCCCGAAGAGGTGATCGCCGAACTGGACGAGGTGCTGCCTCCCTTCTGGAGTAGGGCGAATCCGGTGGACCTGGTCGGCACCACGGCCGAGGGCGTGGCCGAGAAGGCGGTGGAAGCGGTCGTCCGTTCGCCCGAGGTGGACGGGGTGGTCGTCCTCGGCGTCGTGGGGATGATGACCACGCCGGTGAGGATCCTGAAAGAGGCTGCGGAACTCGCCGCGGAAAGGGGCTTTGCCCCGCCGGACGTGGGGCCTGGAGGCCTGGCCCGCTACCGCGAGCGCGAGGAGCGCTTCTTGGAGGAGGTCGCCTGTCTCATGGAGCGGCACGGCAAGCCCATCATCAACGTCTCCTTCACGCCTATCGAGCAGGCGGTTTTCGACTTCGGCCGCCGCTACGCGACTCTGGTGCTGCCCTCGCCTCTGCGCGGGGTGCGGGTGATGGCCCATCTGGCCGGCTACGGCTGCCGCGGCGGGGACAGGGAGAACTGCCCGCCCAAGAGTCAGGAGAGCCCGGTCCGATGAGAAAGGGGAATCCAATGAGCAAGGGTCCGCCTCCGATTCGCGAGCGCCCCTCGGGGCCGCCTCGGCCTCCGGGTAACTACCTGGTAACCGCTGAGTCCCAGGTGGTCGCCTCGCTGCCCTACGAAGGCTCTGCAAACGGCATCGGCGAGGTATTCGAGCACCTGCTGACCTGGGCCAACATCTACCACACGGAGACCTGGGGACCGTTTGTGGGCGTGTATGTGGATGGCACGGGAGGTGAGGACCGGCCTCTCGTGGCCGAGGCCTGGCTACCCATTCCCTCGGACATGCTCGAGATGACGCACGGCGACGCGCGCGTTCAGGTGAAGCGGATCCCGCCGGTCCGGGTAGCGGCGACGGTCCATCGGGGCTTCCCCGACGAACTGGGCGGAGCCCTTCGGAGCCTGCTGGAATGGGCGCAGGCCAGAGAGCTCACGCGGGTGACCGACGATCACCGCCAGGTCTACCGCCAGGCGCCTCCGGGCCATCCCGACGCCTGGGAGGTGGAGCTCCAGGTACCGGTGAGAGAAACTGATTCGCCTGCGCACGCTCCGCGCCGCACCCACGTCGACCAGGCCGGGGAGTAGCCGCCGGCCGTGGCCGCTCCTGCGTCGATTCTTCGCGCCATCGAGCATGAGGGTGGTCGCGTGCCTTTCGCCCGCTTCATGGAGCTCGCCCTGACCGAACCCGCGGCAGGCTACTATACGACGAACGAGACCGTGATCGGCCGTCGAGGCGATTTCACCACCGCTCCCGAGCGCTCCCGGGCGTTCCCCGTCTACCTGTCGCGCTTCCTGCGGCAGCTTGTGGCCGGCTTTTTCCGCGTGGCGCCGGGGCGTCCACCGCTGATACTCGAGCTGGGAGCGGGGGGCGGGGACCTTTCGGCGGGGATTCTCTCCGAGTGGCACGCGAACGAGCCCGGACTACGTGACCGCCTGCTCTACCGCACCCTGGACGTCAGCCCGGTGCTGCGCCGGCGCCAGGAGGAGCGGCTCGCGCCTTACCGTGAGTTTGGCTGGGACGTTCGGGTGCGGGAAGAGCTGAGTTCTCTCGATTCTCCCGGAGTTGCCTTCTCCAACGAACTCGTCGACGCCCTCCCCGTCCACCTTCTGAACGTCGAACGAGATGTGCGCGAAGTCTGGGTGGAATCCGACGAGGGGGGCGAGCTGCATCAGCTACTGGGGGAGCCTACCGAGGCGGCACTGGGGGAGGCTGAACTGCTCTTCGGCTCGGCCCAGGCCGAGGTCCTGTCCGGTTACAGCCGCGACGGATGGATCGAGCTGCGCCCTGCCCTGGCGGGGCTGATCGAGAGCCTGTCTGGCGCTCTGGGCTCAGACGCCTGCCTGCTGACCATTGACTACGGAGAATGGCTGGCCGGTCCCCCCAGCGAGGAGACGGCCGGCCCGGAAGCGGGTTTGGCGGCGGCCCCGCCCGCGGTTCCCCACGGCCGCTCGGTGCGCGCTTACTTCAAGCATCAGCGGATGGCCGATCTGACCGCCCTCGCGGGCAAACAGGACTTGACTGCGGATGTCGACTTCCGGGCCCTCGATCTCCACGGTTCCCGGTACGGTTTCCACCGTCTGCTCATGACCTCATTGGCGGCCTTTCTCGCCGGCCTGGGAGCGCGGGAGGATCTCGAGGCGGGGCATCGGGAACAACGGGAATCCTACGACTTTGAGCGCGACATCCAACTGTCCACCCTAGCCGCTCTGCTCGACGAGAACGACGTGGGCGGTCTCTTCAAGGTGATGATCCAGGTCCGCGAAACGTAGTCGGTGGCCCGATAGGGAACTCGCGAAAAGGCGTCTGAAGGGGGAGTCGTGAAAACCAGAACCGAGCAAGACAGTCTGGGCGCATTGGAGGTCCCGGTCGACGCCCTCTACGGCATCCAGACCCAGCGGGCCGTCGAAAACTTCCCGATTAGCGGGCGTCCTCCTCACCCGGACTTCACCTGGGCGGCGGTGCTGGTCAAGAAGGCGGCGGCCCTTTCCAACCTCGCCACCGGCCACCTTGAGCAGCGCCTGGGCCGGGCCATCGTGACGGCGGCAGACGAGATCCTGGCTGAGGGTCGGTGGCGGGAGCAGTTCGTGGTGGACCGCTTCCAGGCAGGGGCGGGCACCTCGCACAACATGAACACCAACGAGGTTCTGGCCAACCGGGCCAACGAGTTGCTGGGGGCCGGCCGCGGCGAGTACTCGCCGGTGCACCCCAACGATCACGTCAACATGTCCCAGTCATCCAACGACACGGTGCCCACCATGACCCGTCTGGCGATTTTGCGCGGTTGGGAGCGTTTGCGGGAGTCGCTGCGGGAGCTGGAGGAGGCTTTCGCGGAGAAGGCCAACGATTTCGACCAGATAGTGAAGTCCGGGCGGACCCACCTGCAGGACGCGGTCCCCGTCCGCCTCGGCCAGGAATTCGGCGCCTACCGAACCACCGTGGGCAAGGCGGGGGTGCGTCTGGAGCAGGCGGCCGAGGACCTGCGCTCGCTCAATCTCGGGGCAACCGCTCTCGGCACGGGCATCAACTCTCCGGCTGAATACCGCGAGCAGGTGGTCGAAGAGCTCTCCCGGCTCACCGGCTGGCCGCTGCGCGCTCCCCAGGATTACTTCCAGATCACCCAGAGCTATGATGACTTTGTCCGCTTCTCGGGGGAACTGCGCAACCTGGCCGTGGAGCTCACCAAGATAGCCAACGACCTGCGCCTGCTGAGCTCGGGTCCGCGGGCGGGGCTGGGCGACATCTCGCTGCCGCCGGTTCAACCGGGCTCCTCGATCATGCCGGGCAAGGTCAACCCGGTGATGGCCGAGATGCTGAACATGGTCTGCTTCGATGTCATCGGCGGCGACCTGACGGTCTCGCTGGCCGGACTCCATGGGCAACTCGACCTGAACGTGTTCGCGCCGGTGATGGCCCACGTGCTCCCCGAGCGCTTGGACAACCTATCTCGCGCCCTGACAGTTTTCACGGATAGGTGCGTGCGGGGCATCGAGGCCGACGAAATCCGGCTCGCTGATCAGGTTGCCCGGAACACCAGCCTGGCCACCGCCCTCGCCCCCGCGATCGGCTATGCACGTGCGGCCACGGTGGCTAAGCGGGCGGTGGCCGAAAACCTGAGTGTGCGCGAGGCCGCCGAGCGCGAGGGAGTGGGCGAGGGCCTGGATCTGGACGAGCTGCTCGACCCGCGCAGGCTCACCGAACCGGGCATGCCAACATCAATTTAGTGTAACGAGACATTTCTCCAGGCGAGACGGTGCTAGGATGGCCGGACTCTGAGCAGGTCAGAGGTCAGTCGTCCGCTCTCAGGATCGTCACGCTTGAAAGCAAGTTCGGAAAAGCCGCTCGCTTTCCCCCCGGACTCTCCGGTGGCAGCCTCCCTGCTCAATCATGTGCCCGTGGCCCTCCTGGTGCTGGACCCCGCCAATTGGTCGGTCAGTTATGCCAACGAGCGCGCGCTGGATTTCCTCCCCGAATCTCTGGGCCGCGGAAGCGTCGCCCTCTCTCTGCCCGATCTCTTGCAGCCTTCCACGGCAGAAGTGCTGGAAGGGGTGCGGCGCGAGGGGCGCAGCCGCGGTTTCGACGAGGTGATGCGGCAACTGCCTTCGCGCGGAGAGACCTTTTGGAATCTGTCGCTTATCCCGCTCGGCGCGCCTGGACCGCCACAACGGGTACTGCTTTGCGCTGTGGACGTCACAGAACAGGTTGGCCTTCGCGAGGGTCTGCGCGGAGCGGTGGCGCGCGAGGCGGAGCGCACGGAGGAACTGTCGGCCATCGTTGCCGCCTTCCCCGACGGACTGATTCTCACGGATGCTCAAGGCATCGTGCTTTTCGCCAACAGCCGGGCGGCGGAGGTCCTCGGCCTTGGCCGGCCCGACCTCGACCAGGCGGATGCCTGTGGGCTCCTAGGCGGAAAGGGAGAGGGCTTCCCGTGTGAGGCCCTGCGGGGGGAGGAGGTGCGAGACCACAGGGTGGTTCTGGACCGTGGCGGGGCACAGGTTCACATTGCTGCGCACGCCTCGCCCATACGGGAACGCGACGGCAGCATCGTGGGCGCCGCGCTGGTGGTGGTCGATATCACCGGCTGGGTTCAGGCCCAGCGAAAACTGGAGGCGGCGCTCGCGGAGGAGCGTAGGCGCTCGGCGCAGTTGAGGGTGTTCAGCCAACTCATGATGAGCGTCAACAGCGAGACCGAGCCCGGACGGCTTCTGGACACGGTGGTGCATGGGGCCACCCGGCTGGCGGGAGCACTCTCGGCATCCTTCTACAGCGTGGAACGGGGCCGCCTGCGACTCGATGCCCACTGCGTCTCCCCCGAGGCCTTCAGTCGCGATCAAGCGGCACGCGACCGGGTGCGCTCCCTACTCGGCCGCGTGATGCGGGAGCGCGAAACCCTCCGCTCGGGGTTTGGTGAACTGGCGGTACCCGTTCTCGAGGGGAACGGCGACCTCACCGGCGTTCTCTTGCTGATGCGCCGCGCGGAGGGAGGAGGCTTCGCCGCCGACGACGCCGTCTTCGTCGGCAACCTGGCCGCTCACGTCTCCGTGGCACTTCAGAACCTCCGGCGGATAGAACATGAACGGGAAATCGCCGAGTACCTGCAGCGCGCGATGCTGCCGGAGATCGCCGGCATCGAAGGGCTGGAGGTTCATTTCAGCTATCGCAGCGCGACAGAGGCCACTCTGGTCGGAGGCGACTTCTACGACCTCATCCCGCTGTCGCGGGGGCGCTGTGCGCTGATCGCCGGAGACGTATGCGGGAAGGGCCTGAGCGCGGCGACCCAGACCGCCAAGGCCCGCTACATGTTCCGCGCCTACGCGTCCTTCGACCTTTCCCCGGGGCAGTGGCTGACGCTTGTCAACGAGAACCTGGGGGTGAGCCTGGCCAGAGATGAGTTCGTGACCGCTGCTCTGGTCGTGGTGGATGCGGGCGTCGGAACCATCACTTACAGTCTGGCGGGGCATCCTCCCCCGCTTCTCATGGAAGCCGGGCAGCCGGCGCGATTCCTCGGCGGACAACCTGGTCTGCCGCTAAATGCCTTGGAAAAGCAGCGGTACGCGACCCATTCTGACAACCTGGCTCCCGGGGCGACGCTGCTGCTCTACACCGACGGTCTGTACGAGGCGCGCGCGGACACCGAGTTGTTCGGCGTGGAGCGCCTCGCAAGGCGGGCCCCCGAACTGCTGTCTGATTCTCTCGCCCGCAGTGCGGAAGCCCTGCTGATCGAGGCGGCGGAGTTTGCCGGGGGCAGGTTGCGGGACGATGTGGTCGTTGGCCTCTGCCGGAGGGCTCACGGCGCGTAGATCAGCAGATCTCCCTGGCGCTCCAGTGTGAGCCCGAAGGGTGAGCTCAGCGTGACCAGACGGCTGAGAATCCGGTCCGCGGCATCACCCTCCACGACGGCGGGAATGCCGTGGGCATCGGAGAGATACACCGGCGTAATCTGCAGGCTCGGCGGCCGGCCTTCCCGCAGCTCCGCCTCCAGGAGGAAGGCCTCACCGGTCTCGCGGGAGCGATGGTCGAACACGAAGTCGCCCAGGCTGTAGGCGATGACCGCGTTTTGGTAGATCTCGAGACCCTGAATCACGTGGGGATGGTGCCCCAGGACCACGTCGGCGCCGGCTTCCACCATTCTGTGGGCCAAGGCGCGCTGATCGGCGTTGGCGGCGGATTCGTACTCGACACCCCAGTGAATGCTCACGATGACCCACTCATACTCCAGAGCCGTGGCGCGGATGTCTTTGAGCAGGCGTTGCTGATCGGGCCTTCCCGGGTTGACGCCGGCCCGTTCTTGGCCGGCGCGGAAGCCGGCCGGCAGGATCAGTGAGTAGGCCAGCAGCGCCGCACGGTCGCCGTTCACGTCCATCACCGCGGGCGCGCGGGCGGCGGCCAGGTTTTCTCCGGCGCCTGCCGCGCCAATCCCGGCGGCCGACAGCCGGGCGATGGTGTCGGTGAGGGCGGCCTCTCCCCAATCGAGGGCATGGTTGTTGGCCAATGAAACCAAGTCGATTCCTGCCGAGCGGAGGCCGGTGACGAGCTGCGGGCGTCCGCGGAACACGACGTCTTTGTCCGGATCGGGAGTACCCTGGTCCGACGCCGGTGATTCCAGGTTGACGTAGGCAATGTCCGCCCGGCTGAGAAGCGGGGCAACCCCGGAGAGCGCGGCCTCCCCGCCCTGGGAGTCGATGAAGTCGCCGACCTTGCGGTCGCCGATAACGTCGCCACCCGCCGCGAGGGTGAGGGAAGCCGAAGCGGGCGGTTCGGATATGGCGGTCGTGGTGGTGGAATCCGGCCGGCCGGGAGCCTGTTCCGCACCGCCTCCGGAATCTTCGGCTGCCGCCGTGTCGCCGGTCGCCCCCTGGTCGAAGAGGTAGACCCCGCCCAGGAGAACCGCGAGGAGCCAGACGCCGATCACCATGGCGGCGAGGACGGCCTTCCCGGGGGCGGGCCCGCTGGTCCGGCGTCGGTTCCGCCGCGGGCTCGAACTATGACCCGCTCTCGAACCCGGTCCGGTTCCCGATCCTCTTCTTCGGCCGCTCATCGCTCCTCTATTCTGCGTGGGCCGGCCTTCACCTGTCCGCGGCTCCCGAGATGGCCGCCGGAACGCAAATGTCCTCTCGAAGCAGTTCCGTTCAGCGCCGAAGAGTTGCGGCGAAGGGCGCGGGTATAATACGCGCTCGTCGACTCGTCGGAAGTGGAGGCTTTGTTCTGTCTATGAGACCCGTTTCTCGCGGAAGCAGAGGAAAAGAGGTTCTCGATATCCAAACCCGGTTGCGGGGATTGGGCCTCGAGGTAGGGAGTGAGGGAGCCGACGGACACTTCGGACCCCAGACCGAACTCGCTGTCCGCGCCTTCCAGCAGGGGAGGCTTCTCCTGGCCGACGGCGTGGTGGGAGAGAACACCTGGGCGGAACTGGTCGAGGCCGGGTACCAGCTTGGCGAACGGCTGGTCTATCTGCGCATACCGCCCATGAGGGGCGACGACGTTCTCGATCTGCAACGCAGGCTCAACTCTTTCGGCTTCGATTCCGGTCCGGAGGACGGCATCTTCGGCGCCCTCACCGAGGAAGCGTTGATGGAGTTTCAGCGGAACGCCGGTCTCAACGTGGACGCCATTCTGGGCGAGAGCACCCTGGACCGCCTGCAGCGGGTGCACAAGGCCGAGCTAGGCGTCCATGGCAGGAAGATACCGGACCGGATGGGGGGCTACGTCGGCCGCAGTGCGCTCGAGGGAGTCAAGATCACCCTCGACCCGGGTCATGGCGGAACGGATCGAGGTCATCTGGGAATAGCGGGCTTGACCGAGAAGAAGATCAATCTGGACCTCGCCCGGCGACTCGCCGACCGGCTCAGGGCCAGGGGAGCGGAGGTTCTCCTTGTCCGTGAGTCCGATTCCCATATTGGATTCTCCGAGCGGGCCGAGCTGGCCAACCGGTGGGGAACGGAGATCAACCTGGCCCTCCACCACAACGCCAACCCCAGTGCGCGGGCCCACGGCGCCGCCACCTACTACTTCGCCAACGGGACCTATTTCTCCGAGGCGGGGAAGCGCCTGGCCGGCTATATCGTCAAGGAGTTGGTCGAGGGCTTGGGACGCACCGACCTGCACACGCATGGCCGAAATTTCTCCTGTCTGCGCGAGCTGGACGGTCTCTCCGTGATGGTGGAACCCGCGTTTATGACCCACCCGGCGGAGGGGGCCGCGCTTCGCGGGGTGGGTACGATCGAGGCCGAGGCGGAAGCCATATTGAGGGGACTGGAGCGTTACCTAAGCCGCAGCTAGCCCGCGCATCGATCGCGCAGCTTTTTCCCACAGGGTTGTTACCTTCAGAGAAGGAATGATAGAGTCGCCCGCAGCGTGGGCCTCGAGGCCTCGTTTGCTGCGCACACAATTAGGGAGGCCACGAATCACCGGTTTGACACAGGGAATATCAAGGCGGGATTCGGAGGGACGTTTCTTCGTTCCGGCAATCGCGGTTCTCGCCTTCACCATTTTTGGACTCTTCCTTCTGGCCGCTCCTGCCAACGCGGAGCCGGCCAAGATCACCCAAGCCAAGAGCGAAGCCGCTGCTCTGCGCCAGCAGGTTGAACGGCTGGGCATGCAGGTCGAACAGGCCGCGGAAGACCTGGCCTACGCTCAGTGGCAACTCGGGGAGACCAAAGTCGCCATCGACGAAAACCAGACCAAGCTCGATAAGGCCGAAGAAGATCTGACCGTCTCCAGCGACAGGTTGGCCAAGCGCCTCGACGGCATCTACCGGGAGGGCGAGGTTGGCTTCTGGAGCGCCCTCTTCAGCGCAGATTCCCTGCCCGACCTGCTGAACCGCATGGACTTCCTCAACAGGATCGGGGAAGAAGACGGCAATCTCTACGAGGAGATAGCTACCTTCCGCCAGAGTGTTGGCGAGCAGCGTGAAGCGCTGGCCGCGCAGAAGGCCGAGCACGACCGGTTGGTCGCGGCCAAGGCTGAGGCGGAAAGAAGCCTGGAGAGCCGGCTCGGTCAACAGAGCTCCCAGCTGCAGGGCAAAGAGCAACAGATCGCTCAGTTGGAGAAGGAAGAAGCGGAACGGCAGGCGCGGATCGCTGCTGAAGCCCGGGCCGCGGCGGCACGGGAAGCCGAAAGAGCCGCTCAGCAGCGCGCCCAGGCTTCGAGTTCCTCGAGCTCGAGTTCGTCCTCCTCGAGCAGTTCCTCGAGCAGTTCTTCGAGTGCTTCCTCGAGTTCCAGTTCCTCGTCCAGCCAGCCGTCTCGCAGCGTAGCCCGTTCCGGGTCCGCCGGCTCGGCGCTCGAAGCGGCGATGAGTATGATCGGCGTGCGCTATGTGTGGGGCGGGGCCTCTTCCAGCGGCTTCGACTGCTCCGGCCTGATGCTCTGGGCCTACGCCCAGGTGGGGGTATCCCTGCCTCACTCTAGCCGCGCTCAGTTCGGCTACGGGACCGCGGTCTCGCGGGATCAACTGCAGCCGGGCGACCTGGTTTTCTTCGGCAGCCCGATTCACCACGTGGGCATGTATGTCGGGGGCGGCAACTACCTACACGCGCCCTATACCGGCACCACGGTCAGGATCGACGGCATGAACCGGCGGGACTTTACCGGGGCCCGGCGCATCGGCTAGCGGTGCCGGCGGTGGAGCGGCCTTCGACGGCCGTTTACTACCACCCGCTCTTTCTCGAGCACGATACCGGGCTGCACCCGGAATCGCCCGAGCGCCTCGTGGTCATCGCGGAGGCGCTTCGGGCTTCGGATCTGTCCCTTGAATGGCGGCGTCCTGAACCGGCCCCCCGTCCCGCCATCGAGCGGGTCCACTCTCCCGACTACGTGGACCGGGTTCGCGAGATTGCGGCGACTGGAGGGGGAGCGCTCGACCTGGACACCGCCATTTCGCCGCGCTCGTTCGACGCCGCGGTCCTTGCCGCCGGAGCGGGCATTCAGGCGGTAGACGCGGCGCTTGACGAGGGGCAGCAGGCCTTCTTGCTGGTAAGACCTCCCGGGCACCACGCCAGGCCCGCACGCGGCATGGGTTTCTGCCTCTTCAACAACATTGCCATTGCCGCGGCTCACGCCTTGGAAGTGCGCGGCCTCGAGCGGGTGCTTGTCGTCGATTGGGACGTGCATCACGGCAACGGCACCCAGGAGGCCTTCTACGGCGACAAGCGAGTGCTCTTCCTAAGCATGCATCAGCAGTATCACTTTCCCGGTACCGGCTGGCCGGAGGAAGTCGGCGCCGGTGAAGGCTCTGGGTACACGGGCAACTACACTTTGCCTGGGGGCGCCGGAGACGGGGCCGTCAGGCTCTTCATCGAAGAGCTGGTCGTTCCGCTGGCGCGGGCCTACCGCCCGCAGCTGGTTCTGGTTTCGGCGGGCTATGACTGCGAATCGGGCGACCGGTTGGGCGGGCTGAGCCTGACCCGAGCCGCCTTTGGCTGGATGTCCCGCCGGCTTCTCCTACTGGCGCGCGAGGGGGCCGCGGCCGGCCCCATCTTCTTTCTGGAGGGCGGCTACGTGCCGTCGATGATGGCGCGGTCCGTGCTGGCCACCCTTGCCGCACTCGAGCACGAGCCCGAGGGCTTTCTGGGGGAGCCCAACGCCCCTGAACGCGCCTCCCTGGAGGAGATCCTCGCCGCGCTTAGGCCTTATTGGCCCGCCATCCTCAAATAGCCCGGGATTTCGCCGATACATCTGCCAGGTCCGGTTTTCTGCCCAGGAGGCCGGGTGCCCCCGAGGAAGCGAAACTTCCCGGGGTGAGCCACGTTCCATTCCGGGTGGAGGATGTATGAGAACGATTGACGAACTTCTGGCAATCATGGCCGAGAACGCTGCTTCCGACCTTCATCTCAAGGCGGGCAGCCCACCGGTGATGCGGGTCGACGGCGAGTTGGGCCCCCTGGACGAGGGTTCGGTGGAGGCCGAGGACACCAAGGACTATGCCGCCGCGCTCATGAGCGACAAGCAGATCCGCCGCTTCAGCGAGACCAACGAGATCGACTTTGCTTACAGCGCGCCCAAGATTGGCCGTTTCCGGGTGAATGTCTACCGCCAGCGCGGTAGCATTTCCATCGCAATCCGGCAGGTCGCCTACCGCATCCCCAGCTTCGAGGAGTTGTTTCTGCCGCCTGAGGTGCAGCAACTTGCGCTCGAGCCTCGCGGGCTCGTCCTGGTCACCGGAACCACGGGCTCGGGTAAGACCACCACCCTCGCCGCGATGATCGACCACATCAACACCAACCTGCGCCGCCACATCGTCACGGTTGAGGATCCCATCGAGATCCTTCACCGCGACAAGAAGTCCATCGTGCAGCAGCGCGAGGTGGGACTGGACACCGAAAGCTACTCCTCTGCCCTCAAGTACGTGCTCAGGCAGGATCCGGACGACATTCTCATTGGGGAGATGCGCGACCTGGAAACCGTGCGCACGGCTCTCACAGCGGCGCAGACGGGCCACTTTGTGATGAGCACTCTGCACACCATCGACGCCACAGAGACCGTCAACCGCATCATCGACTTCTTCCCGCCCTACCAGCAGAAGCAGGTGCGCATCATGTTGGCGGGCACGCTGCGCGGCATCATTTCTCAACGTCTGTTGCCGCGGGCGGACGGCGAAGGGCGCGTGCCGGCGGTCGAGGTGCTGGTGATGACCGGGCGGATCCGAGACTTCATCCTGGACCCCGAGCACACCGCCAACATCGAGACGGCCATCAAAGAGGGCGAGTTCTACGGGATGCAGACCTTCGACCAGAGCCTGGTCGGACTCTACGAAGAGGGCCTGATCACACTGCACGACGCCCTCGGGGTGTCGACCAGTCCCCACGACTTCAAGCTGTTGGTCCAGTCCCGCGGTCATGACGTGTCGCTGATCGCCTGATGACCGGGATACCGGCCCTCTAGCCGGAGACTCCACGTTCCGGATTCTCAGCAGCCAGCCCTGCTCCTGCCGGGGGTGGAGCCGCGGCGCGGAAAACGGGTGGGCGCGGTAAACTGACCGCATGCCCGCCTTTCTTCAAACCGTTCGGCGCTCCGCCGGCGCATTCCGGCCCGTCACCGTCGCCGGCCTGCCCCGGGTGCCGCGCGGCGTGGCCCTGCTCGCGCTGCGCCTGCCCTGGTTGGTCCCCGTACGCCTGCGCTGGCGGGCCGCCGCCGGCGGACTGGGGCTCGTCATCGCGCGGCTTCAAGCCGAGTCTTCTGTCGGCGCGGTCATGCAGTCGTTGGGCGAGGAGCACGGGCGTTCGCTGCGGGAGCAACTGTCATACGGCAAGGGCCCGCTGGAGTGCGCGCGCGCGGTCACCCTGGCCAACCGGTTGTTCCGCATACACGCGCACTCCGAAATGAGGGGGGAGAGTGCATTGGTGATCACCCCGGGGTGTCCCTGGTCGCGGGAGGAGTGGTGGGGCGCGACCGCCTGCGGGGCGTTCTCGCGGTACGAGGTGGGACTGACCCGCGGCCTGAATCCCCAGGTGAGGTTGCGGTACGAGTCCAAGCGAACGCGTGGCGACCGGCGGTGTGTCGGGGTGTATTCCTGGAGCGAAGAGAGAAAGGCGGAGTAAATGGTCACGGCCTTTGCCCTGATAAACGTGGAGAGACACCGTTTGGCCGAGGTGGCCGAGCGCCTCATCGAGGTCGACGGGATCGCCGAGGTCTACTCGGTGGCGGGTGAGTACGACTACGTGGCCGTGCTGCGGGTCCCGCGCTACGAGGACATGTCCGGCGTGGTCACCGATGGTCTGGCCAAGGTCGAAGGCGTGGTGGATACCGAGACACTGATGGCCTTCCGCTGCTATTCGCAGCATGACCTGGAACGCATGTGGAACCTGGGTGGGGAGTCGGCCCAGGGCTGAAGCCGGCGCGGCTGCCGGCGGGTCCCGGGCTATTCCTCGTCGGTCTGTCCCACGATGACGTTGACGACGGTGGTGATCAGCGAGATCAGCACAGCCGTGATGATGGCCCAGATGAAGCTATCGACCTCAAAGCGCGCGCCCATCAGCCAGTCGAGCAGTTGGACCATGATGCCGTTCACCACCAGGACGAACAGGCCTAGGGTCAGACAGGTCAAGGGGAGGGTCAGCACCTTGAAGATGGGCCGGACGACCGTATTGAGCACACCGAGCACCAGGGCGGCGACCACCGCCCAGAGCACGGACGAAACCTCCACCTGGGGGAGAAGGTAGGCGGCCAGCAGGATGGCGACCGTGTTCGCTACCCAGCCAAGGACCCACTTCATTCGGCCTCTCCTCTTTGATATTGACGCAGGAGCTCCGCAGCCTCTTCTCTGACCCGCTTTCTGAGTGCTAACGGAGACTCAACCACAGCATTACCCCCATGGCTCAGCACCTCGCGCGCGAGCCAAGATTCCTCGAGATAGGGGATTCGCGCCCGGACGCGGTCTTCCTGCACCTCCGCCTCCACCTCGTAGCCCTCTTCTTCCAGCCTCAGCCGTTGCCCGGCGGGGAAGCTGACGACGGCACTGGAGGCGCTGGCGGTGTGGCCCGGGACCTCAGGGTGGGTGCGGTATTCGAGGGCGGGCCGAGGCTGGAACCGGCGGCCGGTCATTTCGACCGTTCGGATCCGGTCGAGACGGAAGGTGCGTTCGTCCGAAGCGGCCAGGCACCAGGTCTGCACGTACCAACCCGGACCTCCATGGATCAGGAAGTGGGGTTCCACCTCGCGCTCTGAGAGCTCTCCCCGGGCCGGCGTGAAGTACTCGATCCGAACGATCTCGCGGCCGGTCACGGCCTCGCGTAACTGAGCCAGGACCCGGTCGTCGGTGGGAAGCGCGTCGGTGATTCCCACCTCGTCGCCGATGTCGTCGCCCAGGGCCTGCGCCAGCTTTTTTCGCAGCGAGGCGAGGACCGCGCCTCCCTCTTCCCCCTCCTTGCCCAACAGGTCGAGCGCCAGGAAAAGGGCTTTGGCCAGTAGCGGGGTTAGCCGCGAGGGCCGCACGTGGGTCTCCGATAGGGTCTCGCGCGAGACCGAGACGTGGTCGCCCTCGAGGGACGCGAAAATGATATAGGTTCCGCCTCCGTGATTCACCAGGTTCAGCAGGTTGATATCCGCCTCTATCTCGGCTCGGTCGAGTCCCAGGGCTTCCTCGATGTCGGCCACGGGCACGGTGTCGGAGCGGGTTTCGTCCAGCAGGTAGTGCAGCAGCGTCAGTAGCCGCGAAAGGCGGTCCGGCGGAACCGGCGGCCGGCTCACTTCGGCTCCGGCTGCGAGGGGTGCACATCCAAGACTCGGCGCAGCATGCGCGTCAACTCTTGCCTGAGTTCCGGGGGAGCGACCACCTCGACCTTCGGTCCGAGTTGCAGGACCCAGGCGAGGAGTGCATCTCGGTCGGCGTATGGCACTTCGAAGAACTCCCCTCCGGTGTCCTGTCCGCCCACCCGCACGGCCTCCGCATACGTCCTCTCGAGCCACCATCCCAGGCTGGCGTCGGCGCGGAGCGTGACCGTTCCCACCGGGAAGTCCAGGAGCCAGGAGGGTCGGCTCCTGTAGTGCCCCGGATCATAGAGATCCGGCACCTCGAAGTCGCGCGGCTTCTTGCTGGCGAACTCAACGGTTCCCCGGATTCGCGAGAGCCGGAACATGCGCTCGCCGTCGTGCTCGTGATCGCGCCCCACCACGTACCAATGGCCGCCGATGCGGAACAAACCGTAGGGATCGAGTGAGCGGGTGGACTCGGCGTCGCGGTGGGCGGAGTAGTAGCCGAACCGCACGCTCTTGTGCCGGGCAACCGCGTCTTCGAGGCGCGCGAATTGGGGGCCTCTGTCTTGCGCCTCTTCGTCGGCAGGAAGGGCGAGGCCCAAGCTGGCCGGGTCGAGCGGATCGCCGGGTGCGGCTGCCATCAGGGTGGAAAGGGCCAGCCGAAGGGGCCGGACGTAGGGGAAGCTGCCCTCGAGCAGCACCAGCGCGGCGGCCAGGGCGCGCTCTTCCTCTGAGGTCAACTCGAGGTCGGGCAGGTAGAAGTTCTCCGGGGGGAGGTGGTAGAGGTCGCGGTCCCCATCGTCGTGAACCTCGACGACGATGCCGGAGCGGCTCAGCTCTTCCCGATCCATGTGGAAGCGGCGGGTGAAGGTGTCGACGCCCATGCCGGCGTAACCCTCCACTGATTGCGCGATTTCGTGCCCCGTCACCGGGCGGGCCCGAGAAAGGAGAAACGACACCAGAGAGAGCTGGCGGAGGAGTTTGTCGTCGCCGCGGGCCATATGGCTTAGGGTAGCGTACGGAGGTCCGCGAGGGCAGCGTCTTCTGCCTTCTGTCCGCCGGGCGTAATACAATTCGCCTGGTGAAGTCTCGCGAGGACATACAGCTCGAGGGCTGGGGCGCGGCCCTGGAAAGCCGGACTACGGCTCTCGCAAAGGGGCTGATCCTGGTGGTCGGTCCGCCCAACTCCGGCAAACTCGGACAGGTCATCGGCTGGTGGCAGGAGAATCGGGAGGCGGCTCCCTTTCTGCTGGCGCCCACGCGCATGGACGCGCACGAACTGGCTGCAGAAACGCTCGAACGCAGCGGTGGAGCGGTTATCGGTGGCTCGCCTTCGGGCACCTTCGACGATCTGGCCGGGTTGATTCTCGGAGGCCGGCCTCGGCTGCTCGGCCCTCTCCGCCGGCAGCTCCTGCTGCGCCGCATTCTCAGTACCGCCGACCTGGAGTCGCTATCAGCGGTGGCGGAGCTACCCGGAGCGGCCCAGGCTTTCGAGAAGCTGCTGCGGGAACTGGGCGAGACCGGCATGCCCCTCGAAGGGGTGACGGCCTCTCTGGACGCCTGGGCGCAGGCCTCGGGAGATTCCTTGCCCGAGGAACTCGCTCTGGCCTATCAGAAGTACGCGTCGGCCTGCGCCAATCTCCAGGTGCAGGAACGCTGGGAGGTGCTCGCCCGGGCGGAGCGCGAACTTGGGAGCCCCGGGTGGCGGCGGCCGGTGGCCGCCCACGGATTCACCTCGTTCACCTCAGGCCAGCGCTCCTTGTTGCTCGCGCTCTCACAGCGGGCCCCGGCTCTCGTCACGCTGATCGGCGGCGCCCCCGCCTTCGACGAAGCCTGGGGGGCCGAGGTGGGTTGGTGGCAGCAACGAGCGACGGAAGTAGTCCACACGCGGCCGCAGAGAAGGGTCTACTCCTCGGCCGCGCTGGCCCGGCTGAACGCCTGGTGGAGCGGGGGAGAGCGGAGCGAAGGGCCCGGCGCCGGCGGAGACGCGGAGCAGGCGGCTGGGGAGTTCGGAGCCGGCGGAGACGCGGAGCAGGTGGCCGGGGAGGGCCTCTCCACCGATTCCAGTGACATCCGGGACTCCAAAGGGGCTACCGGAGTCCGCTTCATGCTTTCCTCGGGTCGGCGAAACGAGGTAGAACTCGCAGGCCGGCAAATCGTGGGCCTGCTGCGAGAAGGGGTTCCACCGAATGAGATCGCGGTGGTGGTCCGCGATTCATCTCGCTGGCACCGGATAGTCGGTCAGGTCTTTGGCGCCTACGGCATTCCCCACCGCATCGACATGCGCATGGAGTTCGGGGCAACCGGTCTTGGGGCCGCTTTCCTCCAGGCGGTGCGCGGCTTCATCCGCGGAGACTTCGTCGAGCTCTTTGCCTATCTGCGCGGCCCGTATTCTCCTTACGAGGCCGACCTCGTCGACCGGCTGGAGATAGAGATCCACGATGGAGCCCATCATTCCGGGGCCGCGCTCCGGCGCGCCGTCGCCCGCTCCCTACCGGACCAGTTGGGGCCAGTGCGCGATGTGTTGGGTAAGGACGAGTCCGGCCGGGCGATCATTCGCGCCGAGGCGGTCGAGGTCCTGGCCCGTGCCTTCCTCGAGCGGGCATCCTTCGGTATTCAGGACGTCCGCCAGATGGAAGCGGACGCGCGCGCCTTCGGCGTCGTCCGCGGTTGGGCCAAGGAACTCTCGCACTGGCAACCCGCCTTTTCCGAAGAGCGGCCTCCGACTGCGGCCGAAGCGTTGTCCGCGCTCTCCAAGAGCCTTCTCCCCATGGGTCGCGAAGAGGAGGGGGGAGTCGTTCACGTGCTGACGGCGGTGCGTGCGCGGGCCCGGCGGTTCACCGTGATGTTCATGCTTGGGCTGGTCGAGGGGGAGTTCCCCCGACCCCGGGAAGAGAAGGGGCTGCTGAGCCGCCGCCGCCGGCAGGAGGCCAACCGCGCTTGCGGCCGGGAGTTGTTCGTCGACCGGGGCCCGAATGAGGAAGAGGCGCTTTTTGCTCTGCTTCTGTCCCGGCCGTGGCAGCTTCTCTATCTCTCCGCCCGGGATACGGAGGACGAGGGGGAGGAGGTCATCCCCTCGCCCTTGTACGAAGCCTGTCGCACTGTGCTGGGGGCGGACGCGGCAAACCTGCGCCGCGGCCTCGAGGAGGTGGTTCATCAGGTTGGAGAGGCCCCTTCCGAACGGGAGTATCTGCGGGCCTGCGCGGTCCAGGGACTGCTCCCCGACGCCGCGCTGGGTTTGAGCGGGCGGCTCGAGACGGCGCCCTGGCGGCGACCTCCCTGCCTGACTCGGCCCGAGGTTATGAGGCAGTTGGCCGCCCAGGAGTCTTTTGCCGCACGGCAACTGGAGTCTTATGCGCAATGTCCTTTCCGCTGGTTCATCGAGGACCTGATAGGCCGCGAGAAGATGGAGCGGGAAATGGACCCGCTGGCTCGGGGAATCGTGCTTCACGGGTCCCTCAGCGCAATCTACGGCGCGCTGGCGAAGGAGGGCCTGCTCCCGCTAGGCCCTGCGGCGCTCGATCGCGCCTTCGAGCTGGTCGAGCTTCATGTGGCCCTGGCGCTCGGCGCCTTTGACCACCACGGGACCGCCGGTCAGCGGCGGCTGCTCTTGACCGCGGCGACCCGAGATCTCAAGCGCTTCTGCGAGTTCGACGCTAACTCGGGCAGCCAACTGCGACCCGCCTTGTTCGAGCACTCCGTCGGCACGAATGGCGGTGTGGACATCGGCGGCGTCAAGATTCGTGGACGGATCGACCGCATCGACGTCGACGGTCAGGGACGCAATTTTGTGATCGATTACAAGGGGGGCACCTCGGTGCCCAAACTGCCTTTCTCGCAGGAAGGCAATCTGCAGATCCCGCTCTATCTTTGCGCCCTTCGCGCCGAAGGCCCCCAGACTCAGGTGGCGGGCGGAGCCTACGCGGCGCTGGGTTCCAACAAGCGGTCGGGGATCTATCTGGAGGGTGTCGAGGTAGGAGGCTGGGCACGGAAGCCGCTCGATGAGGAAGAGCTTCTCGAGGAACTGGAGCTATGCGTGGCCAGAGCCGGCGAAGCGGCCGAGGGCATTCGCAACGGCAGGATCCCGTCCGATCCCGCTGAGGGGAAGTGCCCGTTCTACTGCGATCTGGCGGGCATATGCCGTTCGGGACGACGCCCGGAGAGGTTCTGATGAGTCTCACTCCCGAGCAGCTCAGAGTGATCGACAACCGGCAGCGCACCATTTTCGTGGAGGCAGGGGCGGGGACAGGCAAGACCACCCTGCTGGTCGAGTGCTATCTGTCGGGGCTGCTCGATGATGGCCTGACGCCCGAGCAGTTGCCCACGGTTACCTTCACCCGGAAGGCGGCCGGGGAAATGCGCGAGCGCATCCGGCGGGCCTTGCTCGACCGAGGGGAGAGCTCCCTGGCTCGCCGCGTGCAGGACGCTCCGATAGGCACGATCGACAGCTTTGCCGCCCGCATCCTCCGGGACAACGCGCTGGAGGCGGGGCTCGACCCCGCGTTCGGCATTCTCGAGGAAGAACGCGCGGCGATGCTGGCGCGGCAGGCGTTCCGGGACGTGTGGGAGAGGCACGTCTGCTCGTTGGATGATGAGCGCCTCATCAGGCTGAGCCCCTTCCAGAAAGAGGTCGAGGGCGGCGTCATCCGCCTCTACGAAAGACTTCGGGGGACCGGCCGAGAGGAACCCGGCCTGGCGTTGCCGGTCTCGCCCGCTTCGGGGCCGGCCGAGACCGCTCTTCGCGGCGCTCTTCGAGCCTTCCTCGACGCGGGCATAGACCGGGCCAAAGCGTCGCGAAGAATGCTCGAAAACCTGGACAAGGCCGAGGCCTGCTGCGAATGGCTCGACCGCTCGGTCTCGCAGGCTCCCGAGCAAAGGATCGCTGAGCTGCGCAGCTTTCGGCCGAACGCGGGCTGTGGCAACGCACAGCAAAAGGCGCTGATCAAGGCCGTGCAGGAGGAGAGCGAGCAGCTCCACGGTGTCCTCGGAGAGCAGCTCCTAGCTCCGCTCGTCGGCCAAGTGGATGAACTGCTCGCCGGGCTGCACTGCGAGTATCGAAAACGCAAGAAGGATCTTGGTGCCCTCGACTTTCTCGACCTCACCCTGGAAGCTCGGTCCTTGCTCGAGCGGGGTCTCGGAGGGCTGGAGCGCGGTTCCCGCCTGATAGTGGATGAGTTCCAAGACACCAATGATCTGCAGTGCGCCTTCTTTGACGCTCTGGGCGCGGAGGCCGTCCTCACCGTCGGGGACCAGTTCCAGAGCATCTACGGGTTCCGCAACGCCGATGTCGAGGTATTCCGCGATCGCAGACGGAAGACCCCGGCCGGCTCGGTTTTCACCCTGAGCACCAACTTCCGCTCGCGGCAGCCGGTGTTGAACGTGGTCAACCGGGTGTTTAGGGATGAGGCCCTTCTGGGGTCGGAACTGCTCGAACTCACTTCGGGTAGAGAACCGGGGGAACCAAGGCAGGGCCGGACCGTACCCCGCGGCACGCTTGGCCCCGCTGCCGAGCTGGTTCTCCTTGAGAAGGAGGCAGGAGAAGACTGGCGGGAACAGGAGGCCCGCGCGTCCGCCGAATGCGTGGAGCGACTGGTGCGCGCGGAGGGATGGAAGCAGCGGGACGTGGTCATGCTTTTCCACTCGACGCGGGGGATCGATGCATACGCCGAGGAGCTGGAGAAACGGGGCCTGGGTGCCTACGTGGTGGGCGGGCGAAACTACTACGCCAGCGAGGAAGTCGGTGACGTTCTCTCTCTCCTGAGCCTGTTGGTCAACCCGCACGACGATCTTGCCTTGCTTACCGTGCTCCGGTCACCCTTTGTCGGGGTGGCGGATGACGTGCTCTATCTGCTTCGGGAAAAAGCGGGAAGGCGGCGGTCGGCCGGCAGGAGACCCTTTCTCTGGACTGCGCTCCTTGCCATCGCGAAGGGGCAGGAGCTGCCGGGCGCCACCGAAGACGAGGTGGCTTCCCTGCGCGATCTGGCGGCCGGGGTCTTCGAACTGCGCGGGCGCATGGGGACTCCGGGCTTGGGTGGATTCGTCGAGCAAACGCTCAACCGCTTCGACTACGATCTGGCCGTGCTTCGGGCTCCACAGGGCCGCCGGCGGTTTGCCAATCTGCGGAAGCTAATGCGCCTCGCCGATGAATTCGAGTCGGTAGAGGGCCCCGATCCAGCGTCTCTGGTCGCCTATTTGCGGGAGAGGGGGGAACTCGCGGCCAAGGAAGGGAACGCGGCCATCCTGGCTGAGGGTGAGGACGTAGTCCGGCTGATGACCATCCATCAGGCGAAGGGCCTGGAGTTTCCCGTCGTGCTGGTGGTGGGCCTGGGCTCGGAAGGCGGGGGTCGTGAAGGCTCGGGCATGCACGTGGGACTTCGCGGAGAGGTCGGGTTTCGCCTCAAGCTGGAGGATGGTCCCGGTAGCCCCACTGTGGAGTACGGGCCGGTCGAGGCGATTATCGAGGAGGCCTCGCGACGGGAGGCCGAGGAACTGCTGCGCAAGGCATACGTGGCCTTGACCCGGGCCGAAGAACGACTGGTGCTGGTGGGAACCCGCGGGATCGCTGGAACCGCGCTCCTCCATTACCTTGAAGGCCTGTTCCAACTCCCGCCTGCGCCGGATCTCGAGGCGCCTGGGCGTCGGGCGGCTCCAGATTCCCGGGCGGCGTCAGATCTCCGAGAATCACCCAGGGCGGATGAATCGGAAGGCGACGGCTTCTACCCCTGGGAGGGTATCGACCTCAGGGTGCGGTCGGTGGCGGCGCTGCCCGCCACCGACGCTCCCATAAGGCCGGTGCACGCGCCACCCATGCGGGGGACCGCAGCGCCGGAACCGCCGGCCTTTGTCGACCGGCTCGCACCCAAAGCGCCCGTGAAGAGCGTGAGCTTTTCTTCGCTTTCTCTCTACCAGGCCTGCCCCAGACGCTACTTCCTCGAATCGGTGTTGGGACTCGGTGAGTTCGATGCCCGTGGGGGAGCCGCCCCCGAGGGGGCGGCCGCCGAAGCCCAGCCCGAGTTCGACGACGGCGCTGGTGGCCAGGGACTTCCCGGGACGCCCGGTGCCGACGAGGCCGGGGGAGTGTCAGGGAGGGACGTGGGCGTAGTGGTTCACCAGATGCTGGAGGAGGCCGAACTCGCCAGGGCCGAGCCCAGCGAGGCCGCACTGGCCCACCTGGCGGCCCGCGCTCTGGAGAGGCACGGTCTATTGGGGGAACCACACATCGCCCACACCAGCGTGCGCCTCGCCTGCGCCTTCTGGCGGTCGCCTGTCGCCACTCATCCCGGACTGGCTGCGGGCGGAAAAGAGGTGCCCTTCGTCTTCGCGCACCGCGGTTTCCTGGTGCGCGGGATATTCGACCTGCTGCTCGAGGAGGGCCGGGGTGCCTGGCACATCCTCGACTACAAGACCAACCGCCTGGGGGACGGGGGGCGCGCCGAGGCGGTGAAGCATTACCGGCTGCAGGCGGCGATCTACGCACTGGCGGCGCTACAAGCAGGGAAAGAACAGGCTAGGGTTTCCTTCCTTTTTCTGGAGCAGCCGGACGAGCTCGTGACTTATGAATTCGCCGTCTCTGATCGGCCCGCGCTCGAGGAGGAACTGAGGGCTGCGCTCGAGGGCATCGAGAATGGCAACTTCGCGGCGCGGGAGGGCCACTGCGACTGGTGCTCGGTCGAGGGGCTCTGTGGGCCGCGTGGCGTGGATGGACCAGGGTTCTTCGTTGGTGGTAACATAGCCGCTCGCGGGGCGTAGCGCAGCCTGGTAGCGCGCATCGTTCGGGACGATGAGGTCCCGGGTTCAAATCCCGGCGCCCCGACTGGAGAGCCGCCGATCGGCGGCTTTTTCTTTCTTTAGAGCCAACCGGCGGTTCTTGGCGGGTCGGCCTGGCCTCTAGGCGAGGCGCGGGTGCTGATCGGTTAGGCTATTGGCGGTCAAAGGGCGTGTGGTATCTTTCACTTGCCCTGAGGGCACGATCCGGCGCAGGTTTCCACGCCCGTGGAGAGGGCCGGTTTCGCTGGTATCGCAGTCCGTCGAGGAGGAGTATGGCCGAGAAACTCAGTCTGGGCGTAGCCGCCCGACTCTCGACCTACCTCCGAATCCTCAGGCAGGCGCGAAAGCAGGGCCGGGACAGTATCTCTTCCCAGGAAATCAGCGATCACGCCAACGTCAACCCGACTCAGGTGCGGCGTGATCTTTCGGCTTTTGGCCGCTTCGGCAAGCGAGGAGTGGGCTACAGCATCGGCTCGCTGATCGGCGAGATCCAGGAGATCCTTCACAGCGAGGGCCCCTATCGCATCGCCGTGGTGGGGGCGGGCAAACTGGGGGGCGCTATCGCCACCTCATCGATCTTCCAGGATCACGGCTTTGGCATTGCCGCAGTCTTCGATAACGATCCCCACAAGATCGGCGGCCACCTAGGCGGTTTGGAAGTACTGCCCACCGAGCGGGCGCCGGAATTTTGCCGCACACAGGGGATAGTGATCGGGGTGATCGCCGTGCCCCCCGAAGGAGCTCAACAGGCCGCGGACGCGCTGGTCGCCGGAGAGGTGCGAATAATCTTCAACTACACGGAGACGCTGCTCACGGTGCCCGACTGGGTCACGGTCCATACGGTGAATCCCGCCGAAGAGATGCTCTACGCGCTCTACTTCTCGATGCCCGATGAGCTCGAGGCCCAGTAGGGCCGGTTGTCCGCCCGTTCGGCTTTCCGCGAGTCCTAGCCGGTTAGGGCCACGACCAGCACGGTATCTTCCGGAGCTGCTCCATCCTCCGCAAACGGTTGAGTCGCGAAACCCTCCCCGCCGGCTCGTGGCCGGAGCAGGAGGGTGGCGTCAACGGCCCGGGACAGGGCGGCGGGGAGGTCCGCCGATGAGGTGACGGTGGTCGCCACGTCGAGTCCTGCCTCGCTCAGGGACTCGATCAGCAAGGGGATGTCTTCAGGCAGCATTCGGGCCAGATAGGCGCCGCCCGCCACCGTCGGCGAGGGCATTGCCCGCAGGGTGGTGATGCTCTCGAAGATTTGCGCGGCCTCCTCCGGAGACGTCCCCGTCGACAGGCGCACGTTCAGCACCTCACCCGGTGCCGCCCTCGGTGACTGTTCGGCGGCGTCCAGGGCGCGCGCCTCTTCAGGGGCTCCCGTGTTGGCACCGTCGCGACCCTGCTCGGCCGCCGCGCTGCCGGCCTCCGCCTCATCCTCGGCCGCTGAGCCCTCGGCCGCTTCGTCTCCAGCCGAGCTTTTGCTGGAGTCTTGGGCCGTTGCCGCGGCCTCCTGGTCGGTCGACTCCTGCTGATCCGCCGGGGAATTTGCCTGGAAGGAACGCAGGTCATCCGCCTGGTCACTCTGGGTGAACCAGACCAGTCCGACGCCCACGAAGATCAGGAGCGCCGCTGCGGGTAGCAGGGTGGAGGGGCGAAGCCAGGCGGGCAGGCGGCTAAGAACCGAGATCCTTCTGCGCCCGGTGTCCCGCACCCGGGCCGGGAGTTCGATTTGCCCGAGCATTCGGTGTTCGAGCCTCCCGAGCACCTGCTGCTCGAGTTCCAGCGGAGGTTCTGCGCTCTGCACGGCGGCGAGCAAGGCCATGGCCTTGCGCTGCTCAGCTATGGCCTCACGGCAACGGGCGCAGCCAGAAAGGTGCCGTGCGAATTCCCGCGAGTGCTCGTCCGTGAGGGTGCCATCCAGGTAGTCCAGGACGGCTTCTCTACGCCCGTCGATGTGCTCTTGTTCGCGCATCTCTCCCTATTCTTCGCCTGATTCTCTGACGACTCCCGGTAGCCCAGGGTTCCCCCGCTGTCGATTGGCCAGGTTCGCCTGCGGTCCCGTCCCATCCTGACCCCTTGCCCCCGCCGGGTGCCCTCCGGGAGCCTCTACCCCCGCAGGGGCCGCGCCGCCCGGGGACGGGGCGAGAGAGCGCGCCAGCAGCGCACGCGCCCGGAAGAGGCGGGATTTCACCGTCCCCTCGGCAATTTCAAGGATTTCCGCGGCTTCTGCATAGCTGTAATCGAGCAGATCGCAGAGCACCACGGTGAGCCGGAAGTCTTCGGGAAGGGCCGTTAGGGCGGCCATGACCTCATCCGACAGGCGGTCCTCGGCAGGGGCGCGTGATGCGCGGGGCGTATCGGCCTCTTCGACCAAGCGCTCGAGCGAGACCTCGTCCGTGGGTTGCGGCCTGCTTTTGCGAAAATGATCCCGCACGGTGTTGACCGCTATGCGGTGGAGCCAGGTGCCGAAGCCGGAATCCCCTCGAAAACTCCCTATCGCGCCGAAGGCTTTGAGGAAAGCGTCCTGGGTTAGGTCGGCGGCTTCCGCGGGGTCGCCCGTCATCCGTAGCGTCAGGTTGTAGACCCGCCGGCTGTGGAGGCGGTAGAGCTCCCCTAGAGCCTCCCTGTCTCCCGCGCGGGCGTCTTTGAGGAGCGCTCTTTCGTGGTTGGCGCTCACGCTCGTCCGCTCGCCCGGCAACGGCCGGGCCACGGGAAATCACCCTGAGCAAGAGGAGGATCGGTTTGGCGGAGGGCGGTCGGCATGATTTGTTAGACTCTTCGCTCGTTTCTCGAGGGTTTCAGGGATTGTAGCAGGGAGATCTGGGCAAACTCCCCTGAACCTCATCGCCGCTTGCAAGGCGGTGACGACGGGGGCGAACGGCGGGGCGATCGGTGGGCGATGGCGGGAGATCGAGTGGAAGTGCGAGAAGAGATAGGCGCCATTTTCGAGAACGGCCGCGATCTGACCGTCGGGCTGGAAGAGGAGTTCCAAATCCTCGACGCCGACACGCTCAGTCTTACCAACCGTTACCAAGAGCTCAAGGAACACGCCGACAAGGTCTTCGGCGGTCCCCTCGTATCCGGCGAGTTGATCCAGTCCGAAGCCGAGATCAACAGTGTCGCCGGTAAGACCTTCGCCGAGTCACGCGAAGACCTGCGTTCCAAGCGGGCCGCCCTGACTCGTGCGGCCGCTGACCTGGGCCTGGCGCTTGGCTCGACCGGAGTTCATCCTTTCAGCCATTGGCGCGATCAGCGGTTCATCGATTCGGAGCACTATAGGCGCGTAATCGACGAACTCGAATACGTGGCCTGGACCAACAACACGTTCGGCCTTCATGTCCACGTCGGCATCCGGGGGGCCGACCGAGCCGTCGCCGTCCACGACGCCTACCGTTCTTACGTCCCGGAGTTGCTCGCGCTCTCGGCGAGTTCGCCCTTCTATCACGGGGGTGAGACGAAGCTTCACTCCACCCGTGCGCAGGTGTTCGTCGAAGCGTTTCCCCGTTGTGGAGATCCGGATCCCTATGGCGATTGGGCGACGTATGCCGACTACGCCGACTTTCTTTTTGGCACCAACTCCATAACCGAGTCGACCATGATCTGGTGGACGCTTCGTCTGCACCATCTATTCGGCACCCTCGAAGTCCGCGCGATGGATGCCCAGCCGGTTTTTGAGGATTCCATGGCGATGGCGGGGCTGAGCCTGGGTTTGGTGGCGGCCCTCCTGGAGCGCTACGACCGGGGAGAGAACCTCGCCGTTCACCCTCGCCGGTTCATCGAGGAAAACCGCTGGAGGGCCCGGCGTTACGGCCTCGACGGCAAGTTGATCGATCTGGAGACCCGCACCGAAATCGGCGCTGTAGAGGCGCTCAAGCGTCGATTGGGGCAGGTCGAGCCTCTGGCCGAAGAGCTGGGCTTGGAGGCCGAACTCGCTCGGGTTGAATACATGCTCGTCGAGGGCAATTCCGCCCAGCGGCAGCTCGCGCGCTTCCGGGGCGGTGAGGAGATCTTCGAGATATTTTCCGACATGGTGCGCTTAACCATGACCTCGCACCAGGCGGAAGCGGCCGCAGCATCCGAAGCCTAGGAAGACTCCGCTGGACCCTCCTGCAGCTTGCGGTAGGCGATCGTCCAGTAGGTGCTGAAGAAAGTGGTCAGCACCGCCTTCAGAAGCAAAGCGACTGCGCCCAGCACCAGGCCGCCCAAGACCACCAGCGGAATCAGCCAGGCGCCTTGATCTTCCCCGAAGCCGATCGCCAAAATCAGGGGAATAGCGAGGGCGATCGCGGGAATGGCGAGGATCAGTCCGACGGCGATGCTCAGTCCCAGGTTGAGGGCCCAGACGAGCAGGCTGCTCCCCGTTCGCGCGCGAAACAGCCGCCAACCCCTTCCCAGTGAGGCGAAGACTCCCGTGCCGTCCAGGATGAGGCTGCGCGCCGACCAGCTGACCACGATCTGCAAAACCACCAGGAAGGGAATCAGGGCGAGGGCGAGCAGGACGCCCAGACCGACAAGGGCAACTACGGCAGAGCCCGAGACATCAAAGCTCTGGAGGAAGACGAAAACGGCCACCGCTGCCATGAGCCCGAAGACCAGCAAAGCCAGGAGTCCGGCCATCATCAGGAGTAGCAGCAGTCCCAGCAGGGGCCAGAACCTCTCCAGGCCGCGGCGCCAACTGCGGCGCGCCCCTGTCCCTTCGACCCCGCGGTACGCTTCGTCCGCGCCGGCCACGAGGCCCGCGGTCATGACCACCGAGAGCGCGAACAGCAGAAAGCCCAGCACGAAGAGCACCAGGCCGAGCGCCAGCAGCCACCCCCAATTGCCGGCAAGGAAATCAATGCCTCCGGCGAAGGAGTCGGTCCCACCGCCGTCGCCGGAGAACTGATAGCTCGATGAACTCGGGTTGCAGCCGTCCAGCGAGAGAGCGAAAAGGCCGAAGAGCCAGAGGTACTTGGCGCGCCAACTGATGCGGAAGGTGGCGGAGAGTAGCTCCCCGTAGTCCATTCCCACTCCTTCCCGTCCGCATTTTCCGGCGTGCCGCCCGGCACGTGGTTGACCACTGCTCGTCTTTGAGGATACTACTATCGGGAACCCGGGCCGGGATACCCCTTGGGCGACAAGCGATGGCGATATCTAGGAGAGGACATGGCAGACTCAACGAACAGTTCGGGTGAGGATCGACAGAGGATAGAGCAGGAGTTCCTCGAGCGGATGCAGCAGGAGCTACTGCGCCTCTCGGTTCAGGACCATCTGTCCGGAGTGCTGCGCTCCCTTCCGAGCATCGCCTTTCAACGGATGGGCCTTTCGGAGCAAACGCGCGCAGACCGAGACCTCGAGCAAACCCGCATCGCAATAGACGCCTTCCGCGCGCTGGTGGATGTGCTCGCGGGGTCGCTGCCCCGGGACGAGGTGGCGATGTACCGGAGCACGCTTGCCCAAATGCAGATGGCCTTCGTGGGAGCCATTGATCAGCAGAAAGAAGAAGCGGCGGGGGAGCAGGCCGTCCCCGAGGCCGCGTATGAACCTCATCCGTCCGGTGAGGCGCCCGGCGCTGTCTCATCCGACGAGACCGAGACCGAGACCGAGGCCGAGGCCGAGGGCAAGACCGGAAGCGAGTCCGAGCCAGAGTAATTGGGCCAATTGAGGAGATGCGCAGTGGGTAACCAGCAACAGGTAGACGAATTTGGCTCCCGAGCGGAGATCGGGGTTTTTGGCGGGTCCGGTTTCTACTCCTTCCTCGAGGACGTGGAGGAGGTCGCCGTCGACACCCCCTACGGCCCTCCCAGCGACAGCTACTTCATCGGCGAGATCGGTGGCAAGCGCGTGGCGTTCTTGCCCCGGCACGGGCGCCGGCACCAATTTCCCCCGCACATGATCAATTACCGGGCCAATGTCTGGGGGATGAAGGCACTCGGCGTGAAGAAGATATTCGGGCCCTGCGCCTCAGGCAGTCTGCAGAAGGAGGTGGGGCTGGGACACTTCGTGGTGGCCGATCAGTTCGTCGACCGCACCAGCGCCCGCAAAGACACCTTCTACGACGGTCCCGTCTCGACTCACGTCTCGTCCGCCGATCCCTACTGTCCTCACATCCGTGAGGCCCTGATCGAAAAATCCAGGGAGCTCGACATCACAGTCCACCAAACCGGGACGGTGGTCGTGATTCAGGGCCCGCGCTTCTCCACCCGGGCCGAGAGCAAATGGTTCAACCGCAACGGCTGGGAGGTGATCAACATGACCGCCTATCCCGAGGGCTACCTCGCGCGCGAGCTCGAGCTCTGCTACGCGAACATCTCTCTGATCACCGACTACGACATCGGCGTGGCGGACGATCCCTCGATACCCCCGGTCAGTCATCACGACGTGGTCAAGGTATTCGAGGAGAACAATGAGAAGCTGCGGCGCCTCTTGTTCGAGGTCATACCGCAGCTGGACTATGAGAGGGATTGTCCCTGTGCCCACGCTTTGGAAGGCGCGCGCCGATAACGGGGTTGGTCAGGGCGGGAATCAAGGTGGTCAGGGCGGGAATCAAGGGCGGGCCGTCGCGCCGCCGGGCCCCGGAGCTACTGCTGGGGATAGTCGACGACGAGCTCCCCGTCGACGCGGCGGATATTCGCGTTTCTGACGTGGTCGAGCAGGGCCCGGCGGCGGAGTTCGTCGGGCTCGCCGGCGTTTTTCCGATCGACTTCGAGCACGCTCTCGTACATCTCTTCCACGAGCTTGGTCGATTCGTCCGGGGTCAGACCCAAAGGCTTGAGCAATCCGGCGACCTTACCCAGGATGCCTTTCAAAGCAGTAAGCGACTCGCGCTCGACCTCGTTGATATCGTCCCGGCCGCGCCCCGAGTCTCTTTCCGGGGGATTGTCTCTGCGGTCTCTCTTGGCCATCTAAGCTCCTGTTCGCACGTTGCGGCGTTCTCCATTGTAGCCGACGGAGCCGCCCGAGACAGGGATGAAACCATGGGGTATACTGGGTCGCCGACCGGTTTCGTCGTTCCGGGACGTGGCGCAGCCTGGTAGCGCACCTGCTTTGGGAGCAGGGGGTCGCCGGTTCAAATCCGGCCGTCCCGACTGTACGGAGAGCTTGACGGGCGGGTGTAGCTCAGCTGGTAGAGCAACGGCCTTCCAAGCCGTTGGTCGCGGGTTCGAATCCCGTCGCCCGCTCCTCGGCCGCTTGCGCGGAACGGTAGAGGCGCCTGTAGCTCAGTTGGCGCCTGTAGCTCAGTTGGATAGAGCAGCGGACTTCTAATCCGCGGGCCGGGGGTTCGAATCCTCCCAGGCGCGCCTCAGGCCGCAGAAGCAAGCGCTGTGGCCGACGTGGTGAACGTAGCTCAGTTTGGTAGAGCTCCGGGTTGTGGTCCCGGTGGTCGCGGGTTCGAGTCCCGTCGTTCACCCCTCAAAGGGTTAGGCCCTTCGTGACGTCCGAGTGGGACGGGACGAAGGGTCATTTCATTTTGCGACGCGCGGGTGTGGCGGAACTGGCAGACGCGCCAGGTTTAGGTCCTGGTGCCGCGAGGCGTGGAGGTTCGAGTCCTCTCACCCGCATAAAGCAGCCGGCCGTAAAGGCGGGCAATCGAGCTGAGGAGGAGCGGTCAACGTGAAGACCACTGTCACCGAAATCGAGGGCAGCAAGGTGCGCCTCGATGTAGAGGTTCCGGCTGAGGAGGTGGGTGCCGGGTTGGAGCGTACCCTGCACCGCCTGTCGCAGGAAATCAAGCTTCCCGGCTTCCGCAAGGGCAAGGTGCCCACCGACCTGGTGCTTCAGCGTTTTGGCATGGAAGCTGTGGTGCGGGAAATGCTCGAGGAAGAGCTGCCGAAGTGGTACACGGAAGCCCTACAGGAATCCGGGATCGTGCCCGTCGGCCGCCCCGAGGTGGACTTCGAGCAGGCCCCGAGCGAGCACGAGGCTTTCACGTTCCAGGCGGAGGTCCCGGTCATGCCCACCCCCAAACTGGGTGAGTTCAAGGGCCTCGAGGTGCCGAAAGAAGAACCCACGGTCGAAGACGACGAGGTCAACCGCCAGGTCGAGCGCCTGCGGGACGAGTTCGCCGAACTGCGCCCGGTGGAGGGCCGCCCCGCTCAGGAGGGCGACTTCGTGACCATCGACTTCCAGGGGCGCTTGGACGGCGAAGAGGTGGACCAGACTTCAGCGGAAGACTATGTGTTGCAGATCGGCTCCAATCAACTGCTGCCCGACCTCGAGCAGGGCGTGGTGGGAATGGAACCGGACCAGGAGAGGGTCATCCCCGTCGCCTTCCCTGAGGAGTACCCCGCGGAGGACATCGCCGGCAAGACCCTAGACTTCACCGTAAAGCTCAAAGAGGTCAAGGAAAAGTCCCTGCCCGAGATGAACGACGAATTTGCCAAGGATGTCAGCGAGTTCGAGACGCTGCTCGAATTGAGGCTCGACATCCGAAAGAAGCTTCAGTCGTCCTTGGATCAGGCGGCCGGTCGCCGTTACCGGGATGCGGCGGTCAAGCAGGCGGCCGGCAACGCGCAGCTGGAACTGCCCGACGCAGTCATCGACGAGCAGGCGAGTGACATGGTGCACGACTTCGCCCACTCGTTGACCCATCAGGGTACCTCTCTCGAGCACTACCTGGAGCTGAGCGGCTCGACCATGGAGGCGTTACTCGCGGAGGTTCGTCCCCAGGCGGAGGACTCCGTCAGGACCACACTGGTGCTCGACTCCGTGGCCGAAGCCGAGGGTCTAGTGGTCACCGACGGGGACCTCGACAAGCGGTTGGAGGAGATGGCCCAGGCGGCCCGGATGGAGCCCGAGGAGTTTCGTTCGCGCCTGGAGGACTCTGGTAGAATCTCCACGGTTCGGCAGCAGCTCCTGCGAGAAATGGCGGCGGACCTCATCGTGGACAACGCCGTGCCCGTCACGCCGGAGCCTGAGCCCGAACCAAGCGATGACGACGAAAGGACTTCAGAGTGAGCCCCCTCATTCCCATGGTGGTCGAGCAGACCAGCCGAGGCGAACGGGCCTTCGATATCTACTCCCGGCTTCTCAACGAGCGCATCGTCTTCCTGGGCACCCCGGTCAACGACCAGATCGCGAACGTGATCGTCGCTCAGATGCTCCATCTGGAGTCGGAAGACCCGGACAAAGACATCGCGCTCTACATCAACAGCCCGGGCGGCAACGTCTACGCCGGTCTGGCGATCTACGACACCATGCAGTTCATCAAGCCTGAGGTCTCCACGATCTGCATCGGCATCGCCATGTCCATGGGCGCCCTCCTGCTGGCGGGCGGGGTCGAAGGAAAGCGCTATGCGCTACCGAATTCAAAAGTGCTGATCCATCAGCTGTCCGGCGGATTCCAGGGACCGGCGGCCGATATCGAAATCCACGCCCGCGAAGCGCTCAGCCTGCGCAAGCGTTTGGACGAGATATTGGCCAAGCACACCGGCCAGCCACTGGAAAAGGTGGAAAACGACACGGATCGCGACTTCTTCATGTCCTCGGCAGAGGCTAAGGAGTACGGGATCATCGACAAGGTCATCGAGCACCGCTAGTTGAGGGGGACCGAGTAGTGCCCAAGTCCTCGAGTGGCTCAGAGCAACTGCTCTGCGGCTTTTGCGGAAAGAGTCAGCGGCAGGTCAAGAAGCTGATCGCCGGTCCTGGCGTCTACATCTGCGACGAGTGTATCGATCTCTGTAACGAGATCATCGACGAGGAGTTGGCGCCCCCGGTCGTGCTCGATCTGGAGAACCTCCCCAAACCGCGTGAGATCTATGACGTCCTCTCTGACTACGTCATCGGCCAGGAGGAAGCCAAGCGCTCGCTTTCGGTGGCGGTTTACAACCACTACAAGCGCGTTCAGATGGCCACCTACGAAGAGGTGGAAATCGAACTGCAGAAGTCGAACATTCTGCTGATCGGCCCCACGGGCTGCGGCAAGACGCTCCTGGCTCAGACCCTGGCCCGGGTTCTCAACGTCCCCTTCGCCATCGCCGATGCTACCGCCCTCACAGAGGCGGGATACGTGGGCGAGGATGTCGAGAACATCCTGCTCAAGCTGATTCAGGCGGCCGACTACGACGTGAAGAAGGCCGAGACCGGGATCATCTACATCGATGAGGTCGACAAGATCGCCCGCAAGGCGGACAACCCCTCGATCACACGCGACGTGTCGGGTGAGGGCGTGCAGCAGGCGCTGCTCAAGATCCTGGAGGGAACCTCTGCCAGCGTGCCGCCTCAGGGTGGCCGCAAGCATCCCCATCAGGAATTCTTGACGATTGACACCACGAATATCCTCTTCATCTGCGGGGGTGCTTTTGCCGGCTTGGAGAAGTTGGTCGAGCGGCGCATCGGCAAGAAGGGCTGCGGCTTTGGCGCGGACATCGAGAGCCGCAAGGACCGCGATCTGGGGGAACTGTTCAGCAACGTACTGCCGGAGGACCTGCTCGAGTTCGGGTTGATCCCTGAGTTCATCGGCCGTCTTCCTGTCTTCTCCAACGTGCACCAGTTGAAGCAAGAGGACCTCATCGCGATCCTGACTCAGCCCAAAAACGCACTGGTCAAGCAGTATCAGAAGTTTTTCGCGTACGATGGCGTTGATCTGATCTTCCAGCAGGAGGCCCTGGACGCCATCGCGGTCAAGGCCATCGAACGGGAAACCGGAGCGCGCGGCCTGCGCTCGATCATCGAAGCGGCGCTGATGAACGTGATGTTCGATCTGCCCAGTCGGCGCGACGTCTCCAAGTGCGTGGTAACCAAAGAGGTCATCGAGCGCTCTCTGGAGCCGACCCTGGTGACGCACACCGTACCCGACGAGCTGGATCTCGACGAAGAATCCGCCTAGGCGGGAGTGACCGTGGCCGACAACGAGCGGTCGCTGCCGCTCCTCGCGGCACGCGATCTCATCCTCTTCCCCAAAATGCTCATTCCCATCTTTGTGGGACGGGAGAAGTCCGTGCGCGCCCTGGAACGGGCGCATCAGGCCGGGTCCTCGCTGATCCTCGCCACTCAGTTGACCTCGGTCGAGGAGCCGGGGGAGGCGGACATCGCGTCGGTCGGCACTTTGGCCAAGGTGGTGCAGTTCTTCCGGCTGACGGACGGCACGGTGAAGGCACTGCTCGAAGGACAGGGCCGAGTGGCCATCGAGGGCCTCTCGATGAGCGAACCCCATCTGGAGGCCAACTACCGGCCTCTCGAGATGCGCCGCGCCGGCAACTGGTCGCGGGTGCGCGCTCTGATGGAAGCGGTCAGCCGCGAATTCCACGTCTACGTCACCCAGTCGCCGGAACTGCCGGAAGAGGCCGAGACCATCCTCGAAGACGTCTCTGACCCCGGCGATCTGGTGGACATCGTCGCCGCCAACCTCCTGATTGCCGCGGACCGCAAGCAGTCTCTGCTGGAGGGTGAGGACCCCGAGCAGCGGTTGATGACCTCCCTCGAGGTGCTGATGCAGGAGAACGAACTCCTCGCCATCGAGCACGACATCGCCGACCGAGTCCACGACAACCTGGAGCGTCACCAGCGCAAGCTCTTTCTACGCGAGCGCATCCGGCTCATGCAGGAAGAACTGGGCGAGGAAGAGGGCGAGGAAGGGGAGCAGGGGCGCTATCTGAAGCAGCTCGAGCAGAAGCCCAATCTATCCACCGGCGCGCGCGCCGCGCTCGAGAAGGAGATTCGCCGGCTGGAGGATATGCCTCCCTTTTCGGCGGAGATCGGCGTGGCCCAGACCTACCTGGACAACGTCTTCGCGCTTCCCTGGGGGGAGATGTCGGGGGCGGAGGCCCCCAACGTGGCTCACGTGGCCAAGGTGCTGGACGACACCCACTATGGGCTTTCCGACGTCAAGGACCGGATCGTGGAGTATTTGGCGGTGGCGCAGCTTCGCCAGGGCGTGCCGCCCAAGACGGTGCTCTGCTTCGTGGGTCCGCCCGGTGTGGGGAAAACCTCGATCTCTCTGGCCATTGCCGAAGGCCTGCGGCGGCCGCTCCAGCGCATCAGCCTGGGCGGGGTGCGGGACGAGGCCGAGATTCGCGGCCACAGGAGGACTTACGTCGGGGCCATGCCCGGCCGCATCCTGGACGCCCTGAAGCGGGCCGCCGTCGACGATCCCATCATCCTGCTGGACGAGCTCGACAAGATGGAGTCCGACTGGCGAGGGAACCCTGCTGCCGCCCTAATGGAGGTGCTGGACCCCGTCCAGAACCACGCCTTCCGCGACACTTATCTGGATCTCGAGTACGACCTCTCGCACGTGCTCTTCCTGGCCACGGCCAACTATGAAGAGGACATTCCCGAGACGCTGCACGACCGCCTGGAGATCATCCGCATCTCGGGCTACACCTCCCGAGAAAAGGAGCAGATCGCCCGGCGGCACCTGGTGCCCAAGACCGCCGAAGAGAGCGGCATGGCGGAGGTGGGAGATGTGTTCACCCGTCAGGCCCTGCGCGATCTGATCGAGGATTACACCCGCGAGCCGGGGGTGCGCGAGCTCAACCGGCTGGCGGGCAAGGTCTACCGCAAGCTGGCGCGGGACCGCGTGGAAGGCAAGAACCGGGCGCACACCCGCATAGGCCCGGGGGACCTGGAACGCTACCTGGGCGCACCGCCCTATCTGCGGGCCCGCCTGGCCGAGGAGTTGGGGTGGGGAGTGAGCACCGGCCTGGCCTACACCGGCGCAGGCGGGGACATCCTCAGGATCGAGACGGCGATCACGCCCGGTAAGGGCGACTTTCACATCACCGGTCAGCTGGGCGAGGTCATGCAGGAGAGCGTCACCGCGGCGTGGGGCTATCTCAAGACGGCGATCGGCCGGGATGAAACCCTGACCGGTATTTGGCGGAGGTCGCCCGGACGGGCCCGCCTGCTCGAGCAGTACTTGTCCGAGCAGCCCGGCGGCTCTGCCGGTGAGGAGACCGGGAGCGATGACGGCAGCGGGACCGCCGAGCCGACGTGTGTGCCGCCGGTCCCCCCGGATTACGAGCTGCTCGCGGCGCTCGAGATTCGGCTGCACCTGCCCGAGGGAGCGGTGCCCAAGGAGGGTCCCTCGGCCGGTATCGCCGTGGCGGCATCGCTGCTCTCGGCGCTCACCGAGACTCCGCTGCTGCCGAGGGTGGCGCTCTCGGGCGAGATCACGCTGACCGGCCACGTGCTCGCCGTGGGGGGACTCAAGGAGAAGCTGCTGGCCGCGCGCCGGGAAGGCGTGCGCAAGGTGATTCTGCCGGAAGACGTCAAAGGGCAGGTCAGAGAACTGCCCGCGGAGATCAGGAAAGGGCTCGAGATCGTGTACGTCCGGAGCTTCATCGAAGTGCTCCCGCAGATCTTCCCGGAAGAGAGGAGCTGAGGGTTTTGAGCAAGACCAACTTGGAGGCCCGCTACGATCCTCATGAGGTCGAGGAGCGGCTGATGGGGGAGTGGCTGGAGAAATCCGCCTTCCACGCCGAGGTCGACTCCTCGCGCCCCGCCTATTCCATGGTGATCCCTCCGCCGAATGTGACCGGGTCGCTCCACATGGGTCACGCCCTGAACGGCACCATTCAGGACATCCTCATCCGCTACCACCGTCTCAAGGGCGAGAACTCGGAGTGGCTGGTGGGCACCGACCACGCCGGTATCGCCACTCAGGCTAAGGTGGAAGGGCAGTTGCGCGAAGAGGGCCTGCGCAAGGACGACGTGGGCCGGGAGGGATTCATCGAGCGGGTCTGGGACTGGAGGGAGAAGTACGGCTCCACCATCATTCATCAGCTGAAGAGCCTGGGCTGCTCCTGCGACTATGAGCGCGAGCGCTTCACGATGGATCCGGGGTACCACGACGCTGTGCTCGAGGTGTTCGTCGATCTCTACACGAAGGGCGACATCTACCGCGACCTCTACCTGGTCAACTGGTGTCCGCGCTGCGGCTCGGCCATCTCGGATCTGGAGGTGGAGCACGTTGAGCGCACCACCCAGCTGGCCTACATCCGCTATCCCATCGAGGGCACCGAGGACCACCTTACGGTGGCCACTACCCGGCCGGAGACCATGCTGGCCGACACCGCGGTGGCGGTGAATTCCCGGGACCCGCGTTACGGCAAGTACGTCGGGGGAACCGCGATCGTTCCTCTGGTCGAGCGGCCCGTGCCCATCATCGCCGATGAGCACGTGGACCCGGAGTTCGGCACGGGCGCTCTGAAGATCACCCCGGGCCATGATCCCAAAGATTGGGAGATCGCTCAGCGCCACCAGTTGCCCGCAATGTCGGTGATCGGCTTCGACGGACTGATGAACGAGGACGCGGGTGAATTCGCCGGCCTGTCCGCCGGCGACGCACGGGAGAAAGTGGTGGCGGCGCTCGAGGAGCGCGGTCTGTTCGATCATTCCGAGGATTACAGGCACTCAGTGGGTACCTGCTACCGCTGCGGCAGCGTGATCGAGCCGCTCCTTAGCCTGCAGTGGTTCATGAGGATGGACCGGCTCGCCAAGCCGGCGATCGAGGCGGTGGAGTCAGGCCGGGTGCGCTTCGTACCCGAACGGTGGGGAGACGTCTACCTGGAGTGGATGCGCAACATCCGGCCCTGGTGCGTGAGCCGGCAGCTCTGGTGGGGACACCGACTACCCGTTTATTATTGCGATGACTGCGACGAGGTGGTGGTCAGCAAGCAAGGGCCGGCGGTCTGTCCCAGCTGCGGGGGAGCCGTGAGGCAGGATCCGGACGTGCTGGACACCTGGTTCAGCTCGGCGCTCTGGCCCTTTGCTCCCTTTGGCTGGCCCGAGAAGAGCCCCGAGCTCGAGTACTTCTATCCCACCGATGTGCTGTCCACCGCGCGTGACATCATCTACCTCTGGGTGGCCCGGATGATCATGATGGGCCTCGAGTACATGGGGGAGGTGCCCTTCCGCGACGTCATCATCCACCCCACTATCCTGGCGGCGGACGGGCGGCGGATGAGCAAGAGCCTGGGCACGGGCATCGATCCTCTCGAGCTGATCGAGCAGTACGGCGCAGATGCCACCCGGTACGGCCTTATCTACATGAGTTCTGTGCAGGACGTCCGCTTCAGCCCGGAACGGATCGAGATGGGGCGGAACTTTGCCAACAAGATCTGGAACGCTTCCCGTTTGGTGCTGCAGAACGCGGACCCCGAGGCCGCCGCCGAGGTCACGCTGGCGACGCCAGCCGACCGCTGGATCTTCAGCCGGCTGGCGGCGGTGGCGGGCCAAGCCGCCGCGCTCTACGAGGCCTACGACTTTGCCGAGGTGGCGCGGCTCTTCTACCGCTTCCTCTGGAGCGAGGTCTTCGACTGGTACCTGGAGATCGCCAAGGCACGGCTATACGGGGATGACGACCGGGAGCGCCTCGAGGTGAGCGGCAACCTGCTGATGCTGCTCGAGTCGTTCACCGGGCTGCTCCATCCGGTGATGCCCTTCCTGACTCAAGAGATCTGGCAGAATCTGCCTCAGACGCGGTCGGGGAAGCGGCCAAAGGACATCCTCGAGTCGAGCTGGCCCGAGACAAGGCCGGAGTGGCATGACGCCGAGGCGGAGCGAGGGATGGAAGCCTTCGTGCAGCTGGTGGGCGGGCTGCGCTCTGCGCGCGACGAACTGGGTGTCGGCCGCGAGGTGACCGGTCGGGTCGTGCTGGCTGGAGCGGATAAGGTTGCGCTCGAAGCAATCCGTGCAAATGAAGCTTCGTTCAAGCAGCTCAGTGGTTGCGAGCTCGAGGGCAGCGTGGCCTCCATGGAGCAGGCCCCCGCGGGCCGCTACGCCAGCGTCGAAGCCGGCCCGCTGGTCGGGCTGATGCACCTCGAAGGCATGGTGGACGTTGAGCGCGAGCGCGAGCGTCTTTTGACCAAGGCCCGCAAGGCGAAGGCCGAGGCCGATAAGGCCGGCAAGAAGCTGTCCAACCAGGGGTTTGTGGCCAAAGCGCCCGCCGAGGTCATCGCGACCGAACGTGAGCGCTTGGCCCAGGCCGAAGACATACTTAGCACGGTGCGGCGGCAATACCGCGAGCGCGTAGGAGAGGAATTCGAGCTGTGAGTGCCAAGAAAGCGCTTCCCACCCCGGAGAAGGCCCGGGACTACGTCAAGAGCCTGGAGATGTTCGGGATGCGGCTGGGCCTCGACCGCGTGCGCCTGCTCGCCAAGGAGCTGCGCAATCCGCAAGACACCTACCGCACGATCCACGTGGTGGGCACCAACGGCAAGTCCTCGACCACGCGGTTTGCCTCGGCCATCCTGCAGGAGTATGGCCTAACCGTTGGCGCCTACGTGAGTCCCCACCTGCTCAGCCTGGCCGAACGTCAGTTGATTAACGGCAAGGCCTGTGCCGAGGACGAGTTCTACGAGTTGGTCGCCGAAGTCATGCCCGCGGCGGAGAAAGTCAACAAGAAACTGCCCGAGGGCGAGGTTCTCACGCAATTCGAGGTGCTGACCGTGGTGGCCTTCCTCTTCTTCCAGCGGCACGAGGTCGAGGTGGCCGTCATCGAGGCCGGCCTTGGCGGGCGCTGGGACGCCACCAGCATCATCAAGTCCGAGGTACAGGTGGTTACTACTATCGGCCGAGAGCACGCCGAGGTGCTGGGAGAGACACCGCTCGCCATCCTCGAGGAGAAGGCGGCGGTCATACCCGAGGGTGGCAAGGTCATGGCCGGGCGCCTCGACCCCCAGGTGCGCCGCAGGCTCGCGGAGATCTGCGAGGAGCGCAAAGCCGAGTGCCGTTTTCTCGACCGCCAGGTCTCTCTGTTGTTGGACGCCCGGCAGGACAGCTTCGACATCTTCGGGGCTCAGGAACTCTACTCGGGGATCCAACTGTCCGCGCTCGGCGATTATCAGAAGACCAACGCCGCCGTGGCGGTCGGCGCGGTCGAGCTCTTCCTGGACGAGCCCCTCGACGAGGAAAAGGTGCGGCGCGCCCTGAAGCGCACGACAATTCCCGGAAGGCTCGAGGTTATCAGCGAGCACCCGCTCTGCATTCTCGACGGCGCCCACAACCCCGACGGAATGAACGAGCTGATGCGCTCCTTGGATCGGCTGCTTGAGCGCCGCCGACTGCTCGGCGTGGTTTCCATCCTCAAAGACAAGGGCGCGTTGGAGATGCTCAAGGACCTTGCTCCCCGCTGCGACATCCTCTTCGTTACCGAAAACTCAAATCCCCGTTCATATAAGGCGCAGGAGCTTGCGAAGATCATGGAGGAACTCGAGGACGCTCCCGAGGTCTTCGTCGACACCGTGCCGGCGGCGGCCTTCAAAAGCGCCTACGACCTGGCCACCTCCAACCAGGTGGTGTTGGTCACGGGTTCGCTCTACCTGGTCGCCGATCTGAAGGCTGCCCTGGGGCAGGGGATCCGAGGAGCGTAGCGAACGTGTCCGGGAGGAGGAGCGGCGGCGGTCGGGACGTGGTGCTTTTCACGCTCGCGGTTTTGCTCATAATCGTCGTGATATTCTTCCTCGCTGGATACCTACTTGGCAGGATGATCCTGTAGGAGCCGGATTTGGATAATTTGTTCGAATCTATCAGCGATATCTTGCAGTCTCCGCTTCTGCGGCTTGCCTGGTATCTGCTGTTGTTCTCGGTCGCGGTTCTGTGGCTGGCCCTGGTCTTCTGGACCCTGAAGGACGCCCGCCGGCGAATCGACGATGCCCTGATTATCGTGGTCGCGGTGCTGACCTCGGCGGTGTTTCCCTTCATCGGGACTCTGGTTTACACCATCCTGCGTCCCGCGGAATACCTGGACGACATCCGAGAGCGTGAGCTCGAGATGCGGGCCATGGAGCAGGAGTTGATGTCCACTCAACTCTGCCCCAACTGCCGGACGCTCGTGCGTGACGACTACATTGTCTGTCCCCGCTGCCGTAAGCAACTGCGCTCCACCTGTATCTCCTGCGAGAGGCCTCTGGAGCGCAGCTGGCGGGTGTGTCCCTACTGCGGCGAGGAAACCGATCAGCAAGTCGTACGGCCGGAACGGCCGGGCTCAGAAGAAACCACCGAGCCCCTTCCGCGGGAAGCTCTGGGCCGGTCGCGGGCTTAGATCTCGTAGAGCGGAATCGAGCTTTGGCGGCGGCCCTGGAGCCGCCGTCTTTTTGTGGTCGATAGACCTTGTGGTCGGTACACCCCTGTAACGGAGGAATCAAGAATGGCACAGGAACGCACGCTAGTTTTCGTGAAGCCCAACGGAGTGGAACGCGGACTAATCGGCGAGATCGTGGCGCGCTTCGAACGACGCGGCCTCAAACTGCGCGCGGCCAAGCTCAAGCAGGTGAGCCGGGAATTGGCCGAGGAGCACTACGCCGAGCACAGGGGCAAGGGCTTCTTCGGCGGACTGGTTGACTTCATCACCTCGGGTCCCATCTTTCTCATGGTGTTGGAAGGCCCCTCGGTCGTGAAAGTCGCTCGGGACATGATGGGGGCCACCAACCCTCTGGAAGCGGGACCGGGGACCATGCGCGGGGATTTTGCCCTCGAGATCGGCGAGAATGTGGTGCATGGCTCGGACAGCGTGGAGAGCGCGGAGCGCGAGATCGGCCTCTATTTCGACGAGTCGGAGCTGGTCTAGGATTTCGGTCCGAGAGTTTCCCCTGTTTCCCGAGGATTTCCGCCTGTTCCTCGCCTCGCAGTCTCCGCGGAGGCGCGAGTTGCTGCGCGCCGCCGGGATTCCCTTCGCAGTGGTCACGGCCGAGGCCGAGGAACTCGTCGAGGGGATGGCTCCCGGGGAGCTCGCCTTGGAGAACGCAAGGCGTAAGTGCGGCGCCGCCCACCTTCCGCCGGTTCAGTGCCCGAGCTTCATTCTGGCCGCCGACACAGTCGTGGTCGTGGGGGAAGAGGTCCTTGGTAAGCCGGCCGACGCCACTGAGGCGGCGGCCATGCTGCGCCGCCTGTCAGGCCGCGAGCACGAGGTGATCTCCGGAGTGGCGCTGTCACGGCGGGGAGAAGCGCGGGCAGGCGCTGCGGGCGCCGCCGACGCCGAGGAGCCGCGCGGCGCGGCGCGCGCTGATGCCGCCTCCGCCTCGGTCTCCGCACCTGTCAGCGTGGCCGAGGCCGCCCGCACCCGGGTGACCTTTACCCGCCTGAGCGAACCCTGGATCGAAGCCTACCTGGACTCCGGCGAGTGGCAGGGCAAAGCGGGCGCCTACGCGATCCAAGGGAGGGCCGGCCTCTTCGTGGAGGGGATCGCAGGCGAGTACAGCAACGTGGTCGGGCTGCCCCTGCGCCTGCTCGCCAAACTCTTTGCGGATTTGGGCTTTGACGTCACGGCCCGCCGATGGATTCTGTCGTCCGAGGTTTAGAACTTCCGGTCGAGCAACACGGATCGCGTCCCGCGACTGGTCATCGCTATGCAACGGGGTATAATCGGGCTTCGACCGAGGGTCCGCGGGCGCGTGGCCTGTCGCGCCGACTTCTTTATTGAGATCACTCTACTCGGAGGACGACACATATCGGCTTTCTGAGCTTCATAACCGGTTTCGCCGGAAGGGACATGGCCGTTGACCTGGGCACGGCCAACACTTTGGTCTACGTGCGGGGCCGGGGCATCGTGCTCTCCGAGCCCTCCGTGGTGGCCATCGATTCTCGTTCGGGTGACGTTCATGCCGTCGGTGCCGAGGCCAAGCGCATGCTGGGCCGCACCCCGGGCACCATCACCGCCATCCGTCCCCTAAAAGACGGGGTCATCGCCGATTTCGACGTGACCGAGCAGATGCTGCGTCACTTCATCCAGAAGGTTCACCAGAACCGTTGGGCCCACCCGCGGGTGGTCGTGTGTGTTCCCTCCGGGGTTACCGGAGTGGAGCGGCGCGCCGTGGAAGAGGCGACCATCACCGCCGGGGCGCGGGCCGCCTATTTGATCGAGGAGCCCATGGCGGCCGCGATCGGCGCCGGCCTTCCGGTCAGCGAACCGACCGGGAGTATGATCGTGGACATCGGCGGGGGCACGAGCGAGGTGGCCGTCATCTCTCTGGGGGGCATTGTCACCGCTCAGTCGGTGCGTATCGGCGGGGATGAACTCGACGAGGCGATCATCGCCTTCGTCAAGAAAGAGTACAAACTGATGATCGGCTCGCAGACCGCCGAAGAGCTTAAGCTGGAGATCGGTTCCGCCTACGTACTCGAAGAGGAGGCGCAGGCCGAAATTCGGGGCCGCGACCTGGTCACAGGGCTTCCCAAGACCGTGGTGATTTCCTCGGAGGAAGTGCGCGACGCCATCGCCGAGCCGGTGGCCTCGATCATCGACGCGATCAAGGCGACTCTGGACAAGACTCCACCCGAACTTGCTTCGGACGTCATGGACCGCGGGATCATGCTTGCCGGAGGAGGCTCGCTCCTCCAGGGAATGACCGAGCGGATCAGGCAAGAAACGCAGATGCCCGTGCACCTGGCCGAATCCCCGCTCACCTGTGTGGCGGTGGGGTCGGGCAGGTCTCTCGAGGAGTTTGAGGCGCTGCACCGGTCGTCGCAGCGGTCACGCAAACGCCGGTACTGATGGGCGGAGGTGTGGTTTGCTGCGAGACCCTGATGTGCGCCGGCGTCTTCTATTCGGCGCACTCATCGTCATATCTCTAGTTCTGCTGACGGCCTTCTTCCGGGAACCGGCCACCGGAGCACTTCACGGTCTGCAGCGCGGCACCCTGGGCTATCTCACTCCGCTGCAGAGCACGGCCACTCGGGCCATCGAGCCGTTCCAGGACGGCTATCGCTGGGCGGGTGACCTGCTCGAAGCCCACAGCCGCAACGAGGGCCTCCAGACGGAACTCGAGGGCCTGCGCGGGCGCGTGGTCCAACTGGAGGAGGCCGATCAAGAGAATCGGCGTCTCAAAGAGCTTCTCGATTTCCGTGAGACGGCGATCTTCCCTGCCGGCTCCGAGTTCGTGGTTGCCCGGGTGATCGGGCGCTCTCCCACCAGATGGCAGGAGTGGGTTCACATAGACAAGGGAAGCGCGGATGGACTCAGGCTCAATCAGCCCGTGGTCGGCGCGACCAACGCGACCGGGGACTCGCTCTCCGGTAAGGGCCTCGTGGGAAAGGTCGTGGGGTTGAGCGAGAATGCCGCCCAGATTCAGCTGATTACCGACCCTGAATCCAGCGTGGCTGCGCTCATCCAGCAATCCCGGGCGCGAGGCATCGTGGTGGTGCCCGAAGCCGGCCGGTTGGTGATGGACTATGTGGAGAGAGATCAGCGGGTCGAGGCCAAGCAAATCGTGGAGACCTCCGGATTTGGAGAGGTGTATCCCAAAGGCATCCCCGTCGGCGTCGTGCAGACGGTGGGCGAAGAGGATGTCAATGTCTACAAGCAAATCGAGATTCGGACCTTCGTAGACTTCGGCGTGCTCGAGGAAGTCATGGTCGTGATCTCACCGGCGGTGCTGAACGTGGATGAGTCGAAGATGGAAACCCTCAGCCCTACCGACGAGACCGTGGCCACCCCATGACCTCTGCCGTGAGACTCCCGGATGGCGTGAGACTGGGCGGTATGCTGCTGGTCGCCGTGGCCGTTCAGGCCGTCGTGACCTCCCGTGTACTGGTGCTTGGCGTCAGCGCCGATCTCTTCCTGGTGCTCGCGGTGCTGGTGGCTCTGGGGCGCGGCTCGACCAAAGGAGCGCTGTTTGGTTTCGGCGCGGGCCTGTTGGCGGACATCATCTATCTGGAGCCGGTGGGCTTGCGCACCTTCATCTACCTCATGCTGGGCTACGGGGTGGGGCGCTATTCGGAGATTCTGGGCGTTGGCAGCGCGTGGACCGTCGTCTTGCTGGCCGCGGTCTCGGCCTTCTCGGCGGAACTCGTTTACGCTCTCTTCCAACTGCTCGCCGGGCAGCCCGGTTCGTTCTGGGCGATGCTGCAACGGCAGGTCCTGCCGGCTGCGCTGCTGGATGCCCTGGTAGCGGCACCCCTATATCTTGGTCTGGTTCGCCTGGGAATGCTCGACCCGCCCGGCGGAGCCGGACCTTCGTTCAAGTAACTCACCGACTCCGCCCTTCAGGGCACGGAGAACCGGAGAAACGGTAGCAGACAATTGTATCTCGAACCCACAAGAAAGCAGCGCTCCCCTTCAGACGATCCCTCCTTGGGCATGCGCCTGGGGATCCTCGCTGTGGTCGTGCTGCTCGCCTTTAGCGTCCTGGGATTCCGGCTGTGGTTTCTGCAGATGATCTCGGGCGACCAATACACCGTGATGGCGGATAACAACCGGCTGCGCACGGTCACCATAGAGGCTCCGCGCGGGGTCGTCTACGATCGGGGAGGTCCCGACGAGGGCAGCGCGCTGGTCGAGAACCGCGCCGGCCTCAGCGTGGGCATCCTTCCCATGGACCTCCGCAACGAGGAGCAGGTGGTGCCTCGGCTGGCTTCGATCTTGGAAGTGCCGGAGGATGAGCTGTGGCAGAAGATCGAGACCGCGAAAGAAGACCCATACGTGGTCACGGTACTCAAAGAGGACGTCTCGGAAGACGACGTGGTCGCCTATCTGGAGGAGCACCGGGTGGAGTTTCCCGGAGTGCGGATCGAGAAGGCCTACCTGCGGGATTATCCACGGGACGCATTCGGCACTCACCTGTTGGGCTACGTAGGGGAGATCTCCGAAGAGGAGCTGCAGGGCGAAAAGTTCCGCCCGCTGAAGGCGGGGGCCAAGGTGGGCAAGGATGGGATCGAACACACCTACGACAACTTCCTGCGCGGAGTCGACGGCACCAGCACGGTGGAAGTCGACTCCGCGGGGCGGCCGAAGCGCGAGGTATCGATGAGCCCCCCTCTGCCGGGAAAGAATCTGTGGCTAACCATAGACTCCAGTCTTCAGGACGCCGCCGAGCGCGGCATCGCTGAGGGGATCGAGCTCGCCCAGAGCCAGGGCTTTGCGGGCGCGGACGCCGGCGTCGTCGTCGCGCTGGATCCGCGCAGCGGCGAGGTGCTGGCCATGGCCTCCTATCCAGACTATCCGCTCTCGCTCTGGGTTGGTGGCATGGGCGACCAGGAGTACGCGACGCTGACCGCAGAGGACTCCAACAATCCGCTGTTCGACCGGGCGCTCAAAGGCCTCTATCCCGCGGCGTCGACCTTCAAGCCCTTCGTGGCCCTTGCCGCTCTGGAGAACGATGTCATCACGCCGGATACGGTTTTCACCGACCCCGGCTTCTATCAGATTGGCCAGCAGCGTTGGAAATGCTGGGAAGAGGACGGTCACGGCGAAGTGAACCTGGTCGAAGCGATCATGGAGTCCTGCGACACCTACTTCTACAATGTGGGCCACAAGTTCTATAAGAGGGAAGGCCCGGTCATGCAGGATTTCGTGCGCCAGTTCGGCTTTGGCAGCCCCACCGGCATCGACCTGCCCGACGAGTACTTCGGCCGCGTGCCCGACAAGGATTGGAAGAAGGAGAAGGGCAAGACGGCGGAGGATAAGGCCTGGAAGCCCGGAGACGATGTAAACCTGTCCATCGGCCAGGGTGACCTGTTGACCACCCCGCTGCAGCTGGCCACCGGTTTCGCCGCAATCGCCAACGCCTCTACCGAGGACGCCAACGGCCGAGTGAAGCTCAACCTGCTCGTGCCGAGGCTGGCGCTCAAGGTCACGGACAACGCGGGCAACGTGGAGCATGAGGTGGAAACCGAGAAGCGCGCCGAAATCGAGGTCGATGCCGACGACCTCCGCGCGGTCAAGCGCGGGTTGGAGTTGGTCACCTCGGAGGTGGGGGGAACTGCCAGGGCGGCCTTTGAGGGCTTTCCCGTGGCGGTGGCCGGCAAGACCGGCACCGCGGAGAAGAAGCCGGAAGACGATTACGCCTGGTTCATGGGCTACGCGCCCGCAGACCAGCCTGAGATCTTGGTGGTCGCCCTCATTGAAGAGGGCGGTCACGGCAGTTCGGTGGCGGCTCCGGTCGTGCGCCGGGTGCTGGAGCGGTACTTCCAGCAGGAGCCGAGCGTGCTTAAGCAGCTCGAGGTGAGCGAGTGAGCGTGCTGCAGAGGTCTTCGGAACGCCCCTTTGGCGGCTTTCACCTGGGCGCCTACCTCAAGAACGTGGATTGGCTGCTTTTCTTCGTGACCATGGCCCTGGCCGGGTTTGGCCTCGCGATGATCTACTCGGCGAGCTACCAGGATTCCAACATAGCCCGGCCTACTGCCTACGTCGACGCCCAGCTGGTCGGCCTGGTTCTGGGGTTCTTGGGGATGGTGGTGCTCAGTCTCTTCGACTTCGCCTGGCTGACGAGCTGGCGGCGCTACCTCTACGGTTTCACGATCGCGCTGCTGCTGGTCACCTTGGTGATCGGCGAGGAGCGCATGGGCGCCCGCCGCTGGATCGCGCTGTCCTTCATAGACCTGCAGTCCTCGGAACTGGCCAAACTGCTCATCATCGCTTCCTTCGGGGCCTTCCTGGCCGAGGGCGTCGAGTTGCGCGGTCGTTTTCGTTTCGTACTCCAGGCGACGGCCTATGTGGGCGTGCCCGCGGCACTGGTGTTCGTGCAGCCGGATCTGGGCACCTCGCTCGTGTTCCTGGTGATCTACTTCACCATGCTTCTAGTTTGGGGGGCGCGCTGGAGCCATCTCGCCGTGGTGGTGGGTACCCTGCTCGCGGCGGTCGTTGCGGTGCTGCGGGTGCTCCCGGCCACGTTCGACGTGCACCTGCTCAAGCCGTACCAGATCGAGCGGCTGATGGTCTTCGTCGATCCGCAGCTGGACGCCGGCGACGCGGGTTATCAGCTCGCTCAGAGCAAGATCGCCGTGGCCAGCGGAATGGTCACCGGAAAGGGCTTCATGGAGGGTACCCAGACGCACCTCAATTTCCTGCCCGCCCACCACACCGACTTCATCTTCTCGGTAGTTGGGGAGGAGTTGGGGTTCGTTGGTGCCGCTCTCTTGCTCGGTCTCTATTTGCTGCTACTCTGGCGGGCATTCCGAATTGCCGCCGAGTCCAAGAACCTCTACGGTTCTCTGTTGGCTGCCGGGGTCATCGGCGTGTTGCTGTTCCAGGTTTTCGTCAACGTGGGTATGACGATCGGCATCATGCCCATCACCGGTCTCCCCCTGCCTTTCATCAGCTTCGGCAGCAGTTCCCTGGTGACGTTCCTCCTTGCTTCGGGGCTGCTGCAGAGCGTGCACATCCACTCTCGCGTCGCCCTTTACGGTGGCCGCGTAAAAGGAGAGCCATATGGCCAGCTTGCCACTTAGCCCCAGCAAGATCTGGGATGCGTGGAAGGACGTAACCGCCGCGACCGATGCCCAGGCCGAGCTCATTCTGACCGGGGATGTGGAACTCGTCGAACGAGCACGAGTGGAGTTGGCACCCGCGGGGGGAGCCGGAGCGCCGGGCGGTCACAGCCGCATATGGAACGGCAGTGCGGAGGGGCTGGCCCAACTGAGCCTCGACGAGGGCGATACCCTGCTGGTGTTCGCGCAACCGGGGGACGAGGATGCCTGGGCCAGAGCGCTCAAGAAGCGTAAGCCCCCGGCTGCGGTGGTCGCGGTGGACGACGGCCCTGCGGCCGGCCACGACGTCACTTGGTACCGCAAGAACGTTTACCGCGTTTCCTTCGCCGACAATCCACGAGGGTGGGAGAAGTTGGCCGAGGCCATCGTGGACGCGAACGGAGAGCGTTTCATCTCCCTGGCCCGTCGCTACCCACGGCTGCGCAAAGTCGCCGCCCACCGGGTGATCGAAGACACCTCTCGCCAGAACGGCGTGGTGGGCGTCGCCTTCTTCGTGCCGGGCACAGATATGCCGGTGATGATGCTCAACCAGATCAAGATGGTGCTCTCTCTGGCGGTGATGCACGGGGAGGAGCTCACTCGCGACCGGGCCGTCGAGATTCTGGGGGTCGTTGGTGCCGGGCTGGGGTTGCGCACCGTCGCTCGAGAGGCTCTCGGTTTCATACCCGGCCCCGGTTGGGTGCTGAAGGGAGCCTTGGGCTACACCGGGACTCGGGCCATGGGCGAGGCGGCGCTGCGTTACTTCCGCGAAGACGACGACCGCTCGCCCGGCCGTTTCGCCAAGTTGCTGGAGAAGGCCCGTGAGAGCGCACCGGGCGTGACCGAGACTGCCGGCGAGGCCGTGGCGTCCTTCGGCGAAACGGCGACGGAAAAGGTCTTCGGCCTGATCAAACGCTTCCGCTCGTGAATACGGGCGGGGAGCGGCACGCCGCCGAGCTCCGCCGCCGATACGAGCAGTTGGTGGGGCGGGTCGCGAATCCGGCACGGCTGACCGGCGGAGAGATCGGCGCGGGCAGTGGGTTCTCCGGCGACGAGACCGAGCTGCGTGTGGCGCTTGGCTTTCCCGATACCTACGAGATAGGCATCGCCAATCAGGCCATGCAGATTCTCTATCACGAGGCGGGCAGAACGCCCGGGGTCACGGTTGAGCGGGTCTATCTGCCCTGGGTAGACGTCATCGCCGAGCTGCGCGCCGAGGGTCTGCCGCTGGTTACCCTGGAGAGCTGGACGCCGGTCCGCCAGGCGCACCTGCTGGGTCTCACCCTGCAGCACGAACTCAACTTCAGCAACGTGCTCGAGCTTCTCGATCTTGCGGAGGTCCCCCTGCGGGCGGCCGAACGAGGCGAGGGCGATCCCCTGGTGCTCGGGGGAGGGCCGGCGATGGCCAACTTCCTCCCGCTGACCGCCTTCTTCGACGCCTTCGTGGTGGGCGACGGGGAGCTCATCTTCCCCGACGTGCTGGCCGCGGAGCGCGAGGCGCGCTCGCGCGGGGCGAGCCGCCGGGACAGGCGCGACTCCCTTGCCCGTATTCCCGGGGTTTACGTTCCCGGCATCTCTCGTAAGGTGATCCGCCGGGTGGTGTCCGACCTCGCCCTTGCCGACTACCCGGAGCAGTGTCTGGTGCCTTTGACTGCGGGGGTGCACGACCGTGCCTGGGTCGAGGTGATGCGCGGCTGCACCCGGGGTTGCCGCTATTGCCAAGCGGGGATGTGGTATCGCCCGGTCAGAGAGCGTCCTGCCCCCATGGTGATCAGTATGGCCGCGGGCGCCGCCCGGGCCACCGGCCATGAGGAGGTGAGCCTCGCCTCACTTTCGACCACCGACTACAGCGCCCTCGCTCCGGTCATCGCCGCGCTCGAAAAGGAAGAACCCGACCTACGGGTGAATCTGCCTTCCCTCCGGGTCGATTCGGCGGCGGTGCGCCTCGCTCACGTCACCTCGGAGAGAGGCTCCTCGGTCACCCTGGCCCCGGAGGCGGGCAGCCAGCGCATGCGCGACGTCATCAACAAGAACGTCAGCGAGGCGGATATCGTCGACGCGGTCGGGCAGGCCTTTTCGCTGGGTTACACCACCATCAAGCTGTATTTCATGATCGGCCTGCCCGAGGAGCGGGACGAGGACGTCGAGGCAATCGTGGATCTGGTCCGGCGGCTGCAGGCTCTCGGTCGCGAGCACCTGGGCCCGCGGGTGGGACGGCTGCAGGTACATGTCAGCGTCACCAATTTCATACCCAAGCCCTTCACCCCGTTTCAATGGGCGGGGATGGCTGCGCCCGAGGTGCTGAAGCAGCGGCAGGAGTTGCTGCGACGCGGTCTGCGCGGAAAGGGACTCAAGCTGTCCCTGCACGACATCCCTGGGAGCTATCTGGAGGCCGCCCTGGCGCGGGGGGGCGAGGAGATCGCCGGCGTGATCGAGGGCGCCTGGCGTCGGGGCGCCCGCTTCGACTCCTGGACTGAGCAGTTCGATATGCGCGCGTGGGAGGACGCTTTCACCGCCGCACCGGAGGCTCACGTCGCCGCCGCGAAACCGGCGTCTCGCTCAGGGTGGGGCGAAGCCGGCTCATCCTCTGCCGCCCGGGAAGCAAGCGCGCAGGCCCGGGCCACCCGCGCCCTGGAGCGGAACGAGACCCTGCCCTGGGATCTGATCGAAGGCGCGGTGGACCGCGGTTTTCTCTGGGCGGAGTGGCAGCGGGCGTTGCGGGCCGAGACCACCGCCGATTGCCGCGGGGGGGAGTGCGGCGCCTGCGGCGCCTGCGGCGCGGGAGTGGAGATGGTGGTGGGGACAAGGGCGATGGCGCCCGCGGCGGCCACCGAGGTGCCGACACCTCAGTCGGCGGCGCCGGCTGCCTCACGGGACGGCACCCTCGCTACTTGGTACAGTCTTTCGTTCGCTGTGGACGGCCGCGCGCGCTTTCTGGGCCACCTGGATTCCGCGGAAGTCCTCCGCCGGGCGGTGCGCCGGGCGGGCGGACGTTTGGCGCTCTCGGCAGGCCTTCGGCCCAAGCCCTTGTTGGGGCTGGCGCTTCCCCGGGCCGTGGGGGTCTCCAGCCGGGGAGACCTTGCTGAGTTCGCGCTGGCGGAACAGCCAGGCAGCGACTTCACAGACCGCCTGAGCGCCGCTTTACCCGAGGGTTTTCGCCTGCTGGAACTCACCCGGGCGGGTGAACGTCCCCGGCTGGCCGCGAGGGTCGAAGGAGCGGATTACCTCGTCGGCCTGGCACAGCTGACGGACCCCGAGGCAGCGCGACTTAGAGAGGCGGCCGAAAGGTATAGTACGATGGAGTCCATTCCCATCGAACGGATTCGAGAGAAGGGCAAACGGCAGGTCGATGTGCGCGAGTATGCCGATCAGCCGGTGGTTCAGGAACATGAAGACCGCCGGCTGCTCTCCTTTTCCGTACGAGTGACGCCGTGGGGCACCGCCCGGCCCGAGGAGGTCGTGCGGGCGCTGCAGGAACTGGCGGGACTTCAATTGGAGATCAGTTTTATGGAACGAGTGCGAATTCAGCTACGAGAGGATTCCTGAGCCAACCGTGAAGCAACTCATCATTACTACGGATCCGCGGGAAACCCGCGTTGCCCTCATGGAGGACGGAAGGCTCGCCGAGCTCTACGGCGAGCGCACCGGGGAAGGTTCCCTGGTGGGAAACGTGTACAAAGGCCGTGTGGAGAACGTCCTTGCGGGGATGGATGCCGCCTTCGTGGACATCGGCCTGGAGAGAAACGGGTTCCTCTACGTCGACGAGGTCCAGACGCCCGGCGACGAGGACGACCGCCCCCGGAAGATCACGCAACTGCTCAAGTCGGGGCAGGAGATCGTGGTGCAGGTCACCAAGGACCCCATGGGGACCAAAGGACCGCGGCTCACCACGCAAACGAGTATCGCCGGGCGATATCTGGTGTACGTGCCCGATGGCACCCTATGCGGGGTTTCGCGCCGCCTGCCCGACGACGAGCGGCAGCGTCTGCGCAAGCTCTGCCACGAGATCAAACCCGCGGATGCGGGGGTCATCATCCGCACCGTGGCCGAAGGCGTGAGCGAAAAGGCCATCACCGGGGACCTTCGCTATCTGGAGAAGGTCTGGGGAAGCGTGAAGCGGCGCCTGGAATCGCAGGGCGCGCCCTCGCTGGTCTACACGGAAGCCGACCTGCCGCTGCGCATAGTGCGCGACGTGTTCGACGAGGAGTTCACGCAGGTACTGGTGGACGAGGAGTCCGTGCAAAAGCGGATCGTGGGCTTTCTGCAGAACACCAATCCTGAGTTGATCGAGAGGGTGGAGCTCTACCAGGGATCCAAGGTGCTCTTCGAGACCTACGGCATCGACGAGGAAATCCGGAAGGCGATTCATCGCCGGGCCGATTTGCCGTCCGGAGGCTATCTGGTCTTCGACTACGCCGAGGCCATGACCGTGGTGGACGTCAACACCGGGCGTTACGTTGGCCGCAAGCAGCTCGAAGACACCATCACCAAGACCAACCTGGAGGCCTGCCGCGAGGTCGTCCGGCAGTTGCGGGTGCGGGACATCGGCGGGATCATCATCATCGACTTCATCGACATGGGGCGCCGGCAGAACCGCGAGCAGGTTTTGGAAACCCTCGAAGCCGAACTTGCCAAGGATCGCACCAAGACCTACGTGGTTGAGTTGTCACCGCTGGGACTGGTGGAGATGACCAGGCAGAACATCACCGACGGCTTGCGGGGCTTTCTCACCGAAACGTGCCCCACCTGTGATGGCGAGGGCGTGGTCTTGTCCGTGGACAGCTTGGCCATCGACGCCGAGCGCAAGCTGCGCGAGTTGGTCACCTCCTCCACGGCGGAGGCCTTCCTAGTCGAGGTGAACGCCGAGGTGGCGCTGGTCCTCGAAGAGGACGGCAGGCTCGGGGCGCTCGAGGCGGACACCGGGAAGCACGTGGTGGCCGAGGGCGTCTCCTACTTGGAGCCGGGGGAGGTCCGTATGGCCGCCGAGGGCTCGCGGCAGGTTATCGACCGCGCGGCACTGCCGGTGGCTGAGGGTCAGGAGCTGACGCTGACCATTGAAGAGATCCACGTTTACAACAGGAGGGACGGTGTGGGGCGCGTCGACGGCTATCCCATTTGCGTTGCCGGAGCCGCAGATAGCGTGGGCAAGCGCGTCGAGGTCGTGGTGGAGCGGGCCGGCCGCAACTATGCCGACGCGAGACTTTCCGGGGTGGGCAGCCGCCGGTAGTCCGGGGCGCTGGTCCCTGGTATACTTCCGCGTTTGCGGGCTCCGTGTGGGTATCGCCTGGAATCCATCCGAGCGGTTCATGATGGTCACGTGCGAGGGCGTCCGGGCAATGGGCGCGGCTCGATTGCATTAGGAGAGAGAGGAACCGATGTTCGCCGTTGTCAAGGTAGGTGGAAAGCAGTATCCGGTCAGGTCGGGCGCGAATCTGGTGGTCGACCGCCTCGAGATCGAACCGGGCAGTGTGGTTGAACTTCCTACGCTGCTGGTGTCCGACGATGAAGGCACGCGCCACGACGACGGCACGGTGACGGCGACGGTGGTCGAGCACTTCCGAGGACCCAAGATCTACATCCAGAAGCACAAGCCCAAGCGGGGCTACAAGAAGAAGATCGGCTTTCGGAGCGCGCTCACCCGGCTCTCCGTCAATGAGATTTCCTAGAAGGGACCAGCGAGATGGCACATAAGAAAGGCGGCGGCAGTTCCCGCAACGGCCGCGACTCGAATGCTCAGCGGTTGGGTGTGAAGGCCTTCGGCGGCGAGGTCGTCACGGCCGGCTCCATTCTCGTGCGGCAGCGGGGCACCCGCTTCCGTCCCGGGCTCAATGTGGGCATTGGTTCCGATGACACGCTCTTCGCCAAGATCGACGGCAGCGTCGACTTCTCCTCCTCCAAGGGCCACCGTCTGATCAGCATCGTTCCCGAGTAAAGCGCTCCGGCGCCGGCTGCCGCCATGTTCTACGATCGTTCTCGGATCCATGTGGCGGCCGGGCGAGGGGGTAGCGGCTCGGTCTCTTTTCGCCGGGAAAAGCACGTCCCGCGCGGGGGGCCCGACGGGGGAGACGGCGGCAGCGGCGGAGACGTCTGGCTGGTTGCCGACGAGGGCCTCCGGGATCTCAGCCGCCTGCGCGGACGCAGCCACTACAAGGCCGACTCCGGTAGTCACGGCGAGGGTGCGCGCAAGCAAGGGGCCACCGGCGAAAGCGTCGAGATCGCCGTTCCCCTGGGCACTCAAGTCCTGGGTGAGGACGATTCCCTGATCGCCGACATGATCGAACCCGATCAGCGCGTGCTGGTCGCGCGGGGCGGCGATGGGGGCCGGGGCAACAACCGTTTCGTCAATCCAGTGCGGCAGGCTCCCAAGTTCGCCGAACTCGGCGAAGAGGGGGAGGCGCGCTGGATCGTCCTCAGCCTGAAGCTGATGGCTGATGCCGGCCTGGCCGGTCTGCCCAACGCCGGCAAGTCCTCTCTGCTGCGGCGCCTTTCCAATGCGCGGCCGAAAGTGGCCGACTATCCCTTCACCACCATCGAGCCGCTGCTGGGCGTGGTCGAAGTCCCCGGCTCCGAGCTGATGTTCACCCTGGCCGACGTCCCCGGACTGCTCGAGGGAGCGAGTGAGGGAGTGGGCCTGGGTCACGAGTTCCTGGCCCACTTGGAGCGCTGTCTGCTCATCCTGCACGTGGTGGACGTCACCGGCTACTACGGTGCCGATCCGCTGGACAACTTCCGGGCCATCCTCGCCGAACTGCAGGCGCACGTGGCCGCCTTGGGCACACGTCCCCAACTGATCGTGCTGAACAAGGTCGATGCCATCGACGCCGACACCCGGGAGGAGCGACAGGCCGCCTTCGTGGCGGAGGTGCAGAGCCTGCGCCGGCAGGGTCATCCGGCTTTCTCCTGGACTCTGGACTATCAGGGCGAGGCGGAAGCACCCCCTGCCGCGGAGCTGATCTGGCCGGTTTCTGCGGCGACGGGGGAGGGCTTGACCCGGTTGAGGCAAATGGTTGGTCGGGTGCTCGAAGCCCGCGGGGGGGACCTGCTGGCGGCGCAGCAAGGGGCTGTGGGCGTGTTGGCCGGGGATCGCCGCGAAACCGGCGGCGGCGGCTTGCCGAAGCCGCTGCCCTCGTCCGCCCACGTGGTCTACCGGCCGGCGGATACAGCGACCTCTTTCCATATCGGCCGTGACGACGAGGGCTTCTACGTCGAGGGAGAGGAAGTCGAACGACTCGTGCGGCGCTTCGACCTCGAGAACCAGGAGGCGGCGCGCTATCTGGGGGAGAAGCTCGACAAGCTCGGGGTGCGTGACCGCCTGCGGCGCGAGGGCGCGCAAGCGGGGGACGAGGTCCGCATCGGCAGTATCGTGTTCGAGTTCGAATAGGTCGGAAGGGACGGGCGCACAGAGTGAGCCGGACGATCGTGGTAAAGGTTGGATCGAGCACCCTGACGGACGAACAGGGGCGTTTCCGCCTGGGCCCCATGGCCGGGCGGGTGGGCGAAATCGCCGCACTTCAGCGGGCCGGCAACCGCATGCTTCTGGTTTCCTCGGGCGCGGTCAGCTCGGGCATGGGCGTGCTCAGATTGGAGAGCCGTCCCGAAGAGATAATCGACCTCCAAGCCGCCTCCGCCGTGGGGCAAGGCCGGCTCTACCACATGTACAGTCAGCTTTTCGGTTACGAGGACGTTGTGACCGCCCAGGTGCTTCTCACCGCCTTCGACATCAGCGCGCGGGCGCAGTATCTGAACGCCCGCAACACGCTGTCGAAACTGCTCGAGTGGGGGGTGGTACCGATCATCAACGAAAACGACACCACTTCCACCGAAGAACTCTGCTTTGGCGACAACGATGCGCTGGCTGCTCAGGTCGCTCTGCTGGTGAAGGCCGACCTCCTCATCCTGCTTACCGACACCGAAGGTCTTTTCACCGCCAATCCCCATCTGGACCCCGCAGCGAAGCGTGTCCCTTTGGTCGAGGATTTCGGGGCGATCTCGGATATTGACATCACCACGCAAGGCCCCCTTGGGCGAGGCGGGATGCGCAGCAAGGTCAATTCGGCCCGCATGGCGGTGAGCGGAGGGGTGGAGACCGTGATCGCTCGGGGTACGCTTCCCGGCGTGGTCGGTGCGGTGGCGGACGGCAAGGACGTCGGCACCCGCTTCTTGGGCCAGGATCAACGGCTGGGTGCCTTCAAGCTGTGGTTGCTCTACGGCAAGTCGGTCAAGGGCCGGGTTGTGGTCGACAAAGGAGCGGCCAAAGCCATTCGGGACCGGGGCAGCCTGCTGCCGGTGGGAATCACCAGGGTAGAGGGACACTTTGCCGCCGGGGACGGAGTGCTGGTGATCGACGAGAGTGGCCGGGAACTGGCCAAGGGCATCGCGAGCCATTCACACGATGAGCTCGACCAGGTCAAGGGCATGAGGAGCAGTTCGACCGCCCAGATGATGTCTGAATCCACGCCCGAGGCCATCCATCGAGATTATCTCGTCTTGATAGACTGAGCGCGGGTTCATGGCGGTTTCTGTAAGCGCGGGATGGAGGGGGACTTGAAGAACAGAGAGCTGGCGGAGCGCCTTGCACGGGAGGCCGCCCAGGCCTCGCGCAAGCTGGCCATCGCATCCTCCAAGCAGAAGGACGAGGCGCTCATCGAGATGGCCGAAGCCCTCGAACGCCGCTCGAGCGAGATCCTCAAAGAGAACCAGGAAGACCTGGACGAGGGGCGCAAGAAGGGGCTATCGAGCGCCCTGATCGACCGGCTGCTCCTCGATGAGGATCGCATCAAGGCAATCGCCGACAGTCTGCGTGACGTGGCGACTCTCCCTGATCCGATTGGAGAGGTCATCGGTGGCTGGAGGACTCCCGAGGGATTGGTCATCGAGAAGCGCCGGGTCCCCTTCGGCGTAGTGGCGGTCGTCTACGAGGCCCGGCCCAACGTCACCGTGGACGCCGCCGCCCTGTGCCTGAAGACGGGCAACGCAGTGATTCTGCGGGGGGGCAGCGACGCCTACCATTCCAACCGCATCCTCGCCGAAGTCATCATGGGAGCTTTGCTGGAGGCGGGCATGCCGGCGGAGGCCGTCCAGTTCGTGCCCAGCCGGGATCGTCAGGTGCTGGTCGAGCTGTTGCAGCTCTCTGATTACGTCGATCTGGTGATCCCCCGCGGGGGCGAGCAGTTGAAGAACTTCCTGGTCGAAAACTCCAAGGTCCCCGTGATCTACGCCGCCGGCGGCAATTGCCACGTGTACGTGGACGCTTCGGCCGATCTGACCGACGCTCGCGCGATCACTGTGAACGCGAAGGTCCAGCGTCCCGGGGTGTGCAACTCGGCCGAGACGCTCCTGGTGCACGAGTCCATCGCCGGGGAGTTCCTGCCCGCAGTGGTCGCCGACCTACTCGACCGCGGGGTGCAGCTATACGCGGATGAGCGCAGCCGCGCGGCCTTGGCGGATTTGGCCGAACGGGTTGAGCCGGCGACCGAAGCCCACTATGCCACCGAGTTTCTGGGCCTGGAGATGGCCATCCGGGTAGTGGACGGCGTTGCACAGGCGATCGAGCATATCGCCGAGTACGGGACGGGACACTCCGAGGCCATTGTGACCAGCGACCTAGAGGCTTCGCGGAGATTCACCGAAGAGGTGGACGCGGCGGCCGTCTACGTCAACGCTTCGACCCGCTTCACCGATGGCGCAGTGTTCGGCTTGGGGGCGGAAATCGGCATATCCACCCAGAAACTGCATGCCCGCGGACCGCTTGGGCTCAAGGAGCTCACGTCGACCAAGTACGTCATCCTGGGTCGAGGCCACATCCGCTAGCCCAACGGAGGGGATCCCACGTGGAGGAGTCACCGTCTGTTGCCCCGCCGCCGGGGCAGGAAATGGCGCTGGAACCGCTGGATCACCTGCGCGGCGTCGCCGGTCTGCGCCTGGGAATCATGGGAGGCGCTTTCGACCCGATTCACATGGGTCATCTGCGCACCGCCGAGGAAGCCAGAGAGCAGTTCGCTCTGGACGAGGTCGTCTTCATCCCCACCGGTAAGCCGCCGCACAGAGACCGAGTTCTCTCGCCCGCAGAGGCCCGCTACCTCATGGTCACGTTGGCCACGGCATCCAACCCCAACTTCTGGGTCTCGCGTATCGAGATCGACCGGCCGGGGTTAGACTACACGGTCGATACCATGGTCCAGATCAGAGAGATGCTGCGCGCCGATGCGCACGTCTTCTTCGTTACAGGTGCTGACGCCGTACTAGACATCCTCACCTGGAAGGAGCCGGAGCGCCTCTTGGAGATCTGCACCCTGATCGCGGCCACGCGCCCGGGCTACGGGCTGGATCGCCTGCGGCAGGTGCTGAACGGCCTGCCTTACGCCGAAAAGGTCTTGGTGATGGAGATTCCCGCCCTGGCCATCTCCTCCAGCCTGATCCGCCTGCGCGCGGCCGAGGGCCGCGGGATGCGGTACCTGGTACCGGACGGCGTCGCTGCGTTCGCCGAGAAGGCCGCGCTCTACCGGGAGGCGGATGCCTCTGATGAATGATCCCAGCGGCGACCGGAACGCAGCTTCGCCGGGGCAAGAGGGACGGCGGGGGTACCGACGGCGCCAGTTGGCGCTGGACCGCGCGCGTTGGCGGCGGCGCTTGGCCCGGTGGCTTTCGGTGCTTGGCGTGGTCCTGCTGGTCGCGGCGGGTGTGTTCGCAATGATGTCTTCGCTCGATGAGGAGCCGGAGGGAGGAGCATCCGAAGTCTTGGCGGCGAAACCCGGTCTCATCCTGCTCCTCCTCACGGAGCCGGGTGAAGGCGCTTCCGAACAGGTTCAGGCTGCCGTCCTGCTGGACGGCAGCACGGAACCCACCATGCTTCTGGGAATGCCGGGAAACACGCTGCTGGAAGGACCCGAGGGCTTCGATCCTCTGGTCGAGTTGGTCCGCGACTACGGCCCCGAAGCCCTCGACTTTGGGGCCATGCTTCCCGGAAGTCCAAGCGGGACCGCCTCCCTGCCCTGGATGGACCTGCGCGAACTGTTGGTGACTGAGGAAGGCTCCAGCCAACTGCCTGAGTCCCTGGGTTCCGGTTCGGGAGCGGCCGAAGCGTCCGCGCAGGCCGTCGCCCGGTTGGTGGCCATGAGCGGGGGAGAGCGCTGGGAGCAGGTGGAGGACCTCCCCATCGAGGGCGATACCGCGGAGTTTCTGGATGCCCTGGCGACGCTCGCGCCGGCGCCCGCGGTGGTCGGGGGTTTGCCGGGCAGAGAAGTGGAAGGCGTGGGCTATGCCTACTACGAACCCGACCTCAACGGGATTCAGGTTCTGCTGGGCGGTGAGTCCCGGGAGGGCAAGGTGGAGGTCGAGGTGCAGAACGGCTCAGGCGTGGCGGGCATCGCCCAACGAGTGGCAAACGCGATCGCTCCCTTGAGCTACTCAATGCTGCCGCCGAAGAACGCCGAGGACTTCCCCAACGTCGAGGAAACCAAGATTGTGGCGGCACCCGGCGTTGTCCCGGATGCAGAGCGCATCCGTCAGGCTCTCGGCGCCGGCACCGTGGTTCCCCGCGAGAGCCTCCCCGCCAACCGGGTGGTGGTGATCGTGGGCAAGGACATGCCTGTGGAGGGTCTGCCGGGGGCCGGCGAAGAGGCTTCGGAGGCGGGTTGATGGACCTGTCCCGGTACCGGCGGCAGATGCTCTATCCGGGATTGGGCGAGGCCGGTCAGGAGAAGCTGGCGCTGGCGCGCGTGGGGGTGATCGGCTGCGGCGCATTGGGCTCGTTTGTGGCGGCCGAATTGGTGCGGGGGGGCGTGGGCTTTATGCGCCTGGTCGACCGGGACTTCCCTGAGCTTTCCAACCTCCACCGGCAGATTCTCTACGACGAGCAGGACGTCTCCGCGCGTACGCCCAAGGCCCTGGCCGCCGCGAGAAAGCTCAGGGCTGCCAACCACCAGGTCGAGATCGAACCGGTCGTGGAGGACCTGAACGCCTTCAGCATCGAGGAGTTCGCTCGGGGACTGGACGTGCTGGTGGACGCCACGGACAATTTTGCCACCCGTTTTGTGATCAACGATTATGCTGTCAGGCAGGGAATTCCCTGGGTTCATGGGGGAGTGCTGGGTGCTTCCGGGGTCAGCCTCACCGTGGTGCCCGGCGAAGGCCCCTGCTTCCGCTGTCTTTACCCCGAACCTCCGGCGCCGGGAAGCGTGGAAACCTGTGAGACTGCAGGGGTGCTGACTCCGGCGGTCGGAGTTATTGGCAGCATCGAGGCGGCCGAGGTGATGAAGTTGCTGGCCGATCCCGGCTCCCGTAATCGGGGTCTGCTGACCGTCGACGTGTGGGAGACCCACTTCGAGGTTGTCGAGATCGAGCGCCTCTCGAATTGTCCGACCTGCGGTCGCCGAGAATTCACCTTCCTCGAGGCGGAGCGTGAGTTTCTGGTGGACCAGATCTGCGGCAGCGACGCGATTCAGATAGTTCCCCCGGGCGCATCCTCGATCAGCCTCTCCGCGCTCGCCGAGCGGCTTGCGCCGGTGGCCCGGGTGAGTTTGCGGGAACTCTACCTGGAAGCCGAGACCGAGGGTATCCACTTCACCATCTTCGGCGATGGGCGCACCTTGGTGACGGGAGCCGACAGCGCAGAAAGGGCCCGATCGGTCTACGATCGTTTTATCGGCTCCTGACATCCCCCCAACGCTCCTGCTAGAATGAATCCAGACTCGTTCTCTCGGCTTTGTTGGGATTCCCCGCTTTGAACATCACCACCAAGAGTAAATACGCGGTGCGCGCGCTCGTGGAGTTGGCCCAGCGGCCGACGAATCAGCCCGTGCCCCTGGTCACGATCGCCGAAGCGCGGGGGATCCCCGCCCAGTTCCTGGAGCAATTGTTTGCGGCCCTCCGCCGCGCCGGCGTCCTCCAGTCCTTTCGCGGGGTGCATGGAGGTTACACCTTCAACCGTCCGGCGGAATCGGTGACGGTGCTCGAGATCGTGGAGACTTTGGACGGCCCTATCGAGCCGGCCACCTGCACCGGGGTGGAGCCCTGCGAGCGGCGGCCGATCTGCTCGGTGGGCGACGTATGGCTCCAGGCGAAGCTGGCCGTCGAGGAGGTCCTCGAAGGGGTAACCATCGCCGAATTGGCCCAGCGGGAGCAATCTCCGGATCAGGCCGGCATGTACTACATCTAATGCGCGTACGTCGCGCTCTGGGAGGTAATTCACAGGTGAGTGAAGAGCGGGTCGAAGCCGACCAGTTAGTTCGATCGTTGATCCACGGGTTGGGATCGACCGTCGTTGCCCTTTCCGGCGGGGTTGATTCCTCGCTCGTGACCGCGCTCGCGGTCCAGGAACTGGGACCGGAGCAGGTCCTGGCGGTGACGGCGACCAGCGAGACCTATATCGAGGAGGAACTGGAGCACGCACGCACCTTTGCGGAGTCGCTGGGGGTGCGGCACCAGGTCATCGAGACCAGCGAGCTGGAGCTCGAAGAGTTCGCGGAAAACCCTCCCGATCGGTGCTACCACTGCAAGAAGGAGCTCTTCGCCCAACTGTGGATGCTGGCCCGAGAAGGCGGCTTCGCCGCGGTGATCGACGGCGCCAACCGTGATGACTCGCGCGACTTCCGGCCCGGACTGAGCGCCTCGGACGAACTGGGAGTCCGGCATCCGCTGATGGAGGCGGGGTTGGGCAAAGAGGCTGTGCGCTCCCTGGCCCTGCGTCTGGGGCTGAACACCTGGTCCAAACCCGCAATGGCCTGCCTTTCCTCCCGCTTTCCGTACGGGGAGCGGATCACCCGGGAGAAGCTCGATATGGTGCGCGAAGCGGAGCGCTACCTCGCCGGTCATCGGTTCTCCCCACTGCGGGTGCGGCATCACGGCAAAACGGCGCGTATCGAGATCGATCAGGCGGATTTCTCCCGGCTGCTCGAGCCGGAACTACGCCAGAGAGTGCTCGGTCACCTCGAACAACTGGGATACACCTATGTGACTATGGATTTGGCGGGATTTCGCAGCGGCAGCATGAATGAAGTCCTCTCCGCGGAGGAGCGTGGCAATGGTGGATCGAATGTTGGCTAGAAGGCAGGCGTCCAACTCCTGCGTATCGGGTTCCGGTGTTTCGGGTTTCGGTGGTTCGGGCTCCTCGGGCGGCTTGGAAGGTTCGCGTTCGCTGATGGCCTTTGGTCTAGCCTTGGCCGCGGCCGTCGCTCTCTTCCTCACCGAAGGGGGCCGCAACGTGCGCAAGAGCCTGGGTGATGACATTGCGGCGATCCGCGAGCGGGACCCGGCCGCCAACAGCCTCGCCGAGATCCTCTGCTGCTACTCGGGTTTTCACGCGCTGGTGTTTCACCGGCTGTCCCACGCGCTGTGGTTGCGGGACGTCCCTCTGCTGCCGCGCCTGGTCTCGCAGATCAGCCGGTTCCTCACGGGCATCGAGATCCACCCAGGCGCCGTGGTGGGGAACGGACTCTTCATCGACCACGGATCGGGAGTGGTCATCGGTGAGACCAGCGAGATCGGCAACAACGTGACTATTTACCAGGGAGTCACCCTTGGGGGAACCGGCAAAGAGACCGGCAAGCGCCACCCGACCATCGAGGACAACGTGGTGGTCGGTACCGGGGCCAAGGTGCTGGGAGCGATCACTATCGGCAAGAACGCGAAGATCGGTGCCGGCAGCGTGGTTGTGCAGAACGTGCCTGCCAACACCACTGTCGTGGGCAACCCCGGGAGGCCGGTGATGACCGACGGCACCCGCGTGGGTATCCCGGACATCGACTATCGCCATCTGCCCGACCCGGTTGCTGAAGCCATTCAATGTGTGGTTCGCCGGGTGGTCGAACTCGAGAACGAGCTCGAGGAGTACTGTCCGCCCAAGCAGCGGAGGATGGAGCGTGGCCGAGCCAAGCTGGACGAGCAGGTGGCCAACCTCACTGGGTTCAACCAAGGCTTGGGCATCTAAGCTAAGCCCCTCCCGGCCGCATGCGGTACCATGGCCGAGTGCCACTTCGCGACGAAACCCCCCACCTAGCCGAGGGACTGAACGAGCAGCAGGCCGCGGCCGTCTTCCATGAATCCGGGCCCTTGCTGGTGTTGGCCGGAGCCGGCTCGGGCAAGACCCGCGTACTCACCCACCGAATCGCCCATCTGATAGACACGGGCCGCTTCGATCCGTACGAGATCCTGGCCATCACCTTCACGAATAAGGCCGCCGGAGAGATGAAGGAACGGCTGGCGGAGCTGGTCGGACCCATCGCGCGGCGGATGTGGGTCTCGACTTTTCACGCCGCCTGCTCCCGGCTCCTCCGGCAGGAAGCGGAGCGTCTGGGCTTTCGCTCCGGCTTCACCATCTACGACCCGGATGATCAGGTGCGGTTGGTCAAGCACTGCCTGGAGGATCTGGGCTACGACATCAAGCGCTTCCCTCCGCGGGGCATCCACGCCCGCATCTCGGAAGCTAAGAACAAGCTGATCGACGTCGATGAGTTCGTCCCCCCGGAACTGCCCGAGAACAATCCGAGTTCTCGCTACCTGGAAGTCGCCGGAGAGGTCTACCGCCTCTATCAGAAGCGCCTGTACGAGCTGAATGCGATGGATTTCGACGACCTGCTGATGCGAACGGTCGACGTGCTCCAGCTCTTTCCCGCCCGCCTCGAGCACTACCGGCAGACGTTCCGCCATGTGCTGGTCGACGAGTACCAGGACACCAACCGGGCGCAGTACACCCTGGTGCGGCTTCTGGCGGAGGAGCACCGGCAGATAACCGTGGTGGGCGACGACGATCAGTCGGTCTACTCCTGGCGCGGGGCCGACCTGCGCAACATACTCGAGTTCGAGCGGGACTTTCCCGATGCGAGCGTGATCAAGCTGGAGCAGAACTACCGTTCCACCACCACCATCCTGGAAGCCGCCAACGCCGTGGTCGCGCACAACCGTGACCGCAAGCCCAAGCACCTTTGGACCGACCGGGGCCAAGGGGAACAGATCGTGCTGCTGGAGTGCCGCGACGAGCACGAGGAGGCGCGACTCGTGGCGGGGGAATTGCGGGCCCAACTGGACGCGGGACGGGCGGCGGACGAGATGGCCGCCTTCTACCGGGTGAACGCGCAGAGCCGGGTGTTGGAAGATATCCTGGTGCGCTACGGCATCCCTTATCAGGTGGTGGGGGGAACCAAATTCTATGAGCGCGCCGAGGTCAAGAACGTTCTGGGCTATCTGCGGGTCGTGATCAACGCCGCAGACGACATCTCTTTTCAACGAATCGTCAACACCCCCAAGCGTGGCCTGGGAACGGTGGCGGTGGGCCGACTCCAACAATTGGCTGCGGCCGAGGGGATCTCCCTGCGGCAGGCGCTGGACCTTCTGGACGCGGGGTCGGGACTCACCCCGGGAGCCCTTCGCTCTCTCAGGGATCTTGGCCGGGCCTTCGCGCGCTGGGAGGCTCTGGTGCAGCAGCCCCCCGGGCAGGAGGGAGAGGCGGCCGGTGATGATGGGCCTGTCTCTGAAGTTGTCGGCCTCGTGCTCGAGGAGAGCGGGCTTCTCGACGCGTATCGCAACGAGCGCACGATAGAAGCCGAGGGCCGCCTGGAAAACTTGCAGGAATTCCTGGGGGTCGCGCGCGAATTTGACCGGCACACCGGGGGAACGCTGACCGATTTCCTGGCCGAGATCAGTCTCTTCACCGACCTCGACGCGCTGGCCGACGGCCGGCCTCAGGTCACCCTCATGACGCTGCACAACGCCAAGGGGTTGGAGTTCCCGGTCGTGTTCTTGGTCGGCATGGAGGAGGGCGTGTTTCCGCATTCACGCGCCCTGGACGAGCAGAACTTGGAAGAGGAGCGCCGCCTCTGCTATGTCGGCCTGACTCGGGCCATGGAGCGCCTCTTCGTCTCCTACGCCCGCGAGCGTACTCTCTACGGCACCTCCGGCTACAGCCTACCCAGCCGCTTCCTCGACGAGATACCCGCGGCTTTGGTCGAGCACCGGCGCAGCCGCGGGGCGATGAGCGCGCGAAGACCCGGGCTTGTTGGCGGCGTCGCCGGCAGCCGCTACGTGGGGAGTGGGGGCGCGAAATCTCGAGCCAAGCCGATGGCCCGGGAAGAGCGCGAGGTTTCCGGTTTCAGCGTGGGGGACCGGGTGCAGCACTCAAAGTTCGGTGAGGGCATGGTGCTGGGCGTCGAGCCCGGTGGAGTGGTCAAGGTCTTCTTCAGCTCTCTGGGGGAGCAGAAAAACCTGCTGCTCGACTACGCGCCGTTGAAGAAGCTCTAGAGGCACTCGCCGGCTCGGAATCACTCCCGGATCCGAATAGGCTCCCATCGCCCGCGCTGGTCTGACACGCGCCGCGCCGGTCCGACCCGCCCCGCCTTGGTCCGACCCGCCCCGCCTTCCTTCCCCCTCTCCTGTGTCTGCAACCCGTATTGCATTTCTACGTGCATGCTGACTATTCGTGCACGTAGTCATCACTCCGGTTGGGCCCGTGGGTGCCTGACGGCTGCAAAATCGGCTATTTGGCATCAAAGTGGGGCAAATGTGTTGCGAAATGGGGCGAAGTGGTAGTAGAGTGTGGCCATGCAACAGGTCGTGCTAGCTGGAACTTTTGAACACACCATTGACGACAAGGGACGGGTCACCTTGCCGGCAAAGTACCGCGGCCACTTCGAAGAGCTTGCCATTCTGGCCAGGATGCCCGGAAAAGAGAGGGCAGTGAGGGTCTACACGCGGGAAGGCTGGGAGAGCTTCGAGGAGCGCAACATCGAGCGACTCGACGAGTTCAACAGCGCCGAGGACCGCCGACTGCAGCGGGCGATCTTCGCCAACCTGAGCCCGGTCACGCCCGACAAGCAAGGCCGGGTTCTGGTTCCGGCTTCGTTCGTGGAGGCTCTCGGCCTGACCGGCAAGGTCCTGATCGTGGGGAACCGCACGCACCTCGAGATCTGGGATCCGGAGAGCTACGAGCAAGACTCCGGTTGGAGCGGGGAGGGCGACGATGGGGCGTAGTGCTGTACAGACTGCCTTCGAAGCGGAGATGGCCATGGCTCACGTACCGGTGCTGACCCGCGAACTCGTAGAGGTTCTGGATCTCCGGCCGGACAGCCGGGTGGTCGATTGCACTTTCGGAGCGGGAGGCCACGCCCGGGCGATAGGCGGTCGCCTTGGTCCGGATGGCCTGTTGCTCGCCTGCGACCGCGACCCCTTGGCCAAGGAGTACTTCGAAGAGGTCCAGGCGGACATCGAGGCAGAGAGCCGCTTCTACCTGGGCAATTTTGCCGACACCCTATACAACCTGTCCCGCACCCGGTTTCGGGCGACGCATATCTACTTCGATTTGGGTCTGAGCAGCATGCAGGTGGATACGCGTGAGCGCGGGTTTGCCTACAGCTACGACGCTCCCCTGGACATGCGGATGGACCCCAGTCTTCCAACGACGGCCGCAGACATCCTCAACGAGTGGCCGGAAGAGCGTCTTTCCCGGGTCTTTCGTGACTACGGGGAAGAGCGCTACGCCCGCCGCATCGCCCGCGCGGTGGTGCGGCATCGTTCCCGCAAGCCTTTCGAGCGCACCGCCGAACTGGTAGATACAGTCAAGGGAGCCGTGCCCGCGCCCGCCAGGTTTGGCGCCCGCAACCCTGCCCGCCGCGTTTTTCAAGCTCTGCGAATCGCCGTGAACGAGGAGCTGGAGAGTCTCCGCCGAGCTCTGCCGGACGCTCTCTCGCTGCTGGAGCCGGGCGGTGTCATCGCGGTGATCAGTTTCCACAGTCTGGAAGACCGGATCGTCAAGGAATTCTTCGCCGAGGAGGCGAAGGCCTGTGACTGTCCCCCCGACTTCCCGGTGTGCGTTTGCGGCCGGGAGCCCGTTCTGGAGATCCTGACCTCGAAGCCTCTGGCCCCGAACGAGGAAGAGGTCGCCGCCAATCCGCGGGCCAGTTCGGCAAAGCTGCGCGCCGCGAGGAAGCTCTGATGGGGGCCGCGCCCGCGAGAGACACGGCCTACCTCGGACTGTGGCGTGAGGCCTGGAGCCTGGATGAACCCAGTAGTCCTCGTCATTCCGCAGCGCCCGCTCCGGCTGCTCCTCGCAGGCGCACTCAACCCAAATGGAGCAGGCGACAGGCCCCCGCTCCTTTGGCGGTGCCCTCCCGGCCGCGCGACCGCCGGCATGCCTCGAGCAAGCGCGACTGGGCCAACGATCGCAATCGCATGCGGTCGGAGGCCCGGCCCAGAGCAGTTGCCCGGCGGCGCGCTTCGCGGCCGGTCCGGCATCTGCTCCTGCCCGCGGTCTTCCTGGGAGCGTGGCTGGCGGTGATCCTTGTGGCTCCCCTGGCTCTCAACGTGATGGGCATGCAGGCCGAGTGGCGCCTCGCTCAACTCGAGCAGCAGCACGACGACCTGGGAGCCGAAAGGGCTCAGCTCAAGACCCAGGTGGCCGCGCTCTCCTCGGCTCCGCGTATTCGCGAGGAAGCCGACCGTCTGGGTCTGTCGTTGGCTCCCGAGGTGGACTATCTGATTCTGGCGGACAGTCCCGGAGGGGAAGTGGTCGCGTCGCTGGATCCCGGGAGTGAGCATGACTAGAACGTTCTCCGTCATGGAGGCTCCGGGAAGAGCATGAGCCGCCGTCGCATCAATCTGAGGCTTCTCAGCGCGACCGGTTTCTTCTTCATCGTCCTTCTCCTTCTTTTCGGGCGCGCGTTCGAACTGCAGGTGGTCAACGGCGAGGAGTACCGCACCCGCGCGGCTTCTCAGCACGTGCGCACCGTGGAAATCGCCCCTCGGCGGGGGGTCATCTACGACCGCAACGGCGCCGAGCTCGCTGTGTCGAAGCGGATGGCGACCGTTTACGCCACGCCCTACCTGGTCGAGGACGCGGCCGGCGCCGCGGCGGAACTGGCGCCGGTCCTGGGCCTATCGGTGGAGGAAGTGAAGTCGAGCCTCAGCCGCCGCTCAGGATTCTCCTACGTCGCGCGGAAGGTCGACGTCGACGTGGGCAAGCAGGTTGCGGAATTGGGCATCCGCGGAGTGGGCGTTTATCCCGAAGAAAAGCGCGTTTACCCCAGGGGCGCCCTGGCGCCGCAGGTATTGGGCTATGTGGGCACCGATAACGTGGGGCTCGCCGGAGTGGAGCAGCACTACGATTCGGTGCTCGCCGGGGAAGGCGGACGCCGAGACGAAGTCCGGGATCCCTTCGGCAAGAGCCTCGAAGTGCTTTTCAATCAAGAGGGACTCGAAGGGGGCAGCCTGGTCCTCACCCTGGACGAGGACATGCAGAACGCGGTGGAGCAGGTCCTGGTGGACGTAGTCGAGGAGTTCGAGGCCAAGCGGGCCAGCGCGCTCGTACTCCAGCCGAAGTCGGGAGAGGTGTTGGCCATGGCCAACGTACCCCTCTTCGACACCAACGACTTTGGCGAGGCGGACGCCGAGACGCGTCGCAACGCCACCGTCACCGATCAGTTCGAACCGGGGTCCACTTTCAAGACCATCATCGTGGCGGCTGCTTTGGAGGAAGCTCTGGTGACACCGGACACCACCCTGGAAGTCGGGCCCTCGATCGAGGTCGCCGACCGCACGATACACGAGGCCCACGACGTGCCCGCCGTGCGCAATCTGACCGTGACCGAGATCCTGGCCGAGTCGTCGAATGTGGGGGCGGTCATGCTGGGCCAGCGTGTGGGCAAGGAGCGCCTCATCGAGATGATCCGACGTTTCGGCTTCGTAGCCCCTCTGGGCATCGACTACCCGGGTGAGGCCGCCGGCATGATGCTAAAAGAAGATGAGTGGTCGGGCTCCACCATCGGCAACGTCCCCATCGGGCACGGGGTCTCGGTTACCCCCCTGCAGCTGGCCACCGCCTACGCCACCATCGCCAACGACGGGGTGCAGATGCCGCCTCACCTGCTCAGGCAGGAGCAGCCCGCCGAGGGCCGCCGCGTGATAGCGACCGAGGTGGCGGATCAACTGCGGCGGATGCTCGAGGTCACGGTCACCGACGGAACTGGGGGGGCCGCTCGAGTCGATGGTTACGTCGTGGCGGGAAAGACCGGAACCGCCCAGAAGGTGCGCGAGGATTCCCCAGGTTACGTGGAGGGCTCCTACATCTCGTCCTTTGTCGGGATGGTCCCGGCGGAGGATCCGCAGTTGGTGATACTCGTCGTGGTCGACGACCCCACCACCGAGTACTATGGCTCCGTCGTGGCCGCTCCGGCCTTCTCTAAAATTGCCGATTTTGCCCTAAAACACCTGGAGATCGCGCCCTTCTCCGAATCCGAAGCAGATCGGGGGTGAAGGATTCTGCCGGCGGGAATACGGTCGCCCTGTGCTAGAATCCGCTGCTGTGAAGCTCGCCGATCTATTCAGAGATGTGGGGGAGAACCGCATCATCGGCGATCCCCAGGTCGAGGTCACCGCCCTCTCCTATAGGAGCGACCTCGCCGGGCCGGGGCACCTCTTCTTCTGCGTGCCCGGACTGGTGCACGACGGACATGATTATGCCGAAGACGCCGTCTCGCGGGGGGCTTCGGCCATCTGCGTCGAACGTGAACTGCCCCTTGCCGTGCCTCAAGTGCTGGTTCCTTCGGTCCGCCGGGTGATGGGACCTGTGGCCTCGAGCCTCTACGAGCACCCCAGCGCCCGCCTCGCCACGGTGGGCATCACAGGCACCAACGGTAAGACCACCTCCACCTACCTGACCGCCTTCCTGCTGACCGACGCCGGAAGGAGGGCGGGTATGCTGGGCACTGTCGAGCGCCGCATTGGCGGGATGAGCTTTCCCACCGAGCGCACCACCCCGGAAGCGGTCGACGTGCAACAGGACCTGGCCATGATGGTCGACGTGGGGGACCAGGCCGCGGTGATGGAGGTCTCTTCGCACGCGCTGGATCTCGGCCGCGTACACGGCATCAGCTTCTCGGCGGTGGCATTCACCAACCTGACTCAAGACCACCTCGATTTCCACGGCGATCTGGAGAGCTATTTTGGGGCCAAGAGCCGGCTCTTTCTGGACCCTCGCTTCGCCCGCAACCGGCCGACCGCCGTCATCAACGTGGCGGATGCTTTCGGCCGAATTCTGGCGGAGAGATTGACACCCGACCGGCTCCTGACCTTCTCCGCGCGGCGGCCCGGGTCGGGCGAAGAAGAGGCGGCAGGGGCCTGGGCCGGCCGGGTGGATCTGAGCGTGCGCGAACTCGCGATGACCGGCGAAGGCGCGCAGGGGACATTGGTGATTCGCGGCCGAGCCGCCGACATGGTTCGCCGCAATGAGGGAAGTCCCCTGATGCGGGGCGAGGTGATCGAAAGGCCGTTCTCCACCCTGCTGGTGGGAGATTTCAACGTCGCCAACATCCTCACCGCTCTGGGCCTAGGCATCTCGCTCGGACTGGAGCTCGAAGCCATGCTCGATTCGGTTACTCGTTTTGCCGGGGTGCCCGGGCGCATGGAGCGGGTGGAGGCGGGGCAGCCCTTCAGCGTCCTGGTCGACTACGCTCACACCCCCGATTCGGTCCTGAACGTGCTGGACGCGGCACGGGCGGTTTCCGGCGGACGCCTCATCGGCGTCCTGGGATGCGGCGGCGACCGGGACAAAACCAAGCGGCCTCATATGGGCCGAGCGCTCGAGGCGGGGTCTGACGTCGCCATAATCACCTCCGACAACCCGCGCTCTGAGGAGCCCGAGGACATCATCCGCGACGTGCTCCGCGGACTGCAGCGCCCCCAGGAGGCCATTGTCGAACCCGATCGGATGCTGGCCATCCGCCACGCCATCCGCGAAGCCGGGCGCGGCGACATCGTGCTGATTCTGGGCAAGGGACATGAGGGCGGCCAGCAGTTCCGCGACGGGACCGTTCCTTTCGATGATCGCGACGTGGCCAGGGAGTGTTTGGCCGAGATGTATGGAGACGCGTCGTGATCGAACTGAGCGCCAAAGAAGCCGGCAGGGCCCTCGGCGCCCAGGAGCTCGCTGCTCCGGTTTCCCGGGTGACCATCGACAGCCGCCAGGTGCGAGACGGGGACCTCTTCCTCGCTCTTGCCGGAGAGAACTTCGATGGCCACGACTTCTTGGAGGATGCCTTTCGCTCCGGAGCCGCAGGAGCTGTGGTTTCTTCTGCCAGATTCTCCGATCTCTCGGCGAGGGGGCTGGCTGCCGACCGGCTCTATCCGGTCGAGGATACCGTTCGCGCCCTGGGTGCCCTGGCCGGTGAGGTGCGAAGAAAGAGCGGCGCGCGGGTGATCGGCATTACCGGCAGCGTGGGAAAGACCACCACCAAGGACCTTATTGCCGGGATGGCGGCGCGTCGAGGCGCGGTGGTGGCCACAAGTGGCAACTACAACAACGAGATAGGCGTTCCGCTCACCCTCTTCGAGCTGACCGATCAGACCCGGACGCTGGTCGTGGAGATGGGCATGCGCGGCCTGGGGGAGATTGCCGAGTTATCCGAGGTCGTGCGTCCACACGTGGGGGTCGTCACCGGGGTGGCGCCCGTACACCTCGAGATCTTGGGAAGCCTGGAGGCGGTTGCGCGGGCCAAAACAGAGTTGCTGCATTCACTTGCTCCAGGGGGGAAGGCTGTGGTGCCTCAAGGCTCGGCGCTCATAGAGGCGGCGCTCGAGGGTCTCGACCGTGAAGTGGTGCGCTTTGCCTTCGAGGAGGGCGCGCCGGGTCCCGCCGACGTCCGTGGACGTCTGCTTGAGGCGTCAGGCAGCAGGGCTAAACTCGAAGTCGAGTGGCCGAAAGGTAAGGCTACAGTTGAGGTTGAGTGGGCGACTCCGGCCCGCTTGCGAAACGCGGTAGCCGCGGCCGCCGCAGTCTGGGCCGCCGGAATGCCCCTGGAAGAAGTTCTTGGAGGACTGGCCGAAGTCGGCTTCTCCGGATCGCGAGGTCAGGAGATCGAGGCCGGCGGCATCCTCGTTTTGGACGACTCCTATAACGCCAATCCCATTGCTGTGGAAGCCGCTCTCGAGCATCTCATCGCACGCGCGCGGGAGCTCGGGGGGAGGAGCGTCGCGGTTCTCGGGGACATGCTCGAGCTCGGCCCTTCGGCGCCGGACTATCACCGGATGACGGGGGAGGGCGCCGCTTCGCTAGGAGTGGAGCTTCTGGTCGCCGTCGGCCCCCTGGCCGAACACCTTCTTGCCGGCTACCGCAGAAAGGCTCCGGCAGGGGCGGGCGTCCACGTCCCCAATCCGACCGACGCGGCGGAGGAGGTTGCCCGGATCGTGCGGCCCGGCGACGTGGTTCTGGTCAAGGCTTCCCGCGGGCTGCGGCTGGAACGCGTGGTGGAACGGCTGATCGCCCGGAACGTGCAGACCCCAAACGGGGTCGCGACCCGTGGCTGAGATTCTCGCCGCGGGCATTCTCGCCATGCTGGTTTCGCTTCTGGCGGGTCCTTACTTCATCGAGTGGCTCCGGCGGCAGGGAATTGGCCAGAGTATCCGCGAGTTGGGGCCCGAAAGCCACAGCACCAAGGCGGGCACCCCCACCATGGGCGGCATGCTGATCCTGGTTGCGGCCGCGGTTCCCTATCTGCTGCTGGCCGAAAAGACGCCGCCAAGCGTGGTTGTGTTCGTCCTCACTTTCGGTTCGGGGGCTATAGGCTTCCTGGACGACTGGTCCAAGCTCAGCAACCGCAGGTCTTTGGGCCTGAACGGGCGCACGAAGATGCTGATGCAGTTGGTGCTGGTACTCCTGGTGGGCTGGGTCGCCATCCGCTTTGCCGGGGTGGAGAGCACTGTGCGCATGCCCCTGCTGGATATCTCCATCGCGTTTGGCGGGGTCTACTTCCTGGTGGTGTACTTCGTGATCGCGGGGACGGCGAACGCGGTCAATCTGACGGATGGCCTCGACGGCTTGGCCGCGGGCACGGTCGCCATCTGTCTGCTGGTCTACACGGGCATCACCTTCCTACGCGGGGAGCCCGATCTGGCGATTCTCTCCGCCAGCCTGATGGGCGCCTGCGTGGGCTTTCTCTGGTACAACTCCTTCCCGGCCGATGTCTTCATGGGGGATACGGGTTCGTTGGCACTGGGCGCCGCCTTGGCCGGTCTCGCCGTCGTCACTGGAACCGAGTTCCTGCTCGTGTTGATCGGCGGCATCTTTGTGATCGAGGCCCTGAGCGTGATCATTCAGGTGATCAGCTTCCGCGTCTTCGGCAAGCGCGTCTTCCTGATGACGCCGATTCACCATCATTTCGAGCTCAAGAACTGGTCCGAGACCAAGATCATCGTCCGCTTCTGGATAGTGACGGCCATCCTCGCGGGAACGGGCTTCACCGTTTTCTATATAGACATCACGCAGGGTCTGTGAGCGGGGGAGGACGGGCATGAAGGATGGCGCGGAAGCAGCCCGCCGATACAGGGTCGGACCCGAGACCTCTCACCGGATACTTCCTGTGGAGATCGAGCGCATTCTAGTTCTGGGGGCCGGCCGGTCCGGCGTGGGGGCCGCCGAAGCTCTGGTGCGCCGTGGGCGCTCCGTAGTGCTTTCCGACAGCAAGCCGCGGGATGCCCTGGGGGATCTGAGCGCGCTCGAAGCGTCCGGCGTTGAAGTCGTGACCGGCGTCCAGGGCGATCACCTGCTCGAGGGGATTCAACTGGTGGTCAAGAGCCCCGGAGTCCCGGGAGAGGCACCGCTGGTGCGGAGGGCGCGCGAGACCCACATCCCCGTGTGGAGCGAGGTCGAACTGGCCTTCCGCCTGTTCCCCAATGTCTTTGTCGCGGTCACCGGCACCAACGGCAAGACCACCACCACCGCGATGCTGGGCCATCTGCTCGAACGGGATGGGCGGTCGATGAGGCTGGTGGGCAATATTGGCCAGGCGGTCACCTCGTTGGGCGCGGACCTGGATCCGGCCGAGGAGCTCGTGGTCGAGGTCTCGAGCTTCCAACTCGAGGACGTGCACGCCTTTCGCCCGGCGGTCGCCGTCTTCTTGAACCTGACCCCCGACCATCTCGATCGCCACCACACCATGGAAGCCTATGTGGCCACCAAGATGAAGCTCTTCGCCCGGCAGGGCCCGGGGGACGTGGCAGTGGTGAATGTGGGGGACCCTTACGGGGCCGCGCTCGTGGAGCAGTTGCGGGCGCATCCTCAGGGGCCCAGGGTGCTCACTTTCTCGCTGGAACCTCAGGTCGAGGTGGACTCCTGGGTGCAGGATAACCGGCTGATGCTGCTGGGAATGCCGGGTCCCGCCGTCGACGAACTGATTCTGCGTGGGAGCCACAACCTGGAGAACGCGCTTGCAGCCGGGACCGCCGCTCTCGCCCGCCGTGCCGATTTCGACCTCGTCTGCGCGGGGCTCAGGAGCTTTCCCGGAGTGCCGCATCGCCTTGCGCAGGCAGGAACTGTCGGGGGCATCTCGTATGTGAATGACAGCAAAGCGACCAACGTAGAGGCCACGCTCAAGGCGCTCGGCGCGTACCCCGAGGGAACTCACTTGATTCTGGGCGGCCGGGACAAGGGCTCGGACTACCGGCCGATCGCGCGAAACTGCGGCGGTTGCGTGGGGGTCTACCTGCTGGGAGAGGCGGCTCCTCTCGTTCGGGATGCCTTTGCCGAGGTCGCGGCCGAGGCGGGCGAGGGACTCTCGATGTCGCCGCCGGTCGAGGACTGCGGCGATCTGGAATCCGCGGTCGCACGGGCGACGGAGCGTGCGCTTCCCGGCCAGGTGGTCTTGCTGGCCCCGGCGTGCGCCAGCTTCGACCAGTACGGGAGCTTCGAGGAACGCGGAGAGCATTTCATCCAATTGGTGCGCGATCTCGAGAAGAAGGCATGAGGCAGACTCGATTCAAAGGCGAGGCGGAAACCCGCGCGGCCGAACGGCAGGCGCAGGCCGTCGAGCGCGCAGAGCAGGCTGAGGTACAGGAACCGGTGTGGGCGTATCGGCTCACCTGGGCCTCCGTGCTTCTGCTGCTGGCCTTCGGACTGCTGATGGTGTTCTCGGCCTCGTCCGTCGTCGGCCTGTTTCGAGAAAACGAGGATGGGTTCTACTTCCTGCGACAGCAGGCGATCACTGCGGCGGCTGGGCTCATCCTGCTCTTCGGGATTTCCCGCTTGGACTACCGACGGCTGAGGCCGCTTTCGTTTCTCGGATTGGGATTTGCGGCCTTGCTGCTTATTCTGGTGCGCGTGCCCGGCGTGGGCAGCGAAGCCGGCGGGGCCACCCGTTGGCTGGAACTGGGTTTCATCTCCCTGCAGCCTTCGGAGTTCGCCAAGCTCGCCGTCGTCGTGTTTGGGGCCCACGTCCTCTCGAGCCGTCGGATCCTCAGGGGGGACCAGGGGGCCATGTTCCTCCGGCTGGTCCCGCCGGTCGGAGCACTCTGCCTTCTTATTCTGCTCCAGCCGGACCTGGGGACCACGGTGATGGTGGGGATGATCCTGCTGGGACTGCTGTGGGTGGCCGGGATGGGCAGGGTTCAATGGTTCGGGCTGAGCGGCACCGCTTTCGCTTTCGCCGCGCTGATGATCGCCACCGCGGATTACCGCCGCCAGCGTTTCCTGGCCTTTCTCGACCCCTTCGCCGACGCTCAGGATTCGGGATTCCAGATCGTCCAGGCTCTGATCGCCATCGGCAGCGGAGGCTTGTTCGGCGTGGGGCCGGGACAGAGCGTGCAGAAGTTCAGTTACCTGCCGGAGGCCCACACGGACATGATCTTCGCGATCGTCGGCGAGGAGTTCGGCCTGTTGGGCATAACCGCGGTGATCGCGCTCTTTGCGGCGCTGCTGCTTTCGGCCTGGAGGATCGCGCGTGGCTGCGCGGACCCCTTTGGCAAGTATCTGGTGGCTGGGACCGTGTTCCTCATCGGGGGGCAGGCTTTGCTCAACATGGGCGGGGTAATGGCCGCACTCCCGCTGACGGGCGTACCGCTCCCCTTCATCAGCTTTGGGCGCACCAACCTCCTCGTTGTGCTTGCGGCTGTCGGGATAATCTTGTCCGTAGCCCGTCACTGCCCCCTGGAAGCGGCTTCCGGACCGGCCTCGGCCTCATCAAACCAACCGAAAGAAACGCTGGACAATGTCACGTATCTTGATCGCCGGAGGCGGAACGGCGGGACACGTCGTCCCCGCCCTAGCCATAGCTGATGTCCTTAAGGAAAAGGGCTTTGAGGTGCACTTCTGCGGTGGCCCTCAGGGCATGGAACGGGAACTCGTCCCCAAGGCCGGCTACCCCTTCCATCCCGTCCGCATCCGCGGCTTCGAGCGGCGCCTGGGACTGGGCACGCTACGCACGCTCCTCTCCTTGCCCGTGGCCGCCTGGGATGCCTGGCAGGCGCTGCGCCGAGTCCGCCCGGCGTGCGTCATAGGCGTCGGAGCCTACGCCTCCGGGCCGGTGGTGGCGGAGGCCGCAGTGCTGAGGCGCATTCCCAGCCTGGCAGTGGAGATGGATGCTCATCTGGGTTGGACCAACCGTATCCTTAGCCTGCTTGTGGACCGGGTGTGCCTGTCGTTTCCCGGAGCTCATGCCGAAGGGGGCAAGTTTGTCTTCACCGGGCGCCCGGTTCGCCCGGAGTTGCTGAGGGCCATCCCCGAAGAGGGCCGGGAACGGTTTGGGGTCGAGGAGGGGCTTCCCGTGGTCCTGGTGTTTGGGGGCAGTCTGGGAGCACCCACGGTCAACCGGGAGGCTTTTGCCGCCTTCAGCGCAGAGCCGACCCCGTACACGGTGCTTCACGTCACCGGCAGCCGCAACTTCGATGCGCTCGAGGAGCGGCACCGCCGGGATAACCACAACCCCCGCTACCGAATCTATCCCTACCTGGACGACTTCGCCTCGGCGCTGGCCGCCGCCGACGTCGCGGTGGCCCGGGCCGGCGGCTCGGTTGCAGAACTCCTCGCCCGCGGGGTTCCCTCGGTGCTGGTGCCCTTCCCGCTCGCCACGGCAGATCACCAGACCAAGAACGCGCGCATGCTCGAGAAAGAGGGCGCGGCAGTGATGATCCCGGACAGCGAGCTGACCTCAACGCGGCTGACCTCCGCCGTGGAGGAGCTCTTGGAGCCCGCGGTTCATCGGCGGATGTCGGACGCGGCCCTCGTTCTCGCCCGGCCGGACGCGGCTACCCGGATCGCCGAGCAGGTAGTACAATTGACCGGCACCGCGGGTGCTTGATATGACTCAAACCACCATCCCACCCAACTCCTCGCTCGCCCGTTTTCCGCGCCTTCATTTCATTGGGATCGGTGGTGCGGGAATGAGCGGGATCGCCCTCGTGCTCAAAGGACGCGGCCACGAGATCGCCGGCTCCGACCTGAAGCCCTCCCGGTACGTCACCCTCCTCGAAGAGGCGGATATCAAGGTTTCCATCGGCCACCATCCACGGAACATCGATCATCCCGATGTCGTGGTGATTTCTTCGGCCATCCCCGAGCACAACGAGGAACTCAAGGAAGCCCACCGGCTTGGTCTCCCCGTGGTAAAGCGTGCCCAGGCGCTGGGCTGGCTGATGGAGAGCGGACGCGGGATCGCTGTTTGCGGGACGCACGGCAAGACCACCACCACTTCAATGATGAGCCGCGCGTTGGTCGACGCGGGAGAAGATCCCACCTTCCTGGTCGGGGGCGAACTCAACGACCTGGGCTCCAACGCCCGTCACGGCTGGGGCGAGTTCGTGGTCTGCGAAGCGGACGAGTCGGATGGCTCCCTGCTTCTGCTTCGCCCGGAAGTCGCGGTGATCACCAACTTGGAACTGGACCATCACAGCCACTACCTGCACGTGGACGACGTCGAGGCGGTGTTTCGCGAGTTCCTCGTTACCCTTCCCCCTGACGGGATGCTGGTCTACTGGGGCGACGATCCCCGCTTGGCCAATCTGGCCCAGGGCATCGACGTGGCCACCTGCTCTTATGGTTTGACCCCGGGGCGCGACTACGAAGCCCGCGAGTTGGTGCTGGACCACGGCGGCAGCCGCTTTGAGGTATGGCGCCGGGGCCATCGGCTGGTCTCGGCTGAACTGGCGATTCCCGGCGAGCACAATGCGCTCAATGCCCTGGCGGCCTTTGCCACGCTGGTCGAGCTCGGGCTATCGCCTAACACTGTGGCCGAGTCACTGGCCGGTTTCAGCGGCGCGGTGCGACGCTTTCAATGGAAAGGCGAGCGTAACGGCGTCAGCGTGGTCGACGACTACGCCCACCACCCCACCGAGTTAAGAGCGACGCTCCGGGCGGCACGGACGGGTGACTGGGATCGGATCGTGGCGGTCTTCCAGCCTCATCTGTATTCGCGCACTCGTTATCTTCACCAGGAATTCGCCGACGCGCTGCTCGAGGCGGATCTACCCGTGGTCACCGACGTCTACGGCGCCCGTGAGGAGCCGCAGCCCGGCGTCAGCGGCAAGCTGATCATCAACGACATCCTGGACGCGAACCCGCACGCGCCCGCGGTCTACCTGCCCCGACTTTCCTCGATCGTCGAGTTCCTCGAGGCGCAGACGAGGCCGGGAGACCTGGTTCTGACCATGGGCGCCGGCGATGTTCACCGGGTCGGGGAGCGCTTCCTCGAATCCACCTAGGCTTCGCGTGAATCCTCCTTCGGCCGAACTCCTGGCCCGCCTGCGCGCCGTTCCCGAGCTTCGGGTGTGGCCCGGGGCCCCGCTTGCGCCTTTCACTACTTTCGGCTCAGGAGGCCGGGCCAAAGTCTTGCTCACCCCGGAGGATCCGGAGTCGTTGGTCGAGGCTCTGGCCATCCTGCGCGACGCCGAGATGAGCTGGTCGGTGCTGGGCGCCGGTTCGAACGTGCTGGTGGCCGATCAGGGATATCCCGGGGCGGTGATCAGCCTCGGCCGCGAATTTGCATATCTGCAAGAGGACCATCCCCATCCGGCTTTGGTGGTGGGGGCCGGGCTTTCTCTTCCCCGTCTCGCGGTGCAGGCCGCGGACCGGGGGCTGTGCGGACTCGAGTTTACCTGCGGCATTCCCGGGAGCGTGGGCGGAGCTGTGGCGATGAACGCCGGGGCGCACGGGGCCAACCTGGAACAGGTGGTGACCGATGTGCAGATCGCCGACCCTGAGGGGCTTCACCGCGTAGACGGGCGCGACCTGGAGTGGCGCTACCGCCATTGTGGCCTTCCTCCGGACGCAGTAGTCACGGCCGTTCGCCTAGAACTCGGGGCAGCCGATAGGCAGGAAATCCTCATCCGGCACCGTACCTTCCAGCAGGCCCGCCGGCGCACTCAGCCGCGCGGGGTCCGCAATTTCGGCAGTGCTTTCAAGAACCCCGAGGGCGAAGCTGCGGGCCGGCTGCTCGAGTCTGCGGGGCTGAAGGGGATTAGGCGGGGAGGAGCGCAAATCAGCACCGTGCACGCCAATTTCGTCACCAATGTGGATGACGCTTCCACTCGGGACGCGCTCGACCTCATGACCATCATGCGCGAGTCGGTCTGGGCCAAGCACAGGATAGCCCTCGATCCGGAGGTCAGACTTCTGGGCGCCATATTTCCCTGGCAGCGGGCCGGGAACCAGGCCAGGTGATTGGCACAACGACAAAGGCGGCCGATGGAGGCACGGCGGGACGGCCGACTACGGTCTCTTCTGGAAGCGCAGCGACTGTCGGCGGGCGGTTCAGGCGGCACATTCTTGGCTGGTGGAGCCTGATGGTGCTGTTGGTCGCCATCGCCGCCGTGTTGGGCTTTCTCTGGCTGCGCTCATCCGACGTGTTCGCCTTGGAGGAGCTGGCCCTGCCCGAACCCCGTTACGTCGCCCCGGAAGAAGTTAGCGAGGTGTTGGCCCCCTACGCCCACGAGAGCCTTCTGGCTTTGCCCCTGGAGGAGATCCGCTCCCGGCTCGAGGCGATACCCTACGTGCGCACGGCTTCATTGCACCGCGGCCTGCCTCATTCACTGCGGGTTGAGCTTGAAGAACACGAGCCTTGGGCCCGCGTCAGGGGCAAGGAAGGGGACTGGTTGGTGGCGGCGGACGGGACCATCCTGGAGAAACTCGGCGGGGAGAACGGTTCGTCGGCAGAAGAACCCAGTGCGATGCCTTTGCTGGTGCCTGCGGAGCCCACCCAGTTGCAGGTCGGGCGGCACGTGAGCGAGCTGGTGCTGAGTTCGCTCGAGGCAATTCGCGGTTTGGAGGCGAACTGGCCGGCGGACTACCCGGTGAAGAGGGTGACGGTCACGGCCGGGGGCGATCTCTCGGTGTGGTTGGAATCGGGCACCGAGTTGAGGCTGGGCGAACCCAGTGAGGTGGAGTCAAAGTTGACTGTCGCCCGGGAGATTATGAAGGTGTACTCGAGGGACGGAGGAACTCCGGCCTACATCGACGTGCAGTTGCCTTCACGCCCGGTGGCAAAGGCTAGATAAAAGGTGATATCGTCGCGAGTAAGGCTCAACCCTGAGTTGGCTCTTTCCGACAAAGGCTAAAGCAAAGGTTTAAGGTTCGGAGTTTTGCGGTCGGGGATTGGCTCACGCAGCCGTCCACGGATGTAGACCTCGAGGGAGGTAGACGGACATCATGAATGACACCGGCTCGAGTTACCTCGCCGTCATAAAGGTCGTCGGCGTGGGAGGTGGCGGCACCAACGCGGTCAACCGAATGGTCGACGCCGGCCTGAAAGGTGTCGAGTTCATCGCGGTGAACACCGACGCTCAGGCTCTGCTGATGTGCGACGCCGACGTAAAGATCCATATCGGGGGCAAAATCACCCGCGGTTTGGGTGCGGGCGCCAACCCTGAGGTGGGACGCGAAGCCGCGGAGGAAAACCGGGACGAATTACGCGAAGCGCTCAAGGGTGCGGACATGGTTTTCGTGACCGCGGGCAAGGGCGGTGGCACCGGCACAGGTGCGGCACCGGTCATTGCCGAGATCGCCAGGGAGTTAGGCGCGCTGACCGTGGGCGTGGTCACCAAGCCCTTCACCTTCGAAGGCCGCAAGCGAGGCGCCCAAGCCGAGGGCGGCATCGAGGCCCTCTCCCGCAAGGTCGACACTCTGATCATTATCCCGAACGACCGGCTGCTGCAGGTGGTCGAGCGCCGCACCTCGATCATAGAGGCTTTCAAGGTGGCGGACGACGTGCTGCGTCAGGGGGTCCAGGGGATCACCGACTTGATCACCGTGCCCGGACTGATCAATCTGGACTTCGCCGATGTGCGCACGATCATGCGCAACGCCGGCTCGGCGCTGATGGGAATCGGCGTGGCGAGCGGCGAGAATCGAGGTACGGAAGCGGCCCGGGCGGCCATCTCCTCGCCGCTGCTGGAATCGTCCATCGAGGGGGCCACCGGCATCCTGCTCAACATCACCGGCGGCGACAGCATGGGCCTCTTCGAGGTCAACGAGGCGGCGGAGGTCATCTCGGGCGCTGCGGACGGCGAGGCCAACGTCATCTTCGGCGCGGTGATCGACCCCGACCTCAAGGACGAGATGCGCGTCACAGTGATCGCGACCGGTTTCGACCGCCGGCACGTGGAGCGCGAACCCGGGAGTGAAGAGTTGGAGACCGGAGCGCCCGCGCCGGCGGAGCCCGAGGCCTTTGAGATGAACGAGGACATCCTGGAGATCCCCTCGTTCCTGCGCGACCGCGACTAACCAAACCGTGGATGGGCAGAGGCCCGGGATAAACCCGTCCGGTGGCACGCCGCCCGACGAGGCCACTGCCGGGAGCGTCTTGGCGGCATTGGACCGGTCCCTGAAGGATAGCTGCGGGGGGCGGCTGGTGCTGGAGATCTCTGCAGGAGTTCCCCTGCTTCTCGCGCGGCTCCCGGCAAAGCTACGCGTGGCTTTCACCACGCGACTTGGCGGGGTGAGCGACCCTCCCTACGCCGGCCTAGATCTCAGCGCCAAAACCGGTGACCAAGCTGGGGCGGTTGGGGAAAACCTGGCTCGCCTGCGCCGTGCGCTCGAGCGGGTTGACGACGAAGCCGAGCGCACCGCCATGCACTCCGCCATAACCCTGATCTCGCCAAGCCAGGTTCACGGCACGCGGGTGGTCGGCGCCGCCGAGCACCGGGTTGAGGGGGTCGAGGCCGACGGCCTGGTGCTCCATCCCGACCTGGACCGGGGTACGGCCGCTTTGCTGCTCTTCGCGGACTGCGTCCCCGTGGTCCTGGTGGGAGAGGTCGACGCAGCCGTTGTCCATGCGGGCTGGCGCGGGCTGCTCGAAGGCGTGATCCAACAGGGAGCGCGGGCCATGACCGGGCCGCCGGCCCTGGCCTTTGTCGGACCCAGCATCGGGCCCTGCTGCTATGAGGTGGGGGAGGAGCTGAGGCAGTTGTTTGCCAAGCGCTACGGCGGCGGAACCGTGAATGGCGACCGCCTCGACCTGTGGGGCGCCGCCGAAGCCGCGCTGGGCGAGATCGGGGTCCCGCGGGGCAACGTGGTCAACCCTCGCCTTTGCACCTCGTGCCAAACCGAGCTCTTCTACTCACACCGCCGCGAGGGCCCCCGGACCGGTCGCCAGGGGGCGCTGGCCTGGTGGAGCGGGACATGACCCCTCCGCGGGAAGGACTTTCGAAGCTGTCCAGCGAAAAGGTACGGAACAACCTGTGCCGAGTGGAGGAACGCATCGCGGCGGCCTGCGCCCGGGCGGGTCGCCCGCCGGGCGAAGTCCGTCTGCTTGCGGCGACGAAGTACGTGGCCCCGGAGCAGATGGCCGTGCTAGTCGAGGCGGGCATCCGGCTGGTGGGCGAGAACCGGGCGGAGGACTTGGAGGAAAAGTGGACGGCTTATGGGGACGCCTTTGAGTGGCACTTCATCGGTCATCTGCAAAGACGTAAGGCGAAGCGGGTCGTGGAAAAGGTGAGGCTGATTCATTCCCTGGAGACGATCACACTAATGGAGGAGCTCGATAAGCGGTCGAAGGAGTCTGCGGTGGAGGCTCTGGTGGAGGTTAACGTGAGTGGGGAGCAAAGCAAATATGGTATGCTTCCGGCCGATGTAGAGGCCTTCCTGGAGCAGGCGTCAGGCTATGACCAGGTTCGCATCTCCGGCTTTATGACAATGGCCCCTCTGGTGCACGACCCGGAGCAGGCACGGCCGGTTTTTCGTGCCTTGCGCGAGCTGAAGGATCGGCTCGCCCCCGCATTCGCCTCCCGATTTTCCCTCACTGAGCTCTCCATGGGGATGAGTAACGACTACGAGGTGGCGGTCGAGGAGGGGGCAACCATCGTGCGGGTGGGAAGCGCTCTCTTCGCTGACTAAGGAGGATCGGATGGCCCTGGGCGATATCTGGCACAAGACGTTGGTCTACTTCGGCATTGCCGAAGAGGACGACGAACTGTACGAAGAGGAGACTCTCGCCCCTCACGAAGAGCTGGAGCAATCGTACCGGGAGCGGCCGAACGTGAAGAAGGTCGAGCGGGAATCGCGCGCCAACCGTCGACGCAGCCGGATGACGGACGAGTTCGACGACATCTATTCCGGCGGTGGGGACGACAGCTTCCGCAACCAGCGTACGCAGATGATCCGGCCGGTCCCCAAGCAGCGCGAGCCGGAGCCGGTCAAGGTGCATCTGGTCGTGCCCAAGAATTTCAATGACGCCCAACTCATCGCCGACAAGTTCAAGGCCGACGTTCCGGTGATCCTCAATTTGCAGGGAAGCGAGACGGAGCTGGCCAAGCGGCTGATCGACTTCGCCAGCGGGCTGACCTACGCCCTAAACGGGGGAATGCAGCGGGTGGCCGACAAGGTCTTCTTGCTCACGCCGAAGAATGTCGAGGTATCGGCGGAAGAGCGGCAGCGGCTGGTGGAGAAGGGTTTCTTCAACCAGTTCTAACCCATGATTTGCCCCAGGGGCGCGGCCCGCGGTCCAATGGGTGAGACTAGGAGGCGGGCGCGCAGTTGACCACCACTGTGGGGATCATAGGGGCGGGGAACATGGGTTTGGCCCTGGCCCGCGGCCTGCTTCTCACCAAGGAGGCGGAGCTGCGTCTCACGGTCTACGACAAGGTCGCCGAGCGGTCGGAGTCGCTTGCCCGCGCCGCCGACGGTCAGGTTGATGTGGCGTCTTCGGCCCCGGAACTCATCCGCGGCGCCGAGGTGATCATCCTCTCGGTCAAGCCTCAGGATCTGGAGGCCATGCTCGCCGAACTGCATCCTGAGCTCGGCCACGAGAAGACCCTGGTGTCGGTCGCGGCAGGTCTCCAACTCGAGCGCCTTCGCGCGGCCGCCGGTCCCGAGCCTGTCCTCTTTCGTCTGATGCCCAACCTGGCCGTGGCTTCGGGGTTGGGAGTCGTGGCTGTCGCTTACGAAGACGCTACGCCGTCCGAGGCGGTCGGCGGTCTTCTGACGCTTCTCGAGGGATTGGGCGCGGTTTCGGTGCTGCCGGAATCCCAGTTCGATGCGGTCACCGCGGTGGCCGCCAGTGGACCGGCCATGCTTGCGCTGGTTCTCGAGGGACTCGAGGACGGGGGGGTTGGCGTCGGGCTGCCCCGTTCGGTCGCCCGGCTGTTCGTTCAGCAGATGGCCCTCGGCACCGCTCGAACCCTGCTCGATAATTCGGAAGGCCCCGCAGCGCTCAAGGATCGGGTAACCTCTCCTGCCGGAACGACCATCGCCGGTCTGGCCGTACTCGAAGACCGGGGCGTACGGGGTGCCATGCTTCAGGCGGTGCGCGCCGCCGAGCGGCGGGCAGCCGAGCTCTAAGAGAGGACAGCAAGCTTGATTCAATTGATCTCGTCGATTATTTCGATCTACTACTGGCTGATCATCATCCGGGTGCTGCTATCGTGGTTCCCGTCCCCGAGCAACGACTTTGTGATCTCGATCTACGAGTTCCTCTATCAGGCGACCGAGCCCTACCTGGGGCTGTTCCGCCGTTTCATTCCCACCATGGGAGCCGTTGATATTAGTCCGATAGTAGCCATATTGGTTCTGTTCATGATTAGGAACGCCCTGGTGGGCGCTTTCTAGAAACAAGAGCCTTCTAGAAACAGGAGGGATGATGAAGTTGACTCCCCTGGACATCCGGCACAAGGAATTCCGCCGCGCCGTCAGGGGTTACTCGGACGAGGACGTGGACGTTTTCTTGGACGAGGTTGCCGATGAGTTCGAGCGGGTCTTTCAGCAGAATGTCGAACTACAGGACCGGCTCGAGCGCCTCGAGCAGCAGGTCCAGCAGTACGAGAGCCTGAGGGAGACGCTACAGAACACGTTGGTCTCTGCCCAGCAGCAGGCCGACGAAACCAAGGCCAACGCGCACAAGGAAGCCGAGCTGATCCTCAAGGATGCGGAGCTCAAGGGCCGCGACCTGGTCAACCAGTCCTACACCGATAAGCAAAAGGTGCAGCAGGCCTTGATCCAGCTTCGCCAGATCGAGGAGGACTTCCGCTTCAAGTTCCGCTCCCTGCTGGAAGCCCACCTGAATTTGCTGACCGAGGACGAGACCTCGGGCGAGCGGGGCGAGTTCCAGCGATTGGTTGCGCAGGTGGAGCGCGATGTGGGCGAGGGTGGAGTTTCCGCCCAAGCGAAGCGTCAGCCGTCACCGGCCGGGAATCGCGACGCGACGCCGTCCTTCCTTCGTGAGCGTGAATTCAGCGCCCTGGACTCTGACGCCGCCTCGCCCGTCCCGCCGGCCCCGACCGGCTCGAATCCGCCGTCCGAAGAGGAGGGCGAGGCCGTCTTGCCGTTACCGGAGGCCGGTCCGGAGGATTCAGCAGAGTCCGAGCCCCTGGAGCCCTTCGATCCGGAGAAGACCGCGGAGGGCCTCGCTGATGAGGAATCCGACGAGAACGGTACCGGTCGCCGCGAGTCCGGGGTGCGCCGTTTCTTATTCGGCAAGAAGGAACAGGATGAGGAGCCGGAGGACTTTTTCGCGCGCGAGGAGAGTCGCGAGTTCGAGTGGTAACCCTCATGCTCGCCTCGGAGGCTTTGATCCAGGTGCGCCCATGCACTCGTTGACCCTGAGGTCTTCCGGCGACGGGTTGCTTCTCGGGTTGCGGGTGTCGCCTGGAGCCAAGCAGACCCGCATTCAGGGTTTCTACGGTGACCGGCTTAAGGTGAGGGTGGCGGCTCCGCCCGCCGACAACCGCGCCAACCAACTCCTGCTCGCAGCCCTGTCCGACTGGCTCGAGTTGCCGCCGGATTACCTGGCCCTTCACTCCGGGCATAATTCCAGAGATAAGGTGGTGCTCGTCAGGGGATTGCCTGCCGACGAGCTTCAAAAAAGAATGGCGACCTTGGCCGGGAAGGCCTAGAGGGAGCAAGCCAAATGGACCGAGACAGGATTAAAGGGTCGTTGGAATCCGAGCGAGAGCGGCTCCAAAAGGAGATTCAGGAGTTCGAGGAGGAGTTCTCTCAGTCGATGGAAGAGGCGACCGAGGAGAACATGTACGACCAGCATATGGCGGACGCGGCCAACCCCATGCATAACCGCGAGGTGGACCTGTCCCTCGAGGACAACGCCAAACGTATGTTGGAAAAGATAGACCGGGCATTGGAAAAGTTCGAAGAGGACTCCTACGGCTCCTGCGACAACTGCGGTCAAGAGATCACCGAAGGCCGTCTGGAAGCGGTTCCCTACGTCAATCTCTGCATCGACTGTGAGCGCAAGCTGGAGCGGGGGTGAGGGAGGTTGTCGACCGAAGGCCCGTCCTGATCTTGCGGGAGTCGAGCCGGCCTTCTCTCAAATGGATGCTGGCGGGTAGCACTCTCTTCGCGGTGCTCACCGCCGACCTCGCCTTGAAGGCTCTGGTGCGGGCCCGCCTGGACGTTGGCGTCTTTCACGAATTGCTTCCCGGCGTCGGCCTGCAGCACGTGAAGAACACCGGTGTCGCGTTCGGTCTGTTCGCCGGGCAGAGCGTCCTGATCATCGCGGCGCCCTTGATCTCGGTCATCGTGATATTGGCTTACATCGCTCTCGAGACCCGGACCCGATTGGCGGGACTCGCCGGAGGTTTACTGTTGGGCGGCAGCCTGGGGAATCTGGTGGAGCGCGTTGGCTCGGGCGAAGTCACCGACTTCATCCGCCTGCCCCACTGGCCCAACTTCAATTTGGCGGACATGTTCATCGTCGCGGGGGTGGCCCTGGTTGCGGCCGGCATCCTTTTTTCCCCGGCCCAGGGTGAGGGCGATAGCGAAGGCGGATCTGCGGCGGCGGGCGCCCCGTACGTGCCGCAGGGGCCGGACGGGCCCGCGGCGCCGGCTGACCCCGGGTCGAGCGCCGGCCCGGCTTCACCAAACAACCCCGATTCTCAAGACTGATCCGGATCGGAATGCTGCTTGAAGTCGCTTCGGAGGAGGAAGGCGTGCGGCTGGACGTCTTCGTCGGCGGCCACGCAGCGGGCAGCCGCTCTCAGGCCGCCACTCTGATCGACGCCGGCAAAGTCACCGTGGATGGCATGGTTCGGGCCAAGAGCTTCCGCTTGCAGGCAGGGCAGGCGGTTCGGCTGGAGCGGGCCGACGAGGGGACGCCGGACCCGGACGCCACAGAACTTCTGGCGGAGGACATCCCCGTCTGCGTGCCCTACGAGGACGAATGGCTGCTCGTGGTGGACAAGCCCGCGGGCATGGTGGTTCACCCGGCCAAAGGTCACCGCTCCGGGACCCTGGTGAACGCTCTGGCCGGCCGCGGGATCTCCGGGGGTGAGGACTTTCGCCCCGGCATCGTGCACCGACTCGACCGCGACACGAGCGGTCTGATGATGGTAGCCAAATCCCCAGCAGTGCACCGGCGCCTGCAGGAGATGATCCGTGCCCGCGAAATCGACCGGCGCTACCTTGCATTGGTGCACGGCGATCTCGCCAACCCCTCCGGCACCATCGAGGCGCCCATCGGGCGCGATCCCGTCAGGCGCAAGACCATGACCGTCGGCGGCAGCGGCTCCCGTTCCGCGGTCACTCATTTTCGCGTGCTGGAGCGCCTTGGGGATTTCACCCTGATCGAAGCCCGCCTGGAAACCGGCCGCACGCATCAGATTCGGGTGCACTTTCTGGCCATCGGCCACCCCGTGGCCGGCGACCCCGTGTACGCGCGCCGGGATCCTCTTGGCCTCGGGCGGCAGTTCCTGCACAGCCATAGTCTGCGGCTTAGCCACCCGCGCACCGGGGAGGACCTGACCGTGCAGTCGGCACTCCCCGCTGAGATGGAGGAAATCCTCGGAGTCTTGCGCCGAGTTTAGTCCTCAGGAAGGGGCAAACCCCCGCCGCAAGGTGTTCTCGGTGATGGTCCGCGGCTCCAGGAACTGCCGCAGGTAGTCCGGCCCTCCGGCCTTGGAGCCCACGCCGCTCAGCTTGAATCCGCCAAACGGCTGTCTCCCGACAACGGCGCCGGTAATGCCGCGGTTGATGTAGAGGTTGCCCACCCGGAATTCGCGGTAGGCGAGTTCTATGTGTTCCGGGCTGCGCGAATAGAGCCCCCCGGTCAAGGCGTAGTCGGAGTCGACCGCCATCTCGATCGCCTGGTGAAAGTTCTGCGCCCGGAAGACGGAGAGAACCGGTCCAAAGATCTCCTCGCGGGCGATGATGCCGTCCCGGGGAACGTCGACGAAGACGTGGGGACCGACGAAATGGCCTCCGGCAGGAGCCGGAGCGGCCAGGACCAAGCGGGCCTCTTTTCGCCCCTGCGCGATGTAGCCGTGGATCTTGGCAAGCGCCTCTCGGTTGATCACCGGACCCACTTTCACCGCTGGGTCGCGCGGATCCCCGATTTTCAGACTGGCGGCCGCCTCCAGCAGCCGCGAGACGAAGGGCTCGTAAGCCTTGCCGATCACGATCGTCCGGCTGCAGGCGGAGCACTTCTGGCCGCTGTAGAAGAAGGCCGACGCCAGCGTGCCTTCGACGGCCACGTCCAGGTCCGCATCCTCATCCACGATGACCGCGTTCTTGCCTCCGAGTTCCGCGATCACGCGCTTGATCGAGCTCTGGCCGGAGCGAACGCGAGCGGCCTGGGAGAGGATCTCGAGGCCCGCGCTCCGGCTGCCGGTGAAGGCGATTACCTCTATTTGAGGATGCTTGACCAGATGGGCCCCGACCGAGGATCCCGGCCCGGGCAGGAAGGCAAGCACACCCTCGGGAAGCCCGGCCTCGCGGAAAGCACGAAAGAGTTCCCAAGCGATCAGGGACGTGGGGTTGGCCGGCTTCATGATGACCGGGTTTCCGGCCACCAGCGCGGCGCTGGTCATCCCCGCCAGGATGGCGAGCGGGAAGTTCCAGGGGGCGATGACGGCGGCGGGCCCGCGCGGCTCATAGAGGTAGAAGTCCCACTCGCCGGGGACGTCGTGCAGCGCCCGGGGCTCAGCCAGCCGCAGCATTTCCCGGCCGTAGTACTCTAGGAAGTCGATGCCTTCGGTGACGTCCGCGTCGGCTTCCCGCCAGGGCTTGCCCGCTTCGAGAATCTCGAGCGCAGACAGGTGAAAGCGGCGCTCCCGCATGATCTTTGCGGCCCGGAAGAGCACGCCCGCGCGTTCCTGGGGTGAGGTGGCGCGCCACTCGGAGAAGCGTCGCCGGGCCTCTTCGACAGCATCATCCGCATCTTCGACCGAGGCGCTCCCGACCGAGCCCAGCGATTTCGTGGGCTCCGCGGGGTTGTGGGAGTGGATCAGCGCTTCAGTCTGCCGCTCCTTGCCCGCGATCATCAGTGGATGGTGCTTCGGGGGAAGCTTCGCCCAGCGCTCGAGGGCCTTCTGCATTTCGCGGCGGTTCGCCTCGACCGCGAAATCCGCGTGTGGAGTGTTGACGAAGGGGCCGGGAGAAGGCGCATCGCTTGCCGCGACCTGTGGCCGCCGCACTACCTCAGTCCTCTCGACCGCCTCAGCCCTCTCCTTGGCTTCAGACTCGGCCCGCGGGGAGGCCAATGGCGTCCGGCGTTCCCGCGGGGAGGCCAGTAGCGCCCGGCGTTCTTTGTGTTCGACCAAGGACTGCCGGAGGAACGAGTCGTTGGAGGTGTTCTCGAGCAGGCGCCGAACGAGGTAGGCCATGCCCGGAACCACCTCTCCAACGGGCACGTACTCGCGCAGACGGTAGCCGCGTGCCACCACGGCCTCCTTGACCGGCTCGGCCATGCCGTGCAGCATTTGGATCTCGACCGCATCGCGGGGAACGCGCCCCTCTTCGACCCAGGCCATGGCGTGGGCAAGGCTGCGCACGTTGTGGCTGGCGATGGCCGGATGGAGTTCCTGCCAATGCTCCATCAGAAAGTCGGTCAGCTCCTCGAAGCGGGCGTCGGTGGCCCGCTTCTCGGTGAAGACCGGCACCGGCCAGTGCTCCTGGGCGGCGATGACGGTTTCGTAGTCCCAGTAGGCGCCCTTCACCAACCGGACGGTGATCGGGGTTCCTCGGCGCCGTACATAGGCGAGCAGATCTTCGAGATGCTGTCTGGAGTCCCGCAGGTAGGCCTGGATGACGATGCCCGCTGAGGGATAGCTGCGAAAGTCCGGTTCCAGCAGCAGATGTTGAAAGATTGCCTCGGTGAGGTCGCGGTAGGCGAATTGTTCCAGATCCAGGTTGAGGAAGGCGCCGGATGCGGTCGCTCGGTGAAATATGGGCCGCAGGGCTTCGATCACCGCTCGCCGGGAGCCGTCGAAGTCGGCGGGATCCAGTTGAGAATAGAGAGCGGTCGCCTTCAGTGAGAGGTTCAGCCGGGGGATTTCGCCCCAGGGGGAGCGGTCGAGGATCGGGCGGACCGGCCAGTCGGCCACGCGTCGCGCGAGCTCTTCCAAGAGATCCAGATAGCGGTCCTGATACCGGCGGGCCTCGACCTCGCTGAGAGTGGCTTCGCCGAGGACGTCCAGAGTGAAGCTCATGCCCCGCCGACGCAGGTCTTCTAAGGTGGGCCAGGCGGCTTCTGCATCGCGTCCGGCGATGAACCTCCCCGCCATGGAACGCACCTGTCCGCTTACTATCCCGGCCGCGGCGCCGGAAAGCGGGCTTCCCGGCCGGGAGAGGCGCCGCGCCCAGCCCGGGGGAAAACCCCCACCATCGGCAGGGAAGTACTGTTGGACGTGCTCGGCCACCGCATTGCGGTCGGCAAGGGTGGGAAACACGTCCACGAAGCGGAAGAGACGGACCTTGAAGTCCTCGTCCGCCATGGCGTGCTCGAGCAGGCGCTCGCGCCACCCTTCGGGGCGCCAAAGCGGCGGGCGCCGGTCCCGCAGTGAGTCGAACAACTCCTGCCCGATCCGCTGTGTCGCCTTCTCCAGCCTCTCCACCATTCTAAAAATCTTCCCGGTGAAGGCATTGCCGGAAACGGTCGACGAGGGCGCGGCCGGGAACGGAGCCTAGATTTCGATTGGGGAAGCGATGGGCCCGCCGGGTATGGTGGAGGCCATGATGGATGATGGGCGCATCACGACTTCTAGAGAGACCCCGCGTGGGCCCTTCGGGCCTTGGGTACCCGGGAGGAGTCATCTTCTGACCGGCGATACGCGGCCGATAGCTTTCTTCGACCTCGACGGGACCCTCGTCGTCGGTCAGACGCAAAAGATGCTGGTGGCCTTCATGCGCGCACGCGGCCTGGTGCCGGGCTGGTTTCTGGCGGGCACGGCGCTCTGGTTCTTGGGTTACAAGCTGGGTCTCGTGGCACCCAATGACCAGGCCCGAAAACGGGGAGCCGTCTTGTTCGCGGGGCGAACGGTGGAGGAGGTTAGCGACCTGATGGCGGATTTCTTCGAGGAAAGGCTGGCTCCACGGCTCTTCCCACCGGTTCTCGCCGAGCTCGGGCGCCACCTGGGCGCCGATCGGCGGGTGGTCCTGCTTTCGGCGGCCTTCGCGCCCCTGGTCGAGGTGTCCGCGCGAAGGCTCGGGGTGCGTGAGTTCGTGGCGACCGACCTCGAGGTCGCGGCAGGGCGTTTCACGGGGCGGGTGCTGGGCTCACCGGTCTATGGGGGGGAGAAGGCGGCGGTGGCGGCCAACCTGTTGGGCGAGGCGGGGAGAACGGAGCTGTGCTATGCCTACGCCGATCACGACACGGATCTGGAACTCCTCCGCCTCGTCGGGGAGCCGGTGGCGGTGCGGCCTCGGCCTGGACTGAGGCGGGTGGCCATGGATAAGGGCTGGCGCATTCTGGAGTAGAGGGGGCGCCGAATGGGTGAGCAAGATGCGGGGAGTACCGAACTTGCGCGTTGGGAAGGTTTGACAGGTACCGCGACAATGGTTTCAGGACGGAGAGATAAGTGACCAGTCTCGAGAATATGAGTATCGACGAGAAGGCGATCAACACCATCCGCATGCTTGCGGTGGACGCTGTGGAAAAGGCCAACTCGGGGCACCCGGGAATGCCCATGGGGACGGCCCCGATTGGCCACCTGCTCTGGTCGAGCTATCTGAAGTTCGATCCGGGGTCGACCGATTGGCCGGATCGCGACCGTTTCGTCCTCAGCGCCGGGCACGGATCCATGTTGCTGTATTCCATGCTCCATCTGACCGGGTACGACATCAAACTCGAGGACCTGCAGCAGTTTCGGCAGTGGGAGAGCAAGACCCCTGGGCATCCGGAGAACTTCATGACGCCGGGGGTCGAAGTTACCACCGGACCGCTGGGTCAGGGCTTCGCCAACGGTGTGGGCCTGGCGATGGCCGAGAGTTGGTTGGCGGCCACCTTCAACCGGCCGGGGCACGAGATCGTGGACCACCGGGTGTACGGGATCGTCAGCGACGGCGACCTCATGGAAGGCATTTCGCACGAGGCCGCCTCGCTCGCCGGGCACCTGCAGTTGGGCAAGCTGACCTATCTCTATGACAGCAACAAGATCTCGATCGATGGCTCGACCGAGCAAACCTTCACCGAGGACGTATCAAGGCGCTTCGAGGCCTACGCCTGGCACGTGCAGAAGGTGGAGGACGGGAACGACCTGCAGGCGTTGCGCGAGGCCCTTGACCAGGCCAAGTCGGTGACGGACCGGCCCTCTCTGATTGTGGTCCGCACTCACATCGGATACGGCAGTCCCGCGAAGCAGGACACCGCCGCCGCCCACGGCGCTCCTCTCGGTGGCGACGAGGTGAAGGCGACAAAGCAGCGCTTGGGTTGGCCCGAGGATGAGACCTTCCTGGTTCCCGACGGGGTGCGGGAATTCTACGCGGTGGCGGCCGAGCGCGGCCGGCGGGCGCGCTCGGACTGGGAGAAGCGTTTCTCGGCCTACCGGGAGGAGAATCCCGGCCTGGCGGAGTTGTGGGAGCACGCGCAGGAGCGCCGGCTCCCCGCGGGTTGGGAAGAATCGCTGCCCGAGTTCTCCCCCGGGGACGGGGGAATGGCGAGTCGGCAGGCCTCCGCCAAGGTGCTGAACGCCATCGCCGAGAAGATCCCCTTCCTCCTGGGCGGCTCGGCCGACCTCGCCGCCTCGAACAACACCTACCTCAAGGGAATGGCCGACTTCCAGCCCGGCTCCTACGAGGGCCGCAATATCTATTTCGGGGTACGCGAACATGCCATGGGTGCGATCTGTAACGGCATGGCTCTGCACGGCGGCGTCATTCCTTACGGAGCGACCTTCCTCATCTTCTCCGATTACATGCGTCCCGCGATCAGGCTGGCAGCCCTCTCCCGGGCCGGATCGATCTTCGTCTTCACCCACGACAGCGTGGGCCTGGGCGAGGACGGGCCCACTCACCAGCCCATCGAGCAGCTGGCTTCGCTGCGGGCCATGCCCCGCATGGTCCTGCTGCGGCCGGCGGACGCTGCGGAGACGGCGATGGCTTGGAAGGTGGCGTTGGAAAGGCGTGATGGGCCGGTCTTGCTCGTGCTGACCCGGCAGAAGCTTCCCACGCTCGACCGGGCCACCTATGCGCCGGCGGAGGGCCTGCTGAAGGGCGGTTACGTGCTGGCCGACAGCCCCACGGGAACGCTGGATGTCATCCTCATCGGCACGGGCTCCGAGGTCCATGTCGCCCTCGAGGCGAGGGCTCAGCTCGAGGCGGAAGGCATCGGCGCGCGCGTCGTCTCACTTCCCAGTTGGGAGCTATTCTCCGAGCAGGAGCAGAAGTACCGCGACGAGGTGCTGCCGCCCGGCACGGGGGCGCGCGTTGCCGTGGAAGCGGCCTCGCCCTTTGGCTGGGAGCGCTGGGTGGGGGAGCGCGGAGCCATCGTCGGCATCGACCGGTTCGGCTCCTCGGCTCCCGGTGGGCTCGTCTTGAGCAAGTTGGGTATAACCCCAGAACACGTCGTGGAAGCCGCCCGCTCCGCTGTCAGTTAGAGTGGGCGCGACGGCGGGAAAGGAGCGGCGATGAGGGTCGCGCTCGGAGCCGATCACGGGGGGTTCCACCTAAAGCAGCTTATCGCGGAGTACCTCACGGACAAGGGGCACCAGGTTTCTGACCTGGGTGCGTTCGACGACCTTCCCAGCGACTATCCGGATTACGCCTACGCGGTAGCGCGCGCGCTCACCGAAAAACGCGTCGAGCGCGGCATAGTCATTTGCGGCAGCGGCGTGGGGGCATGCGTAGCGGCCAACAAGGTTCCCGGGATCCGCGCGGCACTTATGCAGGATAGCTACTCGGCGCACCAGGGCGTGGAGCACGACGATGTCAACGTGCTCTGCCTGGGGGCCCGGGTGATCGGGCCGGAGCTGGCAAAGGAACTGGTCAGCATCTTCCTGGGAGCCCGTTTTTCCGGGGAGGGGCGGCACGTCCGCCGTCTCGAGAAGGTGAAAGAGATCGAACAGGAATACCTCAAGGTACGGGAGTGAATCGTTATGGCGGATAACCCACTGCTGCGTCTACGCGAATTCGGACAGAGTGTGTGGTACGACAACATCGAACGAGGCTTGCTGCTCTCTGGGGAGCTTGCCGAGATGGTGGAGAGAGACGGCGTGGTGGGGGTGACCTCGAACCCGACCATCTTCCAAAAGGCCGTGGCCGGCAGCGATCACTACGACGCCACCATCAAGGAACTCGCTCCCACTGAGATCTCGACCGACCGCATCGTCGACACCATTATCGTGCAGGACATAAGCATGGCGGCCGACGTGCTCAAGCCGGTGTTCGACCAGACAGACAGCCTTGACGGCTGGGTTAGCATAGAGGTGCCGGCCTCGATGGCCTTCGATGCCGAGAAGACCCTGCTGGAAGTGGAGCGCCTGCGCTCGCTGGTGGACCGGCCTAACGCGCTGGTGAAGATCCCGGCAACCGCCGAGGGAGTCGATGCCATCCGGCGCTCGATCGCGCGGGGATACAGCATCAACGTCACCCTGATCTTCTCGATCGATCGCTATCGTGAGGTGATGGAAGCCTATCTGGCCGGTCTCGAGGAGCTCATCGAGCGAAGGGAAGCCGGCGAGAACCTGCCGGAACCGGCCTCGGTGCGCAGCGTGGCCAGCTTCTTCGTCAGCCGGGTGGACACCAAGGTCGACAAGCGGCTGGACGAGCAGCTGGCCCAAACCGAGGACGAGGAACGGCGCCGCCATCTGCAGTCCCTCAAGGGGCAGGCCGCGGTTGACAACGCCAGACTGGCCTACAGGGCCTTCCAGGATACCTTCTCCGGAGAGCGCTGGGAGCGCCTGGCCGCCGCCGGAGCCCGGGTGCAACGCCCGCTCTGGGCCAGCACCAGCACCAAGAACCCGGATTACCGCGACGTGCTCTACGTGGAGGAGCTGATCGGTTCGGATACGGTCAACACCATGCCGCAGAACACCCTCGAGGCCTTCCGCGAACACGGTGAGCTGCGCGGGAACACGGTGCTGGAAGACGTAGGCGAGGCGGGGTCGCGATTAAAGGCGCTCGCCGAGGCGGGCGTGGATATGGCCAAGGTGACGGCGGAGCTGGAGGTCGAGGGGGTGAAAGCCTTCGCCGACTCTCACGACGAGATGTACCGCGCGGTCGAGGGAAAGCGGCGACAACTGGCGGAGGCCACGGCCCGATAGATCGGGGGATTTGATGGAGAGAGGGCTCCTCAACGAGAACCCGTTGCGGGCCGGATTGACGACGCGGAGGACGCCTCCCGCCGCGGTGATGGTCATCTTCGGCGCATCCGGCGACCTCGCGCAACGCAAGCTGTTGCCCTCCCTCTACCGCTTATCGCGCGAGGGAGCACTCCCCGGCGGGTTCGTCGTCCTCGGCACCGGGCGTCGGGATTGGGACGACGAGGATTTCCGGGAGGTGGTTCGCGGGTCTTTCGACGAGTTCCTGGACGAGGAGCTGACTCCGCAGGTGTGGGAGGATTTCTCCGAGCGTCTGCACTTCGTCTCCGGGAACTTCAAGGAATCCGGCTTCTACGACGACATCCAGGCCCGGGTGCGCGGGCTGGACGAGGAACGGGTGGGCACGGGCAACGTGCTCTTCTATCTCGCGGTGCCTCCAACCGCTTTCGTGCCCATCAGCCAGGGCCTTGGTCGGGCGGGTCTTTCCGGCCGGCGCGGTCGTCGGGGCTGGGTCCGCATCGTGGTGGAAAAGCCCTTTGGCCGCGACTTGGAGTCCGCGCGCGACCTGAACGTGGAACTGAGTGAGTGGTTCCGCGAGGATCAGATCTATCGGATGGACCACTATTTGGGCAAGGAAACCGTCCAGAACATCCTGGTTCTTCGCTTCGCGAACACGATCTTCGAGCCGGTCTGGAACCGGCAGTTCGTCGACAACGTGCAGATCACGGTGGCCGAGGAGCTGGGGGTGGAGGACCGGGCCTCTTACTACGAGGAAGCGGGCGCGCTCCGGGACATAATTCAAAACCACGCCTTTCAGTTGGTGGCTCTCGTGGGCATGGAGCCGCCGGTGGTCTACGACGCCGATCCGGTGCGCGATGAGAAGGTGCAGGTGCTGCGCGCGCTGCGCCACGTGACCGGCAATCAGGTGGCGCGCAACATCGTCCGCGGCCAGTATGCCGGCGGTTACCTTCGCGGGCATGGGGTCCCGGGGTACCGCGAAGAGTCGCAGGTAAGTCCGGAGTCCATGACGGAGACCTATGTCGCCCTTCGGCTGTTCGTCGACAGTTGGCGCTGGTCGGGGGTGCCCTTCTATCTGCGCACCGGCAAGCGACTCCCCCGCAGGCTGACCGAGATCGCCATCGAGTTCCGCCAGCCCCCGCTCATGCTTTTTGGCGGCAAGACGGCCGAAAGCGCCGAGCCCAACATCCTTGTGATCCAGATACAGCCCGAGGAAGGGGTCACCCTGCGTTTTGCCTCCAAGGCTCCGGGCGCCGCCATTCGCGTGCACCCGGTAAGCATGGATTTCCGCTACGGATCGGCCTTCGGCGCGCGCATCGCGGACGCCTATGAACGGCTGCTGCTGGACGCGCTCCTCGGCGATTCCACGCTCTTTACCCGGGGCGACGCGGTGGAGGCCGCGTGGAGCTTCGTAAACCCCATTCTCGAATACTGGGAGTCGGATAAGGCGGAGCCGCCTTTCCTCTACCCTGCGGGCAGCTGGGGACCGCGGGAATCCGAAGAGCTTTTGCAGAGGGACGGCAGGAGTTGGCGGATGTGAGCGACGAACGGGGAAACGAGCTTCAGGCGCCTGGCGACCCGACCGGTGACGGCGACCAGTCCGAGCTTGTCTTCGTCCTGGGGAGTTCTCGGCGCACCACCGTCGCCCACGCAGAGGAAGACCTCAACGCTCTTTGGCAGGCCACCACGGACGAGGCCGCCGAGCGGGGTGGCTCCGGCGTGCTCCGCATCCGCGAGCACAATCTAGTTGTCTACGCGGGGGGTGAGAGTGCGGGCGAACAGATCGGGCAGGTGGCGGCGCGACTGGCTCAGTGCCATCCGGCTCGGGTGCTGGTCGTTCTGGACGAGCCGCCCGATGGCGACGCCGCAACGGAGCTGCCCGCGTGGATAACGGCGGCCTGCTACCGCCGGCGGAAGGGAGGCAGGCAGGTCTGCTGGGAGCAGGTCACTGTCCCCGCCGGCGGAGTGGAGGCCGCCCAGACCGTGGCGGCGGTCACCCCGCTGCTGATCCCCGATCTTCCGGTAGTGCTCTGGTGGCCGGGAGAGCCGGCCGTAGGCTCGGAGCTCTTCTCCCGGCTGAGTTCTCTAGCCGATCGGCTGGTGATCGATTCTGCCGGAGTTGCCTCCCTGGGCCGCGAATGGTCGGCCTTGCGAAACGAGCTTCGTTCCAAGCAGCGCCGTTTCACCATGGAGGATCTCAGCTGGTTACGGCTGGAACCCTGGCGGGAGTTGATCGCCGAGCCGTTCGACGATCCTGCCCGGCGAGATTTCCTGGAAGAGGTGACCGAGGTCGCGATTGGTTTTCAGAGCGAGGACGCCGGGGAGGAGCGTCTCGGCTATGTGGAGCCTCCCTCGACCGCGGTGGGCCGGGCTCTGCTCCTCGCCGGGTGGCTCTGTGCCTTGCTCGGCTGGATGCCGGAGGGCGCCGGTTGGCGCAAGGAGGGCGGCGATCTGATTTTGGGATTGCGCCGGGGTACCGACCGGCCTGCGGTGAGGTTGCGTCTGAAACCGATGATGGCGCCTCCCTGCGCGTACGGGGGCGTGGTGGAATTCAAGATGAAGGCGCCGAGCCTGATTTCGGCGAAGCAGGAGACCGGTGCGAAGGACGAAGAGGAGCCCGGTGCGAAGAAGGAAGAGGAGCGGTGCTTGGTTATCAATCGCGAAGGCGAGACCTGCGTATGCGCCGCCTGGTTCTGGGCGGGGCACCGGCAGAATTTGGTGCGTACCCTTGAGATCCCAATGCCCACTGAGGATCAGTTGCTCTGCGACATACTGGGCAGGGGCGTGCGCGACGAAGTCTACGAACGGGCCTTCTCGATCGCGACCGATCTGGCTGTGTTTCCCGGAAACGAGCTTCTCTCTCAAGCAGACCAGAACTAGGAGCGCTGCATGGAACAGGAGAATCGTTCGGCCGTGCCGGAGCGAGGGCCCATCACCGTGCGTGTCCTGCCGGACTCGGAGGCGGTGACCCGGGCTGCGGCCAAGACTCTGGCCGAGTGGTTGACCGCGGACGTGGAGCGTAAGGGGAGCGCGGTTCTCGCCCTCAGCGGCGGCAGCACCCCCCGGAACCTCTTCAGCGTCCTTGCCTCGCGGGTGTACGAGGGACTCGTTCCCTGGAGATCCGTACATCTGATCTGGGGCGACGAACGCTGCGTGCCCCCCGATCATCCCGATAGCAACTATGGAATGGCGGCCGGGACCGGTCTGCTCGGCCGCCCCTTCGCCGGAGTCCACCGCATGCCCGGTGAGCTCGATCCCGAAGAGGGGGCTTCCCGTTACGAAGAGGTTTTGCGCGGCCTGGGCGGGGGAGGGGAATTCCCCCTAGACGTCGCCCTGAACGGTATGGGCGAGGACGGCCACACCGCTTCGCTCTTTCCCGGTTCGTCCACCCTGGATGAGACCGCAAGATGGGTAGCCCCGGCCGAGGAGCACGGGGCCCACCGTCGGCTGACGTTGACTCTGCCTGCCTTCCGGCAGGCTCGGCGAATTCTCTTCCTGGTAACCGGGGCGGGGAAGGCGCAGGCGGCGCATCGCGTGCTCGCGGAGTGCGACGAGTCCCTGCCTTCGACACGGGTGATGCTCCTGGGACCTCAGGTTCGCTGGCTGCTCGACCGCGACGCCGCCGGTGAAATGGACGGCAAGGCCACGAGACTTCCTCTCTGTTAACTTCGCCTCTTCTCCGGTGGCGACGCGGGCGAACGATCCGCCTGTTAGAATCGCCCTCATGGAGGATCAGGGAGACCGACACCAGGAGACCATCGGGGTTGACCCCGTGACCAACGAGGCCGAGCCCGATTCTGCCGCGGAGAAAGCGGGGGGGGAACCCGAGTCCGATCTCCCCGGCGAAGGCGGCGGATCCGACGAAGCCCTGAGTCTGGTGGAGGGCGTGACCACCAAGGTCCTGCTGGAAGGGGACCGCTTCAAGCGTACGCTCACCCGAATGGCCCACGAGATTATCGAGCAGGTGCCGTCGGGCGAGGAGCTCGCCTTGGTGGGCATACAGCGGCGCGGGGTGGAGCTGGGGGCCAGATTGGTCGACCTCATCGAGGAGTTCACCGGGCGGCGGCCGCTCACGGGTTCCATCGATATCACTTTCTACCGGGACGACGTCGACACCCGGGTGCCTTCCCCCGCCTACGATCAGCCCATGGTTCATTCCACCAGCCTGCCCTTCGACGTAGGCGGCAAGATCATCGTCATCGTGGACGACGTCCTCTACACCGGCAGGACCATTCGCGCCGCCATCGACGCCCTCTTCGACTACGGCCGGCCGTCAGCTGTCCGGCTTGCGGTGCTGATCGACCGAGGGCATCGGGAGCTTCCCATCCGTCCCGACTTCGTGGGCAAGAACGTCCCCACCAGCCGCAGCGAGCGTGTTACCGTGCTGCTGCAAGAAGTCGACGGCAAGGATGAAGTCATCCTCGAAAAGGGCTAAGGGGGAAGCTTGGACCTGATCTCGATCGACGACCTCTCCGCCGAGGAAATCGAGAATCTTCTCGCGCTCAGCGACGGTTTCCTGGAGATCGCCAGCCGGCCGATCAAGAAAGTTCCCACGCTGCGCGGACGCACGCAGATCAACATGTTCTTCGAGGCCTCGACACGTACCCAGGCTTCATTCGAGCTGGCCGGCAAGCGCCTTTCGGCCGATGTGATCAACATCAAGGGCTCATCCTCGAGCGTCTCCAAAGGAGAGAGCCTCAAGGACACGATTCTCACCCTCGAGAGCTATCGGCCCGACATCATCGTGATGCGCCATCCCCAGGTGGGGGCGGCGCGCATGGCCACCCGCTACACCGACGCGAGCGTGATCAATGCCGGGGACGGAGCCGGCGAGCATCCCACCCAGTGCCTGCTGGACATCTACAGCCTGCGGCGAACCGTGGGCGAGCTTCGGGGGCTCAAGGTGGCGATAGTGGGCGACGTGCTGCGTAGCCGCGTCGCCAGGTCGAACATATTCGGCTTCCGCAAGATGGGGATGGACGTTCGCCTGGTGGGCCCCCCGACGCTGATGCCCCCGGGGATCGAGGCCTGGGACGTGCCGGTCCACTACGATCTCAAAGCCCTCGAAGATGTCGATGTGGTCTATTTGCTGCGTATGCAAATGGAGCGGGCCAAGGGCGTGGTGCCTCCGGTTCCCAGTCTTCGCGAGTACTCCCGGGTTTGGGGGCTATCCCCCCATGATCTGCGGCCGGAGCAATGGGTCATGCACCCGGGCCCGATCAACCGGGGCGTTGAACTGACTGCCGACCTGGCCGACCACGGCCGCTCCTTGATTCTGCAGCAGGTGGAGTCCGGTCTGGCCCTGAGGATGGCGATTCTCTATCACGTGCTGGTTCCGCCGGCGCAGCACGAAGAGGACAACCTGGCGTTCAGCAACCGGGGCGAGTAGACCGAACTCGCCGACGAGCGGGCCGGAGGGCGCGTCTGCTTACGCCCCCCTTCCCGCCGCGGCCGCGCCCTCCCGGACTCCATCCCTCGTGCGCTCCTGCTTGCCCAGGCCGCGTACGGGCACTACGGTTGGTAGCGTCATGGATGCCCAACTCATAGAACGACTTCGCCGCGCGGCGGAACGCCACTTCCCCGAGCACCGCGTGCTCGTAGCCTACGCCTACGGCAGCCGGGTGTCCGGCACGGCCCGCCTGGACAGCGATCTCGACCTCGGCTACTACCTATGCGGCTACCGCGAGGGCGAGCAACTTCCCATAAAGACCGAGATGCTCCTCGGCGACCGCCTCTCCCGGGAGGTGGGCCTCGACGTCGACATCCGCAACCTCGGTCCGGCACCCCTCGAGGCCAGGGGAAGGATCCTCGAACATGGGGTGAGGTTGTTTTCCGGCGACGACGTAGAGCGGGTGGCCCTCGAGCGGGAGCTCCTCTCGCGCTACCACGACCGAAAGGCCGAGTTCGAGGAGCTCCGGCGGCTCAGGCTGCGCCACTCCGCCGAGGAGGGGCTTCGGTGATCGGCCGCCCGAAGGTAGCCGAGATCCTCGCCCGCCTGCGGACCTACCGATCGGAGCTGGGCCGCCTCGCTGGCCTGCCGAAAGAAAGCGCTGCTCACCGACCCGGATCGGGTCGGCAGTGCCAAGTTCCGGAGACGCCTTCGGTGTTCTGGTCGAAGAGCGCGTGCTCCCTTAAGATATGGAAGCCCCTTTGCGCGCCATGGCCCGGTTCCGAAATCGGCTGGTCCACCTCTATTGGGATGTCGACGACGAGCTGGTGTATGAGTACCTGCAGACTTCCCTCGGGGACTTCGACCGGTTTGCCGCGGCGGTAGCGGAAGCCGCTGGCTAGCCGTTTCACGTAAGCAGGTTATGCGTAAATCTGCCTGCAGCGGGCCATCGGTTGAGGTCTTCGTGTGAGCCAGTCAATTTTGAATAGCGGTCCGTACCTGGGCTGCCCGTACCAAGGCTCAGCAGCGACGGATCAAGTCTCCAATCCGCTCGACCCCGCGGCCATGGAGGACAAAGGGCGGCCTCGACGATGGTAAGCAGGCCGGGAGTTCGAACACCGCTCTTGTAACGGCTGATCTCCTCTGAGTGCTTGCCTATCAGCCTCGCGAGGCGGTCCTGCGTCATGGGCTTCGCCGAGGAGTTGAGCGACCTGCTGCCGGAGAAGAAGCGAGAAGGCCTGAGCGGCCGCCGCATCGCTGAGCAAATCCCCGTGGACAGCGGGTTCCTCACCCTGCTGAAGCAGAACAAACGCGCCATACCTCCGCACACCTTTATCGAGAAGTTGGCCCAGGTGTGTGCCGTTCCCCCCGAGAGGTTCACGACCTATCGCGAGATGGGCCGGTTGGCCCATGAATACTCCGGCGGGGACGAACCTACGAATCTTGAGTGGGAGACTGCCCGTATGCGAGTCCGCGCAGCTGAAGAGCGGGTGCGGTTAGCCGAATGAGCTCGTGGATGTTGTGGCAGAGGTCCTACCACTCGTCTGTGGCGTCCACTTGCGTCAGCACCTCGGCCGCCTGCTCAAGCGCTTCTCGTCCCGTCATTCCTGCCCCCGATCTAAGCCACTAGCCATACGAACACTGTTCGGACGATAGGAGAACCGGACGGAAAGTCAACACCGAGGGTGCAGAAAGGCGCAGCAAATGCCGACACTTGCAAGGGTAGTTGCAGGACGTCCGCTCCTAGCGAACGTAAGTTCGTAAATTGCGGGCAGAGGTACGCGGAGAGTAAGCGCAACCGCCGCGAAGGATCAGCAGCAACTCGAAGCAGGCGAGGTTACAAAGGGGGCCATGGTGAGTGACAAGCAATACAGCTGTCCATCGTGTTCAGGCGACGTCGAACCTCACTGGAGGGCCTGTCCTCACTGTGGGAAAAAGCTGACAGGGGATCCGGACACGTGGGGCCGAGCGCAAGCCGAGGACGAGGAAGTTGCTGCGGGCGTCGGCAGCCGGGCGACTGCGGCCCGCGACTGGTGGGGCCGGCGGCAGCGTTGGCTGCAAATCGGCCTTGTCCTCCTAGCACTCTTCCTCGTCGCCCCCATCTTCGCCGGTGGTTGCGATGAATCCACGGTAGCCGACGTAACCACCCCAACGGCTGAGGTTATTGAGGTCGCCGCCCCGAGCACCACGACCGAGGGGCTCACCACAACCACCGCACGGCCCACGAGCACTGAACCGCCGACTACCACGACAACCGAATCCGGATTCGACGTCGAACTCGTCCGGGTCGTTGACGGCGACACGATCGAAGCCCGGATGCCCGATGGCTCGGTCGAGAGCGTCAGGTACATCGGTATCGACACCCCGGAGAGCGTACATCCGTCGGAGCCGGTGGAGTACATGGGGCCCGAGGCTTCGGCCTACAATCAGCGGCTGATGGAGGAAGGACCGCTCCACCTCGAGTTCGATGTGCAGGAGCGGGACAAGTACGGGCGCCTCCTAGCGTACGTCTGGGCCGGCGACGTGTTCGTGAACCGCCGCCTGGTGCTCGACGGCTACGCCCAGGTCTCCACCTACCCGCCCAACGTGAAGCACGAGTCGGAGTTCCTGGACGCGCAAGAGAAGGCCCGCACCGCGGTCGTGGGCCTCTGGGCCCCCACCACGACGATCGCACCGCCGACCTCTCAGCCGCCGGCAGCCGAGCCCGCCGTACTCACCGTGCACATCACGAAGACTGGAGAGAAGTATCACGCCGCCGGCTGCCGATACCTCTCAAAGAGCGACATCCCGGTCAGCCTCGCGGAGGCGAAAGCGCGCGGCCTCGGCCCCTGAAGCGTCTGCAATCCGCCCAGTTAGGGCGGAAGACAACAGAGTCCGACAGAAGGAGTGACATGAGCATCAACTCAACCCGCGGCTTCCTCTACTTCCTCGCCCGGATCCTCGGCGACGTGAACGCGGTGAAGAAGGGCAAGGTCGGCAAGCGGATCGGGCGGCGGGCGACGGGCAAGGTGACCGGGCGAGCGATGGGGCGGATTTGGAGGTAATGGGGTTTCGCGTCGAGTATGCGCTGGCGCGGACGGCATGAACACTGAAGGATCTGACTTCTTCTTCAAGCAGTGGGGTGGGGTCGTGAGCGGTGCAGGCCCGGCCGCAGTTCTGGCTTCGACGGAGTCCGCCTGAGCAAACAAGATCCCAGCGAGAGCCACCACAACGAGAACCAAGAGGGCGATCAGCAAACCGGCCAAGCCTCCGATGAGCGCACGATTCCATATGAGCCGACCAACGACACCGCCTGCAACGTTTGCGACGAGCAGAAGCGCGCATTGAACCTTGACACTCACGGCAGCCGCTGCTTGTGCGGCTCGAAAATAGGCTTTCGCCATGTCTTCAGAAGAAGCCAGAGGGTGACCGCAGAACGTCTGAGGCCGGCTTTCGAGCCACGGCCAGAGTGACCAGCCCGCCCACGCGGGTTTCCAGACACTGTAGTTCGAGTCCGGCCTCCAGCAGCAGATGAGCGATCCCGCCCGGTGATTCCCCTGCTCCGGAGGAATCGCGGAGGTACTCGTAGAGCTCGCGTTCCCCGGTCAATCTATGGGCCAGGCCGGGAAGAATCTGGCGGAAGTAGAAGCGGGAGAGGCGGTCGATTGGGGACTTGGGTGCCGGGGGTACGGTGAACTCGAGCAGTCCCAGCCTGCCTCCAGGGCGAAGGAAAGCGCCCAACCGGCGGAGGGTGAGCGCCGGGTCTGCGGTGTAGCGTAGGCCGAAGCCGTAGAGCACCGTGTCGAAGGGCGCCTGGAGCTCTTTGGGCAGTCCGCCGGGGTCCAGCAGATCGGCCATGACGAAGTGTGTTTCCGTGGACAAGGCGACCCCGTGGGCCTGCCGCGCCGCCTCGGCGAGCATGCGGGGGCTGAGGTCGGCGAAAACCACCGTCCCTCCCGGCGCCACCAAAGGCAACGCTCGCCGCCCCAGGTCGCCTGGTCCGCTGAAGGCGTCGAGGACCCGCTCGCCTGCACGCAACTCGAGGAGAGCGACCAGCCTTCGTCGCCAGAGATGGATCTTGCCGAAGCTGAGAAGCGGGTTGACCCGATCGTAGCTGTGGGCATTGCGCTCGAAGAGCATGCGCAGGTATTGGGGATCTTTTGGCTCTCGTCGCAAGCTATGTCCAGATCTCCCTAGACCCCGAGAGACAGGGTGATGGCCGCGGCGGCAAAAGCCGCCGCCGGGTAGAGGCTCGCCCGGTTGAAGTAGATCTGCGCCTGGGTTTCCGAGGTGGTGAGCTTCAGCCGCACGGCAGGTAGAGTCATCAGCGCTACCGCTCCGGCCGCAAGCGAGAGCCGAAGCAAGAGGCCACCGGGTTGAAGGGCGGCGAGCAGGGGCATGGCCACTGCTCCCAGCAGGATCCAGTTAGCCGAGGTTGCCGGCCCGAAGATGGTGGCCACCGTGGTGATGCCCACCGCTCCGTCTCCCGAGAGGTCGGCCAGGTCGTTCGACAGATTACGTCCCGCGATCTCCCAAGTGGTGAGTAGCAGGAAGAAGGCAAGCGCCCCCCAACTGGGTCCGGCCACGGCGAACCATCCGGCGAGACCGCCCAGGCCGACCATGATGCCGGCGGGAATGGTCTTGCTCCAGGATCGTTGACGGAGCGAGCAGTACATGAACTCCAACAGGTTGCAGGCCAGGAATACCAGGGCGCAGAGGGGACGGAGGGCCCACGCGGCGGCGAAGCCGGTCAGGCCCAGGCCGGCGACCCAGGTGATCCCCAGCCAGAGGGGGAGTTGACCGGCGGCGAGGGGATGTCTGACGCTCACCACGTCTACGTCGAAAGACCTGGCGGAGGGTCCATCGGCTCTCAGGGCGACTTCGACCGCATCCGCCTTGCGGTCGTAGAGATCGTTGGCGGCAAAAACGCTCAAGAAACCCGCACCGGCGGCGACCAAGCCGAGCCCGATCACCCGTCCCGAGGGAAGGCCACCCGCGGCCAGCAGGGCTCCGAGCGCGGGTTGGGTCACGGATAGCAGGGCCTGCCGCCCGCGGGAGAAGTCAAACAGGAGAAGGGCGGAACGGCGTAGGCCGGCTGGTGGGCGCATCTCAATCCCCCCGGGTGAAGTGCCACTCGCGGGTGGGCTACCCGCGAAACCCCGGAGGGAATCCTGCCGCCCTACTCCTCGTGCCCGGGTTCCGCGGCAGGCCTAGCGCGATCGTCGGGATGCTGGCGCTGCTGGCTCAGCCTCGGCCGGCACATCTGGTCTCGCACCAAGTCGGCGAGTTCCTCCGGGTCGTCCAACAGGCATTGCTGGTCGTCCCCGTCTTTGACCAACAGGTGGACGCAGCCTTCCTCGACCTTTACCTCATAGATGGTGTCCAGCGGCACCACATCGGGCTCGTCGGTGTTCATGCCGATCAGAACCGCTTCGGTGGTGACCTGAATGTGGCCGTTGTCCCAGAGGACGCGTTCCTGCGGCCGGCCGCCCTGCACGCCGGTTCTGTTGAGTGACCCGACGCTGCGCAGATCCGCCCCGCAGTCGCGGCAGAACTGGCTGACCTCGGCGTTCTCGGTGCCGCAGTTGTAGCAGGTCTTGCCCACACGGGCCTCCTTTTCGCTTCCCCTATCACTACCCCGGGTTCCGCCCCCGCCGACTCGCGAAAGAGTAGAACATCGTCTTCGGGCACGGTACCATAGCCCTCGCCTTTAAACGTGTCCTGAGAGGCCGAAAGGAAACCCACGTGAGCACCCCAACCTCGCCCCGGGGAAGACCACGGGCAGTGTCTGTCCTCGGTCCCCGTCGGGCCTGTCGCGAGATCACCCCCGAGAACCTGCTGCTCCCCGCGGTCCGCGTCTTCGACCCACTGACCGAACTCGACCGGAAGGCGGATCTGCTGCTGTCGGAGGGCTGCATCGCCGCTTTCGATCCCTCCGCCTCGCAGAGGCAGGGCGCGGAGGTCCTCTCCGAACTGGAGGGTTGTCACGTGTTCTGCGGCTTCATCGATCCGCACGCGCACCTGCGCACGCCGGGGTATGAGTACAAGGAAGATGTCGAGTCCGGCAGCCGAGCTGCGGCGGCGGGAGGCTTCACCACCGTTGTGGCTATGGCCAACACCGACCCAGTGGTGGACGGCGGACCGTTGGTAGGTTGGGTGCTCGAACAGGCGCAGCAAACCGCCTGGGTGCGCGTCGGCCAGGTCGGCGCGGTGACCCGGGGGCTGCGCGGGCAGGAGCTTGCCGAACTCAGGGAACTGCTGGACGCGGGAGTGGTTGGCTTTTCCGACGACGGCCACCCGGTAAAGGACACGGATTTGCTGCTGCACGCCCTCCGCTACCTGCGGGACTGTGATCGCCCCCTGCTGCTTCACCTGGAGGACTCTAGCGCCGCGCTGGATGGCGTGATGCACGAAGGCGCCTGGTCGGCCCGCCTGGGCCTGCGGGGCGTTCCCGTCGTGGCGGAGACCGGCCCGCTGGGCCTGGCGCTCGATGGACTGGCCTACGCCTCGGCCGAGGCGGAACGGCTGGGGAAGCGGCCCACACCGGTGCATCTGCAGCATCTCTCAGCGGGGGCCGGCCTCACCCGGCTACGACTGGCGAAGGATGCCGGTCTGCCGGTCACTGCCGAGGTCACGCCGCACCACCTGCTCCTCGTGGATGAAGAAGTGCGTTCCTTCGATCAGAATCTCAAAGTGAACCCCCCGCTGCGTTCGCAGGCCGATCGCCTCGAGCTCATCCGGGGCCTTGCGGAGGGCTGGGTGGATTGTGTAGGCACCGACCACGCCCCCCACGCGCCGCACGAGAAAGAAGTGCCCTTCGAGCAGGCCGCCTTCGGCACCCTGGGGCTGGAGAGTGCCTTCCCCGCCCTATACGCAGGCCTGGTGGCCCCTGGCGAACTGTCCCTGGAGAGACTGGTGGCGGCCATGACCGCGGGGCCGGCCACGAGCCTTCGCCTGCCCGTTCCCCGGCTGGAAGTCGGCGCCGTCGCGGATCTCACCGTGATCGACCTGGCCGATGAGTGGACGCTCACCGAAGGCGACCTGGCCGGCAAGAGCCGCAATTCGGCCTTTCTGGGGAGACGCATGCAGGGCAGGGTCAAAGAGACCATCGTTGCCGGCAGCCGGCGGCTGAGCGCGTCCCGCCTTCAGGACGCCCGCGCCGCGGGCGAGCGGGATTAGGGGGGCGGATGTACCGCAACGAGTTACCGGGTTACGTCATCCTCAAGGACGGCACCATTTTTCGCGGGTTCGGTTTCGCCTCGCCGGGCAAGGTCTTCGGCGAAATCTGCTTCAACACGGGGATGACCGGCTACCAGGAAGTGACAACCGACCCTTCCTACTACGGGCAGATCGTGACCTTCACCTATCCTATGATCGGCAACTATGGGGCTTCTGACTACCTTCTGGAATCGGATCGGGTGCACTCCAAGGGAATCGTCGTCCGAGAGGTGAAGAACACCAACTACAACCACAACTGCCCTCAGGGCTGGGTTGACTGGTTGCAGGAGCGGGCTGTGGTCGGCGTGGGCGGGGTGGACACCCGCGCTCTCACTCGGCGAATCCGCGAGCACGGGGCCATGACCGCCTGCGTCGCTGCCGGCGAGAACCTGTCTCTGGAGGAGTTGCTCGAGGAGACGCGCAGACACCCCTCTTTGTCCGGTCGGGATCTGGTCCATGCCGTGACCTGCCAGGAGCCTTACCGGGTCTCGACCACGGGCGGCCGCTATCACGTCGTAGCCTTCGATTACGGGATGAAGCGCTCCATTCTCAAGAATCTGCTGGAGGTGGGTTGCTCCGTCACCGTGGTCCCCTCGACCTACACGGCCGAGCAGGTGCTGGCGCTCGAACCGGACGGGGTCTTTCTCTCCAACGGGCCCGGCGACCCGGCTCCCGTCGAATACGCGGTCGACTGCATCCGCCATCTCTTCGGGCGGGTCCCCATCTTCGGCATCTGCCTGGGTCACCAGCTGATGGCGCTGGCCCTGGGACTCGCCACCTACAAGCTGAAGTTCGGCCATCGCGGAATCAATCATCCGGTGAAAAACTACCTGCGTGACGCGATCGAGATCACCAGCCAGAACCATGGGTTTGCCGTGGAGCCTCCCGCCGCGGTGGCCCACGCACTCGAAAGGGGAGAGGACCTCTCCGCCATCAAGCCGGACCAGATGGTGCTCAATTCGGATTTCGGCCCTGTCGAAGTCAGCCATCTCAATCTGAACGACGGGACGGTCGAGGGCCTGCGCGTGCCCGAGCAGAAGGCCTTTTGCGTGCAGTATCATCCGGAAGCGGGTCCCGGGCCGCATGACAGCTTCTACCTCTTCCGGGAGTTCGTCGAAATGATGGTGCGTGAGTTCTAAGCCGGCGGCTCGGGCTCCCGTGCGCTCTGCGATCTCCACGGGCCACGCTTGCAGGGCGCCTCGCGTTTGTCCGGGCACCTCCCCGGCTACTTATCCGGGAGCATCTCTTGAATATCGGCAAATCGGAGGGCGGGCCATGCTAGAGGTCGGTTCCAAGGCCCCGAACTTCACCGTCCAGAGCACGGCCGGTCCCCTGGATCTGGCGGAGCTGCAACGGCGAGGTCTGGTCGTCCTCTATTTCTTCCCCAAGGCGTTCACCGCGGGGTGAACCACGGAAACGGTTGAGTTCAGCCAACTGTTCTCCGAGTTCCAGGCTCGGGACGCCCAGATCGTAGGCATCTCGGCCGACAGGCCTGAGGTGATGGAACGCTTCGCCCGCGAGAAGGGCGGCTCCTTTCCCATGGTGGGAGATCCCGAAGGGGAGTTGATCCGCCTGTATGATGTAATGCGCGATTCCGGCAAGGCCGAGCGTTCCACCTACGTGGTTGGCAGGGACGGCCTGATCCACAAGATCTACGAGGCCGTCAAGGCGAAGGGGCACGCGGCAAAGGTGCTGGCGGACGTGCAGAGCTCCTGATGGGCAGGCGCGGCGCCACCCGATATCTGGAGATTGCACTCGGCGCTTTCCTCGCTGTGCTCGGCGCCGCCTTTCTTCTCTCCAATGTCTTTGATCTGGATCTCTCCTCGCACCTCTGGCCACTCTGGGTTTTGGTCCCGGGATTGGTTCTTCTGACCCTGGCCTTTTCCGTGCGTCTGTTGGCGGGACTCGCCGTCCCGGGGAGCGTCATCGCGATGGCCGGCCTTATCCTTCTCGTGCTGAACGCGACCGGCCAGTGGCAGGCCTGGGCGTACGCGTGGACGCTGGTCGCGCCGACATCGGCCGGAGCCGGCCTGATGATCTACGGACGGTTGAGCGGCCGACCCGCCAGTTATCGGGTGGGTCTCTCCCTGGTGCTGGTCGGCCTGGTTCTCTTCCTGCTCCTCATGGCTTTTTTCGAGCTGATCATCGGTCTTAGCGGTTACACCGAACTGAGGTTCATGTGGCCATTGGTGTTGATCCTGGCCGGCATCCTGGTCCTCCTCAGCCCCTACCTTTGGCGGCGTCGGAGCCTCTAGACCTTTCGGGCTAATTGGGCGGCCAATGCGCATTTTTGGCTGGAATAACCGGGTCCGGCTGATAGGGTGTACGCGGGCCTCAGCGAGGAAAGACTAGGACGAAGCCTGTCTGCAGCGGGCCAGGGATAGACCGACCAGGAGGCAGGGAATGCTCGAATCGCTATTTACCCCCGCAACCGTGGCCGTGATCGGAGCTTCAGCCACTCCGGGCAAAGTGGGTTACGCCGTCATGAGCAATCTGGTCAACGGTGGCTTTGGCGGTACCATCGTCCCGGTGAACCCCAGGGGTGGCGAGATCCTGGGCATCAAAGCCTACAAGGACCTGGGCGAGTATTCCTCGACCGTCGAGCTGAGCGTGATCGCCGTCCCGCAGAAGTTCGTCAAGGATGCCGTGAGCGACTCGCTTAACGCCGGGGCCAAGTCGATCATCGTCATCACCGCCGGCTTCAAAGAGGTCGGAGCCGAAGGGGCCCGCGCGGAAGAGGAACTGGTCGAAATGGTGCGACACCGCGGGGTCCGTATGCTGGGCCCCAATTGCTTGGGCGTGATCAACACCCACCATAGCTTCAACGCCTCGTTCGCCGAGGGAATCCCTAAAGAGGGCGGGATCTCGGTGGTATCGCAATCGGGTGCCCTTTTGGCGGCGCTCCTGGATTTTGCGGCGGAGCGCCATCTGGGGCTCGCCAAGCTGGTGAGTATCGGCAACAAGGCGGACATCAACGAGGTGGATCTCTTCGCGGCTCTCGCCGAAGACGAGGAGACCAAGGTGCTGGTCGCCTACCTGGAGAGCATCACCTCGGGTGACGAATTCATCCGGGTCGCCGAGAATGTCGCCGAGAAGAAACCACTGGTGGTGCTTAAGTCGGGCACCAGTACGGCGGGAGTCAAAGCGGCCTCCAGCCACACGGGTAGCTTGGCCGGAGCAGATATCGCCTACGGGGCGGCCTTCCGGCGGGCCGGCGTGATACGCGCCGACTCTTTCGAGCAGATCATCGACTTCGCCACGGCGCTCGCCACTCAGCCCTTGCCCGGAGGGAACCGGGTGGCCATCATCACGAACGCCGGTGGTCCGGGAATCATGGCCGCCGACGCCGTGGAGCACGCTGGTCTCGAGGTGGCTTCGCTCGATTCCTTCACCGCGTCAGCGCTCAAGGCGACGTTGCCGGACGCCGCCAGTGTCGGAAATCCCATCGACGTGCTGGGCGACGCCGACCCCGAGCGTTACAAAGCCGCGGTTGAGGCCAGCCTGAAGGACAGCACGGTGGACGCCGTCATGGTGATCCTCACCCCGCAGGCCATGACCAAGCCCGCCGAGACGGCCCGCGCCATCGGCGAGGCCCACGATGGAAAAAAACCCATTCTGGCCGTGTTCATGGGAGGGCAGGACGTGCTCCCCGGGCGCTCCGAGCTCGTGGCGCAGCGACTTCCCGACTACCCCGACCCGGAGCGGGCGGTCCGCGCGCTTCGGGTGATGGTGGACTACGTCGAGTGGAAGCGGCGGCCTCAGCGGGTGGTCACGCGCTTCCGCGTCAACCGTCGCCCCGTCGAGCGCATCGTCAGCCAGCACCTGCGCACCGGGCGCTACCAGGTGAGCGAGGTCAAGGCCAAGGCCATTCTGGGAGCCTACGATTTCGTGGTGCCCGAAGGGGCGGTTGCCCGCAGTGGCGACGAGGCCGTGGAGCTCGGAGAAAGGCTGGGCTTTCCCGTAGCTATGAAGATCCTCTCGCCCGACATCATCCACAAGTCGGACGTGGGCGGGGTCAAGATCAACCTGACCAACAAGCAGCAGGTGAGGGACGCCTACGACCTGATGATGCTGCGCATTCCGCAGGTGGCTCCGGATGCCCACATCGACGGCGTCTATGTCGAGCAGATGGCCCATCCCGGGCTCGAAGTGATCCTGGGCATGACCCGAGATCCCCAGTTCGGGCCGATGCTGATGTTCGGCTTGGGCGGAATCTTCGTCGAGGTGATGAAGGACGTGACCTTCCATCTCGCCCCGATCACAGCCGACGAAGCCATGCAGATGTTGCGCTCCACGCGCTCCTACGCCCTGCTCGAGGGGGCAAGGGGCGAAACCGGGGTCGACCTGTCCGGTATCGCGGGCGGTCTGCAGCGCATCAGTCAGCTGGTCACGGACTTCCCGCAGATTGCGGAACTCGACATAAACCCCTTCATCGTCGGCGAGCTCGGGACCGAGCCGGTGGCCGCCGACGCCCGCATAACCCTGAGCGAAGCAGGTGAGAGCTAGATGGCATCAAAGACGCAGAGCTACGACACCGAGTGGCAGGAGAAATACGCGTCGCAGGTGGCGACGGCCGAAGAGGCCGTCGCCCACATCAAACCCGGGCAGCGGGTCTTTCTCGGCACCGGGGCAGCCGTGCCCCAGGAGCTGGTGCGGGCGCTGATTGCACGGGCGGGACAGCTGCCCGACGTCCAGATCGTCAACCTGTTGATGGTGAGCGGCCCGGAAGACCAGTACCTGGAACTGGCCAAGCACTTCGACGTCAATGCCTTCTTCGTATCCTCCACCATTCGCGGCGCCGATCAGGAGGGTCTGGTCGACTACACCCCGATCCTGGTCTCGGATGTGCCTCGGCTGTTCTCCTCCGGCGAACTGCCCCTGGACGTGGCCCTGATCCATGTGACGCCTCCCGATGATCGCGGACTCTGCTCCCTCGGGGTTTCGGTGGACATCGTGAAGAGCGCCGCCGCCAACGCGGGCTGGGTGATTGCGCAGGTCAACCCGCAGATGCCGCGCCTTCTGGGCAACAGCTTCATCGACGTCTACGACATCGACAACCTGGTGCCCGTGGACGTTCCCATCTTGCAGGCCGACCAGTATCAGCCCGACGAGGTCAGCTCCACAATCGGCCAGTACGTGTCCTCGCTCATCGACGACGGGGCCACCCTCGAGATCGGCATCGGCCGCACGCCGCCTGCCGTGCTCGACCATCTGGAAGGCAAGAAGAATCTGGGGATCCATACCGAGAGTCTGTTCGACGGTTTTGTCGACCTGATCCAGAAGGGCATCATCACCGGTCTTCGCAAGAGCCACGATCGGGGCAAGCACGTTGCCAGTTTCTGCCTGGGCACGCGAAAGCTCTATGACTTCATGGATAATAATCCGGACTTTGCGATGCACCCCACGGAGTACGTCAACAACCCTTCGCTGATCGCCGAACAGCACAAGATGGTGGCCGTGAACGCTGCCCTCGAGGTGGATCTCACCGGACAGGTATGCGCCGATTCGATCGGCACTCGCTTCTTTTCGGGAATTGGGGGACAGGCCGACTTCAACAGAGGGGCCGCGCGCTCCGAAGACGGCAAGGCGATCATCGTGATGCCTTCGACCGCTAAGAAAGGCAAGATTTCGAGGATCGTGACTACTCTCAGCCCGGGGGCCGGCGTGGTCACCACGCGCGGGGACGTCCACTACATCGTCACTGAGTACGGCGTGGCCTACCTGCGGGGTAAGAGCGTCCAGGAGAGGGCGCTCGCGCTGATCAGCATAGCCCATCCCGATTACCGGGCCAAACTCCTTCGCGAGGCCATCGAGGCCCACTACATTCGTCACGAGCTCGCCGACGTCGAAGGGCGCATCGCCATCGGTCCGCGGGAGCTGAGCACCAGCATGGTGCTGAGAGACGGCACTCAGGTCAACGTGCGCCCGATCAACCCCATGGACGCTCCGCAGATGAAGAGCCTCTTCTACGCGCTCTCCCAGCAGAGTGTCTACTCCCGCTTCATGCAGTATCTGAACAGGATGCCGCAGAAGCAGATCCAGGACTTCGTCTACATCGACCATCGCACCGAGGTGTCGCTGGTGGCCACGCTCCCCGAAGCCTATGGCGAGGACATCATCGCGGTCGGAGGTTACTATCTGGATCCCAAGACTAACCGTGCCGAGGCCGCCTTCCTGGTTGAGGACGACTGGCAGAACAAGGGGCTGGGGAGCTTCCTGCTCAAGCACCTGATCGAGATCGCCAAGCGCAACGGTATCGCCGGCTTCTACGGCGAGGCGTTGCAGAACAACCAGGCGATGCAGGCGGTGCTGCGGAAGAGCGGGTACAAGATGCAAAGCCGTATCGCCGACGGCATCTTCGAGTTTCAGATCGACTTCGTCTAGGTGTTTGCGGGGGGCGTGCCGGGCCGAGAAGGGCCCGCCCCGGAGTTCCCAGGGGCCGTCAGTCCCGCAGACGGCGCTTCACCGCGGGACTGGTGAGTTCCCGGTAGGCATCGGCGCCCACCCAGCGGGCGGGAGGTTCCGCGGAGGCCTTTAGGGCGCGAGCCAGTTCGGTGGCGGCTTGGTTCAGCTCCATATTTCGCTTGCCGATATTTCTCAGCGCCCAACTCACCGCCTTTCCGACGTAGGCGCGTTCGTCGCCCGCCCCCCGTTCGATCAGAGGAAGGAGAGCGCGGAAGACTTTGTCCGAGGCCTCCTTGTCGCGCACCGCGCGCTGCGCCATTAGCGCGTAGGCGGCCCGCTTGACGAACTCCTCCCGCCGGGTGCTCCACTGCACCGCGAGTTGGTAGTTGTAGCGGGTGCGGTCGAACAGGTTCATCGCCATCTGGTCGCAGACCTCCCACGAATCGAAGTCCTTGGCCCAGGCCAACATTAACGCGGGGCTCATCCGTTCGGGATCACCGATGAGGCCGGCAAGGATCCTCGTCTCCCGGCAGGGGACTTCCCAGAGGTCGAGGGCCAGCTCGTGCGAAGTGCCCAGCTCTTTGGCCATCCGCCGGAGCACCGGGATTCTGACTCCGTAGACGCAGCTCGCGGTGATGCCGTACCGGGCCATCCCCGCGGCGGCCTCCTGGTCCTGTAGCTCTTCGAGTCTGGCCACTACCTCGGCGCTCGATGTCATGTTCGCCCTCGTGATGGTGACAGTTCTTCCATGGTTCCCGCCGGCTCCCTTGGGTAAGTTGATCGTCGTTCCCTACCCGAGAGGACCCGAAGTGAGACTACCCGAGGACGTGCGAAGGCGGATTATGGCCCGGGTGGAGGGCTATCGCGACGAGATGGTCGAGTTCCAGCGCCGTCTGACCGCGATCCCCGGACTGGGACCGGACAACGGAGGAGAGGGGGAGGAGCGGCGGGCCGAGTTCCTCGAGGCCTACCTGCGCGAGGTGGGTCTGCCCGCCCCCCGCCGGGTCGATGCCCCTGATCCCCGGGTGCCCGCCGGCCGGCGCCCCAACCTAGTGTTGCGAATGCCCGGGGGCGACGCTCCAGCCGTCTGGGTACTTTGCCATATCGATACGGTGCCTCCCGGGGACCTCGGTGCCTGGTCCGGGGATCCGCTCGAAATGAGAGTGGAGGGCGACCGCCTGATAGGGCGGGGGGTCGAGGACAATCAGCAGGGGCTGACCGCTTCGCTTTTCGGTCTGCGGGCGCTGCATGAGGAAGGCCTTCGACCCCCCGGGGACGTCGGTCTGCTTCTGGTGGCGGACGAAGAGAGCGGTAACCGCTACGGCGTCGACTTCCTGCTCGGCAGCGAGCCCGAACTGGTGAAACCGAGCGACCTGGTCCTGGTGCCCGACTTCGGCCTGCCCGAGGGAGATGCCATCGAGACGGCGGAGAAGGGCATCCTCCTAATGCGGGTCGACGTGCACGGACGGCAGGTGCACGGCTCGATGCCCCATCTGGGGGCGAACGCCCATCGGGCGGCAGCCCACCTAGTCGTGCGCGTGGACGAAGCCCTCCGCGGGGCCTTCGCTGCGAGTGACCTGAGTTTCGATCCCCCGGCCTCCACCTTCGAGCCCACCAAGCGTCTGGCGAACGTTCTCAACATAAACACCATCCCGGGCGAGGAACGATTCTGGTTCGATTGCCGGGTACTGCCTCGCTACCCGCTCGAGGACGTGCTGCGGGTGGCCCGCGACGCGGCGGCGGGGGTGGAAGCGGACTTCGGGGTCCGCGTGGAACTGGAGAGCGAAGCTTCCTTCCCCGCCCCGCCCGCGACTCCAGACCATGTGCCTGTGGTACGGCTGCTGCGGGACGCCCTCCGGGAGTTGCGCGGGGTGGAGGCCAGGACCATCGGGATCGGCGGAGGCACCGTGGCCGCGGCGTTTCGGGCGCGGGGCGTGCCCGCCGCCGTCTGGTCGACCATGGAAGACAGCGCCCACCAACCGGACGAGTATGCCCTGATCTCCAACCTCGTGGCGGACGCCCAGATCTTCGCCTACCTGTTTGCCGCCCCCACAGATCGGTCGTAGGATATTCCTCCGGCAGCGCCGAGAGGGCGGCCGCGTAAGACGCGTGTTTCTACTCAATGGATAATTTGGTAGCTTTTCGAGTATGCGCTTGCTCTCAAGGCAAATATGCGACCCAACGTGATCGACAGCGAACAGATCAACCGCCGTCGGCAGGAGCGGCGCAGGAAGATCGCATTTCGCCTGCGGGAGCGCCGCACCGGCTTCGACCGCCGGGACCCATTCCGGGGTTCCCACCGGTATGCGCAATTCCTGCGCGGTCTTCGCTGCGATCCTCAGGCTCTCTTCGTGTTGCTGGTTGCCGTGAATCTTCTCAACCTGGCCGACTTCGCGCTGACCCTCGACGCCCTGCAAAAGGGGGCGGCCGAGGCGAACCCGGTGATGCGGGGCCTGTTCGCTCAGGGTCCCGCGTTTGCCGGATTCTTCAAGATATCCGTCGTGGCCGGGGTCTCATTGGTCATCTGGAGGCTGCGCCGCTTCCGCCGCCCCCTGGAGGCCGGCGTACTCGCGTTGTTTCTCTTCGGGCTGGTTATTGCCTACCACATCGTGGGGCGGGTGTTCCTCAGTTAGACTCCGGTCGTCGTCCGGCTTTCGGACGGGGGGCGCGGACCCGGCGCGGCGACTATCCGGAGATGTTGAGCACTGGGAAGGGGTTGACGGGGACGCCTCCGCCGGGATGAATCTGGAAGTGGAGGTGGGGGGCGCCCCCCGCGGCGTTCCCACTGTTACCCACGCGGCCGATGAGCATTCCGGGCAAGACCCGCATGCCTCCTCTTACTCCCGGGGCGATCGATTGCAGGTGAGCGTAGTAGTAGCGGTGACCGTTGTCACCTCTCAGCCAGATCACCAAGCCGCCGAGGGTTTGATCGTGAGCAACTGAGTCGATGACTCCGGCTGCGCACGCCACCAGCGGCGTGCCGAAGGGCGCCATTATGTCGGTGCCCTTGTGGCTGCGCTCCCCACCGTCGCGGGGGAAACCCCAATCGTTGATGAAGGAGTAGCTGCCGTCGACGGGGAAGGTGAAGCCCTGGGACAGGCGCCAGGTGGTCGAGGAGACGCGGCCGCGCCACCGGTCCCGGTGTCTCTCGGCCTTGACCTCAAGGGCGTGCATGCTCTCGAGGATCTCCACTTCGGACGCCAGCACGGCGCGCACGGCCTGGGCCTCCTCCAGAAGGGCAACCAAACGGATTTTGGCCTCTTCCAGGAGGCGCAGGAGATGCTCCAGCCGTTGTTGCTCGCGCACGAGTTCTTTCTGCTGCAAAGCCAGCCCCGTAGCCAGAGCGGCCACCTTCTCGATGAGTTCCTTGTCGTCTTGGGCGATGCGGATCAACTGGGGGGCCAGCTTGACGATGTCCTGGAGCGCGTCCTCGCCGGCCAGCACCTGCAGAATCACGGGGAACGAGGCGTGATTCTCCTTGTAGAGAGCGATCAGGCGTTCCGAGAGGGCGACCCGGGAGTCCTCCAGTTCCAGCTTGGTCTGCAGTTCCGCGGCACGCGCGCTATCGATCTGTCTCCGGAGTTCGGCAACCTCCGCCACCCAGCGGCCGTGCTCCTCCGTGGCCTGTTGTATCTGGGACTCGGTATCAAGGATGTGTGCGTCGGCCGCGGCGAGGGCGCCGCGTTTTTCCTCGAGAAGCCCGGCCTCGGCGGCTTTCACTGCCGGTCCCGACAGCAATAGGAGAAGCAACCCGGAAAGGACGAGGACGCAGGCCGCCGAGTGGCGGCGTCTGGTTTTGCCGGAGCCGCGCCGCGGGGAATGTTGGTCGGTCCACCACACGCTCTCACACTAGGTGCCTATTGAGCGAAGGGGACCGGTCCCAGGTCCAGTCTTGGCCGCGTATGGTCCCCGACTCTCGGTCCCGATGACGCCGTCCATCTGGGGAGGTGCGCCGCCCCAAGGCAGGGGACGTCCAAGGCCTCGCCTTGGGCCTACAGGTGCCCGCATTCAACGACCTTGACGCTAGGCGCGTGTAGCTTGGGTAGCCAAAGGGGAACTGACTATTAGAAAGAAAGCCTAGAAGCCTGCGAGGCTCGCGGGCCGCGCTTGGAGGGAGTGACATGGCTGAAGTTCGGCATTTGGAGGATCAGCGACAGCACAGCATTGGGGAACTCGTCAAAGATCTCTCGCGCGAGACTTCCGCTCTGGTTCGCCAAGAAGTCGAGTTGGCGAAGGCAGAGATGACCGAGACTGCTCAGGAATACGCCATGGGGGCCGGTCTTATCGCCGCGGCCGCCGCATTGGCGTTCTTCGCCTTCGGGGCCTTGACCGCCGCGGCGGTCACTGCGCTCGCCCTGGTATTCGAGCTCTGGCTCGCGGCCCTCATTGTCGCGGGAGCCTACTTGTTAGTCGGGGGCATTATGGGGGCGGTCGGCTACAACCGGTTCAAGCGCAGCGGCACGCCGGTGCCCGACCAAACCGTCGAGACTATCCGGGAGGATGTCAAGTGGCTAAAGGAAAAGACGAAATCCGCGACGAGATAGAGGAAACGCGGCGGCAGATGGGAGACACCATCGATGCCTTGGCCTACAAGGCCGATGTCAAATCGCGGGCAAAGGAATCCCTCCATGACGCCACCGAGGACGGCAAGCGCGCCTTGCGCGAAGTGCGTAACCGGATCTTCGATGGGGGCTCGCCGGATACGCACGCGGATTACGGTTACCAAAGCGGGAGCCTCGTCGGCGAAGAGGAAGGTGAGAACCTCACGCCGGTGTATTTCATCGCCGGGGGGTTCGTGCTGGGAGGTCTGCTGCTTCTCTTTTCCCGCTAGGCCGGCCGGTCTGCGTGGATCCTGTGTTTGCCGGGCTGCCGTATGGGTATCTAATCTGTAGTGAAGAATACCAGGACATAAGGAGTGAGGTCACTATGTATTGGGGTCTTGGTACCATACTGACGATCATCATCATAATCGTTCTGCTGGCTTGGCTGCTCTAGCAGCCAATAGAACTGGCGACAATAGTGAGGGCGGCTCAAGGGCCGCCCTTCTTTATGCACTCGCGAGCGTCTTTCGAGCGTCTTTCGCCACCCGCATCCGGTCCTAACCGCGACTGGCGGCCTCTTCTTCCACCGGGCTCGCCTCGGCTTCGCGCACCAAGCGCTCCATCAGCTCGGCCACCGGGGGGATGCCCTCGCAGCGCCACACGTTCTCACCCGTGAAGACCAGGCCCTCGTCGACCTCGCCGCTTCGTGCCCGCTCTAGGCGGTCGTTGATGCAGAACGAGCGGCTGCATCTCTTGAGGCAAACCCACGGGCAGCGGTCGCGGATGGTCTCCCCGGCCTCCAGGCGCTCTATGAGCCGGTTCCGGATGGCCCTGCCCGGCAATCCGACGGGGGAATCCATCAGCACGATGTCTTCCGCCTTCGCGTTCAGATAGGCCTGCTTGTAGGAATCGGCGACGTCGCATTCCTCGGTGAGCACGAAACGCGTGGCCATCTGCACACCGTCGGCGCCGTATTTGAAGATCATCTCCGCTATCTCGCGGCCTTCGGTGATGCCGCCGGCGGCGATTAGCGGAACCTTGCTCACCACCTTACGGACCTCCGGGAACAGATCGCGCAGCCGCTCCATGGTGCCCAGATGCCCGCCGGCCTCGACCGACTCGACCACGATGGCGTCGGCACCGCTCTTCTCGGCCAACTGGGCGAATTTCGGGGAGGAGACAATCGAAATGATGGGAACCCCGGCTTCGCGTCCCACCTTGAAGACGTCGCGGGAGAAACCCGCCCCGGTGGCGATCATGTCCACGCCCGCTTCGATCGAGCCGGTGACGAGCTCGGCGAAGTTGCGAACCGCGAACATGATGTTGACCGCGATAATGCCTTTGGTCATTTCTTTGGCCCGGCGGATATCGGCCGCGAGTTCCTCCACCGGAATCCCTGAGCCGCCGATTGTGCCGATTCCCCCCGCGTCGGCCACCGCCGCGGCCAGACTCGAGGTGGAAAGGCGAACGGACATGCCTCCCTGAATGATCGGTCGGGGGGCGACAAAGGGGCCGATCTGTAACTGTGGTAAACGCATGGAGACCTTTCGCGCAGAAGGGCCGTCGGACGCCCTGTCCCGCTTCGCGTGCCAATCGTGTCTTGAGGCAGATTATAGCCGTGTGCCGACGGCACGGAAAGCCCGCGGCGGACCGCAAGGGGGCGGGGCGCCGCAGGAACGGGACGCGGGTTGCTTACTCGCCGATTACCTTTATGATCAGGCGCTTGTCGCGCCTTCCATCGAACTCAGTATAGAAGACGGCCTGCCAGGGGCCCAGATCCAGCCGTCCGTTGGTTATCGGAAGGACCACCTGCTGGTGCACGAGCAGGTTCTTGAGATGTGCGTCCCCGTTGTCCTCGCCGCCGCGATGATGCCGGTAGTCTCCCGGATCCGGCTGCAGGGCCCGGGCGACCTCGTTGGCCGGCGGTTTCCAGGTCGGTGGCGCCAGCTTGTCCAACCACTCCAGGGCATCCGCCTGAATGCCGGGCTCGTCGTCGTTGACCCATACTCCGGCGGTGATGTGCATGGCCGAGACCAGCACCATGCCTTCGCGTACACTGGACTCGTCTACCGCCTCTTGCACGTCGCCCGTGATACGAACGAACTCCCGCCTGTTGTTGGTGTGGAAGGTCTTGTAGACCGTGTGCGCTTTCACTGGAGACTCCCTGGTAGCCGCTGCCGTCACCGGGTATCGTTCCTGCGGCCCACGTTGGGGCAAACTCTGTTCCGAATCGTGGGCCGTTTGGTCGTCAAGAATTCTTGCCCTCAGCGATCTTCGTCTAGGAGGTACCTGCGTGTTCCGTCCCGCCCCCGATTCTTCGCCATTGATGGGTATGCCGCTTAGTGCGGTGCCGGTCGTCCTCCTGCTCCTCTCCCTACTGGTTTTCTCCCTTGCTGCGTGCGGGGAGGGTGAGGAAGAACCAGATGCGACGACCACGTCGCCGACCGCGCTCGAAGAATCGGGCGCCGATACAGGGGAGAGCAACGTGCAGGAGCAACCGCAGGTAAGGCTGCAGACCAACCAGGGAGAGATTCTCGTGAAGCTCTTCCCGGACAAAGCCCCGGCGAGCGTAGACAACTTCCTGGAGTACGTCCGCAATGGGGTCTACGACGGCACCATCTTTCACCGGGTGATCCCGGGTTTCATGATCCAGGGGGGCGGGTTCACCCCGGAGATGAGTCAGAAGGAAACCAACGCGCCCATCAAGAACGAAGCCGGCAACGGACTGAAGAACGCCCGGGGGACGCTCGCGATGGCCCGGACCCAAGTGGTGGATAGTGCCACCGCGCAGTTCTTCATCAACCTGACCGACAACGCCTTCCTCGATCAACGAGATGAGTCTGTCGCCGGCTACGGCTACGCGGTCTTCGGTGAGGTGGTCGAAGGGATGGACGTCGTCGACCAGATCGCGGCCGTCCCCACGGGCAGTTCCGGCCAATTCCAGGACGTTCCGAACGAGCCGGTGATCATCCAGAGCGCGAGCGTGGTGGAGTAGCCGGGAGGACCAGGCCCAGCGCGGAGAGCTCTTCTTCCACTTGAACGCTCCAACGGGCGTTGGCCACGGGGTTTGCCGGGCTCGGATGGAGAATGCGCCCGATTCGGACGTCCGTCGCCGCGAGGGCCCGGCGAGCGCGCTCCTCGGCGAACCTGCCGATGCCGATGACGAGTGGGGCCTCGAGCACCGCCACGGTCTGCGCGAGGGCGCGGTCGCATGAGTCGAAGAGAGGTTCCCGCTCGGGCCGCTTCAAGCGGTCCGGGGTGCGATTGCGGCCACTTTCCTCCAAGAAGACCAGCGGACAGTAGTTGGCGACGAAGAAGCGGTCGAAGAAGGCCTCCGCAGAGCCGAAGCGCCTCCGTGCCCAGCCCCATAAACGGCTGCCGCTGACCTCGCTCCGCGGACATGCGAAACCCCGAACCGGGCGCTTGGGGTGCTCGTCGGCCGGACGTCCCACCTCACCGCGAATTCCCATCCACCCGCTGACGGCGGAAACGTCGCCGAAGGGGATGCCGGTTTGCGCCATTCCGAAGGGGCCCGGGTTCATTCCCACGAAAACCGCTTCCTTGGGCGGATGCCCAAATCGGGCGAGGTACTCCAGGTAGGGGTCGCGGGCGTAGTCCAGAGGGTTGTAGACGTGGGCCACCGGCGGGGCGAATCTCAAGGCACCTGCCTCCGTCGCCAGCTTGGCGGTGATCCTCTTCAAGTCCCCCAGCCAGTCGGCGGCGGGGGTGGCGGGCTCCAGCGTGCCCACCGTCGCTCTAGGCCTCTCTTTCAGGCTCGGGCTCGTCCGGCAATGCCTCGACCCTCAGATCCGGCAGCCATTCGAGCCAACTGGGAAAGTACCAGTTGAGGTCTCCGAGGAGCCGCATGGCGGCGGGAACCAAGACCACGCGGACCAGCGTGGCGTCGAGAAAGATAGCCACCCCCAGGCCGAAGCCGAGCTGTTGAAAGACCACGATGTCGCCCGCGGCAAACCCGGCGAAGACGGCGATCATGATGGCGGCCGCGCCGGTGATGATCCCGGCGGTCGACCGCAGCCCGAAAGCGACGGAGTCCCGGTTGCCGGCTCCGTTGTCATAGTGCTCCCGTATGCGCGAAAGCAAGAAGACCTGATAGTCCATGGAAAGACCGAACAGAATGGCGAAGAGAAACAGCGGTATCCAGGTCTCGATCACGTCGATTTGCTGGAAGCCCAACAAATCCCTCAGATAGCCCTCCTGGAATACGAGCACGAGCAGACCGTAAGCCGCTCCCACCGACAGCAGGTTCATGATTATTGCCTTCAGCGGGATGACCACGGATCGGAAAACCACGGTGAGCAATATGAAGCTGAGACCCAGAATGAAGGCGAAGACCAGCGGCGTGTAGCTGTCGATGATCTGGCTGAAGTCGACGGCCTGCGCGGTTGCGCCCGTGACCAGCGCCTCCGCCGGGATCTCGCCGAACGCCTGAGGCACGTAGACGCCACGAACCCGTTCGACTGCCTCTTGCGCCGCTCGGGCGTTGGGGTCTTCTTCCAGTGAGTACGTGAGCACGCCGAGCCGGCCATTATCGGCGAACTCCGGCGGCCGGGTGGGCTGCGAGAAAGAGGGGTCGCCGGCGATCAGCGCGGTCAGTTCCTCCATGGCCTGCTGCACCTCGGGCTGAGCCACCTCGCCGACAACCGCGACCTCCAGCGGGGAGACCAGGCCCAGCGAGAAGTCCCGCTGTAGGATTTCGAATCCCCGCTTGGTTTCTGCGCGTTCGGGAAGGCTGCTGACGCCGGCGGTGCCGATCTCGATGCCCAGATAGCTTACCGAGGCGAGCAGCAGCACGCTGACCGCGAAGATGGTGCTGATCCAGGGGTGGTTCATCACGCCGTGAGCCACCCGGTCCCAGAAGCCACCGCGCCCGCCTGCCCCGAGACCCTTTCTCCCGAGGAAGGGCACCTTGCCGGAATCGATCCGGTCTCCGAGCAGGGAGAAGGCTGCCGGGAGGAGCGTTAGGGAAGCGGCCAGGGCCACGAGCACGACGAGTATCGCCCCCACGGCCAGGCTGCGGAAAGTGGTGATGGGCACGAGGACCAACCCGGCCAGGGCCAGAATCACCGTGGTGCCGCTGAAGAGCACGGCCCGCGTCGCGCTGGTGCCGGTGCGTCCTATCGCGTCGGCGACGCTTCGGCCTTCGTTGCGCTCTTCACGGAAGCGCGAGACGATGAACAGCGAGTAATCGATGCCCACCGCCAGTCCCATCATGGTGATCATATTGGTCACGAAGAAGGCCAGCTCGAAGAGCTGGCCGACCAGAGCCGAAAGCCCGACGGCCATGGCTATCGCGAGGATCGCGAGTCCCAGCGGCAGGAGTGCCGCGACCAGCGTGCCAAACACAGCCAGAAGGATGATGAGGGCAATCCCCGAACCGAAGAGTTCGCCCGTCAAAAGATCCGCCTCGGCAATGCGCTCGTAGTCCGCCCCGATGCTGGATTGCCCGGTGATCAACACTTCGAACGCCACGGACTTGTCGGCCTCGTCCACTATCTCCATCAGACCGCCGATGTTCTCGTCGGCCTGGTCGAGTCCGCCTGCCATCGTGACCGGGATGACCGTGGCATGCCCCTGTTCGGAGATGAACGGCTCCGGCTGCGGGGCCTCCAGATAGCTGACGGCCTGCTGCACCGCCTGATCGCCCAAGCCCCGGATGTCAGCCATGACCTCGGTCACCATTTGGCGGAATTCCGGATCCTCTACCGTGAGCTGCTCGGAGCGAATGATCACCGTCTCGGTAACCAGCGGCGGGCCGCGAAGCTCGTCCTGGATGAGCCGACTGGCCCGCGCAGCCTCGGGCTCCCCGGTGAAGCCCTGCTCGGTGGTCAGAGCTGAGCCAAGCAAAGTAGAGGTTGCCAGCACCGAACCCACGAGCAGTAGGACCCAAGCCCCCACGACGAGCCACGGATGTGCCGCGGATCGGCGGGCGATCCGTTCCAGGAGGGCGGGCTTGGGAGATCGAGAGTGATCGCTCATTGAGAGGTACCTCGCTAGGCTAAGTATTGCCAGCTTGGAATCCTACCGGCTCTGGGGCCATTTAACACGTTATGCGCAAAAAGGTAGCCAACTTCGCCATGCGGCGCCGGGTGATCGCGGTGGACGCTCTTGGTCCTACCAGGGAAGCGGGGAGCCGTCGTAGCTGAAGAAGGCTCCGTTGTCCTTCTCGCTCAGGGCGGACACCAGGCGGATGAGGGCGGCCGCGGACTCTTCGGGCAGCAGAGTGGCGTGCCCTCCGCCCATGTCTGTTTGCACCCAACCGGGGTGAACGACGATGGTAACGATGCCCTCACGGCTTAGTTCGCGCGACAGGATCTTGTTGACCATGTTGAGGGCGGCCTTGCTCGCGGAATAGCTGTAGTAGCCCGTGCTCGACTTGTCTTCGATGGAGCCCATACGCGAGGTGACGTTGACTACCCTGGGCGCTTTGGCCCGAGCGAGCAACCCCTTGTGGGCCTGCACCATCAGCAGGGGCCCCACGGTATTCACGGCGAAAACCTGCAGCGAGTTCCCCTGCTCGACCCGGCCCAAGGGTTCGGGCGCGGTGCTGGAGCTTCCCCCTTGCCCGCTGGCGATGCCCGCGTTGTTGATCAGGAGATCCAGGGCGTCGGTGTGTTTGCGGACCTCGTTCACCGACTCGGCGATGGACTGGGGGTCGGAGACGTCCAGGGCAATGGGGACGAGGGAGTCGGGATGGGCGCGCCTCAATTCGCGGAGTTCCTCGCGCTCGGAGCCGCCTCTTGCGGCGGCGAAGACCCGGTCTCCACGTTCCAGTAGTTGCCGGACGAGCGCCAAGCCCAGTCCTCTAGCCGCTCCAGTCACCAATGTATCCGCCATGGAGTTCCCTCTCTTCCCAACATCGCGGGACGCCGCGATCCATCGTGTCCTTCGGATTCTTCGTATCCGTCTCCCGTTTGTTGTACCTTCGTGTGGTGGATCAGCAACGTGGAGGTGAACATGAAGCGGTCGATCGGTGCTAAACCCGTGCTCTACCCGACGCCAACACTGGTGGTGGGCACCTACGACGCGCAGGGAAAAGCGAATGTGATGACGGCGGCCTGGGGAGGGATATGCTGCTCCAAGCCCCCGTGCGTGGCCGTCTCGCTGCGGGCCGCCACCTATTCGCATGGGAACATCGTGGCCCGTGGGGCGTTTACCGTCAGCGTCCCTTCGCGCGACCACGTCCGCGAGGTGGACTACTTCGGCGTGGCGTCGGGCCGCGATCAGGACAAATTCAGTCAGGCGGGTTTGACCGCGACCGCCTCTGAAGTGGTGGACGCACCCTACGTGGCCGAGTTTCCCCTGATACTGCAGTGTTCCCTGCTGAAGCAGGTGGAGATTGGCCTGCACACGCAGTTTATTGGCGAAATCGTGGAGATTCTGGCGGAAGAGGACTGCCTGGACGAGCGGGGCCGGGTCGACGTGCTCAAGCTGCGGCCCTTCGTCTACGCACCCGAAAACATGAGCTACTTTGCGCTGGGTGAGAATCTGGGCCAAGCCTTCTCCATCGGCAAGGAACTGCGCGGCGACTAA
>JAGXFV010000035.1 GCA_024637095.1 Actinomycetes bacterium
GATCTGCAAAGGCGGCGCATGCCCGGCTACCTGCGCCCGGCGCACTCCCGCCTGGTTCCCCGCGCGGCCCGCAGCACCGTCGCCCGCGCCTTACGCGGCTTCTACCGGCCGGCCTCGGTCTGGGCGGGCGAGGTCGAGGCGGTGCACGCCCGGACTCTCGACTTTCAGGCGGCCTTCCGAGGCGGACCCGAGCCCCAGGCCGACATCCTGCTCCTGGGCGTACCCGACCAGAGTCCCTACGCTGCCTACTCCCGTACTAATCCCCTGCTGGCGGCAAACCTGGGCCTGGGTTATATGTTCCAGTTTGCGCGCCCCGTGCCCCTGGTGCGCCGCGGCGGCCGCGTGATCCTGGTGGCTCCCTTCCGGCCCGGCTTTCATCCGCGCCATCACCTGGCCTATCAGCGCTTCTGGGACGAGGTCCTGCCGGTGACGCGGGACGCCTCCCGAATGGCGGCCGAGTTCGAACCCGCCTTCGTCGCCGACCACGAGTTGCGTGAGGCCTACCGTTACCGCCACGCCTATCACGCGGCGCATCCCTTCTTCGCCTATTACTGGATGGCGCGGGCGCTCGAGCACCTGAGTGGCGTGACCGTGGCCGGCGCGGTGGATGAGGCGGTGGTCGAGCGGTTGGGGTTTTCCGCCGCGCCTACGGTGGAGGCGGCCCTCGCCGATGCCCGTTCCCAACTGGGCGCCGATGCCGAAGCGGTGGTGCATACGGTCCCACCAGTCTTCACGGTGAACGTCGTGGCCTGAGGCCGTGCCGCCGAGTCTCGACCTTTGACTTGCCCCCTCACGGGGAAGGTTGGAGGGGTTGAAGATCACCAGGCGACAGCGCCTCGACCGCCCCGGCGCCGGTGTCCCGACCGCCCGAAGATCGTGGCCGGCGCCTTTGGAGGCCATTTTGGACCCGTTGATGACTGGTTACGAATTCGCAGAGCCGCGGCTCACCCCGCGTGAGACGTTCGTGGCCTCTACCTTGGTGCGCGCCGTGCCCCACTGGTACGAGGCCGACTGCGGACCCCACCGCCACGAAGTCCGCTTTGCCGGTGGAGGCTCGCATGGCTTCTATTCGATCTCGCCCCTCTCCCCACGTCTGCGGGCGCTTCTCGATTTCGCCAGCGACAAGGCGACGGAATGGGCATCCGCGATTCCCGAGTTTCCCTCCCGGTTGAACGAGGGCCGCATCGGTCAGGACCTGGCGCTCTTCTGGCTCGAGAGCCTCGCGCCGGGAGTCAACTGGAGCAAGGTGCTCGCCTACCTGCAGGAAGTCTCCTACCGCACCTACGAGGGCACTCAGGTTTCGCTCAACCTGATCATCAAACCGGGCCGCGGTCGGGTCGACCTGAGCGCACCGGGTCTGCAGAAGGTCCTGGATCCCCTGGGTTCCAGCGACCAAGTGGCGCTGGTGGTAGACCCCGAGTTGCGATACCTCGACTATCTGCAGATTCCCTGGATGGACATCCCCGAACAGGAGACGCTCCATTTTCACCCTGCCTTCGTGCAGCCCTTCTTCAGCCTGCTGCAACCGGGAGAGTTCGCCGTCATGGTCACCGAGCACGGGGACATCCTCGTGGTCGGGACCGAAGGCATTCTTGCCTCCGAGCGTTTCGGCCGCTGGTTCGTCTACGACAATGAGTCTTTCCGCAGCGTGCTGTCCCGGGCGAGCGTAGGCTCCTGGCTACCGGCGAACCTATTTCAGGTGGTGTTCGACCTGAGCTATCGGCGGCGGGGGGCGCTCATCCTGCACGATTCAGACGGCAGCCTGGGGGAACACGTGGTCAACGAGGAGGCCTTCCTCGAGGCACCTGGAGCCCCGGCCGATTCGGTCCAGTCTCTGCTGGCGCACAAGGTGTCGACGATCGAGTTACGCAGCCGCAGGGTGGAACGGGGGGAACGCCGGCTTTTGGCTGAGATCGCCGGGGTGGACGGGGCGGTGATCGTTGACAACGAAAGGGTGCGTGCCTTCGGCGCCATCTTGGAGCCTCATCCGGACGCGGGGGGCACCGGAGGAGCCCGGGAAACCGCCGCCCTTTCCGCCTTTCTCTGGGGAGCCAGTCCGGTGAAGATCAGCAGTGACGGCGACATCACCACCTACTTCAAGAGCCGGGAAGGCCTCCGGGAGTGTGACGCTGAGCTGACCTTCATGTAGAGCCGGAGGGCAAACCCGGCCGGCTCACGAAGAGATTGATAGGCTGGACTCATGGATAACTCGAACGTCGCCGCCGGACACGAAGCGTCGCAGCTGGGTTTCTGTGGGTTGGGCCGCATGGGCGGCGCCATCGCCGAGCGCCTCCAGGGAGCCGGCTATCGCCTGCGCGTCTATGATCTTTCCACCGAGGTCAGGGCCGCGTTCGAGCGAGCCGGTTATGAAGTGGCGGGCTCGGTGGCCGAAGCGGCAGCCGGCGTAGACGTCCTCTTTCTGTGCCTGCCCAATGCCTCGGCAGTGCTGGCGGCGGTGGAAGGGGAGGGGGGCCTTCTGCAGTCCGATCCCGCCCCCCGGCTGTGCGTCGACCTGACCAGCTCGGACCCGGAAACCAGTCGGGTGCTTGCGGCGCGACTGGCACCGCTCGGGATCTCCTTCGTGGATGCTCCGCTTAGCGGAGGGGTGGCCGGGGCGCGCGCCGGCAGCCTGACCGTGATGGCGGGCGGAGACGAATCAGCGGTCGAGGAGGTGCGCGCGCTGGCCGAGAGCTTCGCCGCTCGGGTCTTTCGCGCCGGTCCTTCGGGTTCCGGGGACGCCGCCAAGGCGATCAACAACGCGCTTTCGGCCGCCTCGCTGACGCTGACCGCGGAGTGCCTCGTGCTCGGGGTCGAGCGGGGCTACTCCGCCGCCGAGGTGGTGGACGTGGTAAATGCCGGACCTGCGCGCAGCCAGAACAGCGAAGTGAAGTTCCCCGAGCAGATCGTGCCCCGCCGCTTCGCCGCCGGCTTCTCCATGGCCCTTATGGCCAAGGACGTGGCTACCGCCGTCCGCATGGCCGAACGCCTGGGGTACGACACACCGCTGACGCAGCAGATGCACCGGCTCTGGAGCGAGGCCGCTGAGGCCCGCGGCCCGCAGGCCGACTTCACCGAGATCGCCGCCTACCTGGAAGAAGTGAACCGGGAGCGCTTTCTCCAGGCGCGACATCCGCACCAAGCGCTCCCTCCCGATCACCGGCCGCAGATGTCGCCGACCGCCGGCCGACCCGACCTCGGCGCGCTCGTCGACGAGTTGGAGACCTCCCTCCGCTCGTTCACCACCGAACTGCTTGGCCTCGCGCGGGCCTCCGGCCTGGAACTCGAACGTCTGCTGGCCATCGTTAACACGGGGAGCGGCCGTAACGAGTTCACCCGCAGTCTGGCGGACTCAGTGCTCCCTGACCGGACAGATGGGTAGGGTGTCGGCCTTTTCCGCCACGGCGATGTCCGCCTCCCGGCCGATCGCTACCATGATGTCGTCCTTCTGGACCACGTAGGTGGGGCCGGGCAGAAACAGGAAGTCCGGCTCGGTCTGTCGTCTCACGGCGAGGATCATCAGGTCGAGGCAGCGGCGCAGGTCGAGTTCCGAAAGCGTGTGCCCCTGGCAGAGCTTGGGCAGCACCATGTCCCGCACGAGGTAGTCACCCTCCAGGGGCACGAAGTCCAACATGTTGGGATTGGTGATCTTGAGGGCCATGCGGCGGGCGGTCTCTCTTTCGGGGAAGATGACCTCTGTGGCGCCCACCCGGCTGAGGATGGTCCCGTGGACCTCACTCAGGGCCTTGACCCGAATCACAGGAACTCCAATGGTCTTCAGGTGAAGAGTCGCGAGGATGCTCGTCTCCATATTGCCGCCGGTGCTGACGACGGCTTCGTCGAAGTCGGCGCTCACCACGGAACGCAGCGAGGGCAGGTCCACCGCGTCCAGGCAGATGGCCCTTTGCACCTGGTCCGCCAGTTCGTCCACCCGGTCCTGATCCACGTCGAGGGCCAGAACTTCGGCGTCGGCCGCCAGAACGCGGGCCAGTTCGCCCCCGAACTGTCCAAGTCCGATTATCGCTATGTGTTTGCGCTCGGCCATGGCTCCCGGACCCCTTTCCTTAGCCGATCAGCAGATCCCCATAGGCATGGTGGACCTTACTCTTGTGTGCGCCCAGAATCCATGCGGCCAGCACGAGCGGCCCCAGGCGTCCCAGGAACATGGTGACGATGATCCAGATCTGCGAAACGGCGGAAAGGGTGGGAGTGGCTCCGGTCGATAGCCCTACCGTGCCGAAAGCGGAGATCTGCTCGAAGAAGAGCCCCATGAGCCCAATATCCTCCGTGCCCTCGAACCACATCAGCAGGATCACGCCGACGAAGTTCCAGGCCACCGCCAGGTTGATCAGCAGCATGGAACGGCGGACGATCCCGGGTTTCACCGCCCGGTCGAATAGGACCACCTCGTCGCGGCGCCTTACCGACGACCAGAGTTCACCCGCCCACAGCGCTGCCGTGGTGGTCTTCACTCCGCCGGCCGTCGAGCCCGGGGAACCTCCGATGAACATGAGAAGCACGATGATCAGCAACGAGGCCGGAGGCAGCTCGCCGATGCCCACGGTATTGAATCCTGCGGTGCGGCTGGTGATGGATTGAAAGAGCGCGGCCTCGAAACGGTCGAAGGGTCCGGTCTCTTGGGGCGTTAGCCCGAAGAGGAGAAGCCCGGCGGTACCCCCAACCACGAGAATTGCCGAAGCCCAGAGCACCGTGCGGGTGTGCAGGCTCAGTTTTTGGCTGCGGACTCCGTTTGCCGCGCCGCGTCCTCGCGCTCGGTCGAGCAGTTCGATGAGGACGATGCCGCCGATCCCGCCTAAGAGGATGAGTGCCATGATCGTCCAGACGATGAGGGGCTCGCCCCGGAAGCCGATCAGGCTGTCGGAGAAGGTCGAGAAGCCGGCGTTGCAGAAGGCGGAAACCGCCTGGAAGATCGCGGGGAAAGCCGCGTCGGCGGCCCCGCCCTGCAGAGAGAAGCCCACGAAGAGCAGGACGGCGCCTATCGCCTCGATGCCGAAGGTGAGGGTGAGGATCAGGCGGAAGATCCGGCGAAAGTCGGAAGCCACCTCCATTTGGACGAGCGAGTCCTGAAGCGCCGCCTGGGAACGGAGCGAGAGACGCCTGCCCACCGCCCTGAAGATGAGGGCAGCGCCGGTCATAACACCCAGCCCGCCGATCTGGATGAGCACCAGGATGATCGCCTGGCCAAAGGTGGTGTAGTAGTTGGGGAAGTCGACCACGATCAGGCCGGTCACGCACACCGCAGAAGTGGCCATGAAGAGCGCGGTCAGATAGTTGGCGTCATCTCCGGTGCGGCTCCAGGGCAACATGAGCAGGAGTGAGCCCACCAGGATGACCGCCGCAAAACCCAGGACAAGAAGGGCTTCGGGGGATAGGGCTCGGCGGGCGCGTCTCTCCGTACTGGGAGAAAAGAACCCCGTCAATGCCCGACGCATGGTTTCCGTCCTAGACACGGCTCACAAGTCTACTCCTGCCCGCAAGGCTCAGCAATTCGGATCGTCCGCCTAGATGATTCTTGCCATGGCCGCCCCAGCAGGCGCGCAGATGGCCGACATCGAGCACTTGGGGCGAATGATCTTTATGGACACGAACCTCTCCGAACCCCCGGGGCAATCCTGCGCCAGCTGCCACCATCCTATGGCGGGCTTTGCTGATCCCGACACCAGTCTTCCCGTTTCTGAGGGCGCCGTGGCCGGTCTCTTCGGCAACCGCAACAGCCCTACGGCGGCTTACGCCTCGTTTAGTCCGGTGGGATTGGTTCGCGGCGCGGACGGCGTGTATATAGGCGGCCAGTTCTGGGATGGGCGTGCACCCAACTTGGTGGAGCAGGCGAAAGGCCCCTTCCTCAACCCGGTGGAGATGAACAACGAGAGCCCGGCCGAGGTGGTGCGCAAGGTGCAGGACTCGCACTACGCCTCGATGTTCACCCAGGTCTTCGGGCGCAGGGCATTCAAGAACACCGAGACGGCCTACCACAACATCGCCAGGGCCATCGCGGCCTTCGAGAAATCGAGCGCGGTCAACCGCTTCAGCTCGAAGTACGACGCTGTGCTGGCGGGGAGCACGAACCTGAGCGCCGAGGAAGCCGACGGGGAGTTGTTGTTCACGAGCCTGAGTTGCGTGAGTTGCCATCCGTCGGGAGGAGACCGGGTTTTCACCAACTTCACCTACCACGACATGGATGTTCCGCCGAATCCGGTATATCCCGGTACTGCAAACTTTGAAGACCCGGGTCTGGGCGGTTTTCTGAACGACCAAACTCAGAACTACAAGTTCAAAGCGCCCACCCTGCGCAACATCGCGGTGACCCCACCTTACGGCCATACCGGCTACTACATGACGCTCGAAGCCGCTGTCGATCACTTCATCGTTGCGACCGGGAAGACGACGAACAGCGGCGAAGTCGCCTCCATCACCGCCTTCCTCAAAACCCTCACCGACAGTAGTGGCGGCATGGGCGGTGGCGGCACCGGTGGTGGTGGCACCGGCGGCGGCGGAGGCATGGGCGGTGGCGGCGGAGGTCGCATGCGCTGAGCCCTCGCTTTGGCTAAGACTTAGGCCCGACTCCTCCCTGGCCGGCGCGACTTACTAACGGTGGTCGCGTCGGCCGTTTTCTTGCCCGAGACCCGGTTCTCCGGTGTAGACTGACTGACGGATAGTCAATCGGTCGGTGGCTAAGACCGCTGCCGCCCGAGGTAAGGATTCAGGTATAGGAGAACCGCGCGCTGCGCTCCGCGCTGATGACTGAGTACACCGCCCGGCTGATTCCGCTGTTTGTTCGCCCTGGGATCGGGCCTGGGCGACCGGTTGGCCGAACTCATCCTCAGCCGGCCCGAGCGTCCCCAAAACCTCGGGCCTCTGATCGCCCGCCTGCGGGCTTGGGAGGAAGGCATCGAGCGCCTGCTGGGGATCGTTCCCGGCACCCTCGAGCTCTACGACTTTCACCACATCGAACTGATGCGCACGGGCCTCCTTCAGGACGAAGCCGACCGCGAGAGGCCGCCCCGCGAACCCGCCCCGCGAACCCGCCCTCACCCCGAAAGGAAAGCGATGACAGCCGCCATCAAGACCGAGCAGCTGACCAAGCACTACGGCAGCCACCGGGGCATCGTCGAAGTCGATCTGGAGGTGCTGGAAGGGGAGGCCTTCGGCTTCCTGGGGCCGAACGGCGCCGGCAAGACCACCATGATCCGCCTGCTGCTCGACCACATCCGGCCCACCGAGGGTAAAGCGTTCGTCTTCGGCATCGAAACCACCGTCGACCCGGTGGCCATCCACAAACGGCTGGGTTACCTCCCCGGCGAGTTCCTGCTCTACGACCGGCTGACCGGGGCCCAGACTCTAGAGTACTTCGCCAATCTGCGCGACGGGGTCGATCCCGGCTACCAGGCGCAGCTGGTGGAACGGCTGGACGTCGATCTCTCCCGGCGCTTCAAGGAGTATTCCAAGGGCAACAAGCAGAAGATCGGTCTGATCATCGCGCTGCAGCACCGCCCCGACCTGCTGATCCTGGACGAACCCACCTCGGGCCTCGATCCCCTGGTGCAGCAGGAGTTCTTCCAGGTGATCCGCGAGGCCAAGGCCGAGGGGCGGACCGTTTTCATGTCCAGCCACATTCTGAGTGAGGTCGAACGCACCTGCGACCGGGTGGCCATCATCCGCGAGGGCCGGTTGATCAAGGTCGACCGGGTGGAGGGCCTGCGGGATCTGGCCCATCATCAGGTGGAGCTGACCTTCGCCGGGGCGGTGCCCGTCGGCGAGTTCGAGGCCGTGGAGGGGGTCTCCGACCTCTCCGTCCAGGATCACATCCTGCGCATGCGCGTCTTCGGGCCGATCACGCCCATCGTGAAGCTGGCCGCGCGGCACGAGGTGACCGACTTCGTAAGCCGCGAGCCCTCACTGGAGGAGACCTTCCTGGCCGAGTATGGCGAGCATGAAGTCGAGGCGGCGCGCACATGAGCACCGGGGGAGCCGCCTCCCGCCTGGCCCGGCTCCGCCTCCGGGGAGCGCGCCGCACCTACGGCCTCAGAAGTGTATTCACCAAATCCCTGCGCGATTCGCGGCGAGGAGCCCTGATCGTCACCGCCTGGATCGTGTTGCTCTTCCTCATCTCGGGCGCCTTCGTCTCGTCCAGTTGGGGAGATGCGCAGACGCGGCTCGAGGGGGTGGAGGTCACCACCTCCCTGCCGCCGATCTTCACCGGCCTATACGGGGGGAGCGCGCCCAACGTGGATACGCTGGGTGGCTTCACCTCCTGGCGCTACGGCATTCTCTTCTTTCTGGCACCGGCGCTGTGGTCGGTGCTCTGGCTATCCAAGTCACTGACCGCCGAGGCCCGGCGGGGTAGTCTGGAGCTCGTGGCGGCGGCCCCGCTGAGCCGGCGACGCCTCGCCCTGGAAAGGTTGGGTGGGCACGCCGCCGCCCTGTTCATCGCCATGCTCGTGGTCGCCGTGGTCGCCTGGGGCGTGGGGGAGATCTTCGCCACCCTGCCCGGAGACGAGATCCCGCTGACGGCGGCGCTGGCCCACGCCGCGCTCATGCTGCTGGTCGCCCTGGCCGGCGGCACCATCGCCTTTGCTTTGGCGCCCTTCGCCGGCCGGGGAGCCGCCGCCGGTATCGCCGGGGCCCTGATGGTGGGCAGTTGGCTGATCCAAGGCTACCGGGAGTCGATCACCGTCTTCGATTGGCTCACGCCCATCTCCTGGTTCTCCTGGACCGCGGGACACCGGCCCATCGCCGGCACCTACGACTGGCTCTCCCTGCTGCCCCTGGCCGGGATCGCCCTGGTAGCCACCATGGTTGGCGTTGTCGTCTTCGAGCGCCGCGACCTGGGGCAGACTGGCTCGTTTCGGCTACTGCGCCTGCCCCGCGTCCTGCTGGGGACCGGCGGACCGCTCCAACGCTCCTGGGGCGAACGGCTGTCGACCGCGACAGCTTGGGGGCTGGGCATCGGGGTCTATGCCTTCATCGTCTCCACGGGAGCCGCCGACCTGCGCGAGGTGATCCGCGACACCCCCAGCCTGGCCGAAGTCATGGAGGCCGCCCTACCCACGCTCGATCTGGACCAGCCCGGTTTTGCCCTGCAGTTGCTCTTTGTCCAGATCGGGACGCTGCTCATTGGGTTGGCCGCCTGGGCGCTCATTGGGGGTTGGGCTTCGGACGAGACCGAAGGGCGGCTCGAGCTTCTGCTGACCACTCCTGTGCGCCGCACGCGCTGGCTGGTGCTGACCGCGCTGGGAGCCTATCTGGCCATCGCCGTCACGGCTCTGATCACCGCTCTGGCCACCGCCCTCGGCGTCGGTTTATCCGGGGAGGATCCCCTGACACCCATGAGCGGCGCCCTGGTCCTGGTGCTTCACGGTTCGGCCATGGCCGGGTTCGGGGTGGCGGTGGGAGGACTCTGGCGCCCCTCGGCTGCGGGTCCGACGGTGGCCCTGGTGGTCATCGGCTCGCTCACGATCGATATCCTGGTCCCCGCTCTGGATCTACCCGCCTGGGTGCGCGATCTGGCCCTGAGTTCCCACTATGGTGAACCCATGGTGGGCAACTGGGACCCGGTCGGCGTGGTGGTGGCGCTGGCCCTCGCGATCGGCGGGTTGGCGGTCGGAGCGTGGGGGTTTTCTCGCCGAGATCTGCAGAGTTGAGGCCACCGGACGGGTGCGAAGTCCGCCACGTTTGACCAACCACGGGGCAGGACAAAGGAAGAGCATGGTCAGCATGCATAAGCCCGGGAGGACGATGGTGATCGAGGTACTCGTTATCGGCACTTCTCCGCCCTGCCCCCGCTGCGACCTGCTGTTGCGGCGGGTGGAGGAGGTTGAGGCGGAATCCAAACTGGATCTGGCAGTTAGCCATCGGTCCTTCGGTGAGCCGGAGGTCGTCGCCTTGGGCGAGAAACTGGGCCGGCGCATCGGTACCGCCAAACAGGTGGCGGAGGTGAGCGGCATTCCGATGCGGTGGCACCAAATCACCGACTTGATAGCGCGCTCAAAGAAAGCCGCGGGGGCGAAGGCCGTGCCGGCCGACGCATGGACGCCCGAACTGGACGCGCTGCTTGAGCCCTGTCAGAATGCCGCCGACGCCGCGGGCTACTTCATGACTCCGATCCTGGTGGTGGACGGGGAGGTCAAGCACCACGGCAGCGTCCCCACCAAGGAGCAGATCAGAGGTTGGCTGGCGCGCAGCTGAGCGGCGAGCGTCCCAATAGTCGCGCCGGTGGGAGCGAATGCCGGTGGAGTACGCGTCCGCCGCTGCATAAGGCCGATACGGAGAGTATAATTGGCAGTTGCGCGCCCGTAGCTTAGCTGGCAGAGCAGGGGACTCTTAATCCCAAGGTCGAAGGTTCGAATCCTTCCGGGCGCATACTACAATCCCCGCAAAATGGCCCCCAAATGGGGGTTTTTTGCTTAGGCCCCTTCCTATGGGTTACACTCGATTACGACAGGTTTTAGGTTACACCTGGGTGACACGGCGAAGGGTGGGACAATGAAACTCACGGCGAAAGCAGCTAACCAGGCAGAGGCCACGGGGAAGCAATACTTCCTCTGGGATGATGCCGTTAAGGGCTTCGCGCTACGGGTGACCCCGGCGGGAGCTAAGAGCTACGTTATCCAGTACAGTCGCCCAGACGGCCGCGGCAAGCGCCGGCTAACCATCGCCTCAGCGGACCGCGTGAACGTCAGCCAAGCTCGCGAGAGGGCCCGCCGGCTACTTGCGCAGGCCGATCTAGGTATCGACCCCGCCGAAGAGAAGCGGGACGCCCTCGAGCGGGCCGCGGGTGACCCTACCGTTAGGGAGCTATCCGAGCGGTATCTAAAGGAGCACGCCGCCCGCAAGAAGCCCGCAAGCCGCACGCGGGATAAGTACCTACTCGAGCGCTTCATCCTCCCGCCGCTCGGACGGCGCCGGGTGTCGGACATTAGCCGCCGGGACCTAATCAAGATCCACGAGAGTATGACGGACACGCCGACACAGGCTAACCGCGTTATCGCCTTATGCTCCAAGATGTTCAACCTAGCCGAGCGCTGGGAGCTCCGCCCGGATAACTCCAACCCCTGCCGCCATGTGGAACGCTACAAGGAAAAACCGCGCAAGCGTTACCTGTCCGGGAAGGAACTCAGCAAGCTAGGCGCGGCTATCGAGGCGGCAGAGAGGGCGGAAAAGGCAGAGGAGCGCATCAGCGATTCAGCCGCCCGCTTCTTTCGCCTGGTGCTTCTCACCGGCGCCCGGGTAAATGAGATCCTCTCCCTTCGCTGGGATGAAGTAGACCTCGAACAAGGCGCGCTTAATCTGGCCGACTCTAAGACGGGGGAAAAGAGCATCCCGCTCTCAGCCGCGGCTATCAAGGTGCTGGAGGATGCTCCGCGCGTGGTCGGCAACCCCTACGTTATCCCCGGCCGGCGCAATCGCAAGGGAGAACCAACGCACATGACCAACCCGGCGAAGCCCTGGAACGTGGTGCGCAAAAAGGCCGGCCTGGAGGATGTGCGCCTCCACGATCTGCGCCACACCTTCGCGAGTATCGGCGCCGGGCGCGGTATGGGCTTACCCGTAATCGGCGCCCTGCTCGGCCATTCGCAAGCGCAGACGACCCAGCGATACGCCCACTTAGCGCAAGACCCGATGAAGGTGGCCGCGGACCTAATCGCCGCCGATATTCAGACGGCGCTGGACCACCGCGACGAAGAGCCGAAAGAGGCTGAGGTTATCCAACTCGAGGACCGCCGGTAGCGGCCGGCTTTCTGTCCGCCCTCTTCGCTAGACTGGAATGGAGCCCAAAGCGCCGAAAGGACGGCCCCGGGATGCAAGATGGAACGAAGTATCAATTCGATTTCGAACTCCTGCAACGGGCGAAAGACGATGACCCCGAAGCCGTCATGGAGATGTACCACCGCTTCGAACCGCTTCTCTTGTCCTTGTGCAGAGGCTATCGGCCGATCTGGGACGGAACCAAGCAAGCCTATGTACACAATGATCCTCCCTACCATGAGGCCGTTGAAGCGGCGAAGGTTGGCTTTTGGCGGGCCGTCCAGGACTACGAGGGCGGCGGCCCGTTCCATACGATGGTCAGATGGCGCGTGAGTACCGCCCTCCAGCAATTACGCGGAGAGAGTACCGCCTGGGGAGCGCTCAAGCGGCAGTTCCATCTTCTCGAGTATGAATACCTTAGCGAATGTGGATTCCGCTCTGCGCGGGCGGCGTCGGGCTTAGGGGAAGATGAAGACGGTTGCACCGGATACGGCGCCGGCGATGCTGACAAGTCACCCGTGGAGCCTGAATTCGCTGAGATGGCCGCGCTACCCGATGATTCGGACAAGCCCCGCAAGAACACCGGCCGCGGCCCGCTAATGCGTCCGGTCGGCCATCGGGAACCGAAAAGCTCGGACGCCGCGAGACTGCGTTGGCGATACCGCGATGCGATGATGCGCGAAGCTATGCGGGCCGTGCGCCTCAGCGAAACCGAATTCTACATCTGGGCGATTGAACTAAAGATCGAGGGCCGGCGATGGCGGACACAGGCCGACGCCGCTATGGAACTACACGGCGATAAGCGCTTCCAGTACAAAGTAGCCCGCGCCCTCAGCGGCATCCGAGAACGCCTCGCAGTTGAATTGACGCAATTGGGTTTCGACCCCAATGGCGAGTTGACGAGCGATGAGGCCCGCAAGATGGAGAACCTGATGCCTATTTTCATCAGGCCCGTGGTTCGCCCTGTGATGAAGGTCGGGGCGCGGACCTATTACGAGCACTTTGTTGACGATCGGAACCTCGGCCCCGGACCCATCTACATCGACCGCCCCGAACTTCATCACTACGGGCAACTGGACACGATGCAGCAGATAGACCGAGACATTATTTTCGCGTGGGGGCAGGCGAAGGGTGCATAAAATCTGAGAGCCCTTGTATCTATAAGTAGAGGGTAGAACACGGGCGCCTTTCTTTTGCCCCGCCTGTAGTAGTCAAAGCTAACCGCAAACGACCGAGCGCATAGAGCAGTAGCGCGTTACCGTTTAATAAGCTGAAAGTTAAGGGCTAGGAGAATCCCTCCAAGGGCTGTCCTCACGGGCGGCCCTTTTTTGTTGCCCAAATGCAACCCGTTCCCTTAGCCGCCTTCCCCGGGCGGCTTTTTGCTTCTGGGTTCCCCAATTCCGAAAGGAGCACTTATCAGATGAAAGAACCTCGAGTTTTCTACGACGAGCAGGTCCTCGCCGCCCGATGGGGGCTCAGCAGGCGCACCCTCCAGCAATGGCGCGCCCGCGGACGTGGCCCGGCCTGGGTGAAGTTGGGCTCAGCGGTCAGGTACGCAGAAACCACCGTCGAGCGCTACGAGCAAGAGCACCTAATAAACCCCTTCACCCACAGCACCGCCTAGCCGGCCAAAAACCCGGTCGAAAGGATGACCATCGCATGATCGAAGACCAAGAGCACCGGCTCGCCACGCTCGAGCGCCCGAAGGGCGGATCGGTGCGGATCAACTTCATCGCCCACCGCGGCCGCGCCTATCTCGGCTTCAGAACCTACTGCAAGTGTGACGCGCCGTTGGGCGCCGGTATCCGCATCCCCCTCGAAGAAATCCCGACGCTGCTAAACGTGATCGCTCGAGCCGAGCAGATCCTCGAAGACGAGCAAGGCGAAGGGAAAGAGCGCCGGCGGTCCCACTAATGGGCGCGTTCACCAAGATCGGTTTCCTCGATGGATTGTGTGAGGCGCCGCACCTATCCGATTCCGCCTTCCGCGTGGCCGTCCTCCTGAACCGCTACGCGAACAAGAGCGGGCGCTGCTGGCCCTCTCAGCGCCGGCTAGCCAAGGACTTGAACGCGCACACGAACACCGTCTATCGGGCGCTTAAAGAACTCCAGGACGCCGGCGTGGTCCAGTACAAGAACCGAGCCCGCCACCGAGGCGAGCGCTCAATCATGCAGTTAAGAACCATAACCAAAACTGGTGACGGTTCTAAGGAACCGCCTACAGAATTGGTTAGCCAACCGTCACCAAATTTGGTGAGTCAAACCATAACCAAAAATGGTGAGCAGAACCCTCCCATTAGGAACCCTCCCATTGAACCCTCCCAGAAGAGCAGCGAAGACGCTGCGCGTCCTCTTGGTGGAGCTAACCATTGGGTTGAATTCGTGGCAAGGATCAGCAGCGAGCTAGAGAAGACGCTCACGCCTCGCCGAAAGAAGCATTGGGAAACCGTCATCGAGGACATCCTCCTGGCTGAAAACCCTCCCTCTGCTGCTGTCCTCGAAGGAGCTATCCGAAAAGCTATCGCGCAAAGCAAAAGCCCGGAGCATATCGACTACATCGTGAACGATGTGAAAGGAGCCTCGAATGGAGCGGCCAACCTCAGTGGAAGGTCAACCGATGGAGAATTCTAACCCCTTCGATGATGACTTCGCGCTAGATCCTGACCCCTTCGCGGACGGCTGGGTGGAAGAGCCCACCGCTACCGATGAGGTTAAGGAAGGCGACGAGCTAGAAACCACCTGCGAAGACTGCGAGAAAGCCTTCACCTTCACGGTTGGACATTGCTGCAGGTCAAGAGGCAAGATCAGCTACCTAACGCCCACCCGCTGCCCGCCCTGTAGCGAAGAGCACGAGCGAAAGCGAGAGGAAGCCGAGCGCCAAGAGCGACTCTATCAGCGCTTCCGCTCGATAGAAACCCACCACGAGTATCACTCAGACTTTGGGCAGCGTCTTAGCCGCGCCTCTTTTGTTGCTTTCGAGGAAGGCCCACATAACGCGGAAGCGTTGGCGGTGGCTAAGAAGTGGCTAGCGATTGACACCCCATTCCCGGGGGAGATTAACTGCGGCCGTCTTTATTCAGCCTACAACGCGCCCATTAAGGACCGCCCTAGCCTAATCATCGTGGGCGCAATAGGTTCGGGCAAATCCTATCTGGCCGCTTGTCTCTACCGCGAACTGAAGGCGAAAGAGAGAGAGTCGGCGCTATGGCTTAATGCTGCCTCTCTAATCGCGCAAGTCAGACACGGCTTTTCTGATAAGGAAGCCGGCAGCCTGGCAGGCGACAAGATAAAGGTTGCAGGTTGGGCCCCGGTGCTCTTCCTGGATGATCTTGGCAAGGTGCATCCTGGTAAGGACGTTAGCTGGATCGAAGAACAGTTTTACGCCCTGATAGACGCCCGCTACCGCGCAGCACTTCCCACCGTGGTTACAACTGAGTGGAAAGCCGAAGCCCTAACTAAGCGCGTCGGCGAATCGGTCGTTAGCCGCCTTATGGACGGCGCAATGGTCGCCGGGATTAAGGCGCCGGCCAAACCCTACCGTGAGAGACAAGCATGAAAGATCGCGGCGCTTGCCAAGTGTGCGCTAGTTGCGCCCTCGCCTGCAAACAGCACAAGCCCACGGAGGTCTGCTATTGCGGAAAGTTCGTGCCAACCCCGGAAGAGGTGAAGCCGGAAATGGAGGCTTTGAATAATGGCAACTCTTAACGATGGTGCTAAGGGTTCGGACTACGACATAACCCCGCAATCCGTGACTATCTCAGCGAGCAAGGCCTCTAACTCGGTGATCATCGCGGTGCACGCTGAAGGCGCAACGCCGGCCGAGATCCAAGCGGCCATCGATGCGGCCTCGCTCTACATTCCGAAAGACGAGGTAGCCGGCCTCATCCACAATATGCAGGCGGCGCTGGCGTGGCTGGTGGCAGAATGATGGAGGCGAACCGCGTTGCTATCCTGCTGCTGCTCGCTGCCTTCGCCCGCGAAGTGGCCCCGCACTGGACCGCGCTCGAAATGCGCGCCCGGGCTGATCCCGCCATCCGCCGCGAGTATGCGCGGTTTAGCATCGAGCGCGACGAGGGCTTAAAACTCCGCAGCCTCCCCGCCTTAGGCATCGCGCTCAGCGGGCTATCGGCGCTGGCCCGGATGGCTGACCGAGGGGAGGCCGTGAATGCCGACTAGACCCCGAGGCGCCTGCCCAGTTTGCCGTCGCTCAAGGTGCGAGGACCCAGAACACACGCCGGCCGCCCGGGATAGTAAGCGCCGGCCGAGCTCCTACCGACGCGGCTACGATCGCGCTTGGCAGCAGATCCGGGCAGAGATCCTGGAGCGGGAGCCAACGTGCAGGGAGTGCAGGAGACGAGGCCGGGCAACCCCGGCCGCGGAGGTGCACCACATTGTCCCGCTACCGCGCGGCTCAAATCACCCGGAAAACCTGGAGCCGCTCTGCCGATCGTGCCACCAAAAGAAGACGGCGGCGGCGGCGGGGTAGCCGGGGCGCCAAAGTACCTGGAAAATAAACGATCGTGAATACCACGCGCTCGTCTATATTCAACGTCCGCAATGTTGACCTAAAAGGGGGCAAGTCAAAAAGGGCGCATTGGTCGGTCTGTCCGGTGCGTTTGATAGTATGGAAGCCAAGGTTTAATCCAGCCGACCGAGCCGCCGCGAGAGCGCCGGCGAGCCGCCCGGGGGAAACCTTTAGAGATATCAGTACGAAACGGGTTGAAGCCCAAACGCCCGGCCGCACGCCCCCAGGGCCTGCGCCTTCCGGCCGTTTTCGAGCTCCTCTGCTCGCCAAGACACGAACATAACGCCATAAATGAAAGGGTTCCAAAAAATGAACCTGCAAGAACTCCGCGAAATAGCCCGCCGGCGCGAGGACGCGATCAAGGCCGCTGTTAACGCGAAAGACAACGACACCCGCAATCGGCACACCAAGGCCGCCGCAAAGGATAGCGAACGGCTTTTTGCCGGCATCCTCGACCAGCTTGACGAGACCGAAGAGGCCCGCGCGGATCAGCCGGACCACGGCAATGTTAGCCCCGAGGAAGCCCGGATGGCCATCGCGACCATGAAGACGAGCACCTCAACCCGCTCGGACTCGCCCGCCCGCCGCACACTCGACCGCTTGACCCGCTCTGGCCTGCTGCCCGATCATGGGGCCGAAGTAGCCGAAAACCTGATCCTGAGCGGCCCCGAGGCCAGCAAGGGTGTAGCCGCACGTTGGGCGCAGGTTACTGGCGATGAGCACTATGCAAGCGCATTCGCCAAGCTGGTCGCAGACCCAGACCGCGGGCATATGATGTGGTCGCCCGAAGAGCAAAACGCCTTCAAAAATGTGCAGGAGTACCGCGCGCAGACCCGAGCCATGGACAGCACCGTGACCAGCGGCGGGACCATGTTGCCACTGTTCCTGGACCCTGCAATCTTATTGACCAGCGATGGATCGCTGAACCCGCTTAGGCAAATTAGCCGCGTGGTTCAGACGACCTCAAACTCGTGGAACGGCGTGACCTCCGCCGGCGTAACTGCCGAGTGGCTGGGAGAAAACGTCGAATCTGCCGATGGTACCCCGACGCTCGCGACGGCCGAGGTCCCGGTTTATAAAGGCTCGGCATTCGTGCCCTTCAGTTACGAAGTTGAAGGCGACGCGCTAGACTTCGCTAAAGAGCTCGCTAAGCTTCTCGTCGATGCGTCCGATCAACTCCAGGCCACCGCGTTTACCACCGGGGGAGGCATTACCGGACCGACGGGTTTCATCACCGCCCTGGGCGGCACCGCCTCCGAGGTAGCTCCGACCGTCGCCGAAAGCTTCACCGCGGAAGACGTTTATGCCCTGCAAAGCGCGCTTCCGGCCCGCTTTCAGCAAAACGCCAAGTTCGCGTGTGCGATCCCAACGGCCAACAAGATGGCGCAGTTTGAGACCACCGCCGGTGCGCGCCTCTTCCCCGAGATCGCCACTGGTTCACTGCTTCGCCGCTCGCTGAGTGAGATAAGCAACATGGGCTCGGTCGCAGACATTAACATCGCGGTGACGGGCAACAACAGGATCCTCGCCTACGGCGACTTCAACCAGTTCGTGATCGCCGACAGGATCGGTAGCACCATCGAACTGGTGCCCCACATCTTCGGAGCGAACCACCGGCCGACCGGCACTAGAGGTTTCCACCTTTGGTTCCGCACCGGCTCCGACGTGGTGGTCCCGGAGGCGTTCCGCCTCCTGAACGTGGCTACGACCCTCTAAGCAAGCTGCACCGCGCCTAGCCGCTTAGTGGCGTGTGATAAGTAACGGCGGCCAGGTTTGGCGGGTCCTCCTAGTCCCGCCGAACACCTAGTATTCGGAATGGCTCGAAACCCGGGAGGGAAACCTCCCGGGCGGCGGGTTACCCGGCGGCGGCCAAGTTCTTCTCTACCCTGCCGGCTCAAGATTCCCGCCCAACTTTTTCTCCCTATTCCTGGCCGATCTGAACGAATGAGAAAGGAAACCCGGATGATCTGCGAAGAATGCGGCGGCCAGTTCGAGAAACCGAAGAAAGGACCCCGCAAGAGGTTCTGTTCGTCCGGTTGCCGCTCCCGCGCATGGCGACGTGGCGATAGAGCCGCGCCCACCGAGCCCGGGCGGAACCGCCTAGCCCTGGAAGAGACTTTGCGAGTACAACCCCCGCCGGCGAGTACCGCAGCGCACATAGAAGCGGCCCGCTCCCTGGCCGACGCCGTGGACGGCGATCCCAAAAACAGCCCGCTCTGGGGCCGCTACCTGGACGCCCTTGAGCGCCTCGCCGATCTTACGGTCGCCGAAGAGGAAGCCGAGATCGACGCCGAGCTCGACAAACTAAGGGCGCTGGGGCCGCGAATGTGACCGCGCCTGGCGCGTCAGCGAGCGCCCAAACCGGCGCCTAGTCCATTTTCACGACGCTAGGCGCCCGCGGGCGTAGTGCGGAGGGGTAGAGTACCTCTCAGACGCTCAGAGAGCCGTTTTGCGGCCCTCCTACCCGCTTAGGCGGCCTTACCCTTCCTCGAATACCTGGACGCCGTGAGTGGCATTTTGGCGCTGGGGGCGGTGCTGCTCTTCCCATCGCGGCCGATGATAGGTTCGGACATATCCGCACCTGATCGAGCACCGTGGGGTTACATAGGGGTTACTCAGCAGGTTAACAGCGCTATGTGCAGGAACTTATGGGGGACTCTTAATCCCAAGGTCGAAGGTTCGAATCCTTCCGGGCGCACCTGAAAGGCCTGCACACGCGGGCCGTCTTTTTTGAAGTAATGGGGCGGGTTGCCAACGTGGTTGCCAACGAGCTGGACGCGGGTGGACGGCGATTGAGACGAAAGGCTCGCCGATGCGGCGGTACGGCCGTTACGCAGGCACCGTCCCTCTACACTCCGGAAAGCGCGAGCACCCCCAGAAGCGGCCGCGCGGGCCGTGCCGCTCGAACATCGGGGCCGAGCAGCGGGGACAGACGGGATTGGCGGGGGATGAGTTGGTCGCTGAATCGGCCTCCACTGCTGCTCCGGTTAGTTCCCGGGCAAGCCGGTCGCGGTCCCAGAGCTCAACACCGTTGCTTCGTGCCAGCTGGATGGCCTGCGCCGTGAAGCGGCTGTTGGTGACGACCAGGGCGTGTTGGGCCCGGTAATGAGCTTTCGCCGCTACGACTTCCTGGACGGCCTTCACGCCCACATCTTTCTTCCACCGCTTGGCCTGCACCACCGTCCGAGCCCCGGCCTTCTCTAGCACCAGGTCGGCGCCGAAGTCTGATCCATTGGGGGTGAGCTTGACCCGGTAGCCGAGACTCCGAAAGCGGACAGCGACATGTTCCTCGAACGCCTCGCCGCTCAGTAGGTCGAGCGCTCGCATATCAGCCGCGAGCAATCGCCTATTACGCCGACTCCGCCAGAAGTACATCCCCGCCAGGACCGCAGCGGTGACGCCAGCCGCCAGCAAGAGCCCGACGCCGATGCCTGCGGTGAGCTAGCCGTAGGCAAATGCGATGAGGGCAAGCCCGTACGCGGCGTTCGCGATGTCGTCGATCGTACGCTCTCGCTGCTTTCTGGACTGCATGCTGCGGCCTCCGTCGGTTTTCCTACCTCTATCGGCCCTGGCGCTCGCACTCCTTAAGCGGGACCCGATGCTCCCGACGAGTCGGGCACCGGCATACGGCAGGGGGGAAGACCCGACACGGGACCAGCGTATACCTAGAGGACCCTCACGCGGCCGTCGATCTTGGTAGGGTGGGTTGCGAGCACCAGACGGCAACGGAGGCAACGGTGGCCTTCGACGAACTCGAGCTAAAGCGGATCGACAAGACGGTCGGCGAATTCTGCCGCCGGCGGACGAACTCCCTCTACGCGGACAAGCTTCGCTTCGTCTACGAGGTCGACGGTCACGCGGTCTCCATCTACGAAGAGCGCCCTCCCTGGGACGGCGTGGGCGAGTGGACCCGCATGGGAGTCGCCCGGTTCCGCTTCGTCCGAACGCGGGGTGAGTGGCGGCTCTACTGGATGCGCCGCGACCTTAAGTGGCACCCCTACGAACCCGACGCCGCCACCACTGATCTAGCCGCGTTCGTGAAGGTCGTCGAAACCGACAAGTACGGGGCTTTCTTCGGTTAATCGGCTTTGATCTAAGCACGGGGAGCGTGGAGTCGAGGTGCTGGCGCACGTGTCGGCTCCCTTCACGGACCTTGGCCCCGACGACCCCGACGGCTTCGATCCTCACGCGGGGTAGCCCGCCCGGCAGAAAGCGCGGGCACCTCCCGCTTCTCCTCGCCCTTGCCCACGGTCTTCCTCTGGGCGGCTTTTCGGTCGATGGGCCCGCTTCTCTATGTGCCCCCCCTGGGGGAAGATAGAAGAGCCCCGAGACAGCGTAGGCTCGGCGAAGTGGGGCCAGTGTTATGGATGGTGGAATGAGCAGGGGGCTATTGATGGAGCTCTTCAAGGTGGGTTCACGTTACCGGCACGCCGAACTCGTTGAGAGACACGGGGGACAACGCCAGCAAGGCATAGTAACGCCTGCCGGAGGCTCGTTCATCATGCTCTTTTCTAGCGCTACTGGCGCGCAATATGGTTATCGAGACCATTGGACTGAGGATGCTGAAATGGTTCGAACCAGTAGGTCCGCGCCGTGTTATACCCTCTGGGGTATACTGCTGGGTCTGGTCCCGGAAGAACTCTCACCCGAGGAGAGGTTGGAATGAACGGAACATCCTTCGCCGACGTCGCCGTGGTTGCCTGCGGCACCATGAGCCCCGAGCTGCGGGCTTTGAAGGAGTCCGGTTTTCTCGATACCGAGCACCTGATCTTCACCGCTCCAGGGCTTCATCAGGAGCCCGCCGAGCTCGAACGGCAACTCCTCGCGCGGATAGAGCATGCGAAGACAATCGCCGACAAGGTGCTCGTGGTCTTCGGCGGCGCCTTCTGCTACGTCAACGTGAAAGAGCCGACCCGTACCATGAGCCGGGTCATTGCCGAACAGGGACCTCGGGTGGCCAGGATCGAGGCCTCCCATTGCATGGATATGATCGCGAGCGAGGACGAGCGGGAACAAATCGCGCAGGAACTGGCCGGGGGAGACAAGGTGTGGTGGATGACGCCGGGATGGGTCAAGTACCGGCACGAAGTCTTCAAGGGCTGGGATCAGGCCCGGACCAACGAGAACTTCCCTAAGCACGAGGGCGGGGCGATCGTGCTCGATGCTGTCGGATACTGCGATCAGTACGTCGCAGAGCAGCCCGAGGACCTGCTGGAATACGCCGATTGGATGGGCGTGGCGATGCAGTCCTATCCCGTCACCCTCGACCGCTTCAAGTCTTTACTCCTGGAGCAGCTGCGCAGACTGGACCAGGATTAGGCAGGACCGCGCCGCGCGGTCGTTTGTTCCCTTTCCCAAAGGGGAGCTAGAGGCGGCTATAGGGCAGCGCTTCCAGTTGACGCGCCACAGTGTAGGCTACGGAGGGAGGTGCTCGGCGCCTCGCGCGGTAAGCTGTTGGCGCGCCGGTTATGGTCGCCCATTAGAAATTGGTGAGTCGGAGTAGAACAAAGCCCCCGCAGTCGAAATACAGACGGCGGGGGCTTTCTCTTGCCTCTGGAAGCGCCTCTGGAAGCCTGACTCCGATGGTCAGAGCCGCTTGAGTAGGCGATCAGAGCGTCAATCTCGTCGTCGGTGATCTGTCCGCGGGCATGGGTGGGCGTCGGCACCGGCAAGAACGTGCCCTTCTACCCTGAGGATGCCCGCGTCA
>JAGXFV010000036.1 GCA_024637095.1 Actinomycetes bacterium
GCCCGCGCCCGCTCGCTCATAATGCTCAACCCCAGATGGTCGGTGGTGACCAAGGCAGGATCGAAGCCTTTGCCATCATCGCTGACCGCGAGACGGACGCCCTGCTCGTCTGCCACCAGGCGAACCGAGACTCGCCCGGCGTCCGAGTGCTTGGTGACGTTGTTGAGAGCTTCCTGCACGATGCGGTAGACCGGCACTTTGAGGTTGCGGGGGACGCGCTCGCTGCCCTCCAGAGTCAGATCGATCCGGATGCGCGAACGCACCGAGTTGGCCTCGACCAGCTGACGGAGCAAGTCGGCCAGTTCCGCTTCTTCGAGCGCGGTGGGCCTAAGCTCGAGCAGCAGACTGCGCATCTCGGCGAGCGCTCCTCTGGTCAGGCGTCTCAGCTCCTCCAGCCGCTCCCGCCCCTGTTCCGGGTCCTTGTCCCAGATGCGAGGGAGCACCTCGGCGATTAGGGTCGCCGAAAACAGGGTTTGACTGACGGCGTCATGCAGGTCCCGCGCCAACCGGTTGCGCTCGGTGGTGGCGGCGGATTGCTCGGCCTGAGCGTACAGCCTGGCGTTGTCGACCGCGACGCCAACCTGCCGCCCCACCGCAGCCAGAAGCCGGCATTCGTCGTCACCCGGATCCCAGGTCTTCGGACCGAGCAGATAGAGCAGGCCAAGTACGCGATCCTTGGAGAGTAGAGGCACCGAGGCCAAGGTGGGGAATCCCGCGCGGGCAAAGCCTTCCGAATCGATCTCGAGCGTATGCACGATCAGCGGCACCGGATCGGCTTCTACTTCCCGGTGCCGCCAATCCTGATTGGCATACGACAGCAGAGTCTCGGTCAGCGATTCATCCGCGTTCTGGCAGGTGATGATCTCGGGCATCCCCGATTCCGGGCCTTCCACCAGGGCGCAGCCGGTAGACACCTCCACCGCGGCCAAGGTGGTCGTCAGCGAGTCAACCAGAATGGTGCGCAGATCGAGCGAGCGGCTGGCCACCGAGGCCAGGTCGTTGACCGTGGCGAGCTCCCGGGTGCGGTCGGCCACCCGCTGCTCGAGGTCGGTATAGGACTCGCGGAGCCGGGCGGACATCAGATTGAACTGCTCCGCCAGTTCCTCCAGCTCGTCGCCGGTATCGACGTTGATGGTGCGGTCGAAGTTGCCGGCCGCGACCTCCGCGGCGGCCTCGCTCATCGAGGCCAGCGGTTGCGTGATCCGGCGGACCCCGAGGAAGACCACGATGGTCGGCAGGGCCAGGCCCAGGGCAAGCAGCACCACCAGGTAACTGCGGTACTCTCGCCCTGTGGCGCTGACCGATGACCAGGGCTCCACCGAGATCAGCCCCCACCCTGTGCCCGGCACGGGGGCATAGGCGGCCACCACGTCTTGGCCGTCGACATCCCGGGTGCGCACGGCGCCGTTTCTTCCCGCCAGGGCACGCGCAACTATGGGTTCGTCCGCCAAGTCGCGCCCGATCAGCTCCGCCTGCGCGTGGTAGATGACCCGCCCGCCCGCATCGACCAGATAAGCGCGTCCCTCGCCGATGCGAAGCTTAGCGATGTTGCCGTAGAGCGAACTGGTGCTGTCCTCTCCTATGTCGAACATGCCGGCGATCACCCCGTTGAACTCGCCCTGCTCTCCCAAAATGGGAACCGCGACCGCTATCACCTCCGCGTCGTTCCGCCCGTCCTGCAGAATGTCGGAGTAGCGCCGCTGGGGAGACCGCAGCATGTCGCGGAAGTACGACCGGGGAGACCAGTCCGCCCCCGAGATGTCAGGGCGAGCCGGATACGACGGCCCCACGTTTCCCGAAGGCGTGAGCACCACAGTCCCCGCGTCGAACACGGCCAAGCGGAAGTTGAGCTCGTCCAGCAGGTCCCGCTGCTCGGCCGGGACCGCCCGGTACATCTCCGGCCGCCGCGCCAGAGAGCCGAGCACGTCGGCGTAGCCGTCCAGCTCGGTGGCGAGCTGGGAGGCCGAAAGGCGGGTGACCTCCCGATTACGCTGGACCACGAGCTCCTCGGTCACCTGCTCGTAGGCGTAGAAGATGACCAGAGCCACGGCCAACAGAATGATGGTCGTTGGGATGAACGACCAGCCGAGGATGCGCGTGCGCATGCTGCGCCCCGAGTGGCCGCGTGCCGAGCGGTTCGCCTCGGGTTCCGCACTCTTGCCTTGGCCCTCGTTTCCCGCGGCTTCGGGGGACTTCTGCTCGATTTCGTCCGTAAGTCTCTCCAGGCCGGTGCCCACGCGTTGCCCCTACCTCAGCTGCCGCAGCTTCGGCTCGCTCGGCTCCCGCCCGAAGACGCCGGCGGACTCTCCCGCCGCAGCCCGCTGCGCCGCTTCGATATCGCGGTCAACTTGCTCGAGTATGGATACGTCGCTCTGACCCAGGATCAGTATCCGTTCCCAGGCTGCCTGCGCCAGCCTCACGGCTTCCGCCATGTCTCCGGGGAAGATCTCCGTGGTCACGGCCCAGCCTTCTATTTGGCCGCGGGTGAAGGCGCGCAGATCCAAGTCCTGTTCGGGATAAGCGCTGCTCACGTCTCTGGCCCACTCGTCGAGCAAGGAGACTCGGGCGGGCTGCAGCAGCTGAGACTGCGACAGAGCCCTTCCGAAGCGCGGGCTGACCAGGAACTTCACCAGTTCCCACGCCGCTTCCTGGTGGTTGGATCCGTTGAAGATGCCAAAGCCGTCGCTGCTGGCCAGCGTCACCCGGCGGGCGGGGCCCAGAGGCAGCGGCGCCACGCCAACGCGAAAGTCCGCGGTCTCCAGGATGTCGCGCAGCGCCCAGGAACCATCCTCACAGGTGGCGACCAACCCCGAGGCAAAGGCCTCCCGGGTGCCCAGATTGTGAACTTCCGTGGGGCTGGGCATAACCCGTTCGTCCCATACCGCAGCCCTCAACCACTCGATCGCCGCCATACTGCGGGGATCGTCCAGCCCTGAGCGCAGAGGGTCGAACGGATCAACTAGGTGGCCGCCGAAAGCGTTGATGTGCACCTGCAGGCGGTCCCAGGTGAAGTCGACCATGCCTCCCCAGATCGACGGCGTGCCCGCCGCATCGCGCCGCCCGGCCAGTTGGCGCATCGCCCCCAGGTAGTCGTCGTAGTCCCAGCTGAAATCCGGATAGTCGACCCCGCGCTCGTCGAAGACGTCCTTGTTGTAGAAGAGTGCCAGCGCCCCGTGATACTTGGGCACCCCGAACTGGTGCCCGTTGGCCAAGAAGAAAGCCTGATACTGCCCCGGATCCCAATCGGGCGTGTTGAGTTCGTCCCAGTCCCTCTCCACCAGGGCGGCCAGATCCAGCGTGTAACCGCGGTGAGCCCAGGTAGGAAAATGGGCGCAGCAACCCTGGAACACATCGGCTGCGGTACCCGCCTGCATATCCTGCAGCATGCGCTCCTCGAGAACCTCAGGATCGGGAGTGAAGAACACGCGCACACCGGGGTGGTTGCGGTTGTAGTACTCGAGTTCCCGTCGAGCCATGGGCAGATACCAGTCGGTGCGCCAGTCCTGATAAACCAGCTGTACGGTTTCTTCGGCGGCCGGCTCGGATCCACCGCCGCCGAAGCCACAACCGGCGAGCACGAGCCCCGCCGATGCGGTCGAAGCCAGGCGCAGAAATTCGCGGCGCGTCAGGGTGCGGGGGGCTGTCCTGCCTACTACGACGAGCTAATCCACCAAGCCGCGCTGCAGAGCCAAGGCCACGGCTTCGGTACGGCTCGACACGCCCAACTTCATCAGTATGTTGCTCACGTGAAATTTGACGGTGGAGCGGCTGACCACGAGTCGATCGGCTATCTCAGGATTGCTCAACCCCTTAACCATGGCCCGCAGAATCTCGCGCTCCCGCTCGGTCAGGCCGAAGTTCTCGTTCTCCTCTTTGCGGGTGGCCGCGTGCATGAGCACCTGCGCCGCCTCGGGGGCCAGAGTGGGACTACCCACATGGGCCCGGCGTATTGCCGCCGCCAGCTCATCGGCCCCCACGTTCTTGAGCAGGTAGCCGATCGCACCGGCCTCGAGCGCTCCCTGAACCAGGTCGTCTTCTTTGAAGCTGGTCAGCACTATGACCTGCGTATCGGGACAGTCCTCGCGGATATGCCGGGTGGCGGTAGCCCCATCCATGCCCGGCATGACCATATCCATCAGGACGACATCGGGATTGAGAGTCCGGCAATTGCGGATAGCTTCCTCACCGCTTGAAGACTCCCCCACCAACTCGAGGTCGTCGAAGACCGTGAGAAAAGTGGAAAGCCCGTTACGAACCATCGCGTGGTCGTCCACGATGAGGACCTTAATGGCGTCTTCGCTCACGTTTTTTCCTCCGTCTTGACCAGCTGCCTAACTCGCCTTCCAGGATACGCTTATCGAGGTCCCCTCTTCGGAGCCACTGGCCACCTCGAGCTATCCTCCGGTGGTCGTCGGCGCCGGAGGCGCGGTGGTCGCGGTTGCTGAAGTGGTCGTCGCCGGCGGACCTGTGGATACACTGATAACCACTGTGGAACCGGCCGGCACGTTTCTGCCCCCGGCGGGATTCTGATCGACCACGGTACCGGCCGCGGCCTCGGCGGTCACGCTCCGCGACTCCACGAACAGGCCCTGATCCCGCAGCAGATTGCGTGCCTCTTCCTCGGAAACCCCGGTCACATCGTCGACGCTGACCTGCCGAGGCCCCGAACTCACGACGATGGTCACGGTTTGCCCCTGCTCGATCTCGTTACCGGCGGCCGGCTCCTGCCGAATCACCTGACGCTCCGGGGCGTCGCTCGACTCCCGGTTGACCGCGACCTCGAGGCCGGCCTGCCCCAGACGGGCCCCAGCCTGGGCCTCGGTGAGGCCGATTACCGGGGGCACCTGGACCGTCTCGATCTCTGGGCCGATGCTGACAAATACCACTACGGTGCTGCCGGCGGGCACCGACTCGCCGCTCGCGGGTTCGCTGCGGACCACGCGGCCTTCCTCCACGTCCGTCGAGGCTTCCTGCTCGATGCTGATCTCCAATCCGGCTTGGCCCAGCGCTGTCGCGGCTTCGTCGGCGGAGAGGCCTTCAAGAGGGGGCACGTCAACGGTCTGCTCGCCGAGCGAAACCACCAGGTCGATCTCGGAGCCGGTGGGAGCCAGACTGCCCACGTCGGGTTCCTGCCCTATGACAGTGCCCTCAGGGAGCTGCGATTCCTCCTCATCCACGTTGCCCAACTCGAAGCCTGCGTCGGTGATTTCTTGGGTGGCCTCCTCCAGGGTCAGTCCGGTTAGGGGCGGCACCTCGATCAGCGCTTCCTCTTCACCGCCGAGGAGTTGAACCAGGGCGAAGGCGGCGACCCCCAGGATCACGAGAAACAACACGACCAGCAGCCACGGCCAGAAGCGGCTGCCCCGCTCCTCCTCGATCGCCTCTTCGTAGGGTGGACCGGAGGTGTAGGCCGCGGCCGGTCTCGGCCTGACCATGGTCTCGGAAGTCTGCACCCGCGTGGGCAGATCGTCGGCTCCCAACACCCGCGTCTGAGCCTCATCGGCGAATACCGGGGGCGGCGCCACCGTGTCTCCCTGCTCCACCCGCTGCAGATCCTCCAGGAACTCGTCGGCGTCAGCGTAACGGTCCGCCGGATCCTTGGCCAGGGCGCGCAGGATGACCCGCTCCAGGTTCTCCGGAATGTCGGCGTTTATCTGGGTGGGCGGGGCCGGAGGCTCGTGCACCTGCTTCATCGCGATGGTGACCGGGTTATCGCCGTCGAAGGGCAGTTGCGCGGTCACCATCTCGTACATGACGATGCCCAGCGAATAAAGGTCTGAGGAGGGACCCACCGCAGTCCCCTGAGCCTGCTCCGGCGAGAGATACTGGGCCGTGCCCACGATAGAACCGGTATCGGTCATGCGCGAAGCCGTGGCCGCCCGGGCGATACCGAAATCGGTCACCTTGACCCGGCCTTCGTCGTCCACCAGCATGTTCTGCGGCTTGATGTCGCGATGGACGATGCCCTTGCGGTGGGCGAAGCGAAGCGCCTCCAGGATCTGCCGCGAAATAGAGGCCACGTGCTTGGTTCCCAGCGGCCCGTACCGCTTGATGATCTCCTTGAGCGAACGGCCGTCCAGGTACTCCATGGCGATGTAGTAGGTGCCCTCGGCCTCGCCGCGATCGTAGATCTGCACGATGTTGGGGTGGTTGAGGCCGGCGGCGTTGCTCGCCTCCCTGCGGAAACGCTCGACGAACTGCTCGTCCTCGGCGTACCGGCTGGAGAGTACCTTGAGCGCCACCTGCCGGTCCAGGTGCTCGTCGTGCGCCAGATAGACCTCGGCCATTCCGCCCGAGCCGAGCTTGCTCAGAACCTCATATCTGCCATCGAAAGTACGGCCAATCACCGATTCGCTCCCTTTTTGGACGGGCGCTGTCGCTCCGCTCTCAAACAATCGAATACTAACAAAGCCATTTTCGCCCTCGACCGGCGGCGCCCTGCCCTTCGGGGGCTCATCTGGCGAGGCCCGCTTCGAGCACGCCCCGCGCCACCGGCGCGGCCACGCTGCCTCCACCACCGGCGTTCTCCACCAGCACGGCCACCGCCACCCGGGGGTCGTCCGCGGGCGCGAAGCCGATGAACCAGGCATGATCCCCACCCTCGGCCACCTGCGCTGTCCCGGTCTTGCCCGCGACGCGGACGCCGGGCAGCGCGGCCTGCGTCCCGGTGCCGCGCTCGACCACTTGAACCATCATCTCCGCGACCTGCCCCGCCACGGTTGGGGAAACGGGTGTCTGCCAGACGCTCGGCTGGGCCCGCTCGACCACAGCTCCGTGAAAGTCAGTGACCTGCTCGAGCACATAAGGATTCATGATGCTGCCCCCGTTGGCGATACCCGCAGCTACCAGCGCCATCTGGAACGGCGTGGCGAGCAGCTGTCCCTGGCCGAAAGCGATCTGCGCCAGGTGCGCGGTGTCTATCAGCGAGGGCTCGGGCAGAGTGCTGACCGAAGACTCCAGGGGCAGGGGAAGCTCCTTCTCGAAGCCGAAGGCCCGGGTGTAGGCGAGCAGGTCCTCATCGAGGCTCACGCCAATCTTGGCGAAGCTGGTGTTGATGCTCTTCGCCATCGCGGTGGTCAGATCATGCTCGCCATAGGTGTTGCCGCCGTAATTGCTCACCGGAAAACCACCGGCAACGTAGCGCCCCTCATCGGTGAAGGTCGAGTCCGGCGCGAAAAGCCCCTCGGCCAGAGCCGCTGCCGCGACCACCGGCTTGAAGGATGAACCCGGAGGATAGAGGCCTTGAAGCGCCCGGTTCACCAGGGGTCGGTCGGCGTCCTGGTTGAGTTCCTCCCAGCGCTCGTCCAGTATGTTGGGGTCGTAGCGCGGCCAGGAGGCCATGGCCAGCACCTGTCCCGTCCGCGGATCGAGCGCGACCACCGCGCCCTTTCGCTCGCCCAAGCCGTCGACCGCGGCGCGCTGAACCGCCAGATCCACGGTCAATTGCAGATCGGCTCCCCGCGTGGGCTTGTCGGTCAAGATGTCCAGGAAGCTGCGCGCGGCGAGTTCATCGGTCTCTCCGGTCAGTTCCGGGTTGTAGGCGCGCTCCACCCCGGACCGTCCGTAGCGCAGGGAGTTGTAACCCAGCCAAGGGGCGGTCAGGTCGCCCAGAGGGTACTCGCGCAGGAAGTAGTCTCCCTCCTGCCGGTTCTGCGCGATCACGGTACCGTCGGCCGACACGATCACACCCCGCTCGATGCGCATCTGCTCGTCGAGGGCGCGCGTGTTGGCCGGGTGGTTCTTCAGGTCCGGCGCGGCGTAGACCTGAACGTAGCTGAGCTGCACGATCAGGGCCAGGAAGAGGGCGGCAAAGAAGTAGAGCAGGCGCTTCAGCGGTCTTTCCATCAGGCACCCCGCCCCTGCGCCCGCAGATCACGGAGCCCGCCCGCCGGGGGACCCACCACCACCTCGCGCTGGGCGGCCGGCCCCCGGACGGCCGCCTCGAGCCGCGCCTCTTCCTGCCGGGTGGCCTCATGACTGGCCAGCAGCAGCAGCGCGAGAAGCGCGAAGTTGGCCACGATGGAGCTTCCACCGTAGCTGACGAAGGGCAGGGTGATGCCGGTCAGCGGGATCAGCTTGATCACCCCGCCCAAGATCAAGAAGGCCTGCAGGCCGAAGATCGCGGTGAGCCCTGCCGCCAGCAGACGCACGAAGTCGTCCCCGGAAGCGAGGGCAATGCGTAGGCCCCTCCAAACGAAGATGAAAAAGAGCAGCACGATTCCCACCGCGCCCGCCAGGCCCAACTCCTCACCGATGGCCGAAAAGATGAAGTCCGTCTCGAGCGCTGGGATCAGCGTTCTGCCGCTGGGAAGAACCAGGAAGCCTTGCCCCAGGCCGCGGCCGGTCAATCCCCCCTCCGCGAGGGCAAAGAGCGACTGCACGATCTGGTAGCCGGCATCCTGTGAGTCGGCCCAGGGATCCAACCAGATGTCCACCCGCCGCTGCACGTGCGGGAAGATCTGATAGAGCACCGTTGCCCCCCCGGCGAAGAGGCCGGTGCCCACCACCACGTATAGCATCCGCGAGGTGGCCACATACATCAGCGCGAGCAGCGCCGCGAAGAAGAGCAGGCTGGTGCCCAGATCCCGTAGGAAGATCATGAGAGCCAGGGCCAGGCCCCATAGAGCCAGCAGCGGGCCCAGGTATTTGAGCGGGGGGAAAGCGATCCCCAGGATGCGGCGGGTGCTCACCGCGAGCATTTCGCGCACGTCGGCCAGGTAGGCGGCGAAGAAAACGACCAGAAAGAGCTTGGCGAACTCCGGAGGCTGGAAGCCGATCCCGGCCACCCGCACCCAGAGCCGTGCCCCGTAGACCTCGCGGCCGAAGACCACCGTGAAAAGCAGCAGCCCGATCCCGCCGAGTCCCAGGAGATACTTGTAGGAGGCCAGGCGCGCCAGGGGCCGCGCCACGGTCAGCACGAAGACGAAGACCCCAAGCCCCACCAACAGCCAGATCGCCTGTTGCAGAGCCAGATCCGGGTTCAGCCGGTAGATCATCATGATCCCGAGCGAAGAAAGCAGGGCCGTGATGGGAAGCAGATAGGGGTCGGCTTTGGGCGCCAAAAGACGCTCGGCCACGTGCACCAGCCCGAACAGCCCGAGGAATAGGCCGCCGTAGGACAGGGAGGCCCACTCAAGCCGCTCCGCCTCGCGGATGTAGACGGTGGCGAAGCCGATCGTGGTCACGAGCACGGCCGGAAGAAGGAAGAGCAGCTCTCGGTTTCGCGGGCTCACCGTTCGGTTTGGGTGGTGGAGGTGCTAAGGCCGGCGGCTCCGGAGCCGGCAAGGCTGGTGGTGCTGACGCTACCGTTCCCGGTCGCACCCGGGGCGGTGCTGGGTGCGCCATCCGCCGCCGGCTGCCCTACGAAGAGTTGCCGGATGAAGCGCTGGCCCTCCTCTTTACTCACCAATTCGTGCGAATCGATCCTCTCCTGCAGGTGATCGGGCTGCGCGCCGTACTCGGCGCGCGTGACCTCGACCACGTCGTATAGCTCTGTGCCAAACACCTTGTAAGGCACCCCGTTGAACAGGGCCACGCGCCCGTCCTGGCTGCCGACGTAATAGACCGAGGAATTGAAGACCGCAAAGGCCACCGCGCCGAGTAGCAGCACCCCGAGGACGGCGCCGCCCCAGATTAGGGTGGTGCGCCCGCCGCTGCGCGGAGTTCCACGGACGCCCGGCACGTTGTCGGCCACGGCGGTGGCTCCTCCCCGCAGCCGCCTGCCCGCCTCGCGGAAACGCTCCCCCCCGGGGATGGCGGACCGTCGCGGTCCCCACCCGGTCCCCCGCCCGGAAACCTCAGCACCCGTTTTGGTTGCGCCGGCGCCCGCCGGGGTGCCCACGGCACCCTCGCCTTCCTCCGCCAACACCACGACCACAGTGACGTTGTCCTCGCCGCCGTTTTGCAGGGCGGCATCGACCAGGGCGGCCGCCACCGCGGCGGGGTCGTCGCCCTCGCCCAGAATGCGCTCGATGCCCTGGTCGTCGACCATGCCGCTCAAGCCGTCGCTGCAGAGCAAGAGCCGGTCGCCGGGTTCCAAGGTCAGCTGAAAGAGATCGGGAAGCGTCTCAGGCTCGATGCCGATCGCGCGGGTGATCACGCTGCGATGTGGGTGAACCGCGGCCTGCTCGGGGGTCAGACGGCCCTGACGGACCAGTTCTGCCACCAAGGAGTGGTCCTGGGTGAGTTGGTGCAACGCCTGGTTGCGCAAAAGGTAGGCGCGGGAGTCACCGATGTGGGCCAGGGCCAGGTTCTCGGGACCGGTGCGGAAGGCGGCGGTCATGGTGGTGCCCATGCCCTGGAGCTGCGGGTCTCCCGCGCCCTTTTGAATCACCGCCTTGTTCGCTTCGAACACAATGCGGTGGAGATCTTCCCGATCGGCGCTCCCGGGGTCTAGGGCCGCGATCGTCTCGCAGGCGGTGGCCGAGGCCACCTCGCCCGCTCGGGCACCGCCCATCCCGTCACAGACCACGAAGAGGTCGTCGCGAGCGATGAAGGAATCCTCGTTGCCGCTGCGGATGAGACCCACGTCCGTGGCGGCGGCGTAACGCAGTCGCATCAGCCCACCTCGGCCTTGAGCACGGTGTCACCGATGGCGATCTCGTCTCCCGGCCGCAACCAGGCCTCTGAGGCTCCCGCCCCGTTGACCAGCGTGCCGTTGGTGCTCTGCAGATCCTCGAGCAGCAGGCCCTGATCCGTGACCGAGAGCCGGGCATGCTGCGAAGAGACGAATGTGTCGCGCAGGTGAAGATCGGCCGCATTCGATCGCCCGATCATCAATCCGTCCCGGGGTACACGGTAGGTCTGACCGCGGGGCAGCTCGGCACTGCTGACCACCTGGACCACCCAATCGGCGCCCTCCGCGGAGGCGCGCCCGGCCCCGGGGCCGCCGCCGGCCGCGGGAAGGGGGTGGGGCGGTGGGGCCCCCCATTCGTCCAGGGGAGTGACCCCGGGGACGGGACGGGCCGCCGCCCGGTGCACGTCCTTGATGGCGGAACGGATGACCATCAAAACGAACAGATAGAGGACGAGCAGAAAGAGGAACTTGGCCCCCAGCAGGAGCAAATTGAGCATGCGACGCTCCGGTTAGCCGACTCGCACGGTGACCTCGGAGTCCCCCAAGGTCAGGGTATCGCCGACGGCCACGGGACCCGCGGTGACGGGGCGCCCGTTGAGTAGAGTTCCGTTGGTCGATCCGAGGTCCTTCACGAAAAGCCCGCCTCCCTCCCAGTACACGGCGGCATGGCGCCGAGAGACATTGGGGTCATCGAGGGTGAAATCCACTTGTCGGGCCCGTCCGAGCACCACCCGCCCCTTGTGAAACTCCTCGGTCCGGCGGCCCTGCCTCAGAACGATAGTCTGACGGGCCAGTTCGAGGTCGGAAGCCACCGCCGCGGGGATGTCCTGCGTATCGAGCACTTTGGGGTTGAGGGGGACGACGGCGGGCTGCGGCTCGGGAACCGCCGAGTCCCCAAGCGGCGCGCCGTCCTCTGATGGTTCGTCCAGATCTCCTGCGGGCGCCCAGTCGGGCTCGACCGCAGCCACCGGCTCCTCGGGTTCCCACTGCAGGCCGCCGCGGAGCCCGGCGGGAATCTCTTCGCGATGGGGAGCCTGCGGCCCAGACTCGAAGACCAGCTCGGCCCCAGCCTCCGCCAGTGGCTCCTCTCGCGACGGCTCTTCCTCCGCGACTTCGGCCAGAATCCCGAACTGCCCGGCCTTCAGATCGCGGTCCGACTTGACGCGCACCCGGGGAGGGGCGACCAAACTGAGGCCGGCCGTCTTGGCGTGCTGCAGCACGTGCTCCTCGAGTTCTTCGGTCAGCGAGCGTTCGTAGGCCTGGTAGTAGCCCCGGTCCTGCTGACAGAGATAGACCGTGAACTTGTTGGGGACGTAGACGCGCGATACGGAGGAAATCTTGTGCTCATCCATCTCCTTGACAAGCTTCTGGGCCAGCTCCGCCGGCTCGACGCGCGCGGTCGAGCGGCTGAAGGCCCGGCCAAAAGCCCGCTCTACGTCTGACTCAAGTTTTTTCATTAGGCCCAAGGCTAATGCTCCGCTGACGAATTCGATTCCTCCCGAGGAAACAGGAGGCTGAACAAGGTGACGAGTATAACGCAGGGCACATACGCGATGAAGAATGGTCCCAGGGCGACAGATACGCCCAAGAGCAGGGGCGGCGCCGCCACGAAAGCAACGAACAACAGACCCAGATAGACCGCCGTCGCCCAAATTCTGCGTCTTCCGCCCAGGCTCAGCAGCAGGGAAAGCGGCAGCGCAAACGCGCCGAACAGCGCCGACTGCAGCAACAGTTCCGGTCGAAGGTCGAGAAAACGCGCCAGGTACTCGAGGGCCACCAGCGGGTTCTCCGCATACCTACCCTCGAGCAGCACCGGACCCGGATCCGGGCTAAAGGTGTAGGGCAGTGTTGCCCAGCCCGCCAGCCCGGCAGCCACCGCCAGAGTCAGGCCGCAGATGAAGGCGACGAGAGCCCCCCATCTTCTCAGCAGCAGGCCCGCAAGCGGCGGGAGCGCCAGGCCCACCCCGCCGGCGACGAGTGCGGGGGCGGCGGCGGGCAGCAAAGCCGCCCATTCCCGGCGCCGCCACTTGAGAAAGAGGAACAACGGCAATGCCGTCGCCACGTAGAGCAGTCCCCAGCCCATCCCGAAGACGAAGGCCGGCGGCGCCATCAGGCCGAGCGCGACCAGGCCGCCGCCGAATGGCCAGAGCAGCGCGAGGAAGGCGGTCCCCGCCACGAGGGCAAAGGTCAGGTCGGCGGCATAGATGCCGGTTCCGGGCAAGACGTAGGCGAGCGACACCAGGGCGAGCAGGGCGGCCGTCAGGCGACGGGCCATGTATCCCGCCCGCGGCCCGAGCCGGACCGGAGAGACCACCGAACCCACCGTTGAGCGTACCCTGGTGGGAAGCGTCGGCTCAGCGGCGGGCGCCTCGGGCACTTTGCGCAGGGCCTTTTCCAGTCCGCGTCGCAGTCCCACCGCATCCAGGCGGGCCTGGGGCTCGGGATGGAGCGCCGCGTCCAGCACCGCTTCCAACTCCTCGGGCAGGTCGGGACGCGCTTTGCGCAGGCGCGGCACCCGCCGTTCGCCCGAGGCGCGCAGCAATTCGCCGACGTCCTTGCCGCGGAGGGGATTGAGGCCGGTTAGGCCCTCATAGAGCGTCAGGCCCAGGGCGTAGACGTCGGCTTTGGCATCCACGTCTCTGCCCGCCAATTGCTCCGGGGCCATGTACGCCAGCGTCCCCACGAGGTCACCCTCCATGGTGATCGCCGTATGGTCCTCCAGTCGGGCGACGCCGAAGTCCATTACTCTGGCATCCACTTCCTCGGCCTCGAGCAGCATGACGTTCTCGGGCTTGATGTCACGGTGGACGACCCCCCGCTTGTGCCCGTGCTCGAGGGCGCGGCAGATCTGGGTTCCCGCCTCAAGCACGTCCTTGTCGCTCAGCCGCCGCTTGGCGTACAGGCTGCGCAGCGTTTCTCCCTGCACGTACTCCATAAAGAGCAAGGTGCGGTCGGTCTCCTGCACGACCTCGTACACGTGGAGAATATGGGGATGGCTGAGCTTGGCGGCCGCCCGAGCCTCGCGGAGCACGCGTCCGTCCAGGTCGCGCGAATCCTCCACCACCTTGACCGCCACCCTCCGGCCCATGGTCAGGTCCTCGGCCAGATAGACCGTGGCAAAGGCGCCCCGCCCCAACCGTTCGAGGATGCGATACCGATCGTGCAGGAGGGGCGGTTCGGACATGGCGAGAAGTATAGCCGCCGGTCTTGAACCGGCGAACCCTCGGACAGGAACGTGTATACTCAGGCGGGCCTGAAACGGGGACCCGGGAAGTGTGGATGGGGCCTGAACGAGGGCAGCGGGCGCGTGGATGGCACTGTGGACAGGTGCTATAATCCGCGTCCGCGCCGGTTAATCCGGCAACAGCCCGGGCGAGTGGCGGAATTGGCAGACGCGCTAGGTTCAGGGTCTAGTGAGCTTACGCTCATGGGGGTTCAAGTCCCCCCTCGCCCACCTCCATCTCCTTTTTATGTAGAACGACGACTTCAGGAGAAGCATGTCTTCTCACCTCGACGACGATACCTTCACAGAACTGGCCGACGAGGAGCACCGCCGCAAAGAGCGCCGCCGTTCCTCCGTGCCGGTGGTTCGTTTCTTCATCGTAGCCGCCGTGGCCATCGCATTGGTGATTCTCGGCGTCGTCTTCGCGCAGAACTGGTTGCACGACCGCCAGGTGGCGGGGTACGAGGAGTACATGCAGGGCGTGGCCGGGGTCCTCGAGCCCTCGGACCGCATGGGCGTCGAGCTAAGCGGTCTGCTGATGCAGCCGGGCGACTCCACCCGAAAAGACGTGCAGGGCAAGCTGGACAGCTACATCACCAACTCAAAGGAGTTGGCCGAGCAGGCCAAGGGCCTGGAAGCACCCGACGAGATGATGGAATCTCACAAGTGGTTCGTCGCCACCATGCAGTTGCGGGCGCGCGGGATGGAAGATCTAAAGCCCGCCCTGCTCAACGCCCTCGAGGTCGAGGATGTCGAGGTGGCGTCGGAGCAAATCTCAAAAGCCCTGCAGAACTTGCTGCTTTCTGACGTGGCCTACGAGGAGTTCTTCATGGATTCCGCCAGCCAGACCCTCCAGGAGCAGGAGATCACGGGCGTAAGCGTACCTTCGACCGATTTCATCCCCGATTCCGACCTCGCGGCCAAATCGCGGGTGAAGACCATCCTGGCCACTCTCAAGGACTCAGAGAGCATCCAGGCGGTGCACGGCGTGGCCTTGAGCAAGGTGGTGGTCCTGCCGGCTGAGACCACGGTGGAGGCCGGACAGACCTATAACCTGCAGGCCTCAGACCAGCTGTCCTTCCAGATCACCCTGGAGAACCAGGGCAACGAGCTCGAGAAGGATGTCCCCGTCACCATCGAGTTGAAGTCGCCGGTGTCGCCGCAGCCGCAGATCAAGACGGAGAAGATCGCCGAGATCAAAGCCGGGGAACAGGCGGTCATCAAGATCAGCGGGATCAACCCCACCGAGTACGGCGAGAAGGCGTGGCTCCACGTGAAGGTCGGTCCCGTGCCCAACGAAAAGCTCACGAGCAACAACGAGATCGAGAGCTACATCATCTTCACCCTCTAGGCTGCCGCGGTCCCTCCCCCATGTTGCGTTGTAGTCTAAACTAGCTTTCATGACCGCTGCCGAAATAGCCCAACTCGCCGCTGCCGCAGGCGCTCTCCTTGCCCTTGTCGGCCTCGCCCTGATCTTTACGCTGCGGCGCACTGTTCGAACTCTCCAACGCAATCAGAGGATCATCTTCGGCACCCGTGGCGAGACCGATCTGGTCGGACACGTTGCCGACCTCGACCAGCAGGTGGGAAATCTGCGCATGGCTCTCGAGGACCTGGCGGTGACGGCCAAGGACCACGAGGTGCGCATCGACGGCTGCCTGGCGCGGGTGGGCATGGTCCGCTTCGACGCCTACGAGGACCTCGGCGGCCACCAGAGCACGGCCGTCTGCTTCCTGGACAGCGATCAGAACGGGGTGGTGGTCACCACGGTGGTGAGCCGCGACTTCGCGCGCACGTACGTCAAGACGCTCAAAGCCGGCGAGTCCGATGTCCCCCTGGCTCCCGAGGAAACCGAAGCCTTCGAGCAGGCCAACGTGAAGGGCGCCGCGCCCTTCACCGTCCGTCCGCGGCTGGAGAAGCTCCGGCAGGACCGGGGCATGGAGTATGAGCAGCCCGAGGCGGAGCCGGAGCTCGAGACCGAGGACGAGGACCAACAGGGCATCGCCCTGCGGGCGCTGGAACGGGAGAACCGCCGCCGCGTCCGCCGCGGTCTGCCCCCCCTGGAAGCGCTCCCGCCTGCTCCCTCGACGTTGGGCTGGCACGGGTTACCCACCGCTTCCCAACCGGACAACGGTGCACGGGCGGCGGAAGGGAGGGACGCGGAAGAAGTCGAGAACGCCGAGTACGCGGAAGCCGACCCGGGCTCCCCCGCCGAGCCGGAAGAACCGGCGGCTTCCCACGAGAAGGAGCAATCGCGGCGTCTTCAGGCCGAGGATACCTTCGAATTCGAGTGGGAGCCCGGATTCCGGGAGGCCCGGCGATACCGCGGTACGGCTCGCGATGACGACGCGGCGGGACGGTAATCGGCATGGCCTGTGGTGATCGGCTCTGCGAACTGCCCGGCTGGACCACCTCCACGGCAGGAGTCCCTCTGACCCTGCACCCCGGCAAGGTCGGCTTTCTAGGCCCCCGCGGCACCTTCACCGAAGAGGCGCTGCGCTCGAGTTTGGGTGTCGAAGTCGGCGAGGAGACCGGCCGCGGGCTGGAGCTCCTTCCCTATCCCTCCCTGCAGGACACGATCGAAGCGGTCTCTCAGGACGAAGTGCCGCTGGTCCTGGTTCCCATCGAGAATTCCATCGAGGGCAGCGTCTCCATCACCGTGGACATCCTGGCGCACGAGGTGGACAACCTGCAGATCGTGCGCGAGATCCAGCAGCCCATCCGTCACCGACTGGTAGCTCGGCCCGGGGTGCGCTTCGAGCAGATCGAGCGGGTGGTCAGCCATCCACACGCCAACGCCCAGTGCCGTCAGTGGCTGCGCAAGCACCTGCCGGGCGTCGAGACAGTCGCCGCCAATTCGACGGCCAGCGCGGTGCAGCAGGTGACTTCCACCGATCGCCCTTGGGCGGCAATCGGCACGGCGCTCGCGGCGGAGGCATTCGGCGGAGTCGTCCTGCGGGAGAACATCGAAGATCACGACGACAACGAGACGCGCTTCGTCTTCCTGTCCCGGTTGCGGGAGCGCCAGGATCTGCGCGAACCGTACAAGACCTCCGTGGTCTGCGAGATCTCAAAAGACCAGCCGGGGGCGCTCCTGTTGATTCTGCAGGAGTTCGCCTACCGCTTCATCAATCTGACCAAGATCGAGTCCCGGCCCTCCAAGCGGATGTTGGGCGAGTACGTTTTCCTGATCGACATGGAGGGGAAGGTCAACGACCCGCAGATCGAGGATTGCCTGCGCTGCCTGACCTGCAAACTGCCCGGGCTCAAGGTGCTGGGGAGCTATCCAGTGGGCCGCCCCGTCTGACCGGGGCGCCTACTGATGACGCTGCTGAAACCCCAGCCAGAAGGCGCCGGCGCTCCCGGTGATCAGGCCCACCGTCAGGCCGCGCTCCAGCCAGTTGAGCCCGCCTTCGTCCGCCGTCACCACACCGTAGACAAAACCGAGTAGAATCCCGCCCCCTACGACGAGAGCCAGTCCGCGGGGAGAAAGCAAGCCGCGGGGGCGCGTTCGCAGCGCTTCATGATCAATCGCGCGGAGCATACCCAAAAGGATAGCGGCGAAGAGCAAAACCAGGATAATGGAGAGCAAGCTTTCCTCGCTTCCGCGTGTTGATGTTCGTGGTTATGTTGACAGCAATCACTGGGAATATAAAATAAACTGACCGATTGAGAATGATGGGATGAGAGAAAGAATCTCCAGCCGCCTCTTCTTGCGACTCCTTCCCCTGGCACTTCTGCCGGCAGGGTTCATGGTGGCGGGCCGCAGGGAATCGGCGGTGACCGCTGATCGAGACTGCGGGGATCCCCAGAATTCGCTCAAGACTTTGGGTGAACCCGAATCCGGGGCCCTTATCCCGGTGACCGAGCCCGGGCCCGAAGATCCCCGCGCGCGGGACACCACCGTCGATCTGCGCAGGCTTATCGTGGAGACGCGCAGGCAGATCGCCGAGCAACTGGATTCTTCCTTCGAAGGATGGGTCGAACCGGTGAACCTACCCGCACCCTCACCCGATGAGACGGCCGGAGAAGGATCCATCTATTGCGTGGTCCTGAACGAGGAAAGTCCCGCACCCCCTGAAGAAACGACCGACTCCACCGAAGATCCTCAACCGTTCGAGCCCCTCGACCTGAAGTGGGATCCGACCGAGGAAGACCTGCTCTCTCTTTACCGCCGTGACCACCGAGCGTCGCACCCCCCCGACCAGCTTGCTCTCGAGCTTGCCCCCTGGTGGAAACGGGAGGCGGCCCACGCCGTGTTCGGAGCAATTCTCGTCGGCTTGGTAATTGTCGCATTGCTCACGGCCTACTTCGTCCTCTAGCCCCTCTGATAGTCTGAGGTCCGCCCGGGCCGCATAGCTCCTCGCGCGCTTTTCGGTCTCGTCGCTTTGATCAAGCCGCCCGACGAGGAATGACATGCTCGACATCAAGCTCATACGGAATCAGCCCGAGATGGTGCGCGAACGCCTAGCCCGACGCGGTCCCGCCGCCACTCACTCGCTGGACGAGCTCCTGCTCCTGGACGAGCGCCGCCGCGAAATTCTGGTGCAGGTCGAGGAGAAGCGCAGCCTGCGTAATACCGTGAGCGAAGAGATCGGGCGCGCGAAGAAGGCCGGAGAGGACGCTGAAGAGAAGATCCGCGCCATGCGTGAGGTCTCGAGCGAGATCAAGGGACTCGAGGAGCAGCTGCGGGCAGTCGAAGAACAGCTGGAGCAAGAGCTGCTGCAGGTGCCTAACCTCCCCGATCCCACCGCCCCCGAGGGCGGCGAGGACATGAGCGAAACCATTGCCTCCCACGGGGATCCCCAGACGTTCGACTTCGAGCCGCGCGACCACGTCGACCTCGGCGCGAGCAGCGACACCATCGATCTGGAGCGGGCGGCGAAGGTCTCCGGAGCCCGCTTCGTCTATCTGAAGGACGAACTCGTCTTCCTGCAGTTCGCGCTCGTGCAGTTCGCGCTGCGCAAGCTCGCCGGGAAAGGATTCCGCCCAGTGGTTCCTCCGGTGCTGGTGCGGGACGAGGCCATGTACGGCACCGGCTTCTTCCCCACCGATATGCAGCAGGTCTACCACATAGATTCCGACGACCTGAACCTGGTGGGCACCGCCGAGGTACCCCTCGCGGCGATGCACATGGAGGAGGTCCTGGACGAGTCGGCGCTCCCGGTGCGCTACGTGGGCTATTCCTCCTGCTTCCGCCGGGAAGCCGGCGCCGCAGGCAAGGACACCCGGGGCATGCTGCGGGTCCACCAGTTCGACAAGGTGGAGATGTTCAGCTTCTGCCACCCCGACCGGTCCCAGGAAGAACACGACTTCATGAGGAGTATCGAGGAGGAAGTCTTCCGGGAACTGGGCATCGCCTACCGGGTGGTGAACATCGCCGCCGGCGATCTGGGCGCTCCGGCCGCCAAGAAGTACGACCTCGAAGCCTGGATTCCCACCCAAGAGCGCTACCGGGAAGTCACCTCCTGCTCGAACTGCACCGACTACCAGGCGCGGCGGCTGCGCGCCCGGGCCAAGGGCGAGCAGGGCGGGCCCTACCTGGTCCACACTCTGAACGGCACGGTGGTGGCCATCGGCCGCACGCTGATCGCGATCATGGAGAACTACCAGCAGGAAGACGGGACCGTGGTGGTACCGGAGGTCCTGCGACCATTCATGCCCGAGGGCATGACCGTGATCGGTGGGCGCTCCAAAGGGGAATAACCCTCAGCAAAAGCTCGCCGTACCGTCCCCGGGACGCGCGCCCGAAAAGCGAAGAGTGCCGCCCCCGGGACGCGCGCCCGAAGAGTAGGTGATCTGATTGGCCGCTTCGCTTCAACAGATAGACTTGGGGCTTTATCGGTGGACCGCGTCGCACCCGGAATGGGACCCCGTGGCCGACCAGCTCGACTCGAGCTACCAGGAGGTCGCATCTCACCTGATCGTGGGCTCCGAATCGGCGGTCTTCGTCGACCCCCTCACTCCATCCGAAGCGGCTGAGCCGTTCTGGCGCAAACTCGAGGACCTGGTCGCCCCGGTCCGCGGCTCGCTCGCGGTGGTGCTCACCCTGCACTGGCACGAACGCTCCGCGACTGAATTCGCCGCACGCTACACTGCCCCGGTCTACGCCCCCGCCGGGGCTGCGAGCGACATCGAGCACCGCCCTCTGGAGACCTATGTCCCCAAGCGAACTGAGCCGGCAGAGGGGGCAGAGGAGGCAGAGAACGCGGCGGCGGCGGCGCGCCACACCGCCCGGGAGACGGCAGCGCCATTGCCCCTCGGGCTCGAGCCCTTCTACGTCGGCCGGGATTTCGAGGCCGTGCTCTGGCTGCCCTCGCACCGTGCCCTGCTCTTCGCCGACGTCATCCTGGGGACCCAGCAGGGCCTGCGCATGTGTCCCCAAGACTGGGTGAGAAAGTCCGCGGGTGGGCCGGAACCGGTGCGCCGGCAACTTCTCCCCCTGCTCGAACTCCCCATCAGTAAGGTCCTGACCGCTCACGGCCCGCCCGTGCTCAGCGGTGGGCGGGAGGCTTTGCAGGATGCACTGAGAGCCGGAGCCTGAGATCACGAGAGGGGCCTGACCCGAGAAGGGCCCGGCTTCATCTGCCGTTCATCCGGGTTCCGTAGACTCTATTCATCGAAAACGCGCAACACGCTCATTTGGAAGGAGGACCCGAAACATGAAGCGCTCTTGGATGATCGGCTTGGCCGCCGTCCTCGTGGTGATCGCGCTTGGCGCAGGAGTAGCCGCAGCGACCGGTAACGCGCCGGCCCTGACCGGGGACGATGAGGCCGTGACCGGAACCGACGCCGAACGAGCCGCCCAGGTGGCCCAGGACTATGTCGCGAGCCAGGGCATCGACGCCCAGTATTCCCATGTCGAGGCCGGCGACGAGGACGGAGTGGCGTACGAGGTCGAGTTCAAAGCCCCTAACGGTGAAGTCGAGGTTCAGGTAGACAGCGAGTTCCAGGTGGTCAAGTCCTCGACCGAAGGCCCGGACGACCAAGGGAACGCGGAAGACGACCAGTAGGATCTATCCGCGATTCCTGCCCCACATCTTGGAGAAGCCCCGGCCCCGCGGGGCTTCTCCCGTTTCTGCCGTCGGGGACAAGTGCGAGGATAATTGGAACATGCGTCTGTTGATCGTCGAAGACCAACCCAAGATGGCCTCCCTGCTGGAGCGCGCCCTCGAGGAGGAGGGGCACGCCTGCGACGTGGCCGCCTCCGGGGAAGACGCGGTCTGGATGGCGGCCTCGACAGAGTACGACGTGATCACGCTAGATGTGATGCTGCCCGGCATCGACGGCTATGAGACGTTGCGCCGACTCCGCGCCGGCGGCGTGGGCTCTCCCGTTCTCATGCTGACGGCCCGCGACGCGCTCGACGACCGGGTGACCGGACTGGACACCGGCGCCGACGACTACCTCACCAAGCCCTTCGCCCTGGACGAGCTCTTCGCCCGAGTCCGGGCCCTCTCACGGCGCGGCCCGGTGGAGCGCCGCCCCATCCTGCAGGTGGGCTCGCTCCGCCTGGATGCCAAGAGCCACCGGGTGTGGCGGGGTGAACAAGAGGTGGAGTTGTCGACCAAGCAGTTTTCCCTGCTCGAGACCTTCATGCGCCACCCCGGGCAGGTGCTCTCCCGCTTCGACCTGATCGAACACACCTGGGACTACGAATACGAGAATCGCTCGAACGTGATCGACGTCTACGTGCGGCAGTTGCGCCAGAAGATCGACCGTCCTTTTGGCCTCCACTCTCTGGAAACCGTGCGCGGGGCGGGCTACCGCCTGCGCGACGCCGAATGAACCGGGTTCCCATCCGCCTGCGCCTGGCACTGGCCTTCACCCTGGCCATGGCGCTGGTGCTCGTGGTCCTGGGAGCCTTTCTCTACTGGCGCCTGGCAACCACCCTGGACAACTCCCTGAATGACCAACTCGAGGTCAGCTTCGACGCCCTCGCGCAGGTGGCGCAGGAGAATCCCGGTGGGCTGACTTCGGCCGAGCCGGCCGCCGGCGCACGCGAGGAAGGAGCCGTGCAACTGCTCTCCCCCGACGCACGCGTCCTCTTCCACAACGGACTCCGCGAACCACTGCTTGCCGGAAATCGGCTGGCTTCTGCCACGGAGCGGACTCAATTCTTCAAGGAAGTCGCGGTGCCCCAGTCCGATGAGCCTTTTCGGCTGCTCGCGGGGCCGGTTTCGACGCCCACGGGACCCGCCGTGCTCGTCGTGGCCGGCTCTACCGAAGATCTGCAGGAGGCCTTGAGCGGGTTCGCCGCCCAACTCTCGTTAGGTGGTCCGCTGCTTCTGGCCGCAGGCTTTCTCCTGGCTTACATGCTCACCGCCACCGCTCTCCGTCCCGTCGAATCGATGCGGAAGAAGGCCGAACAGATCGAAGCCGAGGATCCCTCTGGCCGCCTGCCCGTCCCCCCTGCAAACGACGAGATCGCGCGCTTGGGGACGACTCTCAACGAACTGTTCGACCGCCTGGAAGAATCGATCGAGCGCGAACGTGCCTTCTTTGCCGATGCCAGCCATGAGCTGCGCACGCCACTCGCCATGCTACGAATGGAGCTCGAATTGGCGCTTCGCCAGGGGCGGACGCACGAGGAGCTCGAGGCCGCCCTCAGATCGGCTTCCGCAGAAGCTGAGCGTTTGAGCCGCCTGGCCGAAGATCTGCTGGTGCTCGCCCGAGCCGAACAGGGCCAGCTGGCGCTGGAGCCGGTGAGCTTCGCCGCGGGGAAAGCTATGGAGGCGGTGGCCGAGCGGTACCGCACGCGAGTACGAGCGGAGCAGCGAGACATCGCGGTGGAAGAAGCCGGGCGCGAGGTCACGATCTACGCCGACCGCCACCGGATTGAGCAGGCCTTGGGCGACCTGGTCGACAACGCGCTGCGGCACGGCGCGGGACAGATCGAACTGCGGGCGACAGGGGGGACCGACACCGTCGAACTGGAGGTCAGCGATCGGGGACCGGGCTTCGGCGCGGACAACCTTGCCCGGGCCTTTGACCGCTTCACTCAGGGAGACGCCGCGCGTGGAGGCGACGGGGCGGGCTTGGGCTTGGCCATTGTGAAGGCCATAGTCGAAACTCACGGCGGAAGGGTGCGGGCGGAAAACCTCCCGGAGGGGGGAGCCGCCGTCCACCTTATTTTCACCTTGCCCGAGACGACTGAGGCCCCGCCGCCCGAGTCAAAGCGCTCGCGGTTCAGGTAGCGGCAAATGGTCCAACTCAGTCGTCGATTGGCTCAACACCAAGTCGCTTGAGTTCTTCAAGGCCGTCCTTCATGGCTTTGAGCGCTTCGGGGGAATGCCCCTGCCAGTTCGTGCACTCGCCCGTGACCCGCAACGGCTCGCGGGAACGGTATGACTTCGTCGGATTACCGGGGAACTTCTTGTCCGTCAGATTGGGGTCATCCATGGTCGGGCCGGTCGGTTCCACCAAGTAGATTCTGCCGCGACCGTCGCCGAGGGCCAGCTCCGCCCCCCAGACGGCCGCATCCAGGGTGGCGGTCAGGTAGACGTAGGTCGTCATCCTGTCCCGTTTGCCAAAGTTTGGGGGATGGCCCGGCTTGATCAGGTCTCGTGGCTTCAAGTCGGCCTTCGTCCCGTGGTAGAACCGCTGCGAACTCAGATCTTCGGTAGCTGCCACCGGCACGCTCCTCTCTCGTTTTCCGTACTATCCGGCTTGCGCCCGTTAATTATGCGGCACGACCCGGGACTTGCGGCAAGCCCCCACCTGCGCTGTACAATAAGGGTGGAAAGTACTTGGCGGATGTACTTCAGAGTTCGAAGTCCGCTCAGTTCGCCCCCGTCTCTTTCCGTGACCTCGTCGAGTACGGACTCCCTGTTCTTTTTCTGTTCTTTTCGCGCAAATTGGGTAGTTGGTGGATGACCGGATCAAGAGAGTGGTGAGTAGAATGGCTGGAATTCTCTCAGTGGCCACCAACGGTTCCAATGACCCCACAAAGGCCAGTCTGGCCTTCATCACGGCGGCAGGCGCAATCGACGCGGGAGAAGATGTATCCATCGTACTTCTCGCCGAGGCAGCCTACCTGGCAAAGCCGGGTGTGGTCGACTCAATCCACGGAGTGGGCTTTGCTCCGCTCAAGGAGTACGTGCAGAAGGTCGTTGATGCCAAAATCGATGTCTACGTGTGAGGATCCTGCGATAGCGCCCGTGGGGTGACCGAAGATGATCTGAACTATCGCCGTCCGCAGCCCCCACCCGGCGTTGCCGCGTGGCCCGGCCCCTGCGTCCGTCCCCGCTTTGCCCGTCGGCTATTATGGGAAGCTCCCTCATAGCGAGAACGGGCGCGAAGCGCTCCGCAAGGGCTCGAGCAACGAGGTGAAAGACCTATGAAGACCGACGTCACCGACGCCCTCATCGTCGTCGATGTCCAGAACTGCTTCCTTCCCGGGGGATCGCTCGGAGTGGAAGAGGGGGACCGAGTGATTCCCGTCATCAACCGGCTGGTGCCGCTGTTTGAGCACAAGGTCTACACCAGGGACTGGCACCCCCCGGACCATGTCAGCTTCGCCCCGGAAACCCCCGAGTACCATGACCTCTCCTGGCCGCCTCACTGCGTGCAGAATACCGAGGGTGCCGAATTCTCCACCGCGCTGAATGTGGTTCCCGACGCGCTCGTGGTCAGCAAGGGTGACGATCCCGACAGGGAGGCATACAGCGGATTTCAGGCATCCGGCGTAGACCTGACTGCGGAGCTCCGCGACGGCGGAGTCGAACGCGTCTTCGTCACCGGGCTCGCCACCGACTACTGCGTGCGCGCCACCGCTCTGGACGCCAAGAAGGCGGGCTTCGAGGTGGTTCTGGTGCGGGACGCGGTGCGCGGCGTTGCCCCGGAAACCACGAAGAGGGCCCTCGTCGAACTCAAGCAGGAGGGAATCGACAGCGTGAACTCCGAGGAAATTAAGCCGGGCGACATGGTCGGGAGCCGATGAGCCCGGACATCCCAACGCGCTGGGCTCTGCGCGAAAACCTCTCCCTGCTGACCGACTTCTACGAGCTCACCATGATGAACGGTTACTGGCGCACCAAGCGTCAGTCCATCACCGCCTGCTTCGAGTACTTCTTCCGCAGCCTTCCGCCGCACGGGGGGTTCGCGGTGTTCGCCGGTGTCGAGCAACTCGCCGACTACCTCGAGAACTTCCGCTTTACCCAGGACGATCTGGAGTATCTGGATTCGCTGAGCGTGTTTGGTGACGACTTCCTCGAGTACCTGGCCGACTTCCGCCTGCAGGGCACCATCCACGCTGCCGAAGAAGGCAGCCTGGTCTTCCCGCACGAACCATTGCTGAGGGTGGAGGGACCCCTTTCCGAAGCCCAGTTCTTGGAGACCTTCGTCCTCAACGCCCTCAACTATCCCACCCTGGTGGCCACGAAAACCGCGCGCATCTGCCAGGCCGCCAACGGCGACCCGGTGGTGGAGTTCGGACTGCGCCGAGCCCAGGGGCCGGACGGCGGTCTCTCCGGGGCCCGCGCCTCCTTCGTCGGCGGGGCTTCGGGAACGTCGAACGTGCTTGCGGGCCGCCTCTTCGGCATTCCGGTCCGCGGGACTCACGCCCATTCCTGGGTGATGAGCTTCCCGGATGAGCTCACGGCCTTCCGTACGTACGCCGAAGCCTATCCGCAGAGCTGCCTGCTCTTGGTGGACACTTACGACACCCGGCTCAGCGGGCTGCCCAACGCCCTGACTGTGTTCGAGGAACTACGCAAGAAGCACCCGCAAACCCGTGCCGCTGTCCGCCTGGACTCCGGCGACCTCGCTCGCCTGAGCAAAGCCGCTTACCGCATGTTCACCGAGGCAGGTTTCGAGGATCCCTTGATCATGGCCTCCAGCGAACTCGACGAGGACCTGATCGCGGACATGAAGCGTCAGCAGGCCAAGATCAACGCTTGGGGGGTGGGCACGCACCTGATCACCTCTTCCAACTGGCCGGCTTTGGGCGGGGTCTATAAACTGGTGGCCATGCACGACGAGCAAGGCGACTGGCAACCCCGCATA